>NZ_WUMM01000007.1:0-311407 GCF_009826875.1 Shinella sp. AETb1-6 | reverse complement strand
GGTTTGCCGGCGCGCCAAAACGCCGGACAGGTTTCGCTTCCCCGCATTGGGTGGAACCCAGATGTTCTTGTCACTTGTTTTTGTTGAGCCGGCGCGGACGCCTGCAAGCAGCCCGCGCCGGAGGAGACTGCCTTCCAGCGGCTGCCCGGAACGCATTCCGGGCAGCCTGTCCTTGGGGAGGAGGCGTACTTACTTGATGTAGCCGGCGCGGGTCATTTCACGCACGGCCGCCGTCTGGGCCTGTGCAAGCGCGTCGTCCACGGAGGACTGCCCGGCAAGCACCGCCGAGAAGAGCTGGCCGACCGTCGTGCCGAGACCCTGGAATTCAGGAATGGCGACGAACTGGCCACCCGTATAGGGCACCGGCTTGACCGACGGCTTGGTGATGTCGGCCGCGTCCATGGCGGCAAGCGTCGGTGCTGCGAAGGGTGCTGCCTTCTCGTAGTCGGCGTTCTTGTAGAGCGAGGTGCGCGTGCCCGGAGGAACGTTCGCCCAGCCTTCCTTGCTGGCGACGAGCTCGGTGTAGCCCTTGCTGGTTGCCCAGGCGATGAACTTCTGCGCGGCTTCCGCCTTGGTCGAGCTTGCGGGAACCGCGAGGTTCCAGGACCACAGCCAGTGACCGTGGTTGCCGTTGCCGGTGTCCGGGAAGATCGCGTAGCCGACCTTGTCGGCAACCGTGGAATCCTTCGGGTTGGACACGAAGGACGCGGCCACGGTCGCGTCGATCCACATGCCGCACTTGCCCTGCTGGAAGAGCGTCAGGTTTTCGTTGAAGCCGTTGGACGAGGCACCCTGCGGGCCGGCATCCTTCATCAGGTCGACGTAGAACTGGAGGGATGCCTTCCACTCCGGCTGGTCGAACTGCGGCTGCCAGTTCTCGTCGAACCAGCGACCGCCGAACGAATTGTTGAGCGCGGTCAGGAATGCCATGTTCTCGCCCCAGCCGGCCTTGCCGCGAAGGCACATGCCGCTGATGTCGGCGCTGCGGTCCGTGATCTTGCGGGCGGCTTCACCGATGAATTCCCAGGTCGGGGAATCGGGCATGGTGAGGCCGGCCTTCTCGAACAGGTCCTTGCGGTACATGATCATGGCGGATTCGCCGTAGAACGGCGCGGCATAGAGCTTGCCGTCGACCGAAAGGCCGCCGCGAATGGCCGGCAGCAGGTCGTCGACGTCGTAATCGGCGCCGAGGCCGTCGAGCGCGACAAGCCAGCCCTGCTTGGCCCAGATCGGCACTTCGTAGTTGCCGATCGTGACGATGTCGTACTGGCCGCCCTTCGTCGCGATGTCGGTCGTGACGCGCTCACGCAGCACGTTTTCCTCGAGCGTGACCCACTCGAGCTGGATGTCCGGGTTCTTCGCGGCAAAATCGTCCGTCAGGCCCTGCATGCGGATCATGTCGCCGTTGTTGACGGTGGCGATGGTCAGGGTTTCGGCATTGGCGAAACCGCACAGGAGAGCAGCCGAGCTGACGCCCAGCAGAAGGGTTCTCAAATTCATCATCTTCCTCCCAGAAAGCTTATGAGCATTTGCTTCGCTCATGGGCAATTACTCACAAACTGGCGCGAAAAGTCAACCGGCATTCGTTGCTGCGCCGCACAAAGGGGGCAGGCAGCCTTTGAATTTCATGGGAATTTTCTGTCGGCGACGCGGAGCGCCGGGGACCGACTCAGGCCGAAAGCAGATGGCGGGCGGTCGCCTCGTCCGTGATGACGCCGTTGATCATGCGGCCGCGGAGGGCGGCGAGCAGGGCGGCATACTTTCGCTTGCCCTTGGCAAGACCGATGACGGTGGTGCTCTCGCGCGACGGCAGCGGAACGGATGCGACGCGCTCGTTGATGCTGCCGTCCAGCAGCCGGCCCTCGCCGTCATACATCCAGCCGCAGATCTCGCCGGTCGCCCCCTCCTCCATCAGCCGGGTCATCTCCGCGGGATCGAGAAAGCCGTCGAGGCAGAGGGGGGCATCCACGCCGAGTTCGCCGATGCCGACGAAGGCGACATCCGCCTCGCGGCCGAGCTTGAGCGTCGACTGGACAAGGCTTTGCCGGTGCAGAAGGTCACGCTCCTCGCTTGAGGAGACGAGCACCGGCAACGGCATGGGATAATGCCGCGCCTTCACGGCATCGGCCATGGAGAAGATGACGTTGTAATAGGCGGCCGAGCCGTCCGGCCCGATATTGCCGGTCAGCGACATGATGCGGTGCTGCGGGCATTCCATGGCCGGGAGCTGGTCGATCGCCGCCTTGAGCGTGCGCCCGGTCCCGACCGCAAGCACGATCGGATCGGGCTTCTTCAGCCAGCGCTCGATTTCCGCGGCCCCGGCCTCGGCGATGCCGATCGTGGTGGAGGACGAGCCCGGATCGCTCGGCACGATATCGACATGCGTCAGGCCGAATTTGCTGCGCATCGCCTCGCCCAGTTCCAGGCATTCGGCGATGGGATGGTCGAGGCGCACCTTGATCAGGCGTTCGGCGACGGCCAGGGACACGAGGCGCTGCGCCGACTGGCGGGAAATGCCCATGGCGGAGGCGATTTCATCCTGCGTGCGGCCAGCGACGTAGTAGAGCCATCCGGCCCGTGCCGCATCGTCCAGCCGTCCGGCTGTTTCCGTCCGCTTTGCCATCGCTCACCCCGATCGTTTCACGCGATTTGCTGCATCTTTTCGGTCATTCTGTCAAACCTCATATGCTGGCGCAGACACGGCGAGCAAGCGCGGCCGCTATTACTAAAGACCCCTAAAGAATACCATAAAACTCATATTTATTTTTGCGGCAAGCATTGAAAAACCAGCATTTCTTTTGAAATTTTACCGTTTGATAAAAAAATAAAGCTGAGTTACCGTTCTCCTATTCAAAAAGCCCACGCGAATGGGAGATAACAATGGGAACGACGCAGTCTGGGATACATCGGGGGCGTCTTGCGCCTGCCGAATACGAAACGAACTTTTCCGACCTTCACCCGCGCCTTGACGATCACGAGGCGCTGGTCGCAGCCGACCGCTGCTACTTCTGTTACGACGCGCCGTGCATGACGGCCTGTCCGACCTCCATCGACATTCCGCTGTTCATCCGCCAGATCTCGACCGGCAATCCGATCGGTTCGGCCAAGACGATCTTCGACCAGAACATTCTGGGCGGCATGTGCGCCCGGGTCTGTCCCACCGAAACGCTCTGCGAACAGGTTTGCGTGCGCAACACCGCCGAGCATCGCCCCGTGGAGATCGGCCGCCTGCAGCGCTACGCCACCGATGTTGCAATCGCCAGCAACACGCAATTCTATGAGCGCGCCGCGCGCACCGGAAAGGCCATCGCCGTCGTCGGCGCCGGCCCCGCTGGCCTCGCCTGCGCCCACCGCCTTGCCATGGCGGGCCATGACGTGGTGATCTTCGAAGCGCGCGAGAAGGCCGGCGGCCTCAACGAATACGGCATCGCCACCTACAAGGCGGTCGATGACTTTGCACAGGCCGAAGTCGATTACGTGCTGGCCATCGGCGGCATCGAGGTGAAGAACGGCCTGAAGCTCGGGCGGGACTTCACGCTCTCCGACCTCACCGCCAATTTCGATGCCGTCTTCCTCGGCATGGGATTGTCCGGTGTCAACGCGCTTGGAGCGGAAGGCGAGAACCTGCCCGGTGTCGTCGACGCCGTCGACTTCATCGCCGAACTGCGCCAGGCCGCCGACAAGGCGACCGTTCCGGTCGGCCGGCGTGTCGTGGTGATCGGCGGCGGCATGACCGCCATCGACGCCGCCGTCCAGGCCAAGCTGCTCGGCGCCGAAGAGGTGACGATCTGCTACCGCCGCGGCAAGGAGCACATGAACGCCTCGGAATTCGAACAGGACCTCGCGGCGTCCAAGGGCGTGATGATCCGCCACTGGCTCCAGCCCAGGCGCGTCATCGCGCGTGACGGCCATGTCGCCGGCATCGAGGTCGAATATACCGAGATACGCGACGGCAAGCTGACGGGCACCGGCGAGACCGGCGTGCTCGCCGCCGACCAGATCTTCAAGGCGATCGGCCAGACCTTCGAGCCGGCCGGCCTCGGCTCGCTCGCCATGACGGGCGGGCGCATCGCCATCGATGCGGAAGGCCGCACCTCCATCGCCAATGTCTGGGCGGGCGGGGACTGCGTGAAGGCCGGCGAAGACCTGACCGTCACCTCCGTCGCGCAGGGCCGCGACGCCGCCGATTCGATCAACCGCATGCTGGCTGCCGGTGCGCAGCCCGCCGTTGCCGTCGCTTGAGGGAGATGAGACATGGCTGATCTTCGCAACAACTTCGTCGGCATCAAGTCGCCAAACCCGTTCTGGCTCGCTTCCGCGCCACCCACCGACAAGGCCTACAATGTCGAGCGCGCCTTCAAGGCGGGCTGGGGCGGCGTGGTCTGGAAGACGCTGGGCGAGGAAGGCCCGCCTGTCGTCAACGTCAACGGCCCGCGCTACGGCGCGATCTGGGGCGCCGACCGCCGCCTGCTCGGCCTCAACAATATCGAACTCATCACCGACCGCGACCTCTACACCAACCTGCGCGAGATGAAGCAGGTCAAGATGAATTGGCCGGACCGGGCGCTGATCGCCTCGATCATGGTGCCCTGCGAGGAGGAGAGCTGGAAGGCGATCCTGCCGCTGGTGGAGGAGACCGGCGCCGACGGCATCGAGCTGAACTTCGGCTGTCCGCACGGCATGTCCGAACGCGGCATGGGCGCGGCCGTCGGCCAGGTGCCCGAATATATCGAAATGGTCGTGCGCTGGTGCAAGCAGTACACCCGCATGCCCGTCATCACCAAGCTGACGCCGAATATCACCGATATCCGCAAGCCCGCCCGCGCGGCCAAGGCCGGCGGCACCGACGCCGTGTCGCTGATCAACACGATCAACTCCATCGTGTCGGTCGATCTCGACAGCTTCGCCCCGAACCCCACCGTCGGCGGCAAGGGTACGCATGGCGGCTATTGCGGCCCGGCGGTCAAGCCCATCGCGCTCAACATGGTGGCCGAGATCGCGCGCGATCCGGAAACCTACGGCCTGCCGATATCAGGCATCGGCGGCGTGACGACGTGGCGTGACGCGGCGGAATTCCTGGTGCTGGGGGCCGGCAACGTCCAGGTCTGCACCGCGGCCATGACCTACGGCTTCAAGATCGTGCAGGAAATGATATCGGGCCTGTCGGACTGGATGGACGCCAAGGGCCATCGCTCGCTCGACGATATCTGCGGCCGTGCGGTGCCCAACGTCACCGACTGGCAGTATCTCAACCTCAACTACATCGCCAAGGCGCATATCGACCAGGATGCCTGCATCAAGTGCGGCCGCTGCCACATCGCCTGCGAGGACACCTCGCACCAGGCGATCACGCAGTTCGTCGATGGCGTAAGACACTTCGAGGTGATGGAGGACGAGTGCGTCGGCTGCAATCTCTGCGTCAACGTCTGCCCCGTCGAGAACTGCATCACCATGGTCGGCCTCAAGCCCGGCACGCTGGACCAGCGCACCGGCAAGATCGTCGATCCGAACTACGCCAACTGGACGACGCACCCCAACAACCCGATGGCCCGTCAGGCCGCCGAATAAGAGCGTGAGCCGGGGCCGCACAGGCCCCGGCCGAACCATCACCCGAAAAGATTGAAGCTGCGGCCCGCGCTGTAGGCCAGGAGCGCAATGGCGCAGAAGTAGACGATGGTCAGCACGACCATCACATAACCGCCCAGCACCACCAGCCCGTCACGCTGCGAAATGCCCGCCGCCATCAGCAGGATCGCGACACCCGGAAGCGTGTTGGAGAAGGGAATGAGGCCGAGTGGCGCCATCAGCAGCAGGCCCGCGCCCATCAACACGAGACCGTTGAGCCGGTTCATGGCCGCGCCGTTCGTCAGGCCCGAGAACCGCGGCTTGAAGAACCGGTCGATCCGCCGCAGGAACGTCACGCCGCGCTCGAGCACCGGGCGCAGCTTGCCGCTTTCCAGCCGCCGGTCGGCGACTTTCCGCGGCAGCCAGGGTAGGCGATTGAGTGTGATCGCGGCGCTGATCAGCACGATCCCGGCGCCGAAGACGGTGGAAACGCCCGGAATGGAGACGGGAAACAGAAAGGGCAGCGACAGGAAGGCACAAAGCAGAAGCAACCCGCTTTCGCCCATCATCGCCAGAAGATCGCGCAACGTGATGTGCTCGCCCTTGATGGAATGCAGGATGTCCTCAAGCAATTCGCTCGTCTTGCGGTCCGTGTCCCTGAAACCGATTCCTGTCGTCATTGCTTCTCCTTTTCCGTGCCGCTGCCTAGGCGGTTATTGCGGCTTTCCTGTGCCGCCGCGACCGGCATGAAGGCGCATTTTCGCCATCGGCCATATCGACGAAGGGTGGAACGATAGGGTGATTTCCTTGACGAAAGGTACCCCTCACGGCCGTTCATGATCACAAAAACCGCCCGAAAGCGCCGTCGCCGGTAAATTTATCGGGAACGATCATCCGCTCCATGCGTTCCGCCTCCCGTTGGGGCGCATCTTGTTTTCAGCGGAGCGCGCATTTTGAAGCGATTTGAGATCATCGACGGCATGCGAGGCTATTTCCTCGTCTTCATGCTCATCAATCACCTGATCTTCGTCGGCGGCTATTGGATGATGGAGGTCAACCATCGCCAGTTCGCCTTTGTCGAGGACGCACAGGGCTTCGTCTTCCTGTCCGGCCTGCTCATCGGCATGGTCTATGCCCGCAAGATGATCAAGAACGGCTACGAAAAGGGCCGGCAGCTCCTGTTCGACCGCGCCTTCGAACTCTACCGCTACGCCATGGGAACGGTGATGGCGGTGCTCGTGGTGCAGCTGATCCTGCCGGATGCCCAAAGGCTCTGGTACAACTGGCTCGGCACCACGAATTTCGACGAGCCGCTCCGGCTGGCGGCCATCGCCACCTTCCTGTTCCAGCCGACTTTCATGGATATCCTGCCGCAATATATCGTCTACATGCTGTTTGCCCCGCCGCTCGTCTGGCTCTGCCTTCGCGGAAAGTGGGCCCATGTGCTGGCGGGCTCGCTGATCGTCTGGATGGCCGCGCAGCTTGGCCTGCAGCGCTTCCTCACCGAACCGCTGAACGCGCTCGTCATGGGCCCGGACGAGCAGGGCATCCGCGCGAGCTTCAACATGCTCGGCTGGCAGATCGTGTTCTTCTCCGCCATGGTCATCGGCGTGCTGACGGCGCAGAACAAGATCGCCTGGACGCGGATCTTCTCGCCCGAGAAGACGATGTTGCCCAAGGTCGCGCTGGCCGTGTGCCTGTTCTTCCTGCCGCTGCGCATCGTCACCGCCTGGGATCTGCTGCCGCAGGCCGTGCTCGACAAGTTCGCGACGATGGAGATCCGCGCTGACTTCGGCCCGGTCTACCTCCTGAACTTCGCCGCCGTCGCGACCGGCCTCGCCTGGCTGCTGATCGCCGGGCCGAAGCACCACAATCTGTGGATCCGGAAGCTCGCGGGCATCGTCACGGCCGTTTTCACCTTCCGCTTCCTTCGCCTTCTCGGGCGGCATTCCTTGCAGGTCTATGTCTGGCACGTGGCCATCGTCTATGCCGTCTATTACGCCGACGGGCGCACCCCGGAGCTTTCCCAGCTTACCAAGACGACGATTGCCGTCGTCTGCATCGGCCTGCTTGCCCTGCCGGCGCTGTGGCGCGAGCGCGATCAGATCGTTGCAAGCCTCTTCGGCCAGCCGAAGGCGGAGCCGGCGCGCAGCAAGCCTAGGTTGGCTGCTCGTTGATGTGGAGGCCGGTGAGGAAAAGCTGTTCGAGGAAGCGGGCCGCATCCTCGAACCGCCCGTCGCCGGACTGGTCCTGGCCTAGCACCGCGCGCACCTGCACGTCGAAGTCGGCATAGTGCTGTGTGGTCGACCAGATCGAAAAGATCAGGTGATACGGGTCGCACTTGGCGATCTTGCCGGCCTTGGCCCAGGCGCGAATGACCTCCGCCTTCTCGTCCACCAGCGCTTTCAGCGGCCCCTTCAGCTCGTCCTCGATATTCGGCGCGCCCTGGAGGATTTCGTTGGCGAAGAGCCGGCTTTCGCGCGGAAAGTCACGGGCCATCTCCAGCTTGCGGCGGATATAGGAGCGGATTTCCGAGACCGGATTTCCACCGGCGTCGAACTCGCGCAGCGGATCGAGCCACGTGTCGAGCACGCGGGTGATCAGCGCGCGGTGCATCGCCTCCTTGGTGCGGAAATAATAGAGCAGGTTGGGCTTCGACATGCCGGCCACGTCGGCGATCTGGTCCACCGTCGCCCCGCGAAAACCGTGCAATGAAAAGACCTCCAGAGCGGCTTCGAGGATCTGCTCCTCCTTGGCCTCCTGGATGCGCGTGCGCCGCTGTGTCCTTGCCGCCCTCGGTAATGCCATCGTGCCCCTCCGGCCTGCTCCCGCTGGAAAAGTGCCGCAAAATTCACCAGTTTAAGCGCCGCCATTTTCTGGGGCGAAGCTTCAAGGTTTTTGGTTTTTCGGCTTGAGTGCCGCCCCGGAAGCTGTAATGTTTACCAACCGGTCAAATTATCAGGCCGTTGTCAAGTAAAGACGACGAATCTGGACGGTAGGCGCAAAACAAACAAGAGCGCTGCCGCCGGTGGGAACAAAATTGAGGCTTTCAAAGCCCGAAGACGTGGGAGCATACGACATGGCCGCACCCGGCGAGAACATGCGTGTCAACGCGGACCGCCTGTGGGATTCCCTCATGGACATGGCGAAGATCGGCCCCGGCATTGCCGGCGGCAACAATCGCCAGACACTGACCGACGCGGACGCCGAGGGCCGGCGCCTCTTCCAGACCTGGTGCGACGACGCGGGCCTTTCGATGGGCGTCGACACCATGGGCAACATGTTCATGACGCGCGCCGGCACCGACCCGGATGCCTTGCCCGTCTATGTCGGCTCGCATCTCGATACGCAGCCGACCGGCGGCAAATACGATGGCGTGCTCGGCGTGCTGGCCGGGCTGGAGGTCGTCCGCTCGCTGAACGATCTCTGCATCAGAACGAAGCATCCGATCGTCGTCACCAACTGGACGAACGAGGAAGGCGCCCGCTTCGCGCCGGCCATGCTTGCCTCTGGGGTCTTCGCGGGCATTCACACCCAGGATTACGCCTATGCCCGCAAGGATCCCGAGGGAAAGACGTTCGGTGAAGAGCTGAAGCGCATCGGCTGGGTCGGCGATGAAGAGGTCGGCGCGCGCAAGATGCACGCCTATTTCGAGTATCACATCGAGCAGGGCCCGATCCTCGAAGCCGAAGACAAGCAGATCGGCGTCGTCACCCACTGTCAGGGCCTGTGGTGGCTGGAGTTCACGCTGACGGGCCGCGAGGCGCATACCGGCTCTACGCCGATGAACCTGCGCGTCAATGCCGGCCTTGCGATGGCGCGCATCCTCGAAATGGTGCAGACCGTCGCCATGGAAAACCAGCCGGGCGCCGTCGGTGGCGTCGGCCAGGTGTTCTTCTCGCCGAATTCGCGCAACGTGCTGCCCGGCAAGGTGGTCTTCACCGTCGACATCCGCTCGCCCGACCAGGCGAAGCTCGACGGCATGCGTGCGCGCATCGAGGCGGAAGCGCCCCGGATCTGCGAGGCGCTCGGCGTCGGCTGCAGCGTCGAGGCCGTCGGCCATTTCGATCCCGTCACCTTCGATCCGACATTGGTCGCCAGTGTCCGCAAGGCCGCGGAAGACCTCGGCTACAGCCACATGAACATCATCTCCGGCGCCGGCCACGACGCCTGCTGGGCCGCCAAGGTGGCGCCTGCCACCATGATCATGTGCCCCTGCGTCGGCGGTCTCTCGCACAACGAAGCGGAGGAGATTTCAAAGGAATGGGCCGCGGCCGGTGCGGACGTGTTGCTGCATGCTGTGATCGAGACGGCGGGGATTGCCGAATGAGAAGCGCCGTTTCGCCCGAAGACGATGACACGGGGGACGGCGAAAGGAGAACGATCGAATATTCCTTCACCATGAATGTGAAGGGGCTTTCGCAAGCGGAGATCGATCAATTCGCTTCGGGGATCGAAGGCTGGAGGATCAGGCCCGGCACCGATGACGTCCACCTCTACCCGCAGAACGAGCTTGTATTCGACGGCAGCGCTGGCGATTACCTCCAAGACACGTTCTCGCGGCACGAGAAGACCTTCGCGGCGGCCAGCCGGATCGGCACATCCCGCAGGATCAGCCTCGCGATCTACTTCGACGCAGACCGGATAGCCGCGATCGCGCCGGTTTTCGACACAGCCGTGATCCGCCGTCTGGCGGACCTGGATTTCTCTCTCGAAATCTGCGTGTTTCCGAGCAGCTTTGAAGACGACGAAGGGACGGAAGAATGAGCACAGTCATCAAGGGCGGAACCGTTGTCACCGCGGACCTGACCTACAAGGCGGATGTCAGGATCGAGGGCGGGAAGATCGTCGAGATCGGGCCGAACCTCTCCGGCGACGAGGTGCTGGATGCGGCGGGCTGTTATGTCATGCCGGGTGGTATCGATCCGCATGTGCATCTCGAAATGCCTTTCATGGGCACCTACTCGGCCGACGATTTCGAAAGCGGAACGCGCGCGGGCCTTGCCGGCGGCACGACCATGGTGGTGGATTTCTGCCTGCCCGACCCGGGCCAGTCGCTGCTCGATGCGCTGAAGCGCTGGGACAACAAGTCGACCCGCGCCAATTGCGACTATTCCTTCCACATGTCCGTGACCTGGTGGGGCGAGCAGGTCTTCGACGAGATGAAGACGATCGTCGAGGACAAGGGCATCAACACCTTCAAGCATTTCATGGCCTACAAGGGCGCGCTGATGGTGAACGACGACGAGATGTTCGCGTCGTTCCAGCGCTGTGCGGCGCTCGGCGCGTTGCCGCTCGTGCATGCGGAAAACGGCGACGTGGTCGCCGCCATGCAGGCCAAGCTGATGGACGAGGGCAACAACGGGCCGGAAGGCCATGCCTATTCGCGCCCGCCGTCCGTCGAAGGCGAGGCGACGAACCGCGCCATCATCATCGCCGATATGGCGGGCGCGCCCCTCTATGTCGTGCACACCTCCTGCGAACAGGCGCACGAGGCCATCCGCCGTGCCCGGCAGAACGGCATGCGCGTCTATGGCGAGCCGCTGATCCAGCACCTGACGCTCGACGAGAGCGAATATTTCAACAAGGACTGGGACCACTCGGCGCGCCGCGTCATGAGCCCGCCCTTCCGCAACAAGCAGCACCAGGATTCGCTGTGGGCCGGCCTTGCGGCGGGCTCGCTGCAGGTGGTGGCGACCGATCATTGCGCCTTTACCACCGACCAGAAGCGCACCGGGGTGGGCGATTTCCGCAAGATCCCGAACGGCACCGGTGGTCTTGAGGACCGCATGCCGATGCTCTGGACCTATGGCGTCAACACCGGCCGCCTGACGATGAATGAATTCGTCGCCGTCACCTCCACCAACATCGCCAAGATCCTCAACGTCTATCCGCGAAAGGGCGCGATCCTTGTGGGCGCGGATGCCGATATCGTGGTGTGGGATCCCAAGCGTTCGAAGACGATTTCGGCAAAGAGCCAGCAATCCTCCATCGATTACAACGTCTTCGAGGGCAAGGAGATCGTCGGCCTGCCGCGCTACACGCTCACGCGCGGTGTCGTGGCCATCGAGGAATCGACCGTCAAGACCCGCGAGGGCCACGGCCAGTTCGTGAAGCGCGAACCCTTCGCCGCCGTCAACAAGGCGCTGTCGACCTGGAAGGAAATCACCGCGCCGCGCAAGGTGGAGCGCAGCGGCATTCCGGCGAGCGGCGTGTGATGCGCGGGCGCCGCTTCCTCTTATCCGTCGCCGTGGGCCAGGCCTTATGCGGCCAGGCATCGGCGGCGGCCGACATCGTCGACGGCAGCTACGGCAACAAGGAAGGCTGCCTGTATTCCGAAACCGGAGAGTCCTCCGGTGCCGACGTCTTCTTCCTGCTCAACAAGGAGGGTGTGACGACCGCAGCCTCCTATTGCGAGTTCAAGGGCGAGGCCAGGAAGGTCGGCGGCGCCACCGTCGTCACGGCCGAATGCAACGATGAAGGCGCGGAGGAACCGGCATCCTTCGAGCTGACGCTGACGCCGGATGACGGCGGCTACACGGTGAGCTTTCCCGACGGCACGCGCTGGGGGCCGCTGGCGCGATGCAAGAAATGACGGTCAGGCACCCCGCATACAGGCTGTTACGCCGGAACGAGCGCTTCGAGATGCGGCAGAAGCACCACGCTCTCCTGCTCGTGGGGATCTGTCCGCGCAATGACGGCCGAGGCCGGTTGATCGGAGAGATTGGCGGGCAGATGCGGCACGCCGGCGGGAATATAGAACATCTCACCCGCCCTGACGACGACATGGTTCTCCAGCCGCTCGCCGTACCAGGTATGCGCCTCGCCGGAGAGCATGTAGATCGCCGTCTCGTGGCTCTCGTGCATATGCGCCTTCGCCCGCCCGCCCGGCGGGATCGTCAGAAGATGCATGCAGATGCCGGTGGCGCCGACGCTCTCGCGGGCGATGCCCTCGAAATAGCTGAACCCCTGCTTTCCATCATAGGTGCTGCCCGGGCGCACGACGTGGCACGTGGCCTTTCCTTCAAGCGTCATGTCTCTCTCCCAAGAAAGAATTCCGTGCGCAGATTGATACCGCAGACAATGCCGATTGCAATGCCGGAAAGGGACATGCAGTCTGCCGGAAACCGCGCCCTGCGAGGCGCCGAAAGATGTTGAGCATGGCCCCAGCGAATACCGTCGTCTCCGCAAACGATCTCGGCCTCACCTTCCAGACGGCCGACGGCCCCGTAACGGCGCTGACGGGGGTCAATCTCAATGTCGAGAAGGGC
Source organism: Shinella sp. AETb1-6 (assembly GCF_009826875.1). Lineage (NCBI taxonomy): Bacteria > Pseudomonadati > Pseudomonadota > Alphaproteobacteria > Hyphomicrobiales > Rhizobiaceae > Shinella > Shinella sp. AETb1-6. Next base: position 298,571 of record NZ_WUMM01000007.1, on the reverse strand, counting down.
GATTTCGTTTCCTTCATCGGCCCCTCCGGCTGCGGCAAGACCACGTTCCTGCGCGTCATCGCCGATCTCGAAAAGCCGACCTCCGGCACGATCACCGTCAATGGCATGACGCCCGAGGAAGCCCGCCGGCAACGCGCCTACGGCTATGTCTTCCAGGCGGCCGCGCTCTATCCCTGGCGCACCATAGAGAAGAATATTGCGCTGCCGCTCGAGATCATGGGCTATTCCAGGCAGGACCAGAAGGCCCGCATCGACCGCACGCTCGACCTCGTCAACCTCGCGGGCTTCGGCAAGAAATATCCCTGGCAGCTTTCGGGCGGCATGCAGCAGCGCGCGTCCATCGCCCGTGCGCTCGCCTTCGACGCCGACCTGCTGCTGATGGACGAGCCCTTCGGCGCGCTGGACGAGATCGTCCGCGACCACCTCAACGAACAGCTCCTGAAACTCTGGGCCGCAACCCAGAAGACCATCTGCTTCGTCACGCATTCGATCCCGGAAGCCGTCTATCTCTCGACGAAGATCGTCGTCATGAGCCCGCGGCCCGGCCGCGTCACCGATATCATCGAGTCGCCGCTGCCGAAGGAACGCCCGCTCGACATTCGCGAGACGCCCGAATTCCTCGCGGTCGCGCACCGCGTGCGGGAGGGCCTGCGCGCCGGCCACAGCTACGAGGAGCATGCCTGATGAAGCTGCCCTTCGTGCTCTGGCTGTTTGGCGCCACCACCGTCTTCATCGGCGCGGCGACCGCATCGCGCGCCTATATCGGCACGACGAACATCCTCTATCTCCTGCTGTCGCTCGCCCTCTATATCGTCGGCAACCTGATGATGCTGAAGCTCATGCGCGAAGGCGGGCTGGGTCTTGCCATCTCGCTCTCCGCCATCACCCAGCTGCTGCTCGTCAACGTCATCGCCTTCCTGTTCTTCGGCGAACGGCTGAGCACCACCCAGATGGCAGGCGTCGGCCTCGGCATCGTCGCCATGGGGCTGATGCTCCTGCCCTCCCCGGCACGGAGCTGACGATGGAACGGGCCAGCTTCTTCAAGGACCGCCTGCTTCCCATCGGCACCGTCGTGCTCCTCCTCATCGTGCTCTGGTATGTCTTCGTGGTGGTGCTGAATGCGCCCTTCGAGCGTGACACGGCCGCGCGCGCCGGAACGACCATAAGCTTCTCGGAGCTCCTGCCGAGAACGATGGCGCAGGAGCGGCCCGTGCTGCCGGCGCCGCACCAGGTCCTTGCCGAATTGTGGGACACGACCGTCAACAAGGCGATCACCTCCAAGCGCAGCCTCGTCTACCACGCCTGGGTCACGCTTTCCGCCACGCTGATGGGCTTCGGCATGGGCGCCGTTCTCGGCATCCTGCTTGCCATCGCCATCGTGCACAACCGGGCGATGGACCGCTCGCTGATGCCCTGGGTCATCGCCAGCCAGACGATCCCCATCCTCGCCATCGCACCGATGATCATCGTCGTGCTGAACGCGGTGGGCATTTCCGGGCTGATGCCGAAGGCGCTGATCTCGACCTACCTGTCCTTCTTCCCCGTCGTCGTCGGCATGGTGAAGGGCCTGCGTAGCGCCGAACAGATCCAGCTCGACCTGATGCACACCTACAATGCCTCGGCGTCCCAGACTTTCTGGAAGCTGCGCTGGCCCTGCTCGATGCCCTATCTCTTCACCTCGCTGAAGGTCGCGATCGCGATCTCGCTGGTCGGCGCCATCGTGGGCGAATTGCCGACCGGCGCCGTCGCGGGCCTCGGCGCCCGCCTGCTCGCCGGCTCGTACTACGGCCAGACGGTGCAGATCTGGGCGGCGCTGTTCATGGCGGCGGCCGTTGCGGCGCTGCTGGTCATCATCGTCGGCTTTGCGCACAGCCTTGTCCTCAAGCGCATGGGGGCACGGGCATGAACCTTTCCATCCTGATCGCCGCCATCGTCTTCTGGCTCGCCGCATGGGCGTTCAACGAGTGGCTGGTGCGGCGCAAACTCACCGGCGCGGCCGACAGGGCGGCCCGCCTCGCCGTGCCGCTGATCTTCGGCATCACCATTCTCGTGCTGTGGGAAGGCATCGTCAGGGGCTTCAACGTGCCCTCCGTGCTGTTGCCGCCGCCGAGCATGATCTGGGCGCGGCTGATCGGTTCCGTGCCGACCCTGTGGGCGGATTTCCGCCAGACCTTCCTCAAATCCGTGCTGGTCGGCTATGCGCTGGGCTGCGGCCTCGGCTTCCTCGTCGCCATCCTTATCGACCGCTCGCCGTTCCTGCAAAAGGGGCTCTTGCCGCTCGGCAACTTCGTGTCCGCCCTGCCGGTCATCGGGGTGGCGCCCATCATGGTCATGTGGTTCGGCTTCGACTGGCAGTCGAAGGTCGCGGTCGTGGTCATCATGACGTTCTTCCCCATGCTGGTGAACACGGTCTCGGGCCTTGCCGCGACCAGCCACATGGAACGCGACCTGATGCGGACCTACGCCGCCGACTGGTTCCAGACGCTCGTCAAGCTGCGCCTGCCCGCGGCATGGCCCTTCATCTTCAATGCGCTGAAGATCAACTCCACGCTGGCGCTGATCGGCGCCATCGTCGCAGAGTTCTTCGGGACGCCTATCGTCGGCATGGGTTTCCGCATCTCCACGGAAGTGGGCCGCATGAATGTCGACATGGTCTGGGCCGAAATCGCGGTTGCCGCGGTGGCTGGCTCCCTATTCTACGGGGCGGTCGCGCTCGTCGAGCGGATCGTCACGTTCTGGCATCCGTCTGTCCGTGGTGGGCAGGCGTAAAACAAAGAAGAAAGAGGGAACTGACATGAAAAAGACGATTGCATCGATGCTTCTGGCAAGCGCGTTCTCGCTTGCCGCGTTCCAGGCGGAGGCCGCCGACAAGGTGACGCTCCAGCTGAAATGGGTCACCCAGGCCCAGTTCGCCGGCTACTACGTCGCCAAGGACAAGGGCTTCTACGAAGAGGAAGGCCTCGACGTCGACATCAAGCCGGGTGGCCCGGATATCGCCCCGGCACAGGTCATCGCCGGCGGCGGCGCCGACGTCATCGTGGACTGGATGCCGTCTGCCCTCGCCACCCGTGAAAAGGGCGTCGCGCTCGTCAACATCGCCCAACCGTTCAAATCCTCGGGCATGATGCTCACCTGTCTGAAGGAATCCGGCGTGAAGACGCCTGAGGACTTCAAGGGCAAGACGCTCGGCGTGTGGTTCTTCGGCAACGAATATCCGTTCCTCTCCTGGATGGCGCATCTGAAGATCCCGACCGAGGGCGGACCGGATGGCGTGACCGTGCTCAAGCAGGGCTTCAACGTCGATCCGCTGATCCAGAAGCAGGCCGCCTGCATCTCGACCATGACCTACAACGAATACGGCCAGGTGCTGGATGCCGGCATCAAGGCCGAGGACCTCGTGACCTTCAAGTACGAGGACCAGGGCGTCGCCACGCTGGAAGACGGTCTTTACGTGCTGGAAGACAAGCTCGCCGACCCCGCCTTCAAGGAGAAGATGGTCAAGTTCGTGCGCGCCTCCATGAAGGGCTGGAAATATGCCGAGGAGCATCCGGACGAAGCCGCCGATATCGTGCTGGAAAACGACTCGACCGGTGCCCAGACCGAAGCGCATCAGAAGCGCATGATGAGCGAAGTCGCCAAGCTGACCGCCGGCTCCAACGGCGCGCTCGACGAAGCCGACTACAAGCGCACCGTCGCAACTCTGCTCGGCGGCGGTTCCGATCCGGTCATCTCCAAGGAGCCGGAAGGCGCCTGGACCCATGCCGTGACGGACGAAGCGCTGAAATAATCGCGCCGCTTGACGACATCGTGCGGGGCCCCCCAGGGCCCCGCACATCTTTGAGCAGACGGCAGGAGGCGGCCACACGCCCCATTGCCTTGGAAAGGCCAAACATCTGGAATAATGAGGCACCATTCCGTTGCCTCTTGTATGGTTGGCCGGCCCCGATTACAAAGACCGCACAGTCGGAACGGGAGGCCGCTGCGCCGTCTGTACCCTCCACACTGGCAGGAACAGGTTCGGCGGAAACCAGAAAAGCGCCCGGACACGAAACACGCAGTCACGCTTTTGGGATAGCTCTGCCTATGGCTTTTGGACACGGGACAATGCGCTTCTTTTCTGCCGCGGTCGTGATGGCTGTCGCGCAGACATCCGCTTTTGCTGCCGATGCGGCGACCGGCAGTGCCGATGGCGCCCAGCAGGTCCAGAACCTGCCCGCCATTGTCGTCACCGCTGCCGAACAGCACAGCCTCGTCGACCGCGTGATCGCCACCGGCACGATCCAGGCTGTCGAGGAAGTCTATGTGACGCCGCTCGTCGAAGGCCTTTCGATCCGCACGCTTGAAGCCGATGTCGGCGATCGCGTCGCGGCGGACGGCACGCTCGCCACGCTGAACGACGATGCGCTCCTTCTCCAGAAAAGCCAGACCGAGGCTTCACTTGCCAAGGCACGCGCCGGCCTCGAACAGATCAAGGCACAACTGGTCGAAGCGAAGGCCAATGCGGACGAGGCCGTCCGGGCCCGCGACCGCGCGCAGCGGCTCGTGAAGTCCGGCTCGCAGTCGCAGGCCGGTGCCGACCAGGCGATCGCCGCGGCTGACGCCGCACTCGCCCGCGTCAATTCCGCCGAGCAGGCCGTCGCCGTCGCCGAGGCCGACATCAATGTCGCGCAGTCACAGATCGACGATATCGACCTGAGGCTTGCCCGCACCGCCGTCAAGTCGCCGGTCGCCGGCGTCGTGTCCGCGCGCACCGCCAAGATCGGCGCCATCGCCAGCGGGTCGGCCTCGCCGCTCTTCACCGTCATCCGCGACGGCGCCATCGAACTCAAGGCCGACGTATCGGAAGACACGATCCTCAAGCTCAAGCCCGGCCTCAAGGCCAAGGTCTCGCTTGCGGGCGGAGCGGCGACGCTGACCGGCACCATCCGCCTCGTCGAACCGACGCTCGATCCGCAAAGCCGCCTCGGCCGCGTCTATATCGGCTTCGACGAGCCGGAGCGGGCCCGCGCCGGCATGTTTGCGAGCGCCGACATTGTCGTCGAGGAAAAGCAGGGTATTGTCCTTCCCCTCTCCGCCATCACGACGGCGGACGGCAAGACGGTGGCCCGAAAGGTCGAGAACGGCGTCGTCAGGCTGGTGCCGGTCGAGACCGGCATTCAGGACGGCCAGGGGATCGAGATCGTCCGCGGGCTTGCAGCCGGCGACGAGGTCGTCGCCAAGGCCGGCGCCTATGTTCGCGATGGCGACCGGATCAATCCGGTCAAGGGCGAGCAGGCTTCGGCCACGAAATGACGGAGAGGTTCCGCCGCAAGCGGAGCTGGCAGCCGGGCAACAGGGTCGGAGCCCCTCCCCGGAAGCGTCTGGTCTCTTATCGAGGACTTTGGGGACATGAACTTTTCAGCTTGGTCCATCCGCAACCCGATTGCGCCGCTGCTCGCTTTCGCGCTGCTGCTCTATGTCGGCATCCAGTCCTTCTATTCGCTGCCGATCACGCGCTTCCCCAATATCGACGTTCCCGTCATCGCCATTTCGGTGACACAGAGCGGTGCCGCTCCGGCCGAGCTTGAGGTCCAGGTCACCAAGGAAATCGAAGACGCCGTCGCCGGCATCGAAGGCGTGGACGACATCGTGTCGACCGTCACGGACGGCAGTTCCGTCACATCCGTCCTCTTCAAGATCGAAAAGCCGACGAACCAAGCGCTGCAGGACGTCAAGGACGCGATCGACCGCATCCGCAGCGACCTGCCGGCCTCCATCGAGGAGCCGGTCGTCAGCAAGATCGACGTGGAAGGCCAGGCGATCCAGACCTTCGCCGTCTCCTCGCCGAACATGACGCTGGAAGAACTGTCGTGGTTCGTCGACGACAAGGTCAAGCGCGCGCTTCAGGGCCAGCCGGGCATCGGCAAGATCGACCGCTTCGGCGGCGCCGACCGCGAGGTGCGCGTCGACCTCAACCAGGACAAGCTCGATTCCTACGGCATTTCCGCCGCCGACGTGAACCGCCAGATCCGCAGCATGAACGCCGATGCCGGCTCCGGCCGGGGCCAGATCGCCGGCGCCGAACAGGCCATCCGCACGCTCGGCGACGCCCGCTCGGTCGAGAAGCTGACGAACACGATGATCGCGCTGCCGAACGGCCGCTTCGTGCGGCTCTCCGAACTCGGCAAGATTTCCGATACCTACGAGGAGCCGCGCTCCTTCTCGCGCTTCAACGGCAATCCGGTCGTGACCTTCGCGGTCTTCCGCTCGAAGGGCGCAAGCGAGGTGACCGTCGCCGGCTCCGTCGAGAAGGCGCTGGGCAGCGTGCGCGCGCAAAATCCCGATGTGTCGATCGAGATGGTCGACGACGCCGTCTACTTCACCTACGGCAACTATGAAGCAGCACTTCACACGCTGATCGAAGGCGCATTGCTGGCGGTCGCCGTCGTGCTGCTCTTCCTGCGCAACTGGCGCGCGACGCTGATTTCCGCGGTCGCGCTGCCGCTCTCGGCAATCCCGACATTCTTCGTCATGGACATGCTGGGCTTCTCGCTGAACCTCGTGTCGTTCCTGGCGCTGACGCTTGCGACGGGGATCCTGGTGGACGATGCCATCGTGGAGGTCGAGAACATCGCGCGCCACATCCGCATGGGAAAATCGCCCTATCGCGCCGCGATCGAGGCGGCCGACGAGATCGGCCTTGCGGTGATCGCGACCACCTTTACCATCATCGCGGTCTTCGTGCCGGTGTCGTTCATGCCGGGCATCCCGGGCCAGTACTTCATCCAGTTCGGCCTGACCGTCGCCGTTGCCGTGTTCTTCTCGCTTGCGGTGGCGCGCCTGATCACGCCGGTCATGGCAGCCTATCTGATGCGCTCCAGCGATGCCGACGGCCATGGCGAAGAGAAGGAAGGCCGCTTCATGCGCGGCTACACCTGGCTCGTCAGCAAGACGACCGGCACATGGTATGCCCGCTACGCCACCCTGCTCGGCGCCTTCGCCTTCCTGATCGCCTCCGTCATGCTGCTCTTCACGGTGCCCGGCAGCTTCATGCCGCCGGAAGACGCGTCCCGCGTCGTGCTGTCCGTCGAACTGCCGCCGGATGCGATGCTCGACGATACCGACCGCACGACCACGCAGGTCTATGACGAGGTGAAGGATATCGACGGCGTGAAAAGCGTCTTCGTGCTCGGCGGTTCCTCGCCGAAGGGCGATCTGGAACTGCGTCGCGCCTCCGTTACCGTCATCCTCGACAGGCTGGAGCATTCCCTCGCCTACCGCCTGGTGAACGACGTTCTCGGCGGCATTCCCGTGATCGGCCCCTACCTGCCGAAGATGGAAGCGCATGGCCGCCTGCGACCGCAATGGGATATCGAGAAGGAGATCTTCGCCAAGCTTCGCGATATCCCCGACGTGCGCATCATCAAGCTCAACGATCGCGGCGAGCGCGACCTCGCCTTCAACCTGCTTTCCAACAACGAGGCGGACCTGAACGACACGGTCGCGGTGCTGGAAGCCAAGCTTCGCGCCGACCCGCTGCTCGCCAATGTGAGCTCGGAAGGCTCGCTGCCGCGGCCGGAACTGCAGATCCGCCCGCGCGACGACCAGATGGCCCGCTTCGGCATCACCACCGCGCAGATATCGGAGGTCGTGCGCGTCGCGACCATCGGCGATATCGACTCGCAGCTCAGCAAGGTCTCGCTCGACAACCGGCTCATCCCCATCCGCGTGCAGGTGGACCGCGCGTTCCGCGCCGATCTCGCCGCCATCCGCAACCTGAAGATCCAGACCGCGGGCGGCCAGTTCGTGCCGCTCTCCAGCGTCGCGGACATCGACTATTCGGAAGGCCCGAGCGCCGTGAAGCGGCACAACCGCAACCGCGTCGTCTCGATCGGCTCCGATCTCCAGCAGGGCGTGGCGCTCGACACCGCCACCGCGCGCTTCAAGGAGATCGCCTCGGGCATCGACATGCCGTCGACGGTCCAGTTCGCCGAAAGCGGTGACGCGGAAATCCAGGCCGAGATGCAGCAATCCTTCGGCAACGCCATGCTGCTCGGCCTGCTGCTCGTGCTGATGGTGCTGATCCTGCTGTTCAAGGATGTGATCCAGCCCTTCACCATCCTTCTGTCGCTGCCGCTTGCCATCGGCGGCGTGGCGGCCGGCCTCATCCTCACGCAGAACGCGCTCTCCATGCCCGTTCTCATCGGCATTCTCATGCTGATGGGCATCGTGACCAAGAACGCCATCCTGCTCGTCGATTTCGCCATCGAGATGCGCCATGCCGGCATGGAGCGCGTGGAAGCCATGATCGAGGCGGGCCGCAAGCGCGCGCGGCCGATCGTCATGACCTCCATCGCCATGTCCGCGGGCATGCTGCCGTCTGCGCTCGGCGTCGGCGAAGGCGGCGCCTTCCGCTCGCCCATGGCGATCGCGGTGATCGGTGGCATCATCGTCTCGACCGTTCTGTCGCTGGTCGTCGTGCCGTCCTTCTTCCTGATCATGGACGACCTCTCGCGCTTCCTCGGCTGGGCCTTCGGCCGTTTCGTCGGCAAGAAGGACGACGAGTTGCTGGCCATGGAACCGCAGGCGCTGACACAGCTCGCCGACCAGACGGCACGCACCGTCACGGAACTGGAAAAGCGCATCGAGACGCTCGAAAAGAAGAATGGCGAGCGAAAGCCCTTCACCGTGGTGCATCACTCCACGCTCGCGGCAGAATAAACCGCTGCGTTCACGGATGAACGGCCGGCGCGGCTTCTGCCCCGCCGGCCGTTTTGCGTTGTTTGATCGAAATCAAGACGCGTATTCCCGCCCTGGACTATCGTTTCAGCTGGAAGAACGAACAAAGCCTGCGGGAGCTTGGAGTGAGATCGATGAACAGGCTGATGAAACCCGGCGCACGGGAACGGGAAACGCTTCTGAATTCAGGTTTTCTGGCTTCACTCGGCGTGGAGAGTGTCGCGGCGCTGATGGAAATCGCCGTTATCGGCAACCTGCCGGCCCGCCAGATGCTGTTCCGGGAAGGCGAGCCCGCCGACATGCTGCATTGCGTTCTGTCCGGCTATATCCGCCTCTACAAGCTCGACCCTGACGGCCGCGAGGCCGACGTGAGCCTCTATGGCCCCGGCGACCTGATCGGCGCGAGCGTGGTTCTCGACGGCGGCCGTTATGCCGCGACGGCACAGGCTGCCGAACCGGCGCTGCTTGCCCGCTTCGATCTCAGGCGCGTGCGCGATATCGCAAGCCGCCGAGCGGACCTGGCGCTCGCGCTCGTCAACATCGTGTCCACGCAGCTTGCCGCTAGCTTCACCAGTCTTGCCGATGACCGGCTGCACACCGCACCCCAGCGCGTGTCGCGCTATCTGCTCGATCATTGCCCGGCGGACGGCAAGGCGACGAGTTTCCGCCTGCCCTACCAGAAGAGCCTGCTCGCAGGGAAGCTCGGCCTCGCCCCCGAGGCCCTGTCGCGCGCCTTCTCGCTCCTGCGCAACCACGGCGTCCATGTCCGCGGCCGGCTCGTCCATATCGGCGATCCCGAGGCGCTCAAGAGGGTCTGAGCTAGAGCCCGCCCTGCACGCGCAGGAAATCGACGATGGTGTCGACCCCCTCGCCGCGTTTCATGTCGGAGAAAACGAAGGGCCGCGCCGCGCGCATGCGCCCGGCATCCGCCTCCATCACGTCGAGATCCGCCCCGACATAAGGCGCGAGGTCCTTCTTGTTGATGACGAGAAGGTCAGAGCGCGTAATGCCGGGCCCGCCCTTGCGCGGGATTTCCTCGCCCTGGCAGACCGAGATGACATAGATCGTCAGGTCCGCAAGGTCGGGCGAGAAGGTTGCCGCGAGATTGTCCCCGCCGGATTCGATGAAGACAACATCCAGATCGGGAAAACGCCGGTTGAGATCGGCGATGGCCTGGAGGTTGATCGAGGCATCCTCGCGGATGGCTGTATGCGGGCAGCCGCCCGTCTCCACGCCGACGATGCGGTCGGACGGCAGCGCCTGCATGCGCACCAGCGCTTCCGCATCCTCCTTGGTGTAGATGTCGTTGGTCACAACGGCCACGGAATAGTGCGCGGCCATGGCCTTGCAGAGCTTCTCCGTCAGCGCCGTCTTGCCCGAACCGACGGGGCCGCCGATGCCGACACGCAGGGGACCGTTTTTCGATGTCATCGTCACTCTCCGAAAGTTTTGCGGCGGACGGACGGCAACGCCATAGGTCCACCTCTGTCTATCTGTGCCCAGCAGGGTTTGGCAGCAAACCTGTTCATGAGCGGAACAGCCGCGTCGTCAGTGTTTCATGCCGCAGGCTGGCAATCTCCGCGCGGATGGTGGCGGAACCGAGATCGTCGAGCGTCGAGCCCGCGGCCCGCTCGGCCATCGCGATCACCTCCGGCTCCAGCCCGGCAAGAACGGCCACGCCATCGCGCTGGCCGATGACACCGCAACGGATCGCCACCGACACGAGGTTGGAGGCGACCGCGTGGAGAAAGGCGGCCAGCGCCGCCTCTGCCGAAATGCCGTGCCCGCCTGCAACCGCCCCCACGGCGACCGGATAGGCCGCCGCCTCACCCAATACGCCCAGAACCGGATGCGGCCAGCCCGAGGCCGCAGCCAGGAATGCGCCGCCCTGAAGCATGGTTTCCCTGTGCCGCTCGGCTGAGCCCGCAAGCGCCTCTGCAAGGTCGGCGACCGCCTTCAGCTGCTCCTCCGCATCGACGTTGCGATGCGCTTCGGCAAACAGCACGGCGTCGTTCCAGAGATTGCCGTGCGAAAGCAGGCTCGAGAGCCAGTCGCGAAGCGTGGCGGCGTCGCGCACGTCACCGTCGCTCACCACCTGCTCGAGACCGCCCGAATAGGAGAAGGCGCCGACGGGAAAGGCGGGCGACAACCAGGTCATCAGCCGCACGAGGGCTGCCGGCTCAGTCATGGCCGTGATGATGATGCCCGTGGCCGGAACCGTGATAGGCGCCACGCACCGGATGGAACGGCTCCGAGACCTCCCGCACCGTCGCGCCGAGCCCGTTCAGCATGTCGCGGATCACGTGATCGCGCAGGATGAGAATGCGCGTCTCCTCGATCTGCGCCGGCAAGTGGCGATTGCCGAGATGCCAGGCGAGTTCGACGAGATGAAGCGAACCCTTCGGGGTGACCTCGTAGAGAAGTTCTTCCGCCGCCACGACCTCGATCGTCTCACCGCTTTCCGTCCACAGCAGATCGCCATGCGAAAGCTGGACCGGCTCGCGCAGGTCGACCATCACGACGTCGTCGTGCTGCATGTGCAGGAGCTTGCGACGAATATGGCGCTGGTCGTGCGGGAGAATGACGACATCGATGGGCGTCTGGTCGATGGCGGTTCCCTGCGGCAGGATCTGGGTGGAGCGATAGGGCATAAGGGACTTTCGGGGCAGAAGAGTATCAGAAGAGGAAATAGCGCTGCGCCATCGGCAGCACGGTTGCGGGTTCGCAGGTCAGCAACTCGCCGTCCGCACGCACCTCATAGGTTTCCGGATCGACCTCGATATGCGGCGTGAGATCGTTGAGGATCATCGACGCCTTGGAGATGTTGCGCGTGTTGCGGACCGGCAGAAGCTGCTTGGCGACGCCGAGACGCTCGCGAAGCCCGAGATCGATGGCCGCCTGAGAAACGAAAGTGACGGACGAGTTGGTGCGCATCTTGCCGTAGGCGCCGAACATCGGGCGATAATGGACCGGCTGCGGCGTCGGGATCGATGCGTTCGGATCGCCCATCGGCGCCATGGCGATGACGCCGCCGAGCAGGACCATGTCGGGCTTCACACCGAAGAAGGCCGGGTTCCACAGCACGAGGTCGGCGCGCTTGCCCACTTCGACCGAGCCGATCTCGTGGCTCAAGCCCTGCGCGATGGCCGGGTTGATCGTATATTTGGCGATGTAGCGGCGGATGCGCAGGTTGTCGTTGTCACCGGTCTCGCCGGCAAGGCGGCCGCGCTGGCGCTTCATCTTGTCCGCGGTCTGCCAGGTGCGGATCGCGACCTCGCCGACACGGCCCATGGCCTGGCTGTCGGAGGAGATGACGGAGAACGCGCCGATATCGTGCAGGATGTCCTCCGCCGCGATGGTTTCCTTGCGGATGCGGCTTTCGGCGAACGCGATGTCCTCCGGGATGGACGGCGACAGGTGGTGGCAGACCATCAGCATGTCGAGATGCTCGGAAATGGTGTTGACCGTATAGGGCCGTGTCGGATTGGTCGAAGACGGGATGACGTTGGCGTGGCCGCAGACCTTGATGATATCGGGCGCATGGCCGCCGCCGGCCCCTTCCGTGTGGAAGGCGTGAATGGTTCGCCCGCCGATCGCCGCAACCGTGTCCTCGACGAAGCCGCTTTCGTTGAGCGTGTCGGTGTGGATCATCACCTGAACGTCATACGCGTCGGCGACGGAAAGGCAGCAGTCGATGGCCGCGGGCGTCGTTCCCCAGTCCTCGTGCAGCTTGAGCGATGAGGCGCCGGCGCGGATCATCTCCTCGATGGGCGCGGCCACCGACGCGTTGCCCTTGCCTGCCAGCGCCAGGTTCATCGGAAAGGCATCGAAGCTCTCGATCATGCGCTCGATGTGCCAGGCGCCCGTGCAGGTGGTGGCGAGCGTGCCGTGGGCAGGCCCCGTGCCGCCGCCCAGCATCGTCGTGACGCCGCTCGCCAGCGCATGCTCGATCTGCTGCGGGCAGATATAGTGGATATGCGCATCCATCGTCCCGGCGGTGAGGATCTTGCCCTCCCCGGCGATCACCTCCGTCGAGGGACCGACGATGATGGTCACGCCCGGCTGCGTATCGGGGTTGCCCGCCTTGCCGATGCCGGCGATGCGGCCGTTGCTGAGGCCGATATCCGCCTTGAAGATGCCGCTGTGATCGATGACGAGCGCGTTGGTGATGACGGTATCGACCGCGCCCTCGCCGCGCGTCGCCTGGCTCTGTCCCATGCCGTCGCGAATGACCTTGCCGCCGCCGAACTTCACCTCGTCGCCGTAGCTGGTGAAGTCCCTCTCCACCTCGGCGAAGAGTTCCGTATCGGCAAGGCGCACCTTGTCGCCGGTGGTGGGACCGAACATGCGGGCATAGGCGGCGCGGGACATGGTGTAGGACATGGGTCAGCTTCTCCGGGAGGCGGGAGGATGATCGAGACGGTCGAGGCGGCCGGCGGTGACGAGCGCATCGACCCAGCGCCGCTCGGCGGCGAAAGGATGCCATTCCCAGCCTTCGTGGCTGAAGCCGGCAATGGAAACGCGGTCGCCTTCTTCGGCAAGGTTTTCAAGGGCATGCGCGATGGTGACGAGGCCCGAGCTCGGTACGACGTAGGGCGCGGGATCGAAGGCGGCCAGTCCGGCGTCGACGGCACGATGGAGGGCGGCGGGGATGACACGCAACCGACGGCCGGTCGCCGCCGCGAAGGCCTCGAAGCCATCAGTGTAATCGTCGCAGAAGTCGTCGAGATCGGGGTGGCTGACGGCCAGCGGCGCGCGCATGGCCGCAAACACATCGGAAGAGCGCACGCACCAGATCTCGCCGGCCTGCCGCACGGTCTCGCTGTCCTTCCAGCGGCCGCCACCCAGCATGTCGAGCGCCGGGCGGCCGGTGTTGCACACGGCGATGATATCTGTCTTCACGCCGCCCGCACCTGCCGACCGGCAGCCATTGAAACGGATCACGATGTCAGCCGCGTCGATCGTCGCAGCCAGCCCCTGCGGGATGGCGCCATTGCCGACAATGACGATCCTGCGTGACACCGCCGCTCCTCAGTTTTCCTGCTCGTAGAACGTCTTGAGCTCCGCCGTCCGCTTGCGTGTGAGATCCGCAAGGCAGCTGGAAACCAGCAAAGGCTCCAGGGAGCCGCCGCGTGCCTCGAAGCCTGCAAGATCGCACTGGCCGTCGCGATAGCCGATCCACGAGCGCTGGGCTCGTTTCAGCGCGTCGACCGCACCGACATACTGGTCGCCCATATCCTTGAAGCCTTCATCGGTCTCCACGGCAGCCGCCAGGGCCTTCTTGTAGACGGCATTCAATTCTTCGTCGGCCGCCTTGTAGTCGCGTCCGGCGCAGATGTTCATGTCCATCTGCGTCTCCGCGTTGTCGCAGTCGACTTCGGGCTCCTGCGCCATGGTGACCGTGGCCGAAACGATGAGCGAGGCGGCGGCGAGGAGAAGTGAATGTCGCAAAGTCATGTCAGAGTTTTCCCATAACGGCCTGCCGGAAGCCGTAAATTTCCCGCTTGCCGGCAAACGGCACGAGCCTCACGCTGCGCGTCTGGCCCGGCTCGAAACGCACGGCGGTTCCGGCGGGGATATCGAGCCTGAGCCCCCGCGTCTGCTCACGCTCGAACGACAGGCCGGGATTGGTTTCGTAGAAATGATAATGACTGCCGACCTGGATCGGGCGGTCGCCCGTGTTGGAAACGTCCAGCACGGTGACAGGCAGTCCGACATTGAGTTCGATATCGCCGTCGGCGGCGATGATTTCGCCCGGGATCATGGATTTCCTCTCGCAGCTTCCGCCGGGCCACAGCCCTCGGCTTTCAGGATACGTTTTGTCGATGCCGGATATTTTGCAAGCATCGCGGCCGGCCGCACCGGACGGTGCATGAACCCGCCGCCGCAGTTCGGGCACGCGCCGTGCAGAACCGTGCTCACGCACTGCGCACAGAAGGTGCATTCGAACGTGCAGATCATCGCCTCGCCGCTTTCGGGCGGCAGGTCGCGGTCGCAGCATTCGCAATTGGGCCTGAGCGCCAGCATGGATCTACCGGATCGGCTCGTGCACGGTCACGAGCTTGGTACCGTCGGGGAAGGTCGCCTCCACCTGAATGTCGTGGATCATCTCGGGGATGCCATCCATCACCTGGTCCCGGGTGAGCACATGTGCGCCCGCCTCCATCAGGTCGGCAACCGCCCGGCCGTCGCGCGCACCCTCCACCACGAAATCGGTGATGAGCGCGATCGCCTCGGGATGATTGAGCTTCACTCCGCGCTCCAGACGCTTGCGCGCCACGATCGCGGCCATGGCGATCAGCAGTTTGTCTTTTTCGCGGGGGGTCAGGTTCATGTGTGGTCCGTTGCTCGTTCCGTCGCGCGAGAATAGGCGGCTGTTTGCGCGCGCGATATACGCAAAACAGGAAGCCGGCGGCGACCACGGATCGGACCGGACCAGCCGATTTCAGAGTGACCAGAGTTTCGGCACGCCCGCGCCCTTGCGCAAGTGCGAAATGATCGGGATGAGCATTTTTCGCAGGGAGAACCCGTCATCCGCCACGACACGCGCGACGAGCTTGTCCTGCCAGTGGCTGACGCCGGCCGCCGCGCCCGCGCCGATCAGCCGGCGCAACGGTTCGACATGCCCTTCGGCGTCGGGGCCGCATAACAGCACGGTTGCGAAGGCGCGTGCACCGCGCAGCGTCGCCAACTCGCCCGTAAGGGCGGCAACATCGCCCTCGATCCGCGTTTCCTCGGCATGGATCAGCTTGCCTGCGCGGCGAACACGCCAGCGGTCGTGGAAGAACCCCGTCTTCACCGTCTCGCCCATCGCCTTGCGGCCGAGGATCACGGCCTCCACGGCGAGGAAGACGGCATCGGCAGCCAGGTCCACCTCCAGCCGGCGGTTCAGCGACGACCGATCGAACAGGATCGTTTCCTGCGGCAGCCAATCGACACGCGCGCCGTCGGCCACGGTGATGCGTGTTTCCAGCCGTGCGGTCGAGGCGCTCGCTTTGTACACACGCTCGCAGGCCTGCGTGGTCACGGTCAGGCGCGTTTCGGCGCCGGCTGCAAGCGACCATTCCACATGATCGCCGCCCGTCAGGCCACCGGCCGTGTTGATAAGGACGGCCTCCATCGCACCATCGAACGTGGCGGGTAGCCGGATCTTGGCGCAGCCTTCCTGATAGAGCACGTCGAGCCGCGTGCTCTGCGCCGACCGCTTCGCCACCAGGCGTCCGACGCCGCGCGCCCGCTGCTGGCGGCCGATGGGCTCATCCCGGACAAGCGCTGCATCCATGCTGCCATTCCTTTCGTCTTCACCCTGCCGATGCGTCTGGCCCAGGCACCTGCGCCAGCCTTCACGAAAAAGCCCGGCGCAAGGCCGGGCTTGAAGTCGACACGGCCGGGCGGCATGCGTGCGCCGCCCGTTCCATGAAACGATTATTCGTTTTCGACGTAGGTGTACTTGCCGTCTTCACCCTTCTTCCAGGTGTACATGACGTAGTCCGGACGGGTGATGTCGCCCTTCTCGTCGAAGGAGAGCTCACCGATGGCCGTGTTGAACGGGCCCTTTGCCTTGATCGCTTCTGCAACGGCCTGCGGGTCGTTGCCGCCGGCAGCCTTGGCGGCTTCGGCGATGACCTGAAGAGCGGCGTAGGAGTAGAGCGTGTAGGCTTCCGGCTCGAAACCGGCAGCGCGGAACTTCTCGACGAGCTCCTTGGCGGCGGGGTTCTTGCGCGGATCGGGCGCGAAGGTCATCAGCGTGCCGTCGACGGCGTCGCCGGCGATCGAAGCCAGTTCGTTCGAAACGATACCGTCGCCCGAGATGAAGGTTGCCTTCAGGCCCTGGTCGGCAGCCTGGCGTTCCATCAGGCCGAACTCGGTGTGCAGGCCGCCCCAGTAGACGACGGAGACGCCGGCTTCCTTCATCTTCGCGATAAGGGCCGAGAAGTCCTTGTCGCCGATGTTGACGCCTTCGTAGATGACTTCCTTGACGCCGGCTTCGTTGGCCGACTTCTTGGTTTCGTCAGCGAGTCCCTGGCCATACGGGGTCTTGTCGTGGAGAACGGCGAGCTTCGCATCCTTGAAGTTGGCGGCGATGAACGCGCCGGCTACGGCGCCCTGCTGGTCGTCACGGCCGCAGGTACGGAACGTGTTCCACAGGCCGCGCTCGGTGTAGGTCGGGTTCGTGGACGCCGGCGAAACCTGCAGGATGCCGTTTTCGGCGTAGATTTCCGACGTCGGGATGGAAACGCCCGAGTTGAAGTGACCGACAACGAACTTCACGCCATCGGCAACGAACTTGTTGGCGACGGAAACGCCCTGCTTCGGGTCGGAAACGTCATCGCCCAGAACGATCTTGATCTGCTCGCCGTTGATGCCGCCGGCCGCATTGATGTCGGCAGCAGCCTGCTCGACGCCCTTCTGGATCTGCGCGCCGAAAGCGGCGTTCGGACCGGTCAGCGGGCCGCCGACGCCGACCAGGATGTCGGCCCAAGCGCTGCCGCTGAAAGCGACCATTGCAGCCAAAGCAACAGCCGACATGAGAGACTTCTTCATTTGGTTACTCCCAGATTTATAGCGGGCTGGTTTCAACCGGGCGCAACACCCGCATTCATTGCGCCGGTATCGTTTGCCCCGTCCGGGCGGACGGGTGTTCCCTTGATTATTTCGACTTCCAGGAAAAGGGCGAGACCTTCTCATAAAGCCAGTAGTAATTGTTGGTCATCTGCCGCGTCCGGTAGTAGCGGTAACCGAGCGTAGCAAACAACAAAAGCACGGCGGTGTCCACGACATAGTACTGCGGCGTGAGCATGGTCCCGTTGAACAGGGCGTGATGGATGAACCGGATGGCGACGCCCAGAAGCAGGATGTAGATGACGAGGGTTCGGTAGGGTTGCCAGCCCTCTGCGACGCTCTTTCCGGTCCGCCACGCGGTCCAGCCGCCCATGATGACGGTGATGAACAGGAACTGCCAGACAGACGGCTCCTCGTAGAGAATTCCCTGCATTGTCCGTCTCCTTGTCCTAGTGCCTGCCGCCTTCGAGATAGGCCGCGCGCACTTCCGGATTGGCCAGAAGCTCCTTGCCCGAGCCGCTCATCGTCACCTTGCCGTTGACCATCACATAGGCTCGGTCCGACAGCTTGAGCGCGGCAAAGGCGTTCTGCTCCACGAGGAACACGGTCAGGCCCTCTTCCTTATTCAGCACCTTGATGGCGTCGAAGATGCCCTTGACGATCAGCGGCGCCAGGCCCAGCGACGGCTCGTCGAGAAGCAGGAGCTTGGGACGCGCCATCAGCGCGCGGCCGATGGACAACATCTGCTGTTCGCCGCCCGAGAGCGTGCCGCCGCGCTGCGACTGGCGCTCCTTGAGGCGCGGGAAGAGCGTAAAGATTTTCTCCACGTCCTCGTCGAAATACTTCAGGTTGTCGAGGCTCGCGCCCATCTGGAGGTTTTCGTAGACGGTCATGCGCGGGAAGATGCGACGTCCTTCCGGCGACTGCGCGATGCGGCGGCGCGCGATGAGATGCGTCGGCAGGCGGGTGATGTCCTCGCCGTCGAAGGTAATGGTGCCGTTGCGCGCCTGGGGGCTGCCGCAGATCGTCATCATCAGGGTCGACTTGCCAGCACCGTTGGCGCCGATGAGGCTGACGATCTCGCCCTTCTGCACCGTGACATCGACGCCGGCCAGGGCGCGGATGTTGCCGTAATAGGTTTCAACGCCCTGGACGCTGAGAAGCGTATCGCTCATCAGTGCGACCCTCCCGCCGTGCCCTCGATCTCCTCGATTTCCTCGATCACCTCTTCGACCTCATCATCTTCCACACCGAGATAGGCCGCGATAACCTTCGGATCGTTCTTCACATGGTCCGGCGTGCCATCGGAGATCTTCTGCCCGTATTCGAGCACGACCACATGGTCGGAGATCTCCATGACCACGGACATGTCGTGCTCGATGAGCAGGATCGACGTGCCGCTGTCCTTGCGGATGGAGCGCAGGAGTTCGTTCAGCGCGAGCGATTCACGCGGGTTGAGGCCCGCCGCCGGCTCGTCGAGGCACAGGACCTCGGGTCCCGTGCACATGGCGCGGGCGATCTCCAGGCGCCGCTGGGCGCCGTAGGGCAGATCGCCGGCCGGGTCGTCGGCACGCGCGATGAGGTCGGCCTTCTCCAGCCAGTGCCGGGCGACCTCGATGGATTCGGCCGCGGCCTTCTTGTATCCGGGCAGGCCCAGAAGGCCGAGGACGGTATAGCCCGACGCCTTCATCAGCGTGTTGTGCTGGGCCACCAGCAGGTTCTCCAGAACGGTGAGGCCCGAGAAGAGCCGGATGTTCTGGAAGGTGCGCGCCACCTTGGCATCGCGGGTGATCTCGAAGTCGTTCAGGCGCTCCAGCAGGAACTCCCGGCCGCCCTTCTGGCGCATGGTGATCATGCCCATGGTCGGCTTGTAGAAGCCGGTCACGCAGTTGAAGACCGTGGTCTTGCCCGCGCCGTTGGGGCCGATCAGCGCGGTGATCTCGCCGCGCTGCGCCTCGAAGGAGAAGTCGTTGATGGCCATGAGGCCGCCGAAGCGCATCGAGAGATGCTCGACCTTGAGAATGGGGTCAGCCGTCATCGTGTTCGTTGTCATGGTTGCGGACACCATCAGCCGTGTCCTTCCTTGGTGAAGCTGCCGGAGACCGCCTTGCGTTCCTTCAGGAAGGCGGTCGGTTCACGGCTGCCGACGAAGCCACGCGGTTTCCAGACCATCACGATGACCATGGCGAGGCCGAAGATCAGCATGCGGTAGAGTTCCGGCGTGAAGTCGGGACCGAAAATGGCCTTGAGGAAGGTCATCTCGCGCAGCAGTTCCGTGCCGCCGACCATCACGACGGCCGCAACCGCGATGCCGACGAGCGAGCCCATGCCACCGAGGACCACGATGGCCAGGATGATCGCCGATTCCAGGAAGACGAAGCTTTCCGGCGACACGAAGCCCTGGCGCACGGCGAAGAAGGAGCCGGCGAAGCCGCCGAACATCGCGCCGATGGAAAACGCCGTCAGCTTGGTCGTGACCGTGTTGATGCCGAGCGAGCGGCAGGCGATCTCGTCCTCACGCAGGGCTTCCCAGGCGCGGCCGATCGGCATGCGGCGCAGGCGGATCGTCACATAGGCGGTGAGCAGCGCCAGCGCCAGGATGAGATAGAACAGGAAGATCTTGTAGTAGGCCGACGACATCGGCAGGCTAAAGGCCTTGGCGAAGTTGTTCGGCGCGCTGACGTCGAACGACCAGATGCCGAAGACGGAGGCCTTGGGAATGCCCGAGACGCCGAACGTGCCGCGCGTCACTTCCGTCCAGTTGATCAGCACGAGGCGGATGATCTCACCGAAGGCGAGCGTGACGATGGCGAGATAGTCGCCCTTCAGGCGCAGCACCGGAAAGCCGAGGATCATGCCCCAGAAGGCGGCCAGGATGCCGGCGAGCGGCAGCAGGATCCAGAAGGACAGCCCGAAATACTGCGACAGCAGTGCATAGGAATAGGCGCCCACCGCATAGAAGGCGACGTAGCCGAGGTCGAGCAGGCCGGCCAAGCCTACCACGATGTTGAGGCCCCAGGCGAGCATCACGTAGATGAGGATCTGGATGCCGAAATTGTCGACCCACTTCAGCGAGCCCTGCACACCGAACAGCATGACCATCAGCGGTGGATAGATCAGGAGCGCGACGATGGCGATCTTGCTGAAGTTGCGCTTGAAGAAGCTTTCGTCCGCCTCGACCGGCGCCTTGGCGGCGGCCTTGCGGGCGTCCATCCAAGGGCGGATATAGGCGACCGTGAGGAAGCGCCCGACGGCGGCGACGGCAACGAAGATGGCAAGCAGGCCCCAGCGCTGGTTCAGCACCAGCTCGTTGCGGATGTTCTGCGTGGTCTCCAGACCGACGAAGAGCACGAACAGGCCAAGCGCCACGATACCGGCAAAAATGCCCTCGCGCAGAGCCCGCGCCGTCAGGTTACCGCCGGCGCTCTCGGGAGAGTGGGAAATGTTGGACATGGATCAAACCTTCTCGACTTCCGGTCGTCCGAGAATGCCGGACGGCTTGAAGATCAGGACGATGGCGAGGATGGAGAACGTCGCGACGTCCTTGTAGTCGATGGTGAAATAGGCCGACCACAGGCTCTCGATGAGACCGATGAGCATGCCGCCGAGAACCGCGCCCGGAAGCGAGCCGATGCCGCCGAGAACCGCGGCCGTGAAGGCCTTGACGCCCGGAATGAAGCCGTCGGTGAAGACGGTCACGCCGTAATACATCAGGTACATGGTGCCGGCCACCGCCGCCAGCGATGCGCCCATGACGAAGGTCACGGAGATCGTGCGGTCGACGTCGATGCCCAGCAGCGCCGCCATCTTGCGGTCCTGTTCGGTTGCACGCTGCGCGCGGCCCAGCGCGGTCTTGTTGACGATGTACCAGAAGGTCGTCAGCAGGATCGCCGTCAGGAGCATGATGATGATCTGCTTGAGCGAGATCGCGATGCCGAAGACATTGTAGACCGACGACACCAGCGGCGGGATCGGCTTGTTGCGCGGGCCCTGCGTGACCTGGATGAAGTTCGACAGCGCAATCGACATGCCGATCGCCGTGATCAGCGGCGCAAGGCGGAACGAACCGCGCAGCGGCCGGTACGCCATCTTCTCGATCGTCCAGTTCCACAGCGACGCCGTCAGCATCGCGGCAACCATCATGACCAGGAGCAGAATGACGACCGGCAGGCCGACGAACACGCTGGTCAGGACGAGAAAGGTGATGAGAGCGGCAAATCCGCCGAGCATGAAGATATCGCCATGGGCGAAGTTGATCATGCCGATGATGCCGTAAACCATGGTGTAGCCAATGGCTATCAGACCATAAATCGAGCCAAGAGTCAGCCCGTTGACGAGCTGCTGGACGAAATACTCCATATATAATCCCCCGGATGCAGTCCGCTTTGGCCACATCTCTTGTTCTTGCGCTCATTTTTTGAGCTTGTGTAGACAAATGAATTCCATACCGCTTTCGATACAAAAGGGAAGCCAAAAAAAATCGGATCGACAATTTCTTTGGGCGAAAGCGGTAAATGACGTTATTAACGCCACGATATCCAAAAAAGCGGCAGGAAAATCAGCCCGCCGGTGCAAAATGAAGCACCGCGGCGGCATGACGGGTGGTTCATGACGAAACACCGTCGCGACGCCGCGGCAGGTCTCATTTTCGCATCGTCGCGCTCGTGGGGTCGAAGAGCGGCTCCCGCTGCAGGCGGGCGGGCAGCATCTCCCCGAGGAGCTCGACCGACCAGTCCCCGGTCACGTCGGCGATGTCCTTCGGCACATATCCCACCGCGACCGACACGCCGGCCGCATGCGCATATCCACCCGATGTCACCCAGCCGCGCACGACGCCGTCGAGATAGATCGGTTCGTCGCCGATGACATCGGCATCCTTCGCCTCGAGGATAAAGGTGCACAGCCGCAATGTGCCGCCGTTCTCGCGCTCTAATCTGGCGGCGGCCTTGCCGATGAAGTCCGCCGCCTTGTCCAGCGCGACGAAGCGATCCAGCCGCGCTTCCAGCGGGCCGTAGAGCGGGCGATATTCCCGCGACCAGCTGCCATAGGATTTTTCGAGCCGCAGCGCGTTGAGCGCGCGCAGCCCGAACAGGCGAATGCCGAATTCCTCACCGGCTTCGAGGATCAGGTCATAGAGGTAGCGCTGGTATTGCGGCTTCATCCAGATCTCGTAGCCGAGATCGCCGGTATAGCTGACGCGGCCGACGATGGCGGGCGCCATGCCCAGATCCATGCGCCGCACCGCCATGAACGGGAAGGCCGCCGTCGACAGGTCCTGGTGGGTCAGCTTGCGCAAGACCTCGCGCGCATTCGGGCCGGCGATCGCGAGGCCGACCAGGCCGAGATTGAGGGCCTCGAGCGTGACGGACCCATCCTTCGGCAGATGCGCTTCGAACCAGCGCATGTGATAGTCCTCGGCGATGCCGGAGCCGATGAGCAGGAAATCCCCCTCGCCGAGCTTGGCCAGCGTGAAATCGCCGATCAGCTTGCCATCCGCCTTCAGCATGGGGGCGAGCGTCATGCGGCCGGTCGCGGGCATGCGGCAGGCGAGCAGTCGGTCGAGGAAGGCTTCCGCCCCTCTGCCCTTCACGGCATATTTGGCAAAACCCGACGTTTCCATCAGGCCGACGCTCTCGCGCACCGCCCTGGCCTCCGCGCCGACCGTCTCGAAATCCGTCGATCGCCGCCAGGAGAAATGGTCCTCGACACCTGCGGGCGCAAACCACAGCGGCTGCTCCAGGCCATAGGACGCGCCGAAGACGGCACCGGCAGCCTTCAGCCTGTCATAGACCGGGGTCGTCAGAAGCGGGCGCCCGGCCGGCAGCTCCTCGTTCGGATAGCGGATGGAAAAACGCCGCGAGTAGTTTTCGCGCACTTTGGCATTGGTATAGCCGAGTGTGGCGAAATCGCCGTAGCGCGCCACGTCCATGGCGAAGACGTCGAAACCGGGATCGCCGTGGATCATCCAGTTGGCGAGCGCCAGTCCCACACCGCCGCCCTGGCTGAAGCCGGCCATGACCGCGCAGGCCGACCAGAAATTCGTCATGCCGCGCACCGGCCCGACAAGCGGATTGCCGTCGGGCGAAAAGGTGAAGGGGCCATTGATGATCTTCTTGATGCCCGCCTTGTTGAAGGCCGGAAAATGACGGAAGCCCACTTCCAGCTCCGGCGTGATGCGCTCGATATCCTCTTCCAGCAACTCGTGCCCGAAATCCCACGGCGTGTTGAGCGGCGACCACGGGCGGCAGGCCTTTTCATACGTGCCCATCAGCATGCCGTTGCGTTCCTGGCGGAGGTAGATTTCCCCGTCGAAATCCACGCAATGCATCAGCTCCTTGCCGCGCGTCCGGTTGAACTCGATCACCTCCGGCATGTCCTCGGTGATGAGATACATGTGCTCCATGGCCAGGACCGGCAGTTCGAGACCGACCATGCGGCCGACCTCGCGCGCCCAGAGGCCACCGCAGTTGACCACGTGTTCGGAGATGATCTCGCCCTTGTTGGTGATGACGCGCCAGCCGCCGTCCTCGCGCTGCGCGAGGTCCTCGACCTTGGTGTGAAGGTAGATTTCCGCACCGTTCTTCTTGGCCGATTTCGCATAGGCATGGGTGGTGCCGTAGGGGTCGAGATGACCTTCCACCGGATCGAACACCGCACCGACGAACTGGTCGGGATCGATGAGCGGCATGAGGTCATGCGCCTCCCTGGGCGTCAGCAGTTCCGCCTCCAGCCCCATATAACGGCCCTTGGCGAGGATCGACTTCATCCAGTCGAAGCGTTCCTTCGTCGCCGCAAGCATCATGCCCGACGTCATGTGCAGGCCGATATCCTGGCCGGAATAGTCCTCAATCTCCTTGTAGAGCTCCACCGTGTATTTCTGGAGCTTGGCGACGTTCGGATCGCCGTTGATCGTGTGCATGCCGCCAGCGGCATGCCAGGTCGAGCCGGAGGTCAGTTCGGACCGTTCCACGAGCACGACATCGGTCCAGCCGAACTTGGTGAGATGATAGAGGACGGAGCAGCCGACGACGCCGCCCCCGATGACCACGACCCTGGCATGGCTCTTCATGAAAATCTCCGGCTTGTGACGGTTGAAGGAACGAGAGGCAGTGCGTGAAGGCAGCCTATTTTGTCCCTCGCCGGCCCGACAAGCCCGGGTTGCGAAACCTCATGTCGCTTTATCGATTTCCAATGTCGGGGAGCGGCGCGCAAGCCTGTCAGCGTGTCGCGAAATCGACCGACAGATCGTGGCTGCGCGCCATGACCTTGATGTTGTCCACCAGCGCCTCGGCGAAACTGCGCATGACGACGAGATCGAAGCTTTGCGCACTGGTGCGGGCCAGATTGACCGAAATGTGATGGCACAGAACGTTCGCCGCCCGGCCGACGGGGAAGCTGTCGGCATGAAGATCGACCGCGACGCCGTTTGCCAGGATGCGCGCGGCATCCGGCCCGGTCAGGGTCAGAGCGACCCGGCCATGGCTCTGGTCGATGACGAAAGCCGCATCGCCGAGCCGCACGCCGAGTTCGGCGGCAAGCGTTTCGGGTGCATG
This sequence comes from Shinella sp. AETb1-6, assembly GCF_009826875.1. Taxonomy (NCBI): domain Bacteria; kingdom Pseudomonadati; phylum Pseudomonadota; class Alphaproteobacteria; order Hyphomicrobiales; family Rhizobiaceae; genus Shinella; species Shinella sp. AETb1-6. Next base: position 273,738 of record NZ_WUMM01000007.1, on the reverse strand, counting down.
GACCTCCGACAGGACCAGCCACTCGCCGGGACCGGAAAACCGGACCTCGAAGTCGCCGTTCGCGACCAGAATGCCGGCCGCCTCGGGCACCCGGCCCGGCGAGGCCAACACCATGGCCATCGCCGTCGCACGGTGGACGGCCAGGTGGTTGGCCCGCCGCTCGGCAATCGCCCCGATCGTCCCGTCCAGAGCATGAACCGCGTGATAGTCGTAAGCCATGCCTGCCCCCCTATGCCGTGAGCTTGCTGTTATCAGGATCGACGAAGACCGGATGGCAGACCTCCGCCATGGTCTCGACACCGCGCAGCCGGTCCCACACCACGATCTTCTCGCCGTAGCGCTCGCGGCCGGACTTGAGGAAGGCAAGCGCGATGGGCATGCGGAGCGTCGGCGAGAAACAGGCGGAACTCACCCAGCCCTGGTCGTTGATCGTCGAGGGCTTGGCGCCGTCCTTCAGCAGATGCGCACCGGCCCGCATCTCCTGGTCCGCCTCCAGCGCCTTGAGGCCGACGAGCTGCGCCCGGTCCGCCGCCGTCAGGCCGAAGCGATTGGAGAGCCGCTTGCCGATGAAATCCGCCTTGCCGGTCCCCATCATGTGGCCGAGCCCGGCATCGTCCGGCGTCACGCGGCCGTCGAGTTCCGCGTGCGTGACATGGCCCTTCTCGATACGCAGCACGTTGAGCGCTTCCACACCATAGGCGCACATGCCGTGCGGCAGACCTGCGCGCATCAGCGCGTCGGCCACCGCCTCGCCGTAGCCGGCCGGCACCGCAAGCTCATAGGCGAGTTCGCCGGAAAAGGAGATCCGGAAGAGCCGCCCCTTGAGATTGCCCTTGAGACGGACCTCGCGGGCGGCCAGGAACGGAAAGGCCGCATGGGAGATGTCGTCCTCCACGATGGACTGAAGGATGACCCGCGCCTTCGGCCCGGCAATCGACATCTGCGCCCATTGGTCAGAGACGGAGAGGAAACGCACGCGCAACTGCGGCCACAGCACCTGCGCCGCGAACTCCATATGCGAGAGCACGCCCCCCGCCATGGCGGTCGTGGTCGTGATGAGAAAATGCGCTTCGCCCAGCCTGCTGACCGTGCCGTCATCGAAAACCATGCCGTCTTCACGCAGCATCAGCCCATAGCGGGCCTTGCCGACAGGCAGTTTGAGCAGCGGATTGCAATAGAGCCGGTTGAGGAATTCGGCCGCATCGGGCCCGAACACCTCGATCTTGCCGAGCGTCGAGACATCGCAGAGACCGGCATTCTCGCGAACGCTACGCACCTCACGGTCGACGCTCTCCCGCCATGTCTTCTCCTCGCCTTTGGCAAACCACGACGAGCGATACCAGAGGCCCGCCTCGATGAAGGCAGCGCCGTTGCGCGCCGCCCAGCCATGCAGCGGCGAGCGGCGAACGGGCATGGCGTGTTCGCCCACCGACGTGCCGGCGAGCGCGCCGAAGGAGACCGGCGTATAGAACGGGCGGAACGTCGTCGTGCCGACCTCCGCGGGACTTACGCCGCGCATGGCGGCGAGAATGCCGATGGCATTGATGTTGCCAAGCTTGCCCTGGTCCGTCGCCATGCCGCCCGTCGTGTAGCGCTTGGCATGTTCGACATGGCCGAAGCCCTCGCGCACGGCAAGCCCGAGATCGCCGAGATGCACGTCGTTCTGGAAATCCACGAAGGCCTTCGACTTCGCGCCCGGCACATGCCAGAGCGCCGTGAACGACGGATCGGGTTCCTCGCCGACCACCGGCGCCTGGAAGCCGGCAGCCTGCCGTCCGAGCGCTTCGACGATATCAGCCGCCTTGCGCGCACCGTCCTCGAGACAGGCCGACAGGCGGTACTGCCCCGCCGCCGCACCGGCGGGCACGAGACCGGCACCGACATCGGGCGCCAGAAAGGCCTGCAAGGCATCCGACCAGACGGGCTTGCCGCCGCGCTGGCAGGCAAGATGGATGACCGGGCTCCAGCCGCCGGACATCGCGACGGCATCGCAGGCGATCAGGTCCTCGAAACCGCCGCGGTCCGCGACGATGCCGCGAAGGCGCGCGCCACCTCTCGTGTCGATGATGGAACCGCCGCGGATGAGACGAACGCCGGCCGGCGCCGCTTCGGCGGCATCCGTCCGGCTGTCGATGAGCGCGGCGATCCCGATGCCTTGCGCGGCGAGGTCGCGTGCGGTGCGATAGCCCGAGGCACCGTTGGTGAAGATCGCGACGGCCTTGCCGGCGGCCACGCCGAAGCGGTTGGCATAGGTGGCGGCAGCACTGGCCGTCATCACGCCCGGCCGGTCATTGCCGCCGAAGACCAGCGGCCGTTCCTCCGCGCCCGAGGCCAGGATGGCGTGCTTCGCCACGATGCGCCACAGGCGTTCGACGGGCTTCACCGCATCCACCGCCGCACCGTGTTTCTGCACCCGTTCGAGGGCGCCGAACACATTGTCGTCGTACCAGCCGAAAACCGTCGTGCGCGGTAGCAAGGTGACATTCGGGCTGTTCTGCAATTCGTCCAGCACGCGGCGGGCGAAGATATAGGGCGCCTCGCCGTCGAGCCGCGTCGTCTCGGAAAGCAGCGTGCCGCCGAGAGCGAAATCCTGCTCGGCGAGGATGACACGCAGGCCGGATCGCGCCGCGACCAGAGCGGCGGCAAGACCGGCCGGCCCGGAGCCGACCACCAGCAGATCGCAATGCGCCCAGCTCTTCTCGTAGGAATCGGGATCGGGTGAAAGATCGGTTCTGCCAAGCCCGGCGGCGCGCCGGATAAGCGGCTCGTAGACCTTTTCCCAGAAGGCCGCCGGCCACATGAAGGTCTTGTAGTAGAAGCCGGCCGACAGGAAGCGCGCCATCAGGCCGTTGACCGCGCCGATATCGAAGGCGAGGCTCGGCCAGCGGTTCTGGCTGGTGGCGACGAGGCCGTCATAGAGTTCGGCAACCGTCGCCTTGGTGTTGGGATCCCGGCGCACGCCGCTGCCGACCGTGACCAGCGCATTCGGCTCGGAGGGGCCGGCCGTCACGATGCCGCGCGGGCGGTGATACTTGAAGCTGCGGCCGACGAGCAGCCGGTCGTTGGCCAGAAGCGCCGAGGCGAGCGTATCGCCGGCATGGCCGGACAGGCTCTTGCCGTCGAAGGAGAAGGCAAGCGTGTGGCTGCGGTCGATCAGGCCGCCGGCCGGAAGGCGATACGCGGTCATCGGTCAACCTCCGTCGCGGCATCGGTCACGGAAAAGACGGCATGGCTGAGATTGTCGCGCTCCACGACGAGCCAGCGCCGGCATCCGGCGACGTGCTGCCAGTGTTCCCGCACGCGGCCGCGCGGGTTGGTCCGCAAATGCACATAGTCGTGCCATGCTTCGTCGGATGCCATGGACGACGGGCGGAGGGGCGTGGCGTCGCCTCGGATCGCGAATTCTTCCTTGGGGCGCGTGCCGCAGTGCGGGCAGGAAATCAGGCTGGCCATGGCGCGCTCAATGCAGGTTGGGCTGGGTGCCGGCACCCGCCTCGTCGATGGGGAAGCCGCGCTCGAAGCGATCGAGCCGCAACGCGCGCGCCACATGGTGGCTCTCGCCCTTGGCGATCAGGTGCGCGAAGCAGAAGCCCGAGGCCGGCGTCGCCTTGAAGCCGCCGTAACACCAGCCGCAGTTGAGATAGAGGTTGTCGATCGACGTACGGTCGGTGATCGGCGAGCCGTCCATCGACATGTCCATGACGCCGCCCCAGGAGCGCAGCACCCGCACGCGCGAAAGGCCGGGGATCATCGTCACCCCTTCCTCCATCACATGCTCGGCCGTCGCGAGATTGCCGCGCTGCGCATAGGAGGAGTAACCGTCGATTTCCGCGCCGAACACCAGCCCGCCCTTGTCGGACTGCGAAATGTAGAAATGCCCCGCGCCATAGGTGATGACATGGTCGATGCAGGGCTTCAGCCCCTCCGTCACGAAGGCCTGCAGCACATGGCTTTCCAGCGGCAGCTTCAGCCCCGCCATGTCGGCGACGCGCGACGAATTGCCGGCAGCCGCCAGCGCCAGCTTGTTGCAGCCGATGAAGCCCTTCGTCGTCTCGACGCCCGTGACCACCCCGTTTTCCCGACGGATCCCCGTCACCTCGCAGTTCTGGATGAGATCGACGCCGTGCCGGTCGGCACCGCGCGCAAAGCCCCAGGCGACCGCGTCATGCCGCGCCGTGCCGGCGCGCCGCTGAAGGAGGCCACCCATGATGGGAAAGCGCGCATGATCGAAGTTGAGGAAGGGCAGCATCTTCTTCAGCGTGTCGCGGTCGAGAAGCTCGGCCGCCACGCCTTCCATCATCATGGCATTGCCGCGGCGGATGTACTGATCGCGCTGGCCGTCATTGTGATAGAGGTTGATGATGCCGCGCTGCGAGAACATCACATTGTAGTTGAGGTCCTGCTCCAGACCTTCCCACAGTTTCAGCGAGAACTCGTAGAACGGCTCGTTGCCGGGAAGCATGTAGTTGGAGCGAACGATCGTCGTGTTACGCCCGACATTGCCCGAGCCGAGATAGCCCTTCTCGATGACGGCGACGTTGCGCAGGCCGAATTCCTTGGCGAGGTAGTAGGCCGTCGCAAGGCCGTGGCCGCCGCCGCCCACGATGATCACGTCATAATGCGGCTTCGGGTCCGGCTCCCGCCAGGCGGGTTTCCAGCCGAGATTGCCGGCGAAGGCTTGCTTGAAGATCGAGAGGGCGGAGTAGCGCATGCGATGTCCCATATGAGATGCGCCACCTTCGCACATGGCGCGCAAACGGCAAGACGGGAGATCGCCGCACCCTGCCCGCAGCGCCGATCTTTCCACACCCGCAGCCGGCCATGTCTTGGCATTTGCTTTCGGAGCGCGCCGGGATTAAGCCATTCCATCATGCACACGGACCTTGCAGAGCTGAAACAGGTGCTGGAGACCGCGGCGCTCGCCGCCGGCCGCGCCATCATGGTTGTCCACGATGCGGGCGCCCATATCCGGCACAAGCCCGACAGTTCCCCCGTGACGGAAGCGGACGAAGAGGCCGAGCAGGTGATCCTTGCGGCGCTCCGCCGGCATTTCCCCGCCATACCCGTCGTCGCCGAAGAGGCCGTCGCCGCGGGAATCGTGCCGGACATTTCAGGCGGCCGGTTCTTCCTTGTCGATCCGCTCGACGGAACCAAGGAATTCGTGGCGGGCCGCAGCGAATTCACCGTCAACATCGCTCTCATCGAAAACGGCGCGCCGATTGCCGGCATCGTCTTCGCGCCAGCGCTTTCCTCCGGCTTCGTGGCGGTGGATAACCGGGCGGAACGCTTCACGGTGACGGACGGCCGGACGATCGCCGAACGACAGGCCATCGGCTGTCGCAAGCATGGCGCGGCAATCACCGCCGTCGCCAGCCGATCGCATGACACGCCGCAGACCGCCCGCTTTCTCGACGATCACGGCATCGATGCCTGCACGGCCATCGGCTCTTCGCTGAAGTTCTGCCTGGTAGCGGAGGGCGTGGCGGACGTCTATCCGCGCTTCAGCCGCACCATGGAATGGGATACGGCGGCGGGCGACGCCGTGCTGCGCGCCGCCGGCGGCGGCACGCGCACGCTGGACGGCGAGCCGCTTGTCTATGGCAAGCGCAACCAGAAGCACGACAGCGACTTCGCCAATCCGGACTTCATCGCCGCGCGAGCCGACTGGAACACGGCCCCGTCACCCGAAACGAAATGACCTCGCTTTCGGCGAGGTCATTTGCAGGTTGCGTCAGGCGGCGGCGACGGGTTCGGGCTCCGGTCCCGGCGTCGCCTCGTCCTTGTCTTCCGGCTTGATGCGGAACCAGGCGATATAAAGCGCCGGCAGGAAGAGCAGCGTCAGCACCGTACCGACGATGATGCCGCCCATCATGGCGTAAGCCATCGGCCCCCAGAACACCTCCCGCGAGATCGGAATGAGCGCAAGACTGGCGGCCGCCGCCGTCAGCATGATCGGACGCATACGGTGTTCCGTCGCCTCCCGCACCGCGTCCCAGGCATGTTTGCCCTCCAGCCGCAGATGCTCGATCTGCACCACGAGGATCACCGAGTTGCGGATGAGGATGCCGATCAGCGCCAGCACGCCGAGGATGGCGACGAAGCCGAGAGGCGCCCCGCTGCCGAGCAGCGCGATGACCACGCCGATAAGCGCCAGCGGCGCCACCGCGAAGACCAGGAACAGCCGCGAGAAGCTCTGCAACTGCAGCATCAGGATCGTCGCCATGGCAAAGAGCATCAGCGGGACGACGGCAACGATGGGCGCCTGGCTGTTGGCGCTTTCTTCAACGGCGCCGCCGACGGCGATGTCATAGCCGGAGGGCAGCTCGGCGCGGAAGGCATCGACCTGCTTTTCCATCTGGGAGACGATGGTGGCAGGCTGCACGCCGCCGGTCACGCTGGCCTTGACCGTGATGGTGGGCTGGCGAGAGCGGCGCCACACCACCGGCTGCTCCATCTCGTAGCGGAAGTTGGCGACGGCGGCGAGCGGCACCGAGGTTCCGTTGGCCGTCGGCAGCTGCAACTGGCGCAGCGTTTCGATCGACTGGCGCTCGCCGGCCTTCGCCCGGCCGATGACGTCGATCAGGTAGGTGTCGTCACGGATCTGCGTGACAGTGGTGCCGCCGACGACGCCGTTGAGCGCAGACGCGATATCCTGTGAGGTCACGCCGAGCTGGCGGGCCTTGTCCTGGAGGACATCGACCTTCACGACGCGGGCGGGCTCGTTCCAGTCATAGACGATATCGCCCAGCCGGTCGTTACGGCCGAGAATCTCGCCGAAGGCCAGCGCCTGCTTGCGCACTTCCTGGATGTCGGGACCGCTGACACGGTACTGGACCGGACGGCCGACCGGCGGGCCGATGTCGAGCAGCTTCACGAGCGCATCCGTGCCGACAAAGGTCGTGCGCAGATAGGCATCGAGATCCGCCTTGACCCTGTCGCGCGCTTCGAGGTCCTTGGTGACGATGACCGTCTGGCCGAAGGCCGGCGACGGGGGCTGCACGTCGAAGGACAGCAGAAAGCGCACCGCGCCCTCGCCCACATAGGAAGACCAGCGCTCGATATCGGGATTGCCCTTGAGCTTTTCCTCTTCGAGCTTGGCGATCTGTGCGTTCGTTTCGGCAATCGAGGCGTTCTGCGGCAGCGCCCAGTCGATGACGAGTTCCGGGCGGTCGGACGACGGGAAGAACTGTTGCTGCACGAAGCCCATGCCGAAGACGGAGACGGCGAAGACCGCGATGGTCGCGACGATCGTGGTCCATTTCCAGCGCATGCAGACATCGAGGATACGGGCGAAGATGCGTCCGAACCAGCCCTTCTGGTCGTGGTGCTGCTTCATGCTCTTGGGCAGGATCGTCACGCCGAGCAGCGGCGTGAACACGACCGCCACGACCCATGACACGACAAGCGAGATCGCGATGACGACGAACAGCGAGAAGGTGAATTCGCCGGCAGCACTGTTGTTGAGGCCGATCGGGATGAAGCCCGCCACGGTCACCAGCGTGCCTGTTAGCATCGGGAAGGCGGTGGATGTATAGACATAGGTCGCCGCCTTGCGCAGCGTATCCCCCGCCTCCAGCCGGGCCACCATCATTTCCACCGCGATCATGGCATCGTCGACGAGAAGCCCGAGCGCGATGATGAGTGCGCCGAGCGAAACGCGCTGGAGCGATATGCCGTCATAATACATGAAGACGAAGGTGATGCCGAGCGTCAGCGGTATGGAGAGCGCCACGACGAGCCCCGCCCGCAGGCCGAGGCTCACGAAACTGACGATGAGCACGATGGCCACCGCCTCGAACAGCGCACGCGTGAAGCCCGACACCGCTTCCTCGACGACCTTCGGCTGGTCGGAGACGAGATGCACGTCGACGCCGATGGGCAGTTCCTCAGACAGCGTTTCGATCTTTTTCTCGACCGCCGCGCCGAATTCCAGCAGGTTCGAGCCCTGCTTCATGCCGATCGCCAGACCGATCGCCGGCTGGCCGTTGAACCGGAACAATGCCGACGGCGGGTCTTCGTAACCCCGCGTGATGGTGGCGATGTCGCTCAGCCGGAAGAAGCGGTTGTTGACACGCAGATTGACCTCGCGCAGGCTTTCCTCCGAGCTGAACTGCCCGCCGACGCGCACGCTGACACGTTCCCCGCCGCCCTGCACCACGCCGGATGGTGCGATTGCGTTCTGCGCCTGCAGCGTCGAGACGACCTGCTGGGTGGAAATGCCGAGCGCGGCAAGCTGGCGCGTGGAGAATTCGAGATAGATGACCTCGTCCTGCGCGCCGATCAGATCGACCTTGCCGATATTCGGCACCGTCAGCACGCGCCTGCGGGCATCCTCGACATAATCGCGCAGCTGGCGCTGGGTCAGGCCGTCGGCGGTAAAGGCATAGATATTGCCGAACACATCGCCGAAGCGGTCGTTGAAGGCGGGGCCGACGACACCGGAGGGAAATTCCCCCCTGATATCGTTGATCATGTTGCGGACGGTCTGCCACGTCGGCGCCACGTCGCGGGCGCGCGTCGTCGGCTTCAGGTTGACGAAGACCAGCGTCTGTCCGGGCGTCGTCACGCTGCGTGTGAAATCGAGCGACTCCAGCTCCTCGAGCTTGCGCTCGATGCGCTCCGTCACCTGCCGTGTCGTCTCCTCGACGGAGGCGCCGGGCCAGGCGGCGCTGACCGTCATGGTCTTGATGACGAAGGACGGATCCTCCTCACGCCCGAGATTCTGGTAGGTGAAGAAGCCGAGCAGCGCGAAGACGATCATGAAATACCAGACAAGCGACGCATGATCGAGCGCCCAGTCCGAAAGGTTGAACTTCTTCATAGGCTTGCCTCGTCTTCGATCTTCACTTTCTGGCCGTCCTCCAGGCTGTTCACCCCGGCGGTGACCACGCGGTCGCCCTCTTTGAGCCCGCTTGAGACGGAGAGATACCGGCCGGCGGCAGCCCCCGTCTCGACGGCGGCGAGATGCACTTCACCCTTCTGCGTATCGACGATCCAGACATGCGGCTTGCCGTCCTTCACGAGGATGGCCGTCTCCGGCACCATGATCGTCGTGAGGTCCGGACCCTCCAGTTCGGCCGTAATCGTCGTGCCGAGCCGCACCGTGTCCGGCGGGTTTTCCAGGGCGATCTTCACACGCCGCGTGCGGGTGACCGCGTCGGCGGACGGCGCGACCTCGCGCACGGCACCCATGACGGTGATGGCAGGATTGATCTGGAGCGAGACGCGGAACCGGCTGCCAACCGCAATGGCGACCGCGGTCTCGGGGATATCCACCACCGCATCGCGCTCGTCCGGGCGGGCAATGGTCACGATGGCCTCGCCCGGCGACACGGTCTGCCCGACTTCCGCCCCCGTGGCGACGACGACGCCATCGAACTCGGCCTGGATTCTCGTATAGGAAAGCTGCTCCTCGGCCTTCTTGAGTGCCGTGCGCGCCCGGGTCAGACCGGCTTCCGCCGCGGCGCGCGATTGCTCGGCGCTCTCGACGGCCGCCCTTGCGGCAGCGTTGGACTGAAGCAGCGTCCGTTGCCGCTCATCGGCCGCCACCACGCTCGCAAGCGTCGCCTCGGCGCTGGACAGCTCGGCCCGTGCGGAGCGAACCGCCAGTTCATAAGCCGTCGCATCGAGCACGGCGAGTTCGTCGCCCTTCGCCACGAGATCGCCGACGTGGACGCTGCGCGAAACCAGACGCCCGGCGACACGGGAACCGAGTGCGGACTGCACCTTCGCCTGCACCGTGCCGGCAAAGCGGGTGCCCGGTAGCGCGACCGGCTTTACCACGGAATACAGCACGGGCCGCGGCGGCGCGGCGGCCTCTTCTTCCTTCTTGCAGCCGGCAAGCGCCGTCGCGGCGATGAGAGCCGCGCTCAGGACAAGGAACCGTCTCATTGGGCTTTCTCCTCGGTCACGGTGATCGTCTGGCCGGGCCGCAGCAGTTTCGTTCCGTCGGTGACGTAGGTCTCGCCTTCCTCGACACCGCCGGAAACCAGTGCCGAGCCCGTTTCGAAGGAGAAGATTTCGACGGGGCGCAGTTTTACGGTGTTGTCCGCCTTGTCGACGATCCAGAGGGCCGGCTTGCCACCGGATTCGGCGAGTGCCTGCCACGGGACGACGACGACACGGCGCGGCGCAAGCGTACCCACACCGAGGACAGAAGCGCCCAGCGTCATCTCCGGCGGCGTGCGGTCCATCGCGACCTTCACGCGCACCGTGCCGGTCTGCGTATCGATGGTCGGCGAGACTTCCCGGACATTGCCCGTGGTCTGCACCTTGTCGTCGCTGAGCAGCGTCACCTGCACGGAATGCTTGGACGGCTGTTCGAAGAACAGGGATTCGTAGACGTTGAACACCGCATCGCGCGGCCCGTTATCGGCGACGGAAAACATGGTCTGCGCCGCCTGCACCACCTGGCCCGCTTCGGCCAGGCGTGCCGTCACGATGCCATCGGCCGGCGCGCGAAGTTCCGTATAGGAGAGCACATCCTTCGCCGTATCACGCTGGGCGATGGCGGTTTCGCGCGCGCCCTCGGCGGTGCGCAGCGCCGCCTCGGCATCGTCGAAATCGCGCTGTGTGCTGATGCCGTCATCGAGCAACGATTTCTGGCGGTCGAAATTGGCGCGGGCGAGCTTGAGCTGCGCTTCCGCCGCCTGCACGCCGGCTTCGGCCGCCTCGACATCCGCCTTCTGTTCCTCGGGATCGATCCGCGCAAGGACCTGGCCGGCGCGAACGGCATCGCCGACATCCACGAACCAGCCCGTAATACGGCCGCCGACGCGGAAGGAGAGATCGCTTTCCACCCGCGCGGTGACCTCCCCCGTGATGGAGACCGTCTGCTCCCGCTCCTCGAAATGAATAGGCGCAACATGAACCGGATGCGCCAGACCATCCGCGCGGGCAGGCAGGCAGACCAAGGACAGCGCCAGCACAGTCAACATCATCATGCCGGATCGGGTCATCGTCATCTCCAACTGCGGAACACCCACTTAATGTGGGTCCTCATTATATCGAGAAGAACAATCTGGCAAGCGACGGCACAACTGGACGACGCGTTCCATGTTGATGAATTCTGACGCAGTCTTGAGGAAAGTCCAACCACGAAACGCTGAGGCTGGAAATTTGGAAGACGGGCGTTTCGTACCCATCCCCAAAGGGCCATGCGGCCATCGCTTAAAACAATAAAGCCGCCGGCAATCCCGGAACCTTGCTGGTTCCTTCAGGCTGCGCGGCGGCTTGATCGGAGCACCGTTTTTCGGACGCTTCTATCTCGGTCCCCTCTGGACCTGAAACCAAGGAAGCAGGAAGCGTGCCAGCTTCGTTATAACCAATAAAATATAAATAATTCAATGTTGTAAATGAGACCCTAAAATAGAACCTCTATGCCTTCGCACCAAAACAGACCAAAATTCATGCAGCGCACAAAACTTAAGCACGCTTTTCGATGCAGTTGCGAAAGGCGGCTCTCCGTGGCCGCCCTCCTGACGTCTGACGGCAAATCTCAGAATTCTTCCCAATCCTGCGCGGCGGCCTGCCCGCCGCGCATCGCCGCGACGAGCTTGTTGCCGAGCGCACGGGCGCCGGATGCGACGGGACGGTGTTCGCCCGCCGATGCGATCGTCGGGCGCGCAGCAATGTCGCCGCCCGTGCCCAGACGGAACTGCGCGACCAGTTCGTTGAGTGCGGCGGCCTCGCTTGCCAGCGCGTGGCTTGCGGCGGTCTGCTCTTCCACCATGGCCGCGTTCTTCTGCGTCCCCTGGTCGATGGAGTTGACGGCGGCGTTGATCTCGTGAAGGCCCGTCGACTGCTCGCGTGCCGAACGCACGATGGCCGCAACGTTCTCGTCGATCTCCTGCACCTGGTTGACGATCTGCGCCAGCGCCGAGCCGGTCTCGCCGACAAGCGCCACGCCGAGATTGACCTGCTCGCCGGACTTGGTGATCAGCGCCTTGATCTCCTTGGCCGCATTGGCCGAGCGCTGGGCAAGTTCGCGGACCTCCTGCGCGACGACCGCAAAACCCTTGCCGGCCTCACCGGCGCGCGCGGCTTCCACACCGGCATTGAGCGCCAGCAGGTTGGTCTGGAAGGCGATCTCGTCGATCACGCCGATGATGTTGGAAATCTCCCGCGACGAGGTCTCGATGCCGCTCATCGCGCCCACGGCCCGGCGAACCACGTCGCCGGACTTTTCCGCGCCGATGCGGGTGCGCTCGACCAGTTGCCCGGCATCCTCCGCACGCTTTGTCGCATCCTTGAGCGACGTGGTGATCTGCTCGAGCGCCGCCGCGGTCTCCTCGACGGAGGCGGCCTGCTGTTCGGTGCGCTGGGCAAGATCGTTGGAGGCCGTGCGGATTTCCGCGGATCCGGCCTGGATCGCATTAGCGTTGCCGCCCACCGACCGCAGCACGGCCTGCAGCTTTTCGACGGAGGCGTTGAAATCGTGGCGCACCTGATCGAGCGAACCGGCAAAGCTCTTCTCGATCCGACAGGTCATGTCACCGTCCGCCAGCTTCTGCAGGCCGTCGGCAAGGGCCTCGACGGCCACGCGGGTCTGACGCTCGCGCTCGGCGGCCTCTTCGGCGCGCTGCCGGCGCTCCTCTTCGGAAAGGGCGCGGCTCTGTTCCGCCTCCCCTTCCAGGCGAACCTTGGCGAGCGCGGCATCGCGCAGCACGGCAAGCGAGCGCGCCATTTCACCGATCTCGTCCTGACGCGTCGATTCGGAAAGGTCCGCGTCCATGCGACCCGCGGCGATCGCGCTCGTCGCGTTGATCACCTTGGCGAGGCGCTTGCGGAAGCGTGCGGCGAGAGCCCAGCCGATCGCCGCCATGAAGCCCGCCGCGATGGCGATCACGACGATGGACGTGGTAGCAAGCGACGAGACGCTTGCGAAAAGCACCGATTTGGGAACGGCGACCACGGCAAACCATGTCGTATCCGGCGTCAGCGGAATTGGCACGGCCACCGCCTCGAGCGCCACGCCGGCAGGATCCGCGATCTCCTTCACCGCCCTTGGATTGGCGATCAGGTCCTGCCACGCGGCGGTGTCGAGCCCCGAATCGGCCAGCGACTTCCCGAGGAGAGCGGTATCCGGATGGCTGACGATGCCGCCGTTCTGGCTGAGCAGGGCAACGTAACCGGCACCCAGCGGCTTCAGCTGCATGACGTCGCCGGCCAGTGCATCCAGCGCGATATCCACGCCGGTCTCGCCGAGGAACTTGCCGTCGAACAGCAGCGGCACCATGAAGGACGTCATCAGCACGTTCTTGCCGCCGACGGCATAGCTGTAGGGCTCGGTCAGGAAGTCCTTACCCGTGGCCTTCGGCACCTGGTAATAATCCCCGGGACCGGGCTTGTCGTAATCGACCAGCGCTTCCAGGCCGACCTTGCCTTCGCTGCGCGCGAAATAGGGAACGTAGCGGCCCGTGGCGTCATGGCCGGGCTTGCCCTTGTAGGCATCGTCCTTGCCATCGAAGGCATTCGGCTCCCAGCCGGTGCTGACGCCGAGGGCGAAGGCATTGTCGGCCATCAGCCGCTCGAAGATCAGGTTCATCGTCTCGCGGCTCGGCGCGCCCGTCTCCTTCATCGCATAGAGGGTGGAGCGCATGTTCCAGCTCAACGCCTTGACCTGCGCGAAATAGGTCTCGACCTTGCCGGCACTGGCCTCGGCGGCATTGACCATTTCGGAAATCGACCGTTCCTCAACCGCCCGATAGGAAAGCCAGACCAGGACACTTGCGGTGGCCACCGTCGTGGCGACACCGGCTGCCACGATGGCGAGCATGTTTCTGGCAGTCGCAGTTTTGGGCAGCATACATCGTCTCCTGAATTGGGCGCATCGGCGATCGGTGGGAAGGCTCGGACATGCCGCCGCGAGCGGCCCGGAGAGACGAAATTCATTTCGCAACGATAAACGTAAGCATGTGCTGGTTTACGAAACGATAAAATTTAACGGAACGATTTGCGTCGCACCAAAAACATGCCCCTTGCACGGGAACGCAACGACCGGATTTCCCCTTAACCAACGATACGGCAGAAATGGCCGTTCAATAAAAGTGAACAATCCGTTCGTCCCGCCCGGGCTTTCGGGAAATGCGGCGACAAACGATATTCGGACCAACGACAGGCCTCGCCCCGAGGCCGCCCGATGTGCCGGAGTTCCGGAGAGGAGTTCAACATGACCATGCAACTGACAGGCATCCATCACCTGACCGCCATCACCGCGAATGCGCGCGAAAACCTGCGCTTCTATACGAAGGTTCTGGGCTTGCGCCTCGTCAAGAAGACGGTCAACCAGGACGATACCAGCGCCTACCACCTATTCTACGCCGACGGCCTTGCCTCGCCGGGCTCCGACCTCACCTTCTTCGACTGGCCGGTCGGCCATGAGCGGCGCGGGACGCACAGCGTCTCCCGCACAGGCCTGCGCGTCGCCAGCCTGACGTCGCTCGAATGGTGGAAGGCACGCCTTGCCGAACACAAGGTCAAGGCCGGCGACATCCGCGACGTCGCGGGCCGCGCCTCGCTCGACTTCGAGGATGGCGAAGGCCAGCGCTTCCGCCTGACCGTGGACGATGCCGGCGCGCCGTCCAATCCCTGGGACAGGAGCCCGGTCCCGGCAGAACACCAGATCAAGGGTCTTGGCCCGATCACGCTCAGCGTGCCTGACATCCGCAACACGCAGGCCGTGCTCGTGCAGGTGATGAACATGCGGGAAACCTCGACCTATCCCAACCCGGATGGCGAGGGCGATGTTCATGTCTTCTCGATGGGTGACGGCGGCCCGGCAGCCGAACTCCACGTGGCCGTCGAACCGAACCTGCCGGCAGCCCACCAGGGTGCGGGCGCCGTGCATCACGTCGCGTTCCGCGCGCCTGATGTCGAGGCCTTGCATGCCTGGACGGAGCGGCTGCGCGGCTTCCGCCTGCCTTCCAGCGGCGAGGTCGAGCGCTTCTACTTCCGCTCGCTCTACTTCCGCGAGCCGAACGGCATCCTGTTCGAGATCGCGACGGACGGCCCCGGCTTCGCCGTGGACGAACCGCTCGAGACACTGGGCGAAAGCCTCTCGCTGCCGCCCTTCCTCGAACCGCGCCGCGCGCAGATCGAGGCCCGGCTGAAGCCGCTTGCCTGACTTGACCGAGACCCCGGCGCGACGAACAATCCGCCGGGGTTTTTTTATCCATGAACGGAGACACGAGATGACAAAACTGGTCGCTATTTCCGGTAGCCTGCGCAAGGGATCCTTCAACACCGCGCTGCTGCGCGCTGCCCTCGGCATGGCGCCGGAGGGTGTCACCATCACGGCGGGCTCCATCCATGGCATCCCGCTTTACGACGGCGATGCGGAAGCCGCCGATGGCATTCCCGAAGCCGTCGTTCGCCTTAAAGACCAGATCGCCGAGGCCGACGGCGTGCTGCTGTTCACCCCCGAATACAACAACGGCATTCCCGGCGTCTTCAAGAACGCCATCGACTGGCTGAGCCGCCCCTCCTCCGACATCCCGCGCGTGTTCGGCGGCAAACCCTTCGCCATCACCGGCGCCTCCCCCGGCAATTTCGGCACGCTCCTGTCGCAGGAAGCGTGGCTGCCCGTGATGCGCACGCTCGGCACGGTGCCGTGGTTCGGCGCGAAGCTCATGGTCTCGCGCGCCGGCACCGTCATCCAGGATGGCGCCATCGCCGACGAAGCGACAGAGAAGAAGCTGCGTGATTTCGTGGCGGGTTTTGCCGCCTTCGTGCGCGATTACAAAAGCTGACGTCTCCATTCCACCGAATCGAAAAGGGGCGTGTCCTGCGACACGCCCCTTTCCGTTTCTACGTCCGGTATCAGCCGATGACGCGTTCCTTGTAGGCCTTCGCCAGTTCGAGATCGGCGGCGCCGATATCATGGCCGGCGCCAAGCAAGGTGTTTTCCACCGTTGCGCCTGCGGCCTTCAAATGCGCCTCCAGGTCCCCCGCATAGCGGCCGTAGGGATCCGACTGGCCGGTAATCATCAGGACGTTGGCGCCCGATAGATCGGCCTTCGGCACGGTTTCCAGCACATTCATGCCACGCAGCAGCACCGCGTTGCGGATGAGGCCCGGATGCAGGAGCATCACGGCGCCGATCATGTTGGCACCATTCGAATAGCCTACGAACAGCGTCTTGTCCGGGTTCAGCCCATAGGCGGCATTCGCCCCCTCCATGAAGGCCGCGAAGGCTTCCGCCTCCTGAACGATGTCCTTCTGGTCGAAGGTGACGGCGGTCAGGCGGCGGAAGAACCGCGGATAGCCCTCATCGGCGCTGCGGCCGCGGGGGCTCAGCAGCACGGCGCCCGGTGCGAGCCGCGCACCGAAGGGCAGAAGGCTCGTTTCGTTGCCGCCCGTGCCGTGCAGCAGCACGACGGCGGTGCCATCGGGATTTTCCGGATTGTGTACCCGATGGGCGAAGGGAAGGTCTCTTTCACGCATTCTTTCTTCTCCCGGCAGTGAAAATTGCGGAAGCCGAGCCCGGACATCCTCCGGGTCGGCGCGGAAATGCCTCGGCACGAACAGTCGTGTGCCGAGTGTCTCAAGCGGTTCATCCACCGTCATGCCCGGACCATCGGTCGCGTATTCGAGGAGCGAACCGCCCGGCTCGCGGACATAGAGCGAATAGAAGTAGGTGCGGTCGTGCATGTTGGTGTCGCCCGCATCTTCGTTCGCCAGCCGGCCGGCCACGGCTTCCACCGCGGCGCGATCGGGTGCGCGCAGCGCGATATGGTCGATGGTCCCCGTGCCTGGCGCCGACGTCCAGAAACCGCTCGCATCGCGGATATCCAGGATATCGCCGGCGTCACCGGCCAGCCGCAGGATGCCGTTCGCGTCGGCGACCTTGCGGAAACCGAAATGGCGCTGAATGAAGTCGGCCGTCGCCGCCGGCGCCTCCGACAGGATGGTTGCACCCCTGACACGCTGGATCGCGTCCGCCGCTGCGATGTCTTTCAAGACATGCGGGGCCGGCCCCTCGACATCCGCCTCGCCGACAAGCTTGACGATGATGCCGTCGGGATCCTTCAGGCGCAGCACGGCTTCGCCGAATTCCTGCACGGGACCGGTCATCGCCACATTGTAGCGAAGCGCGCGCGTCAGCCAGAAGCCGATGGCCTCCGGCTTGATCGAAAACGCGATCTCCGAAGGCTGGCCGAGCCCGACCCGGCCGGGAGAACCGTCCTCCCACGCCAGGAACGTGATCAGCGAGCCGGGGCTTGCGGCCGCGTCGCCATAGAAGAGATGAAGCTGGTCGGCGTCCTCGTAACCGGCCGTCCGCTTGACGAGCCTGAGGCCGAGAAACCCCGCATAAAAATCGACGTTCTCCTGGATTTTCCGGGTGATCGCCGTGATGTGATGGATGCCGCTGGTCATGGGGCACCTCCTTTCACGGTGAGAAAATCAGGATTTGCCGGGTCGCGCCAGCCGAGTGACGGTGAATGCATTGTTCACAAAAAGAGACCGGCCTCGCGATAAACGAGGCCGGTCGTCAACCGACACAAGACAGTGCCGGTCCATCCGATATGGATCGCTCAGGCAGCCGCGATTCGTTCCGGCGGCAGTGCCCGGGTGGCGGCAGATGGATTGCTGAGGAGGCGGCGGATCGCCGCTCGCACTTCTTCTGCCGAGGAAAAACGCTGGGAATCCAGATCCCAGACGGAATACTTGACGGCAACGAACTTCAGCCGATCCTCATCCGGAACGACGACGCCGACGGCTTCACCACCGATTTCGATAACCTGCTTTTGCATAACAACTCCTGCCGTACCGGAGGCACAGCCAATTCTCTTTGCGATGAATTCGAAGAGGGTACTCGGATCACATTCGGCAGAACGCCGTATGCACTTTCCCTGTAATCGTTTCACGACAGGAGCTCGCCACGCGCACGGAGGCGATGCATTCGATATCGTACATGACACACTCCCTTTGGTTGGCGCCGACACCCAAACCGGATGTCAGAGGCGGACCGGATCAAAACAGCATGCGGCCCTCATGCGATGCTGCGATAGTTAATCGTCGGTGTGGCTCCTGTCAAGGAAATTCGCAGCATTTTGAAAAAAAATACCATCGAATCCACGAGACAACGCGAAACACAAAATAATGTTCGCGCTCGCAGCATTATGCAGAAAAATATGTCACAAAGACGAAAATTGGCGGGCATATCGATGACGCAACCCAGCGGCGTCACGCGGCTTGTCAACTTTCGCGAGGCGCGTATAAAATCCTCCTTAGTCGTTGCAGGGCGGACACACAGCCCTTGCGAAGCGGGGGAAAAACGCTGTGGGACCATTCTTTTTTTGAAAGGAGGCTCGATCTTCGAGCCAATTATAAATAAAGGATGAATCAGCAATCCGTTCCGTTAAGATAAGCCGAGATGGCCGGCAGGGTAGTGTGGCAATGAATTTCACCAGAGCGTTTTTTCCGCTGAGCATGATTCTCTTGTCCGGCTGTGTCGTCGGTCCGGATTACCAGAAGCCGGATGCCGTGCTGCCGGCCAAATTCTCCGAGAGCAAGGCAGCCAGCGCCGAAAACGTCACGCTGAACCCCTGGTGGGAATCCTTCCGTGACCGGCGCCTGAACGACCTCGTGCACCAGGGCCTCGCCGAGAACCTTTCGGTCCGCCAGGCGCTCGAGCGAATCACGGCCGCCGAAGCGAACGTCGTCATCGCGGGCGCCGGCGCCCTGCCGAGCCTCGGCGCGTCGGCCGAAGGCAACGTAGGCGGTCAGGACGGCAGCTATCTGCGCCGCACCACCGGCAACGACCATTCGGAAACGAAGTCCATCAGCGGGGGCCTGAGCGCATCCTGGCTGCTCGACTTCTTCGGCCAGTATCGCCGCTCGAAGGAAGCCGCGACCGCCTCGCTCGATGCGGCCTATGACGACGTGAACGTCGCGCGCCTCGCCTATCTCTCCGATCTCGTGTCGAGCTATGTGAACGCGCGCTATTATCAGGAGGCGCTGGCGCTCAACCGCAAGAACCTTGAGTCGCGCCGCGAGACGCTCAAGCTGACCAACGAAATCAAGGAAGCGGGTGCGGCTTCCAGCCTCGACGTGCTGCAGACCGAAGGCCTCGTCAACCAGACGCTCGCCGAGTTGCCCGGCCTCGAAACCGGCTTCCATCAGTCCGCCAACCATATCGCGACCCTTCTCGGCGTTCCCGCCAGCACGATCACGGCCAGCCTGATCAAGGGCTCCGCCCAGCCGATGCCGCGTTATTCGACCCGCGTCGGCATTCCGGCCGACCTGATCCGCAACCGCCCGGACATTCGTGCCGCCGAACGCCGCCTGCAGGCCGCGACGGCCGAAATCGGCGTGGCCGAAGCGCAGCTTTACCCGAGCATCGAGCTCGGCGGCTCGATCGGCGCGTCCCGCAACTTCAACCTCGTGACCGGCAGCGTTTCGAACTGGTCGTTCGGCCCCTCGCTGAGCCTGCCGATCCTGAACGGCGGCGCGCTCAAGGCGCAGGTGAAGGCCGCGCGCTCGAATGCGGAACAGCAGTACCTGACCTGGAAGTCCACGGTGCTGAACGCGGTCGAAGAAGTCGAGAACGCCCAGACCGCGCTCATTCGCGACGGCCAGACGGTCGCCGCCCTGCGCAAGGTGGTCAATTCCTACGAGCAGACGCTGAACCTCGCCCGCGAAAGCTATCGCGGCGGCGCCAGCACCATCCTCGATGTGCTCGATGCCGAACGCAACGTGGCCTCGGCCCGTCTGTCGCTTGCATCCGCAATCCGCCAGCTGGCCCGCGACTACGTCGCCCTCAACGTGGCGATCGGCGGCGGCGCGGAGATCGGCGCAGCACCAGCAACGGTCGCAAGCAAGTAGGCGATCAGGGCTCGAAGAAATTCGCGAGCATCGCGGCGGTTCTGCCGTAATGCTCGCGAAGCGCTTCCGCGGCACCGTCCGTATCCCGCGCAAGCGCGCGCTCCAGCAACTCGCGATGCTCTCCCAGCACATCCCGCGCCGCGCCCGACACGCTGACGGACATGCGGCGGTAGCGGTCGGCCTGTAACGACAGTTTCCCGCAGATTTCCAGCAAGGTCGGCGAACCGCAGGCCGAGATCAGCGCGGCGTGGAACGCACCATGCCGCGCCTCCCAGTCCTCGCGCATGACCGAGGGCATGCCCTCCCGACCCTGCGGAATGCGCGCCAGAAGATGGTGCGCGGCCACGACACGCGCTTCCCAGTCCGCATCGCCCTTCATCACCGCAAGCCGCAACGCCTCGCCCTCGCACAATTGCCTGGTCGCCGTGATGTCGCGCAGCTCGGCAAGCGACAGACGCGCGACGCTGTAGCCGCGATGATCGTCCAGCACGGTGAAGCCTTCCGCCGTCAACCGCGCCAGGGCCTCGCGGACCGGCGTCACGCTCATGCCGCACAAGGCCTGGAGCGACGAGAACCGCAGGCGTTCGCCGGGACCGAAATGCCCGGTGCGGATCGCCTGCCGAATGGCATCATAGGCATCGCCGGCGCGCGTACCCGCCCCGTCCCGATTCTGCGTCATCGACACCTCCTGTGCAAAATCCGAAGGATTTTCGAAAATCGTTGACTTGATGTACGGCAGCGGGGATGGTGTCCGCAATCGAAATCGGCAGGGCCGGCAATCAAGGGAGATCGTCATGAAACTGGTGCGCTTTGGCGCGGCGGGCGCGGAAAAGCCCGGCATCATCGATGCGGACGGCAAGATCCGCGACCTTTCGGGCGTCGTTCCCGATCTCGCCGGCGCGGTCCTCGGCCGCGAAAGCCTTGCGCGTCTGCGTGCAATCGATCCTGCAAGCCTTCCGCTCGCGCCGGAAGGAAGCCGCTTCGGACCCTGCGTGGGCCGCGTCGGCAATTTCGTCGCCGTCGGCCTCAACTATGCCGACCACGCCGCCGAAAGCGGCATGGCCGTGCCAAGCGAACCCGTGCTTTTCAACAAGGCCCCCTCCTGCATCGTCGGCCCCGACGACACGGTCCTCATTCCGCGCGGCTCGGAAAAGACCGATTGGGAGGTCGAGCTTGCCGTCGTCATCGGAGAGCGCGCCTCCTACGTGTCGGAAGCGGACGCGCTGAACTATGTGGCAGGCTACTGCATCTGCAACGATGTTTCGGAACGCGCCTTCCAGACCGAGCGCGGCGGCCAGTGGACCAAGGGGAAGGGCTGCCCGACCTTCGGGCCGATCGGCCCATGGCTGGTGACGACCGACGAGGTGGACACGAGCGATCTTGCCATGGCGCTGAGCGTCAACGGCGAACGGGTGCAGGACGGTTCTTCAAGCACCATGGTCTTCAAGGTGCCGTTCCTCGTCCATTACATTTCGCAGTTCATGATCCTGGAGCCCGGCGACATCATCACGACGGGCACCCCTCCGGGCGTCGGCATGGGCATGAAGCCGCCGCGTTATCTCAAGCCCGGCGATACGATGGAAGTTGCCATTGCGGGCCTCGGCGTGCAGCGCCAGAACGTCGCCGCCAGCTAATGTCGTCGAGATGATTCGGAAGGGGCCTGCGGGCCCCTTTTTCGTGCCGGCGGTCAGTGCACCGTTGCGGGCGAGATTTCGTCCTCGAGGATCCGGAAGGCCTCGCTGAGCGCGGCCACCAGAATATCCGTCAATTCATCGGCCTCGTTTTCGAGGAGGAAGAGCGCGACCGCCGTATTGTCCGGATCGCTGTAGTGTTCGAGGTCGTTCGACATATCATTTGTCCCCATTCCAGCCGGCACCATCCCGGTTAACGGAAAGTATAGGAACGCAGGCTTGCGCATGGCTTGTGCCGGAAAGGCACAGGAGAGGCAAGGCAAAAAGCCCTCAGCCGCACCAGGATTGGTGCTGTCCGTTCCATGGCCTTGCCAGCCCCTCGCTGACAAGCCGGTGGCCGACCGACTGGCCGCCGCGCAGCACGAGATGCGGTGCAGCCCCGGTTTTTCCCGCGCCCGCGCCGCGGGCGGCGACGAGCGTCACGTTGCCCTCGTTGAGGATTTCCCGCAGGCGCAGCTTGGCGTCCCCGCCTCGCAAACGCTCGGCCTCGCAGCGTGCCTTGTCGATGGCCGGCACATCGATATCGGCAAGCCGCACCTTGCGGCCGGCATAGAGGATGGTGCTGCCGTCCAGCACGCAGTAATCGGTCTGCGTGGTGCAGATGAACCATTTGCCGGAGAATGCCGGAAGCGCCTCCGGCATCGGCACGGCTTCCGCTTTTTTCTCTCCGACGGCCAGCTTGGGGCGCGGCAAGGCAGCTTCGCGGTGCTCGACCTTGCGGCTATCCTTGTCCTTGCGCTCGATGGAAGCGGTGCGAACCGCCGAAGACCCCTTCTCGGGGCCCGGAGGCATGTTGTCCATGTAGAGCATGCCGCCGACGATTGCCGCGCCGAGCACATACCACGGCGCCATGCCGCCCTTGCGCGCGCCTGCACTTCGCCGCGTACTTGTCCGCTTCTTTCTTTTCGTCGTCTTTGCCATGGCCTTCTCCTGGCCGAGACAGTGCGACGATCTCTTGAAGATATGGTTACCGGAAAATGCAAAGGCACAGCATAGGACGGAAAGCATGCGAGAGGCGCAGAGGGCGCTGAAAAGCGGGCGCCTCGCCATACACGCCACTTCAACGCGCGCGGGAATCCCCGATTTTCCGGGGCTTCCCGGCCCCGGGCTTCACCGCAAATTAGTAATAACAAGGGAACGCGCTTGCACCCCCATGCCCTGCCGTGCCAGTGCTTTCGCAGACGTTGCAATGTCAGAGGTGTGCCTAATGGAGACGGACGGGCTCGGAGGAGAGCGGCAGGATCGGGTCGACCAGACCACGATCATTGGCGGTCTGCCGATCACGCTTCTCGATCTGGAGGAATCCGCGCGCCTGTTCGTCGAGGTCGCGCTTTCGGCGCGCGCCGGCAACAAGCGTCCCTACTATTCCACCTCTGCGAACGGTCAGGTCATCGCGCTCGCGCGCAGCGATGCGCCATTCAAGGCCCTGCTGCTTGGCGCCGACCAGATCCATGCAGACGGGATGCCGATGGTGCTGCTCTCGCGCTTCTTTTCCCGCAAGGCGCTGAAGGAACGCGTGGCGACCACGGACCTCGTGCACAGCGTCGCCGCGCAGGCCGAACAGGCCGGGCTCAGCTTCTATTTCCTCGGCGGCACGCCCGACGTCAACCGCACGGCCGTCGCGCGCCTTCAGGAGGCCTATCCGAAACTGCGCTTCGCGGGTGCCCGTGACGGCTACTTCACCGCCGACAAGGAACCGGCCATCGTCGCCGAGATCGCCGCGCTGAAGCCCGATATCCTGTGGATCGGGCTTGGCGTGCCGCTGGAGCAGCAGTTCGTCGCCCGCAACATCGACAAGCTCACCGGCGTCGGCGTCATCAAGACCTCGGGCGGCCTGTTCGACTTCATCTCCGGCAAGAACAGCCGCGCACCGGCCTGGATGCAGAATGTCGGTCTCGAATGGCTCTACCGCACCATTCTGGAACCGCGCCGGCTCTTGTCGCGATACCTGAAGACGAACCCCATCGCGCTGTGGCAGATCATGTTCAACTCGCGGTGAGGCAGATCGCGGGTGAGGCACACGCATCCCCGCGTGCCCGAATTTTGCAACCGAATACAAATGCAGCGTGTGTATTTACAGCATGGTAACCCGGCGATGCGAATGCTCGATGAGCCACGGTTACGGAGCAAGGCCTTGACGTCCGTCTCGATTGTCATCCCGGTTCGCAACGGCGAGCGCTACATCGAAGAAGCGCTCGAGAGCGTGCTGCGGCAGGGCCCGCTCGTCCGCGAGATCCTCGTCATCAACGACCGCTCCACCGACGGCACCGCTGCGAAGGTGGCGGCGATGAGGGATCCCCGAATCCGGCTGCTCGACCATTCTTCAGGGCGGCAAGGCGTTTCGGCCGTGCGCAATGACGGGCTTTTGCAGGCGACCGGCGAATGGACCATGTTCCTCGACGCCGACGACCGCCTGCGCGACGGCGCGATTGCCGCCCTGCACAAGGGTGCGGGCGACGCGGGCACGGTGGCCGTCTATGGCGACTACGAGCGCATCAGCGAAACCGGTGCCAAGATCGGCCGCCGCAACCTGATCCGGGCGCGGCGCAAGAGCGACGGGCATGTCTTGGAGACGCTGCTTGGCCGCAACTTCATCGTCAATGGCGGCATCATGCTGGTGCGAACGGAAGCGTTCCGGTCGATCGGCGGTTTTGACGAGACCCTGCGCTATGCAGAGGACTGGCACGGCTGGTGCCGGCTGGCCGCGCTCGGGACCTTCGTCTACCTGCCCGGCTGCTATGTGCTCGATTACCGGGTGCACACCGCAAGCGTCATGATGAAGAAGCTTCTGACCTATGCCGATTGCAGCCCCGCGATCGATGCGGTCTTTACGGACCCGGCCATCGTTGCGGCCGTCGCACCCGATCGCTTGACGGAGTTGCGCCGCAAGGCAGAGGCCCACATGAACGCCTATGTCGTGGCACAGGCGTTTCGCGCGCACCGCTATCGCGATGCCTTCCTTTCGCTTGCCGACACGATGCTGAACCGCCCGCGACAGAGCCCGCGCGCAATGTTGCTGTCGGCGGCCGCGCTGGCGGGAATCTGAGGCGCCGGGCCTTCTTTTTACGTGAAGACCACCGCCAGTGCTTGCAACGGTCGGTCGACTCGCGCGAGTTTCGCATCTCGCTTTCCGCCGGGCCCGATGCGGCCTTGCCCAAGAACGATTGGATCGACCGTGACGCCGACAGCCCAGCAGCCTTCCGCCATCCTGCGCGCCCTCGGCGCGCCCGCATTCTGGCTCTGGCTGACCGTCGCGCTGCTGGCCGCACTGCTCTGCATCCGGCTCGTGCTGCCCATCGGCCCGATGTACTGGGACACGTTCCTGTATATCGATGCGGCGCAACGCATTGCCGTCGGCCAGATGCCGAGCGTCGATTTTGCCGCGCCGGTCGGGCCCCTCGGCTACTACCTGTTCGCATGGGGGCTGAAGCTTTTTCCGGCGGCGCAGCCGCTCCTCTTGGCACAGTGGTCGCTCCTCGTCGTCATCGCCCCCCTGATGGCGGTGGTCGTAGCGGAGGTGTCGAAGACCAGTCGCGGCCTTGCCTTCGCGCTCCTCATCCCCGCACTGGCCTTTGCCGCCTTCCCCGCCAATGCGCAGTTCTACCATCCCCTGCCCGGCGTGGACGGCTTCGGCATCTATAACCGGCAGGGCGTCATCCTGCTTTACGTGCTGACCTGCGGGCTGCTCTTCCTGCCTGACGGGCGCCGGCTCGCCCTGTTCTGCGCTGTTGCCGGCCTCGCCCTGTTCACCATCAAGATCACCGGCTTTCTCGTCGGCGGCATGCTCGGTGTCGTCGCCATGCTGTCCGGCAGGCTTTCCGTGCGGACCGCCCTTGTTGCGGCCGTTGCCTTTGCAGTGCCGCTCGCAGCGCTTGAGCTCGCCACCGGAATGGTTTCCGCCTATATCCGCGATATCCTGCAACTCGCCGCGCTCAACGAAGGCACCTTCCTGCCGCGCTTCCGCACGGTGGTTTCGGCTAAATTCGATGTCATCGTGCCGGCGGCTGCCCTTGCCGTGCTTCTCGCCTGGCTCGATCTGCGTCATCGTGACCGCTCCGTACGCCTCCTCGACAGCAGCACGGTATGGTTCTGCGCTGCGATGGCCGGCGGCGTGATCTACGAGACGCAGAACACCGGTAGCCAGGAGTTCATCTTCATCTGGCCGGTCCTGCTGATGATCTATCGCCGCGTCGCACCGCTGCAAAAGCGGACACGCGTCATCTTCGTCGCGCTCGCCGCCTTCTGCACCATCCCGACGGCATCGGCCATCGGCGCCAAGACGCTCAGGGCCGTCGCGGTGATGCCGCTTTACGAGCAGCCCGACCTGTCACGCCTGCGCAATGTCGGCCAGGTCTCGGCCCGCCATGACATCCTGGCGCGCGCCGAGATGCTCGATGACCACTTTGCCAGCTTCGAACCGGCCTACGAGGACCTTGCCAGGCACGAGCAGATGCCCGGCTGGCAATACTACGCCGAACCGGACAACCAGCTGCAATGGCTGCTCTCGGCAAACAGGATGCTGGCGGCGCTGGAAACGTTCGAGACATCGAACAACATCCGGCTCGACAGCGTCATGACGCTCGACTTCACCGACCCCTTCCCCTGGATCCTGAACCGCACGCCGACCCGCCATGTCCAGATCGGCCGCGACCCGTCGAGAACCGTCGGCGAGATGACACCGCAGACCCGGCAGGCCATTGAGGCGACGGCGGGCGTGCTGAAGCCGAATTGCCCCTATACCTGGGCGCGACGGGATCTGCAGGCCACCTATGCCCAGGCGCTCCAGGGCCGCAAGGTCATCGCGCTCACGCCCTGCTGGGATCTGCTGCTGCGGCCCGACCTGCAGGCGCAATAAAAAAGGCCGGGTTTCCCCGGCCTTCTCTTCCCCTCAATATTGCCGATTATTTCATCTGCGCCGTCACGAAATCGCGGACGATCTTGACGATGCCGCGCGACAGGACCTCGTCCAGCGCGGTGATGAAATCGTCCACATGGCTGCGCTCGCAGATGAGCGGCGGCTCCAGCCGGATGACGTTGCGGTTGTACTCCGTGAAGGCCACCAGCACGCCGTGATCGCGCAGCAGGTGGCTGCCGATGAAGCCAGGCAGCGAGCCCTTGAGCTTTTCGTCCAGCACGGAAAGCAGCGGACGCAGGACCATCGGCATGGCCTGGGAGAAATCGTGGAACTCCAGGCCCACCATCATGCCCTTGCCGCGCACCTCCTTGAGGAGCGTCGGATAACGCGCCTGCAAGGCCCGCAGCCGCTCGAGCAGATAGTCGCCGACCTCTGCCGAGTTGTCGATCAGGCCCTCGTCGTAAAGCACATTCAGCGCTTCGATGGACGTGATGCAGGCCTCGCCGATGCCGCCGAAGGTGGCCATGGCATGGATCATCGCCGTCTTCGGCGTGCCATAGGCCTTCATATAGACTTCGCGGCGGGCGATCATCGCGCCCACGGCCGCCTTGCCGCCGCCGAGCGACTTGGCGAGCGCCGTGACGTCGGGCACGACGCCGTAGTGTTCGAAGGCGTAGAACTTGCCCGTGCGGCCGAAACCGCACTGGACCTCGTCGGCCACCCACAGTACGCCGTACTGGTCGCAGAGCTGGCGCAGCTTCTTCCAGAAGGCCTCGTCTGCCTGGATGATGCCGCCGCCGCCCTGCACGGTTTCCAGCACGATCACGCCGATCTGCGGATCGGAGCGGAAGGCGTTCTCGATGGCTTCGATATCGCCGAAGGGCACGCGCACATTGTTTTCGACGAGCTTGAATTCGCCGCGGTAAAGCTGGCCGTCCGTGATGGACAAAACACCCTTGGTCTTGCCGTGGAAGGAGTTCGTCGCATAGACGATCTTCGGCCTGGCGGGGCCGGCGGCGCGCTCGGCCACCTTGATGGCGGCCTCCATGGCCTCCGAACCGGACGAGCCGAGGAACACCATGTCGAGATCGCCCGGCGAGCAGGCGGCAAGGTTATGGGCGAGTGCGGTCGCATATTGCGACATGAAGGCGATCGCGATCTCGTGGCGCTTCTCGTTCTGGAAGGCCTGGCGCGCGGCGACGATGCGCGGATGGTTGTGGCCGAAGGCCAGCGATCCGAAACCGCCGAAGAAGTCGAGGATCTTCCGGCCATTCTGATCGTAGTAGTACATGCCGTCGGCACGCTCGACCTTGATCTTGTGGAAACCGAGCAGCTTCATGAAATGCAGCTGGCCGGGGTTGAGATGGCTGGTGAAGATCTCCGTCATCTTCGCAAGCTCGAGCGCCTTGGCATCCTCGACGGAAAGAAGGGCGGGCTTCGGCGTGACCGGCGTGGAGACCTCGGTGTGGGCGAGGCGGACTTGACTGTTCATGGTGCTCTCCTCAGGCCGCTTTGGACTGGCCGACATGGGCTTCGACGCTGCCGCCGATTTTCTTGCGATATTCCGTATAGGCGGCGATCAGCATGTCCTCGTCGCGATACTGCGGCACCCAGCCGAGCTCGCGCTCGCCCTTGGACACATCGAGAACGCACATTTCGTCGGCGATGAGGTACTGCTCGGGATCCATCAGCGGCATGTTGACGAGATCCAGCATGTTGAGGACCTGCTTGACCGCCCAGGCCGGCGTCGGCAGCAGGATCGATTTCGAGCCGGCATGCTTGACCAGGTCGCCGAGCAGCTTGCGCACCGGCGGCGGGTTCAGCGAGCCGAGATTGTAGACCTCGTTCGGCACGCCGGCCTTGAAGGCCGCATGCGCGGCCGACGCGCAGTCGAACACCGAGATGAACTGGTAGGGATTCTTGCCCGAGCCGATCATCGGCACCGGAAGATTGTTGTCGATCAGCTTGAACAGCTTGGACAGGATGCCGAGGCGCCCGGGGCCGATGATGAGACGCGGACGGAAGAGCGAGATGTTCATGCCACGCTGGCGCCACGCGGCCGCCAGTTCCTCCGTCTTGAGCTTGGAGAGCCCGTATTCGCCCAGCGGCGCGCAGGGGTGATCCTCCGTCTGCGGCCAGGTATAGGTGTGGCCGTAGACCATATCGGTGGTGAAGTGCACGAGCGATTTTGCGCCCGCCGCATCCATCGCCTTGATGATGTTCTCGGTGCCGTAATAGTTGACCGGGAAGAAGAAATCGTGGCGCTTGGCGCGCACCTGGATGGGCGACAGCATCTTGGCGGACAGGTTGTAGACCATGTCGTCGGCGCCGATGCCGAGCCTGGCGATGGACGCCGGGTCCGTGACGTCGGTCTCCACGAAACGCACGTCGCGATAATGGGCGAGATCGCTCTTCACGATGTCGGCGACGACGACCTCATGGCCGTCGGCCACGAGGCGAGGTGCGAGGTAGCGCCCGACAAAACCGTCACCGCCGAAAATAATATGTTTCATGGTCCTATCCCTGTCTTATCTGATGGAGTTCTTGTTTGTGGATCGATGTCAGGTCTTGTTGAGCTTGTAGCTCGCCGCCGCGGTTTCGGCTTCGGCCGGCTTGCTGCCGCTCTGCGCAATCAGGATCGTGCCGACGCAGATGAAGGCGATGCCCGCGATCTTCAGCGTGCCCAGTTCCTCCTTGAACAGCAGCCATGCGCAAAGCGCGACGGCGACATAGGCAAGGCTGAGGAACGGATAGGCGAAGGAAAGGTCGACCTTCGACAGCACGTAGAGATGCGAGGCCATGGAGATCACGAACATCGCCAGCCCGGCGAAGACCCACGGATTGAACACGATCTGGAAAATCTTCTGGATCAGCGATTCCGAGGAGAAGCTGAGCGGGCCGAGCGTGATCATGCCGTATTTCAGGAGCAGCTGCGCGGCCGCATTGGTCATGACCGTGAACAGGATGAACGGAATGTACTTCATGGTGTCCTCATATGTCCTTGCAGCCGGCGGTATCATCGCGGCCCTTCAGCGTCAGCGCGGTGCGCCGCCAGAAATCCGAGCAGAAAGCGGGGTCGCGCATGTTTTCCAGCGCTTCCCATTCCGGGAAACCGGCCTGGAAGGTCTGGGCACGCATCCGCCCGTCCTTGTAGGGATTGACCCGTCCGCCGGCCGCGACCGTCATCCGGTCGAGGGTTTCGAGCAGGGCATGGGTCGCGGCACCGCGATTGGGAAAATCCATCGTCAGGGTGTAGCCGGGTCGCGGGAACGACATCAGGCCCGGCGACGGCACAGCCCCGAACCGCTTCAGCACGGTCAGGAACGAGGCATGACCGGCTGTACGGCTGGCTTCCAGCATCGCCGGAATGACCGCACGTGCCGCATCGAAGGGAATGACGCTCTGGTGCTGGTAGAGACCGGCCGGTCCATAGAGCCGGTTCCAGTCGCCGATCCCGTCGAGCGGGTAGAAGAATGCGCCGTAACCGCTGAGATGCGGCGCTTGCTTGCGCTTCTTGGCATGGAAATAGGCGCCGTTGAACAGCCGAAGGCTCAAGCCGTTGAGCATGGAAAACGGCAGGTCGAAGGGCACGCTCAGGCGCGCTACCCCATCGTCCGTCTTGAAGTTGCCGTTTCTCGCGTGATTGCCGGTGATCAGCACGCCACGGCCGGCCGAAGCACCGGCGGCAAGCTGATCCACCCAGGCGACCGCATATTCATTTTCGGCGTCGGCGGCCTCGGCCAGATCGAAATAGCCGTCGAGATTGGCGAAGGCGGTGATCCGTTCCTCGATGTCGAGCGAGCCGACGGGCATGAGGCGGAGCTTCGCGCTCAGCACCAGACCGGTCAGGCCCATTCCGCCGATGGTGGCGGCGAAGAGACCGGAATTCTCCGAAGACGAGCAATGATGCACGACACCATCGGAGCGCAGAAGCTCCAGGCTCTCGACATGGCAGCCGAAGGTGCCGCGGACATGGTGGTTCTTGCCATGCACGTCGTTGGCGATCGCGCCGCCCAGCGTCACGAAACGCGTGCCCGGTGTCACCGGCAGGAAATAGCCGAAGGGAGCCGCATGCGCGATGATTTCGGCAAGGCTCACGCCCGCCTCCGCCTTGATGAGGCCCGTCGCGGGATCGAAATCGATGATCGCGTGGCGCGCGCGCATCGCCACCAGCGCCCCCGCATCGTTGTGGCAGCTGTCACCATAGGAGCGGCCGTTGCCATAAGCGAGCAGGCTCGGAAGCGTGCCCGTCGGGCGACGTAAGGCGTTCAGCGCGAAATCGAGCGCGAGGCCCTGTCTTTCGTGCCGGTCCACGCGACCGAAACTGTCGAACGCTCCCCGCATCACATGAAACTCGCGACAAGGAGCAGGGAGGCGCCCAGCACGATAAAGGCCTGGCTGCGCCAGTCGGTGGCGATGAACACGACGGGATCGTCATGCATCTCGCGGCGATGCGCGAGGATCCACACACGCACATTGATGTAGAGGACGATGGGCACGATCGGCCAGATGAGCCACGGCTGCGCATAAAGCTCGGCGATTTCCCGCGACTGGATATAGAGCGACAGAACGAGCGCCGCCGCGAAGGCGGATGCCACGCCACTCTGGCCGACAACTTGGATATCCTCCGGGCGATAGCCGCGGCCGGCGATCCTGTCCCGCTCGTCGACCGTCGCGCCCTGCAATTCGACATAACGTTTGACGAGGGCGAGCGAGAGGAAGAAGAACAGTGCGAAAGCCACGAGCCAGAACGACAGCGGCAGCTCGGTCGCGGCCTTTCCGCCCAGCAGGCGAAGGCTGTAGAGGCCGGCGAGGCACAGAACGTCGATCAGAAGCATCCGCTTCACCGCCAGCGAATAGGCGGTCGTGGCGATGAGATAGATCACGATGACGAAAGCGAATCCCACCGGCAGCAGCAGGCACAGCGACGCCGCGGCAAGCAGCAGGCAGGCCGACATGGTCAGCCCGAACGGGATGGACAGCGCGCCGGAGGCAAACGGCCGGTTGCGCTTGGTGGGATGACGCCGGTCGAGCGGCAGGTCGATGATATCGTTCAGGATATAGATCGCCGAGGCCGAGAACGAAAACGCCAGGAAGGCGATGGAGGAGGCGATGATCGTTTCCGAATAGGCGATCGTATGGGCCAGCACGGCCGGGGCGAAGACGAGCAAGTTCTTCAGCCACTGATGCACCCGCAGCATCTTCACATAGGTCTTCAGGCTCGCCTTGTGGGAATCGAAGCGCTGGGTGCCGTGGCGTCGCTGATAGCGGTCGGCGGCAGGATCCGGCGCGACGATGATGGCGCTGCGCGCGACGTCGAACACCGGGATATCCGCACGATCGTTGCCGGCGAAGTCGAAGCCCTTTTCGCCATAGGCGGCGCAGAGCGCAGACGCCTTGCGTTTGGCGGACAGGTTGTTTCCCGCACTTGTCGAATAAACCGCGCTGAAAATCTTCAACTCATCCGCGACGGCCCGGGCGATCGGCTCGGCCGATGCGGTCGCCAGCACGATCTGCCGCCCTGCCGCATGCTCGCGGCGCAGGAAGGCGAGAAAGTCCCTGCGATAGGGCAGATGGCTGGCATCCACGGTAACGCGCCGTGCGATCTCCCATTTCAGCCGCGCCTTGCCGGAGCACAGCCAGACGGGAAGCAGGAAAAGATAAAGCGGGTTCTTCTTGAGGAGGAGGAAGACGGTTTCCCACAGCATATCCGTCGAGACGAGCGTCCCGTCCAGGTCGACCGCCAGCGGTAAATCCATTCTATGTTGTACAGGCGCGTTCATCGTCTCAATCAGCTCCCGGCCCCTCGCCCGCGCCCATGATGCGGGCCGCAGGACGGTTTGCCTCCGTGGAATTCGCCGAAACCCTAGATGGAAAGATCGGAAACTCCCGTTAATGGGATAGACCGCCACGACGTTAGAGGCCGGCAAACTGGGATTACAGTTAAGAAACCTTCAGTTTCAGTGCATCGGAACGCGACACTCCAGCGCGCAACGTCCCCCGGATTTGCGCGCACCAGAGTTCCCTTCGAAGTGGCATTTTAATCGGCTGTTAAGGTTGATTTGTTCTAAACGATCGTGGATTCGCTGCGAGCTCGACGATGTACACTGACCATCACCCGGACCGGGGACACAGGAAGCGGCTGCGTGCATCGCCGCCGGCTGTCGCCGCTCACACGTCAAAGCCGCGGGTGAGCGCACGCGACTATCTGAAACGCCGCGACACGAACGATTACAGCCTTGCCCAGCCTGGCTATTCCGCTGAACGCGATGTACCGGAGGAGGAAACGGCAGGCACGTCCGGCTGGCTGGACCTCTTCACCGTCTCCAATCTTTTCGGGTGGCTGCTTGCCTACAAGCTGATCATCCTCGCGGCCGTCATTGTCGGCGGCCTCGCGGCCGTCGCCTTCCTCAAGTTCACGCCGCCACGCTATACGACCTATGCCGAACTGCTGGTCGAGCCGACGGATCTGAACGTCGTGGCGGACGACATCTTTTCGCAGAGCGCACAGCGCGACTCGCAGCTGCTGGCGGTCGAAAGCAAGCTGCGCCTCATCACATCAGGCAATGTCCTCGAACGCGTCGTCACGAGCCTCGACCTCGCGAAGGACCCGGAATTCGGCGGAACCCGCGCATCTGACGCGGACCGGAACGCCCTTGCCGCGCTTGAAAAGCGCATCGATGCCCGGCGCGACACACGTTCCTTCCTCGTCAGCCTCAGTGTGTGGAGCGGTAATCCCGACAAGTCCGTCGAGATCGCCAA
This sequence comes from Shinella sp. AETb1-6, assembly GCF_009826875.1. Classification (NCBI taxonomy): domain Bacteria; kingdom Pseudomonadati; phylum Pseudomonadota; class Alphaproteobacteria; order Hyphomicrobiales; family Rhizobiaceae; genus Shinella; species Shinella sp. AETb1-6. Next base: position 240,603 of record NZ_WUMM01000007.1, on the reverse strand, counting down.
CAAGTTGATCGAATCCTTCCAGGATGAACTCGGCAATGCCCAGGTGGAAGGCGCCGGTCGGGCCGCCAAGGCGCTTGTGGCCCGCATCGACGACCTGAAGGTCGAGGTGGAAAAGGCCGAAGCCAAGGTGGAGACCTTCAAGCGCGAAAACGGCCTGCGGTCGAGCGCCGGCGAACTGGCAAGCTCGACAAGCGCGACCCGCGTCAACAGCCAGGTCATCGATGCGCGCGCACGGCTCATTCTCGCACAGGCGCGCCACAAGGACCTGACCTCGAACGATCCCGAAAGCCGCCTCAACGCCGCAAGCGCGCAATCGGAAACGATGACCGCCCTGCTCACGCAGCAATCGCTGATCCAGCAGCAGATCCGCTCGCAGTCGGCGGTTCTCGGTCCCCGCCATCCGAGCCTTCTGGCGCTGAAACCGCGCGCCGACGCGATCCAGTCGCAGATCCAGGCCGAAATCCAGCGCGTCGTCCAGGCGAGCAAGGCCGAGCTTGAACAGGCACAGGGCGCCTACGACCGGCTGAATGCCGAGCTCGGCACCGCCCAGTCCGTCGTCTTCAAGGAATCCGAAGCGCAGCTCCAGCTGCGCCAGCTGGAGCGCGAGGCACAGGCAAAGGCGTCTGTTTACGAAAGCTACATGAACCGCGCGAGCGAAGCCGCGCAACGCCAGCGCATCGATGCGACCAATGTGCGTGTCGTGACCCAGCCGATGCCGCCGATCCACCGCAGCTATCCGCCGCGGGGCGTCATTATCCTCGCTGCCGGCTTGATGGCCGGGTTCATCGCCGGCGCAGGCCTTGCCATCCTCTTCGGCCTGTGGCGAAGCCTTTCGCCACGCCGGGCAGGGTAATGCCGGGGAGGACCGGCATGGCAACGACCGCCGTCATCAAGCCCTTCGAGCACGAGACCTCCGCAAGCCGCCGCTCGGTCAGGCCCATCCTCTTCATCGTGATGGCGTATTTCTGGATCACGCTTTCGCCGCTGCCCGACATGTCCGAACTGACATCGGACGCCGGATGGGGCGCGAACTCCAGTGCGCTCAATCAGGTCATCGTGCTGCTCATGGCCGGCGGTGTCCTCGCCAGCCTCGCGGCCACGAAGGCGTGGAAGCTCATCTTCCAGCAGCGCCTTCTCCTGGCGCTCATTCTCGTGTGGTTCACGGCCACGGCCCTGCTCGGCAACGACCCTTCCGCCGGCTTCCGGCGCATGATGTTCGTGGTCATCGTCTGTTTCTGCGCGAACGCCTTCCTGCTCGTGCCGCGCAGCCAGGCGGACTTCACCTTCACCCTCGCCTGCATCGTCAGCATCGTCGTCGGCCTCTCCTATATGGGCGTGATCGCGCTGCCGGTGCGCGCTATCCACCAGGCGACGGACGGGCTCGAAGCTTCGCTCGCCGGCAGTTGGCGCGGCATCTACAGCCACAAGAACATCACCGCCGCCGCCATGGCGATGGCCGTCTTCATCGGGCTCTACATCGCGTCCACCGGGTCGAAACGCCTGGGCTGGGCGCTGGCGGTCGGCGCGCTGCTTTTCGTCCTGTTTTCCGGCGGCAAGACCTCGACGATCATGGTGCCCTTCACCCTGGTCGTCGCCTGGGCCTTCGAGCGGTTCAGAAAGATCCGGGGGCTGATGGTGTGGGGCATCCTCATCGTCGCCAACACCATCCTCCTCGGCTCGGCATTGTCGCCCTCGGTTGCGGACACGCTGACGAGCCTCGGCGTCGATGCAACCTTCACGGACCGGAGTTCCATCTGGCGGCTCTCCATCGACGCCATCGAACAGCGGCCGCTGCTGGGCTACGGCTTCCAGTCCTTCTGGCAGACCCAGGCGCTGTTCGACAGCGACGCCGCCCTCGAAACCTGGGCCGTGACGGCGGCAAACGCCCACAATGCCTATGTGGAAGCGATGGTGAATGCCGGCGTTCCCGGCCTGATCCTGACATTGGTCTGGATGGTGTATTCGCCGCTGCGCAACGCCGCCGCAGCGCTGGAAAGCGAAAACGATATCCGCCTCACACGGCTCTTCCTGCGGATCTGGCTTTTCGGCCTTTTCCTGTCGTGCCTGGAAAGCGCTTTCTACGTGAACACCGGGCCGGTGTGGTTCACCATCCTGCTCAGCGTCTTCGGTCTGGGCCTGCAGGCCCGCTCGAAGCTTTCGAAGGGCGATGGTCCGGCCGTTGCCGGCAAACGCGCACGACGCGGATGAACCTCAGGCCTTCGCCTCATACGGCCGCGGCGTTAGCCCCAGAAGCGGCGCCATGCGGCCAACCGACATCAGCAGCGGATGCGTCGCCGGAACGATCTCGCCCGTCCGCAACAGGATCCCCAGCGAGCGCACGACGCCGAGACTGAGGCTGACGAGGTTCTTCGCAAAGACCTTCACGCCGGCAAAGGCGCCCATATGCAGCCGGTCAATCACGAAATTGATGCTGCCTATACGGATCGACCGCTTCATGAGCCACTTCGGATTGGACCGGTCGGACGGAACCGTCTCGTGGATGATCGCCTCGGCGCACCACCACGTCTTGTATCCGGCGAGCCGGCAGCGGGTGAAGAACTCCATGTCGCCGCCGCCCAGAAAATTGAAACGCAGGTCGAAGAACGGTGCTCCGAAGCGTTCGAAGACGTGCCGCGCGATCAGGCAGTTTCCCGATCCGTGGATCATATTGACCTGACGGGTCGCGCCCTCGATGGAACCAAAGATCGCATGGTTGCGGATGGACGCAGGCACATCCGCATCGAATGTCCGCGTGACGGGCCCGCCGACGATATCGGCAGCGGTGCGTCGCGCCGTCTCCACCATATGTTGCAGCCAGCCGGCTTCGGCGATCTCGTCGTCATCGATCATCAGAAACCAGCGCGCCGACGGATAGGTGTCGAGCGCGGAGGAAAAGGCGCGGTTGATCGCATGACAATTGCCCTGCGACGGCTCGATCTCCAATGTGGAGGGTATATCGGTCGTATTGAGCATCGCCTTCGCCACGGCGTGGCCGGCGGGATTGGCCGCGTCGTTGTCAACGACCACGATGGCGAAGGGAAAGTCGGTTTTCTGCGAGAGCACGGATTCGAGCGTCTGGCGCAGCCAGTCCGGGCGGCGGAAGGTCGGGATGCAGACCACGGCGTCCACGTTGCTGTCGAGAGGGGTGCTGTTCATTACATTTTCCGCGAAATCGAGCCGCGCGCGACCGGTGCAGGGATCGCGACGATGGTTCCGACTTTAGATTTGCCGTCTGAAGAACGCGTTAAGGACTACTCTTAACGTTGCAATTACCCGTCGGCCCTATGATCGCGGGAACAAGCCAGCCCCGCTGGCGCAGCCTTGCGCGCATGAAGCGCCGCGGGTCGAACGGAAAGTGTGGCTTGAATGCGCAGACGAGATTTCGTCACGGCGGCCGGCGCCGCCGGTCTTGCACTGTGGACCCGCGGGCTCTTCGAGGGCGCCGCCGCCGCATCGCATTCGGCCATTCCCTTCGGGGCCGCCGTCAGCGACGGGCCGCTCCAGACGGACGCCGCCTACCAGAAGGCCCTCATCGAGCACTGCCAGCTCCTCGTGGGCGAAGGCGGGTTGAAATGGGCGGATCTGCGCCCCTCCCCCTCGCAATATGTCTATGACCAGCCCGACCGCCTCATCGCCTTTGCAGAAGCCAACGGCATGAAGATGCGCGGCCATACGCTTGCCTGGTATGCCGCCATGCCGGACTGGGCGCTGCAACTGAAGGGCGAGACCGAGACGAGCCGGGAGCTGATGACGCATATCGAAACCGTCGTCGGGCGCTACAAGGGACGCATCCCGAGCTGGGACGTCGTCAACGAGGCGCTTTCCGATGATGGACCGCGTGTGGGCCTGCGCGACTCCGTCTGGTCGGCCAATCTCGGCGAATATTACATCGACCTCGCGTTCCACACCGCCCGCGCCGCCGACCCGGCTGCCCAGCTCGTTATCAACGACTACGGGCTCGAGGCAGCGACGGCGAAATCCAGCGCGCGCCGCCGGGCGATGCTCGATCTGTTGCACCGCTTGCGCGACCGTGATGTGCCCGTTCAGGCGCTCGGCTTCCAGGCCCACCTTCCCGGCAACGAAGAGATCGACAAGGACGAGGTTTCGCGTTTCGTGTCGGACGTCAAGGATATGGGTCTCGACGTCCTGGTGACGGAACTCGATGTGATCGACGACCAGCTTCCCGCCGACATCAAGGAGAGAGACGCGATCGCCGCCAAGCGCGTCGGCGCCCTCCTGGGCGCAATCCTTGACGTCACGCGGCCGACCGCCGTCGTCACATGGGGCATAACGGACCGCTATACCTGGGTTCCCATCTGGTACAAGCGCGCGGACGGACAGGTCAACCGACCACTGCCACTGGACGAGGACTACAGGGAAAAGCCGATGATGCGGACGATCAAACAGGCCATCGCGGGGGCCTGAGGCATGTTGCGGCAGGCTTCCACATATCTTGCGGCGCATATGGTGTCGGCGATCCTCGGCTTCTTGTCCATCGTCGTCTTCACGCATCTCTTGACGCCCGATCAATACGGCCTCTACGTCGTCGTCATGGGGCTTGCCGGCGTGATCTCGGCAATCGCCTTCTCCTGGATCCGGCTTTCCGTCGTCCGCTTCAATCACGGCGGACCGGAAACGGATATGCGCGGCACCGCCCTCGTCTGCTATCTCGGCCTGCTGCTGCTCGCCCCAGTTACGGCCGGCATCGCATCCGTCCTCGCGAATGTGCCGTTCTGGCAGGGCGCGTTCGCCGTCCTCGTCGCTTTCCTCCTCGCCTTCTTCGAATTCGGCCAGGATATCTTCCGGGTCAGGCAGGAGGCGGGCTCCTATGCGCGCGCCGTCATCCTGCGTTCGGTCGCTTCCTTCGCCCTTTCCATGGTTTTCGTGCTTGCGGGTTACGGAGGGGAAGGCTTCCTGATCGGCATCTGTCTGGGCTATGCGCTGGCGGCACTGGTTTCCGCGCCCAGCGTCTGGCGGGCGCCCCGCCGCGGCTTCGACCAGGCGATCCTGCGCAATCTCGTGCAGTTCGGCGTGCCGATGACCATTTCGGGCGGCGCCTTTGCGCTGCACGCCCTGCTGGACCGCCTCATCATCCTCGCCTATCTCGGCGAGGCCGGTGCCGGAACCTACGGCGCCGTCGCCGATCTCGTGCGGCAGATCATTCTCTTCCCGTCCATCGCCATCGGCTCGGCCATCATTCCCGTCGCGGCGAGGCTGTTGGCGAACGACGAGCCTGTGGCCGCCCGCCATCATCTGGAGCGCAGCGCCGAGTTGCTGCTGGCCGTCGTGCTGCCGGCGGTCGTAGGATTGGCGCTTGTCGCGCGCCCGCTCTCGCAGCTGATGCTGGGCGCAGAATTTCGCGAGGCGGGCGAAACGGTCATGCCGATCCTCGCCTTCTCCTGGCTGTTCCAGGCGATCACCCAGCAATATGTGCATGCAAGCTTCCATCTCGGCCGGAAGCCGTCGATGATGCTCTATCAGGGGCTGGCGATGCTCGCGGTCAATCTGGGCGCGATGTTCCTGCTCGTACCGTCCTATGGCCTCGTCGGCGCGGCCTGGGCGCTCGTCTTCACCGAATTCTGCGGCATGGTCCTCGGTTACGTGCTGTCGTTCCGGGCCCAGCCGCTATCCTTCCGGCTGACGGATATCGGCAAGGTGACCCTCGCCACGGCGATCATGGCCGGATCGACATTCGCCGTGCTGGCCATGAGCCCCTTCGGACCGGCCCTGTCGCTGCTGCTCGCCGTCAGCGTCGGCATCGCCGCCTACGGCCTTTCGGCCATCCTGCTCGACGTGCTCTCGCTGCGCGCGACGGCCTGGACGATGTTGGTCCGACTGCGCGCCAGGCTGGCCTGATTCCCGAACGACGTCAGCCCGCTTTCCACCGCGCGAAATAATCGATCAGGTCCTGATCGATCTCGTGCACGGCGGGATCGAAGGCGTCGCGATCGAGGCGATCGTACTTCCAGTTGCTGGTGATCTCGCGGAAGTGCCGATAGCAGAAATCCGTACTTACCCGCATTGCCGGCAGCCAGCTTAGAATGCGATGCACGCCCCACTGGGCCTTTTCCGGGCAGCGCCGCGGCACGGCCGTCCACTTCGGAGGACAAGCAACGCTATCATAGGCAAGCAGGCCCAGCCGGCGTGCCATTCGGCGGCGTAAAACGGTATCGTACTGCGCATGCCGCCGGAGCGTACCATCCAGGACCTTCGTCCTGTCTGTCCCGACGATCCAGCGGCCGCGATAACGCACGACGCCGAACGGATCCTTTTCGGCGGCAGCGAACACGCTCCTGCCCGACGTCGACAACAGCAGTTCATCGACATCGCCGGTCTGCACCGAACGCGCCTCTGCAAGCAGGCGCCAACGGGCATGCTCCAATGCACCCAGTTCACAGAAATCCGAATCCCAGAACCGGCGGGCATCGAGCCCCTGCGGTCCGAACTTGAAGGGCCACGACAACACCTCGACGGCTTCAAGCCCCCCGAGCCTGCGAAGCTCCTCCTTCACGGCCTGGGTCACGTCAGTATCCGAAAGGTTGTCATAGAGCAGCAACGCATCTGCACCATGGAACCGTTGGTTGAAGCTTACCCAGTCGCGGATCCAAACCGGATCGTTGTTCTTGGTTTTCGTCAGCAGCACGCGACGCCCGGCAAAGCGTTCGGACAGATTGGCCCCGACGACCACCTCGGCGCGGTGCCCCCCGAGGGTCAGCGAGAGGGCCGTGCAATCGGTCGGCGCCTCCACGATGATCTGCATATGGCGGTCGAGCTTGCGGTAACGAAACGCACAGACGCCGTTGCCGGGCAGCGCACGGATGCTGTCAGGCCGCAGCAGCGGCTCGAGATTGAAAAGCGGCGGCCCGAGCAGCACGACCTTGCCATCCAGCCGGCGAAACGCATCGTAGATCAGGACATCGCTATCGAACTTGCGATCGAAATCATCCGTCCTGAATTCCGCCGGCCGCTGCGGCTCCCGCTGGAACGGCGAAAAATCCGAAAGCCGGACGATCGACAGAAGAGATGAGGACGGCGTTTCAGTCATAATGCATTTCGCACGTTGCAAGCCACCTGCGCGGTGACGCGCAACGGGCGGGAATAAACTGGCAGCATCCTATACGGGAGAGCTTCCCCGTTCGTTAAACAACGGACGGTGTCGACGTATGCCGTCCTTCGAACGCGCATTCTCGATATGATTTCCCGGGAAAATTCGATGGTAGCGGAGGAGGGATTCGAACCCCCGACACAAGGATTATGATTCCTCTGCTCTAACCTACTGAGCTACTCCGCCGCCCGAAGGGACGATCGACAACGATGTGCGTTCGCGTCCGGTGCGCGGCTTATAAGGCGCTGTTCCCGCGGGTGTCAAGCGACCTTCGCAGGAAAAATCGCTTTGTCCGCAAGGGCCTTGGCAAGGGCTTGGCGCTAGGCGGCGACCGGGGTCGACAGGATGCGCTTCAACGCCTCTTCGGCCGCGGGCTCCCGCTCGGAGCGCTGGATGAAACCGCCGCCATAGATGCGGGCATCCTCGCCTTCGCCGGAGTAAAGTGCACAGGCCTGCCCCGGAGCGACACCGGCCTCGCCTTCTTCAAGCTCGACATAGATGCCGCCTTCGTTCGCCTGAAGGCGCGCCGGGCGCGGCGGACGGGTGGAACGGACCTTGGCGTAGCAATCGAAGCCGGCGGCGGCGACGGCATCGAGATCGCCGTCTCCGAGCCAGTTGATGTCACGCAGATAAAGGCGGCGCGTTTCGAGCGCTTCCTTCGGGCCGACGATCACGCGCCGCGAGCGCGCATCGAGATAGACCACATAAAGCGGTTCCCCCGTCGCCACGCCGATGCCGCGGCGCTGGCCGATCGTGTAGTGCAGGATACCGTCATGCTGTCCCAGATGGCGGCCATCGATATGCACGATGTCACCGGCCAGTGCGGCGTTGGGCTTCAGCTTGTTGACGATATCGGAATACTTGCCCTGCGGAACGAAACAGATGTCCTGGCTATCCGCCTTCTTGGCGACGACAAGGCCCATGTCTTCGGCCAGCGCGCGGGTTTCAGCCTTGGAAAGATGGCCGAGCGGAAAGCGCAGGTAGTCGATCTGTTCCTGGGTGGTGGCGAAAAGGAAATAGCTCTGGTCGCGTTCCGCATCGACGGGGCGATAGAGCGCGCGGCGCTCCGGCGCGCCCGGCACCGGGTTGGGTCGCGAGCGGATATAATGCCCCGTCGCCAGTGCGTCCGCGCCGAGATCCTTGGCGGTCGCCAGAAGATCGGCGAACTTGACGGTCTGGTTGCAGGCGACGCAGGGGATCGGCGTTTCGCCGGCGACGTAGCTTTCGGCGAAGGGATTGATCACCGTTTCGCGGAAACGCTTCTCGTAGTCGAGCACGTAATGGGGAATGCCCAGCGTTTCGCACACACGGCGCGCATCATCGATGTCCTGGCCGGCACAGCAGGAGCCGGCGCGGTGCACGGCCGCACCATGGTCATAGAGCTGCAGCGTGATGCCGAGAACGTCGTAGCCCTCGCGTTTCAGAATGCCGGCCACGACGGAACTATCGACGCCGCCGGACATGGCGACGACGACGCGGGTATCTTCCGGCTTGCGATCGAAATCGAGACTGTTCACGCGAGGTCCGTTCCGGTGCGCGGGACCCTTGTCACCGGACACCTTGTCCTGGGGCCGAAATCGGCCGTTGCGGCGCCCCGTCAAACCGGAGCGCCTTTCGGGCGACATATAGAAACTTGCCGCTCCAAGGGCAAGAGAAGGCCTGAAACCGCCTCGTTCGGACCACCAGCGCGTCCGACGCCCTCAGATGAGGCGCAGGCGCATGGCGATGGCGATGGCCTGCATGCGATTGACCGCTTTCAGCTTGCGGGTCACGCTCTTGAAGTAGCTGCTGACCGTATAGACGGAAATGCCGAGGATGACGGCGATCTCGTCGCTGCTCTTGCCGGCGGCAGCCCAGCGCAGGCACTCGACCTCGCGGCTGGAGAGCTTTTCGCGTCCGGCGGTGGCCGCCGTGAAGGTCTTCTCGAGACATTCGAAAAGCTGCAACGCGGCGAAATGCAGCTCCGCGAGCTCCGGGCGCGACAACGGTTTGCGGATGCCGGAAAACATCATGAGATAGGGGTCCGACGTCGTGGAGTGCAAAAGGAACGCCGTCGAGGTGGAAAGCCCATGGCTTTCGGCAAGCGCGACCGCCTCGCCGGCCTGGGTGTTCTCCCAGTCGGCGGGCGCGAGAAGCGAGCTGTCGCCCTGCACCGGCAGCTTGGTCGCACCCGTGTCGAGCGCAAGCCGGCTGATGTGGAAGAGGTTCATCGCATCGTACTTGCGCACGAGATCGGCCGGCCAGTTGCTGACCATCAAGCGCTCGGCAAAACGCTGCTGGGCATTCGCCGGAAAGCGCGTCACGAGAAAGTGCGTGAAGGAGAAATGATTGGCGCACTGACGCATGAGGTGAAGCACCTCGTATTCGGTCTGCACGGTCTCGATGTTTGCCGCGACCAGAAATTCGGGCAACCAGCCCTGCCGCACGAGCATGTTGTCTTGGTCTTTCATTTTCCGTTTCCAACGCCGGCGCTTGCGCACCGGGCTCGGGTGTATTCTCGTCCGGAAAATTTCAGGGGCACCCGGCGTTCAAATGGCGGCGAAAAACGCCGCTTAAAGCCATCTCCCGAGGGGAAACAGCTTGCGGATGGTATGCGATTGGGTGCTTCCTGGAGGCTTCCGGTGCCATCGATCCGATAGCCGCCTCCGAATTTTGGCGCGTATTAGCAGTATTTGAATAAAATAGAAATGAAATATTTGCATGGCTCCCATGCGGGCCATGCGGCGGGCAATCCGCCCGACGTTGCGGAAAGTAAAGCGTTTCCAAGCGGAGCTTTGCCTGCGAAGCCGCTCAAAAGATTAGAAAATTGTTAGCATGCGCTTAGGCAAATCTTAAATGTGGCGGGCTACAGTTCGCTCATATGGTCTTGCGTTTATGTAGAGAGTACAATGACCGATCTGATACGACCCCGCGTTAAATACGTCATCGGCCCCGATGGCAGCCCACTGACGATCGCCGATCTGCCGCCGGCCAATACACGGCGCTGGGTGATTCGCCGGAAGGCCGAAGTCGTCGCCGCCGTGCGTGGCGGGCTGCTCAGCCTCGAGGAAGCCTGTGAACGCTACACGCTGACGGTCGAAGAATTCCTGTCCTGGCAATCCTCCATCAACGACCATGGCCTCGCCGGCCTGCGCACCACGCGCATCCAGCAGTACCGCCACTAGGCAAGTCCACCATTCGTCAAGACCGACAGCGGCCGCTCAATGCGGCCGCAATGTCGTTTGCAGAAGGCCCGTCATGATGGCCGAGGCTGCATAGAACCACAGGCCCGGCTGCGTGAACGCCGAGGCCATGCCGCTCGTCTTCGCCGCGACGATGACCAGCGCCACCAGCATGACATCCATCATCGACCATTTTCCGAGCACCGGCAGCAATCGCGCAAGCCAGGTCTTCTGGCTGCCGGCCGACGCGGGCGCTGTCGCCTCCAGCGTGATGGCGAACAGTTTCACCACCGGAAAGACGATGGAAAACAGCGCGATCAGCACCGCCAGGCCGCCACTCCCCTGCCCCCAGAGCGAAACGACGATATCGATCAGCGACGGTGTTTCGCTGAAAAAGTAGAGCTTCTTGAAATGCACAAGCGGCAGGACGAGGCCGAGCGCCAGCGACATCGCTGAGAGAACCAGGAGAACGGGCACGACGAGAATCATGGGCGGTTTCACGTTTCGAATTGCCTTCGATACCACCCGCCGCATCCGGATGCAGCACGAACTGTTCACCGCAGCGGAGCTTGCCGTCTGTCCCGGAAGAGGAAAATATGGCGTCAACGCAAAGGAGCGAGGACATCATCATGGACATCCGGCACGAAGACACCGGCTCGAAGGGCCGCTACTACACCGTCGTCGAGGGGCACGAAGCGGAAATGACCTATTCCCGCGCATCGGCGCAGCTCGTCATCATCGATCACACGGGTGTTCCCGATGCGCTGCGCGGCAAGGGCGTCGGGCAGGCGCTCGCGGCTCATGCCGTTGAAGAAGCGCGCAAAGGCGGCTGGAAGATCATGCCGCTCTGCCCGTTCTTCCGGGCTCAGGCGCTTCGCCACAAGGAGTGGGCGGACGTCGTCAACGCCTGAAAACACCAAGAACCCTCGTGAGCGGTCTTGCGGCCACTCGCGAGGGGTCTTCAGAGGTCTTGTCCTCAGGCGCGCAGACGCACCGCGTTGTCGCGCTCTTCCAGCGCCGCCGCCTTGGCGAACTCCGCTTCCGCCTCTTCCAGCGAAAGTTCGGCCGCGTCCTGCTGTACCTTCAGTTCCCGAATGGAGACCTGCAGGTTGTCGGACCGCTGCCGTGCTGCCTTGGCAAACGTGGGATAGGCGAAGTGGGTGGGATCTGTGATCCCGGACTTCTTCTCTTCGATGGCGATCTGGGTTTCCAGTTCCTTCGACATCCGTTCGAATTCGGACATCATCAACTGAAGCTGGGCCAGCTGCCGTCTCTTGTCTTTGACCTGAAATTCCTTCAGGCGAACTAGGCTCTCACGCGACTTCATACGCAATACTCCCGTGGATAGCGAGACCCCGGCATTGAAGTGAACGATCGCCGAAAAACACATCCGACCGCTCACCGGCACTCCAAATCGGCACACGGACCATGGTGAATCACCACGCGCCGCGCACCGTCATTTTCGCCCGCAGACCGGCCAGAGTGCCGGACCTTAAAAAAAATTCAGCGAGATTAATGAAATCCTACCGCTGGTAACCTTTCGTTTACGGGCATCGTTAATCATAGGGACCATGGTTTAAGGCCCGGTAAATGCGGTTCGCAAAAAACGACATGTTCCGCATTGACGAGTCTAAAGAGTCGGTTAGCTGTGTTTCTTCACTTTGTATGTTAAGAGTCACAATTCTGATTCATATGAAAAATCAGGGGACTGCCCGAAATAATTAACAGATCGATACACCTTGCCAAAGTGAATCAGGATTTGTTAACCATTTCGTGGCAGCCTCCAAATCAGGCAACGACTGGATCCGTATCGCGTAGGGGGCCAGGATACCTTGAGCGGCGGAAAAGGGGACAGATATGCGGGTTCTACTCATCGAGGACGATAGCGCGACAGCGCAGAGCATCGAACTGATGCTGAAGTCCGAAAGCTTTAATGTCTACACCACCGACCTCGGCGAGGAAGGCGTGGATCTGGGCAAGCTGTATGATTACGACATCATCCTGCTCGACCTGAACCTGCCCGACATGTCGGGTTACGAAGTTCTTCGCACGTTGCGCCTGTCCAAGGTCAAGACGCCGATCCTCATCCTCTCCGGCATGGCCGGCATCGAGGATAAGGTGCGCGGCCTGGGCTTCGGCGCCGACGACTACATGACCAAGCCGTTCCACAAGGACGAACTGGTCGCCCGCATTCACGCCATCGTGCGCCGCTCCAAGGGCCATGCCCAGTCGGTCATCTCCACGGGCGAGCTCATCGTCAACCTCGACGCCAAGACCGTCGAAGTCGGCGGCCAGCGCGTGCACCTGACGGGCAAGGAATACCAGATGCTCGAGCTGCTCTCGCTGCGCAAGGGCACGACGCTCACCAAGGAAATGTTCCTGAACCACCTCTACGGCGGCATGGACGAGCCGGAACTGAAGATCATCGACGTCTTCATCTGCAAGCTGCGCAAGAAGCTCGCAAACGCTGCCGGCGGCGCCAATTACATCGAGACGGTCTGGGGCCGCGGCTATGTGCTGCGCGAACCGGACGGCGACTACGCCGAGAGCGCCTGATCCCCCTCCCCGCTCACGTATTTCGAAACCCGCCGCTTGCCGGCGGGTTTTCTTTTGGCCGCGGTTCCCGCCTGCCTTCTGTGTCGCGAAAAGCAGAACGCGGCCGGCTCCGGGGAGCGGCCGCGTCGCGACATTTCTGAACGGGACGTCTGGTCAGGCAGCGATCGAGAGGCTGCCGAAGACCTGCGTCAGGATCTTGCGATCGAAGGGCTTGAGCAGGAAGTCGTCGGCGCCGGCGCGCTTGCCCATCATCATCTTCTTCAGGTCGGCCTCGACCACGCAATAGAAGATGCGGACGGACTTGCCCTGCGGCAGGTTGCGGACATTGCCGATCAGCTCGAGCGCGCCGTCCATGGTGGCATCGACGATGAGGATATTGGGCAATTCCGCCTCACAGCGCACCAGCGCTTCAAGGGCACTGGACGCTTCGAGAACGAGGAAATCCAAACCGGAAAGAATACGCTTGCCGACCTTCCGGACGACATCGGAACCGTCGGCGATCATCAACCGCTGCATTATCTGCTCCTAGGTCTCCCGCCATCCGGCAGGAACGATACAGATGCAGCTTACCGTCGGCTGGCAAACAAAGCGTTAGCGGCCATGGTTAACGCCACAGCCGCCGACGCGGATCATTCAGAAGCAACAATCGAGCGGGCCGAGAACACGATCTCGTCGTCGCCCGGCTCCACGGCGAGCTCCATGCCGGCTTCATCGGCCAGCAGCACGGTATAATAGGGCTGGATCGAATGGGCATCGACCGCCTCTTCCGGCGTGCCGGAAAGCAGTTCCGTGAACTTCGGCGGAACGCGCAGCATGCGGCCCTTGGCGGCGAGCTTGAAGACCGTGTCGGTCTCGGGATTCTCGAGGCTGATATCGATCGAACCGCCGCGCGGTATCGCGCTGTAGGCCACGAGGAACAGGTTGAGCAACAGCTTGACCTTGTTCTTCGGGATGATGGCGCGCGGGCCCGTCCAGGTGACTTCCGTCTTCTTTTCGGCAGCCGCGAAATCGCGCGCGGCCTTCTCCGCCTCGCCCGTATCGATCGACGCGCCGACAGAGCCGGAGGCGCCGAAGGCCAGGCGGGCGAACTTCAGCCGGACGGATGCATTGAGCGCACTGGCGCGGATGAGATCCATCGCCTCGGCATCCGCGCCGCCCTCGTCGAGCAGTTCGAGCCCGTTGTTGATCGCACCGACGGGCGAGATGACATCATGGCAGACGCGGCTGCAAAGAAGCGCTGCCAGATCGGGACCTGTCAGCGTAAGGTTCGGATTTTTCGCCATAAAATTCTCCCAGATCCACGCATTCATTCATCGCGGGACGCCTCGTCAAAGGCGCACGCGGATACATTCCGCGCGACGCATAGCACGCCTGAATTGCGCGAGGCGTGTTCCATTTAAAGACAGCCATAATGACACCACATTTGGTAAACCGATTGTTAATACCCTCGGATCAAATTGCTGCAAGGAACGGAGCCTAGAACAAAAGGAAGGCGAACGGGATATGATTGGTTCAAATCTCCTCACCGCGGCGTTCAGGATCGTGACGGCGGCGGCCATGGCAATCGTCCTCGCAGGACCGGCCGCCGCGCAGCAATCGAATCAGTACAGCATGCAGGAAATCATCGATGCCGGGCACGGCTTCTTCGGTGAGGCTTCCGGCGGGCTGGCCAAGGTGGTGGAACGCGCCTTCGAATCCTACGGCCTGCCCAATGGTTATATCCTCGGGCAGGAAGGGTCGGGTGCCTTCGTTGCCGGCCTGACCTATGGCGAAGGCACGTTGAACACCAAGAATGCCGGCCAGCATCCGGTTTTCTGGCAGGGCCCGTCCCTCGGCCTCGACTGGGGCGGTCAGGGCAGCCGCACGATGATGCTCGTCTACAATCTGCCTGACGTGAATGCGCTTTACGATCGTTTCGGCGGCGTTTCCGGCTCGGCCTATGTCATTGCCGGCGTCGGCATGCAGGTGAACGTCAACCGCGATATCGTTCTGGTGCCGATCCGCACCGGCGTCGGCGCGCGGCTCGGCATCAATGCCGGCTATCTCAAACTGACACGCCAGCCGACCTGGAACCCCTTCTGATCGAAGGAAAACCTGTCCCGGCCCGCCTGGTTAACCGAAAGTTGATTTCGCCAGGACACCCCCTCCCGCAAATCCGGGCGAGCCGCTATAATGCAGCCGCCCGGTCCCGCGCCGGGCTTCCGTCTTGGCGCTGTTAGGTAGATCCGTGATCGAGTATGCCCTTCTCTTCGCGCTCGGCTTCCTCGCCGCCACGCTGACCGGTCTCCTTGTCGCGCCGGCCATCCAGAAGCGCGTCGTCAAGTTCACCGAAGACCGCATGCGCGCCACCATGCCGCTCAGCCCGCAGGAAGTGCGTGCGCAGAAGGACATGGCCCGCGCCGCCTTTGCCGCCGAAAATGCGCGGCTGGCGCAGAGCGTGCGCCGCGAACGCGAGAAGCGCACACAGGAGATGGTCCGCAGCGAAAAGCTTCTTGCGGATGCCGCCGCCGTCGGCACGGAAAATGCCGAACTGCATGCCCAGATCGCCGATATGAACATCGAGGCTGGCGACATGCGTTCGGCGCTGCGCCGCGAGGAGATGAAGAGCGAGCAGTTGCGCGCCGCCCTCGCCAATGCCGACCGCGAGATCCGTGCACGACTGGACGAGATCGAACGCCTCAACGCCACGATCGCGCATTTCGAGGCCGACATCGACAATATGAAGATCGATATCGCCACGCGCGACACCACGATCGAAGCCCTGAAGAGCCGCATCACCAACCTGAAGGATGAGCGCGACAAGGCGCGCGAAGACCTGAAGACGGCGGGCGAGAAGGCAAAATCGCTGGAGCTTCGCGTGTCGCGCGAGGAAGGCCGCGCGCGCCAGCTGGAAACCCGGCTGACACGCGAGCTTGCCGGCAGCGCCGACAAGGACAACGCCATCGAGCGGCGTATTGCCGAAATCGATCGCCTTCGGGACAAGGTGAAGACACTGACCGCGGAAAACAAGGAAGCGGCCAAGGCCGCGCGCACCACCGGGCTTGCCCATACGATCGCCGCCAACCGGATCACGCCCCGCCGCCCGGTCAAGGCCAATTCGGTGCCGCCGATCGATATCGCCACGCTGGAAGAGGACGTCCGGAACCAGGGCACCGCGCTGACGGAACGGCTGATGGCAGCGGGCAATGGCGGCAACGACGCGGCGCTTCGCGAGGAAATGGCGGATCTCGCCAGCAAGATGATCGTGCTGACCGCGGCGCGCGAAGGCGCCAACTCGCCTGTCCATGATCTGATCGCAACGATCGACCCGTCACTCGAAGGCGACGACAGAAGCCTGGCAGGCCGGGTCCGCGAACGGCTCGGCAGCGACGAGAGCTGATCGGCTCCTCAGCCGACCCGGCCCATCGCAAGCGCGATCTGGTAAAGCGCGATTCCGCTGGCCGTCGCGACATTCAGGCTGTCGAGCCCCGGCCGTTGCGGAATGCGGGCCGTGCGGAAGGAGGACAGGATGTTCTCCGGCAACCCCTCCCCTTCGGTGCCCAGCACCAGCGCAATACGCCTCGTCGCCGGAATGGCCGACACGGAAACCGCGCCGCGCGGCGAAAGCCCCCAGATCTCGAAGCCTTCCGCCGCAAGTCGCTCCAGCATGACCTGGGCCGCAAGGCCGCGCGAGAACGGCACGCTCAGGACCGAGCCGACGGAGACGCGGATGGCCTTGCGATAGAGCGGGTCGCAGGACGTCTCGTCGAGAAACACGGCATCGGCCCCGAAGGCCGCGGCGTTGCGGAAGATCGACCCGACATTGTCGTGGTTGGAAAGGCCGCAGCCGGCGAGCACAAGGCTCGCCTCCGGCAGGCGATCCATGAGGGAGGCCGTCCGGTCCAGGGGCGGTTTGCGGCCGAGGGCAAGCACGCCGCGATGCATGTTGAAACCGGCCACGGCATCGAACACCGCCTGCGACGCGACATAAACCGGGACGGTGTTCGAAAACGACGCCAGGATATCCGCAACGCCCGAAAGGCGATTTTCCAGGAGCAGGATCGACTCGGCGGCAAAACCGTTGGCCAAAGCTGCAGGCTGGCCGAGCATGCGCAACACCACGGTGCCCTCGGCGATGAACAGGCCGTCCCGGCCGGTCAGGTCACGCTCGCGGATGGAAACGAAGCCGGCGATGCGCGGATCGGCCGGATCATCGATGCGGACCGGTGTCGCGGCCATCCGGTTCAGTTGCCCGCGACGTCGATCTCGGCGACGATGCGGCCGGCGGCGATATCGAACACAAGCGCCTTGCGCGCGCCGCCGGGCATGACACCGTAGAAGAGTATCTGCCCGCCCGACTGCGATACGGCCGACACGGCAAAGCCGTCGGGCAGCACCGCCGTCGCCTTGACCGGCGCATCGCTCGGCACGGACAGGCCGCTGGAGGTTGCCACCGCTTCCGGCTTGCCATCCCGCGTGTTGATCTTATAGACAATGGCGGCAAGCACCGCCAGGAACATCAGGAACATGATGCCGCCGGAGATCAGTTGCAGGCGCATCATCTTGCGACGGACGTTTTCCATGACCGGGTCGAGCGGCTTGTCTTCCTGATCGTCGTTTTCGATGTTGGACATGGCGGCGCCCTTCCGGCAATGAGTATGATTGAACGATGACCGACCCCTTTAAAGAAGCCGACGCCACAAGAAAAGTCCTGACCGTGCCCGAAGATGCCGAGGGACGCATGGATGCGTGGCTGGCCGCGACCCTTGCGGGCGACTTTTCGCGCAGCCGCATCAAGGCGCTGATCGAGGAAGGCGCGGCCGTCGTCAACGGCAAGGTCACGACGGAGCCGAAGCGCAAGATCCAGCCGGGCGACGTGGTGGAACTGGCGCTCCCCGCTCCCCGAGACCCCGAACCCCAGGGCGAGGATATCCCGCTTGACGTGCTCTACGAGGACGACGACCTGATCGTGCTCGTCAAGCCCGCGGGGCTCGTCGTGCATCCCGGCGCCGGCAACTGGACGGGCACGCTCGTCAACGCGCTGATCGCCCATTGTGGTACGAGCCTTTCCGGCATCGGCGGCGTGCGCCGCCCGGGCATCGTGCACCGGCTCGACAAGGAAACGAGCGGCGTCATGGTCGCCGCGAAGAACGATGCCGCCCACCGCCACCTCTCGGACCAGTTCGCAGATCACGGCCGCTCCGGCCCGCTGGAACGTGCCTACCAGGCCGTCGTCTGGGGCCGCCCCCGCCAGCTGAAGGGCACCATCGATGCGCCGCTGGGACGAGGCAATGACCGGACCAAGCGGGCCGTCAAGCGCGAAGACGCCGATGACGCCCGCGAGGCCATCACGCACTATACGGTGGTCGAGCGCTACATGGAGACGGAGGCGGCGACCAGCCTCGCCTCGCTCGTCGAATGCCGCCTGGAGACGGGCCGCACACACCAGATCCGCGTGCATATGGCCCATATCGGCCATCCGCTGATCGGCGATCCCGAATATGGCGCGGCCTTCCGCACCAAGGCCAATCTCCTGCCCGAAAAGGCCCGCGCCGTCGTCAACGGTTTCCATCGGCAGGCGCTGCACGCCTTCATGCTGCAGTTCGAGCATCCGACATCCGGTGAAACCATGCATTTCGAAGCGCCGCCGCCGGCCGACATGGAGCAGCTGATCAACGCGCTGCGCGGCATGGACGACGCCGATACCCCTTGATTTTCCGGCTTTGCGCTCCATCTCAGCACAGTGCGCAAAGCCGTCCGTCATCGCCGCCTTCACGCAGCCGTGAAGCGCGCGGCGTCTTGAACCATTGTTTCGCCATACCTATCTTTAGGATCGTGGGGACGCCATGTCCCACAGGGAGCGTGGTTGCTGACGGGGAGCCTGTTTCAGGATCAAGCTCCATACCAAGGCTTGCCTCGATGGAAGCCGTCTCAGAAAGGGGTGCTGAATGGCCCGCAATACACTGCCGTCTATTACGTCTGGAGAAGGTGGTCTCAACCGCTATCTCGACGAAATCCGTAAATTTCCGATGCTTGAGCCGCAGCAGGAATACATGCTCGCCAAGCGCTACCAGGAACACGACGACCGCAACGCCGCCCATCAACTCGTGACGAGCCACCTTCGTCTCGTGGCGAAGATCGCCATGGGCTATCGCGGCTACGGCCTGCCGATCGGCGAAGTCGTCTCCGAGGGCAATGTCGGCCTGATGCAGGCCGTCAAGAAGTTCGATCCGGAGCGTGGCTTCCGCCTGGCGACCTATGCCATGTGGTGGATCAAGGCGTCGATCCAGGAATATATCCTGCGTTCGTGGTCGCTCGTGAAGATGGGCACGACCGCCAACCAGAAGCGCCTGTTCTTCAACCTGCGCCGGATGAAGAGCAAGATCCAGGCGATCGACGATGGCGATCTGCGGCCCGATCAGGTCAAGGAAATCGCGACCAAGCTGAAGGTCTCCGAGGAAGAAGTCGTCTCGATGAACCGCCGCCTGTCCGGCGACGCATCGCTGAACGCGCCCATCAAGGCATCCGAAGGCGATTCCGGCCAGTGGCAGGATTGGCTCGTCGACGATCACGACAGCCAGGAGCAGACGCTCATCGAGCAGGACGAGCTGGAAACGCGCCGTGCGATGCTCGACCGTGCCATGCGCGTGCTGAACGATCGCGAGCGCCGCATCTTCGAGGCCCGCCGCCTTGCGGAAGATCCGGTCACGCTGGAAGAACTCTCCTCCGAGTTCGATATCAGCCGCGAGCGCGTCCGCCAGATCGAGGTCCGCGCCTTCGAGAAGGTGCAGGAGGCCGTCCAGAAATACGCGGCTGAACAGGCCAACGCCGTCCGCGTGATCGAAGACGCCTGAAACACGAGCGACATCAGGAACGAAAAGGCCCGGCAGAAATGCCGGGCCTTTTTCGTTCCAATCGGACTGCGGGCTGTTACTGGCTGGTGCCGGCCGCTGCCCAGGCGCGCATGACCTTGTCGAACGCCTCGGAGCCGGCCGTGCCCTTGTCGAGGGTCAGCAGGGCGCGACGGCCGTTGCGGTAGGTGATCGGGATATCGATCCACGGCCGCGTGCGCAGGAGTTCCGTATTCTTGGCAATTGCCTCGGGGAAGTCGTTCAGCGCGATCATGTGGAAATCGTCGGTGATCTTCGCCGGCACGGCGATGAGGGCGTCGCCGCGATCCTGCTCCGTGCGCTTCATCGCCACGCGCTGCACGCTTTCGATGCCGCCGCCCTCGAAGTTCTCCGGCAGGGAGAAGACGAGTTCGATGATATGGCTTGCCGGCAGGGAATTGTCGGCATTGCGGCGGAAGGTAACGAGCGCCGTCAGGCCCTTCGAGGGAACGTTGATCTGCGCGCGCACCACCGGTTCCGGCTTGGCGTCTCCACCCGGCGATTCCTCACCGGACGACCATGCGACCGTGCCTTCGATCGCCGTCGGCGATGTCTGGCCGAGCCGCTCCTCATAGAGGAACATCTTCTGCGTCACGCCGATGGCAGCAGCCTGCTCGCCCCCGGCTGCCGTCGTCTGCGTGTCGGTTCCGGCAGCAGCAGTCGTACCGCCTGCCGGCGTCTGCGCGGCACCCTCGGTCGCGGCCGTTGCCGTCTCGCCGCCAGCGGCGGGCGTGCCGGTTCCGGCAGCCGCGGACGCCGATTCCGTCGTCTGTGCGGCAACGGATTTGCCTTCTTCCGCCGTGCCATCGAGCGCCTGCGCGGGGCCGTTGTCCACTTCCGTGCCGTCCGCCAGGAGACGCTGCGTAAACTTGCCGCCGCTCGACGGCGTGACGGCGGCGACTTCCGTGCCGCCTGCCGTATTCTCCTGCGGCGTCTGCGCAGTCTCGGCCGGCGGCGTCTCGGCCGACAAGTCGCGCGTGCCCTCGGCCGTTTCTACAGGCTGGTCATCGCTCGCAGAGCCGGAGACCGAGGCCACGAGATCGTTGACCCAGACGTTCACCGCATCGCGGTTGAACCAGTATGCGGCGCCGGCACCGCCGACGATCGCCAGCAGCGCGACGGTTGCCGCAAGCGCGCCGAGATTGAGCCGGGACTTGCGCGGCTCGGCGCGGAACGAGCGTTGCGGTGCGCGGGCAGTATCCGCCGTCGAAATGGAGGACGTCGCAGCCGGCGAAGATGCATCCCCGGCGATATTGGCCTGCGAGGCGGCGGCTGCCGTCGCGGCGGCGGCCGGCGTGCTGCCGAGCAACATGTCGAGATCGCCCCAGCTGTCGGCTCGGGCAGGCTTGTCGGCCTGCCTCTCGGCATCGGCGCCCTTGTCCTGCGGCCATTCCCAGGCAAGCAGGTCGGGTTCCTGAGCGGCCGGCACCGACTTTTCCGCCGGCGTTTCGATGGAAGGCTGTTCGTGCCATTCCCACTGGGCATCGACATCGGGCAGGTGCGCATCGGCCACCGGCTCGGCCTCGGGCACATGCGCGTCATGCACCTCGTAGTCCTGATGCGGGACCGGATCGAAAGCCTCGGCGGTCTCGACCGCGTCCGGTGTCACCACCGAATGCGGCTCGCTCTCGGACTCCTGCCAGGACGGCACGTAATCGTCCGCGGGCGTGGCTTCCACCTGCCAGGACGGCTCGGACCGGGCCTCGACGATCTGCGGTTCCGTTTCCGGTTCGGGCTCGACATACGCGACCGGTTCGTCCACCGGTGCGGCCTCGACGAAAGCATCCTCACGATGCGCCTCTACCGACGCGTGAACCGGCTCTTCGGCCACCGGCTCATGGTGATAAGCCTCGGGCTCGTAGACATCCGCCTCGGCCTCGACGGGCTCCTCCGGCTCCGAGACGTCGGTGATCGCAGGCGGGGCGTCATAACGCTCCTCTTCGATCGTTGCCGGCTCTTCGACGGTTTCGGTGGCAGGCGCCGGATCCTCGACGACGGGTTCCGGCTCGACTACCGCAACCGGGACAATCTCCTCGACGGGCTCCGGCACGGTCTCCTCGACCGGCAGCGCCTCGGCGTGGTCGATTTCCACGCTTTCGATCGCCGCTTCCAGCTTGTCCAGCTGGCGCTTCATGAGGTCATCGGAAGGGCGCGGGTTCATGGATTCAAGCTGACGGCGAACCGCGCCGCGCGCCTTGTCATAAACCTTCTGCCGCATCTCGGCATTGTTGTCCGAGAGGCCATCAACGGCCCTTCGAATGACTGCTACAAAATCCGCCATCAGAACTTTCCATCGTGCCCGCGCTCTATCCCATTGGAATAGGCCGCGGAACTTGTTTTGATTTTGAGATTAATCCTCAAACGGGTCCGTCACAAGTATGGTGTCGTCACGTTCCGGGCTGGTCGAAAGCAGGGCGACCGGCGCGCCGATCAGCTCCTCGACCTGACGGACATACTTGATCGCCTGTGCCGGCAGGTCTGCCCAGCGGCGTGCGCCGACGGTCGATTCCTTCCAGCCTTCCAGCGTGATGTAGATGGGCTCGACGCGGGCCTGCTGCCCCTGGCTGGCCGGCAGGTAGTCGATCTCCTTGCCGTCGAGCTTGTAGCCGACGCAGATCTTCAGCTCGTCCAGACCATCGAGAACGTCGAGCTTGGTGAGCGCGATGCCGGTGATGCCGTTCGTCTTGACCGTCTGGCGCACCAGAACCGCATCGAACCAGCCGCAACGGCGCGGGCGACCGGTGTTGACGCCGACCTCGCGGCCGACCGTCGCCAGGTGCTTGCCGATCTCGTCTTCCAGCTCGCACGGGAACGGGCCTTCGCCGACGCGGGTCGTGTAGGCCTTGGTAATGCCCAAGACATAGTTGATCGCCGTAGGACCGAGGCCCGAACCGGCCGAAGCCTGCCCGGCGACCGTGTTGGACGACGTCACGAACGGGTAGGTGCCGTGGTCGTTGTCGAGCAGCGCGCCCTGGGCGCCTTCGAACAGGATGCGTGCGCCGGCCTTGCGCTGCTTGTCGAGAAGGTCCCAGACCCGGTCGACATAGGGCAGGATGTGCGCGGCGACGGCGGACAGCTCCTCTTCGATCGACTCGACGGAGATTTCCGGAAGGTCCATGCCGCGACGCAGCGCGTTGTGGTGCGTCAGCAGGCGCTCGATCTTCGGGCGCAGCGTCTCGGGCTCCACGAGATCGATGACACGGATGGCACGACGGCCGACCTTGTCTTCATAAGCCGGGCCGATGCCGCGGCGGGTCGTGCCGATCTTGGTGCCGCTGGCTGACGCCGCATCCTCGCGCAGCGCGTCGAGATCGCGGTGGAGCGACAGGATGAGCGGCGCGTTGTCGGCGATGCGCAGCACGTCCGGCGTCACGGCGACGCCCTGTGCGCGCAGTTTCTCGACTTCGGCGACGAAGTGGTGCGGATCGACAACGACGCCATTGCCGATGACGCTGAGCTTGCCGCGTACCAGACCGGAGGGCAGCAGAGCCAGCTTGTAGCTGATGCCGTTGATGACAAGGGTATGGCCGGCATTGTGACCGCCCTGGTAGCGAACGATTACCTCGGCCCGTTCCGAAAGCCAGTCGACAATCTTGCCCTTGCCTTCGTCACCCCATTGCGAACCGACAACCACCACACTTGCCATTTCATCTTTCCCGTTTTCGCGCGAAAACGCATGAACACATGCGCGGGCGCCAGACTTCAAACCCGCGCATCTATACTGTGTTGTCTTTGGGAATGCGACCCTGTTATGACGGCCGGCATCCGCTTTTTGAGTGACTTCCCGCGCTTTTTCGCCTTATCTGTGGCACCCGCCGGCGCCCGTTCGCGCGCCCTTCCTCCATCGAGACAATACAGCCGTGAACAGCAGAGCCTATTTCTACCTGTCCGTCACCGCGCTTTTCTGGGGCGCGAACTCCGTGGCGGGCAAAATAGCCGTGGGACATGTGAGCCCGATGGTTCTGACGACATACCGCTGGATCATCGCGCTCCTCATCATCCTGGCGTTCCTGCTGCCGCAGGTGAAGCGCGACTGGCCGGTCATCCGCAGGCACTGGCTCCAGCTTCTGCTTTACGGCGCCTTCGGTTTTACCGCGTTCAACGCCCTGCTCTACACGGCGCTCGGCTATACCAGCGCCATCAATGCCGTCATCGAACAGGCCGGCATTCCCATGTTGATCTTCGTCTTCAACTTCGTGCTGTTTCGCATACAGGCGTCTCTCGCACAGGTTTTGGGCTTTAGCGTGACGCTGATCGGGGTGCTCATCACCGCGTCACACGGCGATTTTTCAGCGCTTGCGGAACTGGAGTTCAACTTCGGCGACGCGCTCATGCTGGTCGCGGGCATCGTCTACGCCGCCTATACCGTTGCTCTGCGCTGGAAACCGGACCTGCAGTGGCAGGGGCTCATCGCAGCTTCCGCATTCGGCGCCCTGCTCAGCGCCATCCCCCTCTTCTTCTGGGAACTGTCGAGGGGCGCTGCGATCTTTCCGGACACCATCGGCTGGGCGGTGGTGCTCTATGCCGGCATCTTCCCATCCCTGCTCTCGCAGGTGCTGTACGTGCGCGGCGTCGAGATGATCGGCGCCAACCGCGCGGGCCTGTTCATCAACGCAATTCCCATTTTCGGCACGATCCTCTCGGTGATCCTCATCGGCGAGACGCTGCACCTGTTCCATGTGATCGCCCTGCTCTTCGTGCTGGGCGGCATCGCGATAGCCGAATGGGGCCGCCCCAAGGAAAAGGCGGCCTAAGTCACGCAAAAAGCCCGCAGAACGGATCTGCGGGCCCTGGTTTTCGTCTTGGGAGGACGATGATCAGTCGACGTTGAAGACCAGCGGCTTGATCTGGCGGATCGCCGGGTTGGCGCGCAGCTTGTTCAGCACGTCCTCGGAGACGGCAGCATCGACATAGAGCAGAGCGATCGCATCGCCGCCCTGCTTGTCACGGCCAAGCTGGAAGTTCGCGATGTTCACGCCGGCTTCGCCGAGCGTCGTGCCGATGAAGCCGATCATGCCGGGAACGTCGGTGTTGGTGATGTAGACCATGTGGTTGCCCACGTCGGCATCGAGGTTGATGCCCTTGATCTGGATGAAGCGCGGCTTGCCATCGGAGAAGACCGTGCCGGCGATCGAACGCGTCTGGTTCTCCGTCTTGACGGTCAGGCGGATATAGCCGTCGAACACGCCCGACTTGTCGCGCTTGACCTCGGACAGGATGACGCCCTTTTCCTTGATCATGACAGGGGCCGAAACCATGTTGACGTCGGCCACCTGCGGGCGGATGAGGCCGGCAAGCACCGCGCTGGTCAGCGCCTTGGTGTTCATCGACGCGGTCGCACCGTCATAGAGGATCTCGATTTCCTTGATCGCGCTTTCCGTGACCTGGCCGACGAAGGCGCCGAGCACGTCCGCAAGGCGGATGAAGGGCTTCAGGATCGGCGCTTCCTCGGCCGTGATCGACGGCATGTTGATGGCGTTGGAAACCGCACCCTTGACGAGGTAATCCGACATCTGCTCGGCAACCTGCAGGGCAACGTTTTCCTGTGCTTCCGTGGTCGACGCGCCGAGATGCGGCGTGCAGACGACGTTCGGCAGACCGAAGAGCGGGCTTTCGGTTGCGGGCTCGACCTCGAACACGTCGAAGCCGGCGCCGGCGACATGGCCGGACTTGATGGCTTCGGCGAGTGCTGCTTCATCGACGAGACCGCCGCGGGCGCAGTTGATGATGCGCACGCCCTTCTTGGTCTTGGCCAGCGCTTCCTTGCCCAGGATGCCGCGCGTCTTGTCGGTCATCGGGACGTGCAGCGTGATGAAGTCGGCGCGGGCGAGCAGGTCGTCCAGCTCGACCTTCTCGACACCCATTTCCTGGGCGCGTTCGGCCGAGAGGAAGGGATCGTAGGCAATGACATGCATGCCAAGGCCGATGGCCTTTTTGCAAACGATACCGCCGATATTGCCGGCGCCGATGACACCCAGCACCTTGCCGGTGATCTCGACGCCCATGAACTTGGACTTTTCCCACTTGCCGGCCTGCGTGGAGGTATCGGCGGCGGGCAGCTGGCGGGCGACGGCGAACATCAGCGCGATGGCGTGCTCCGCGGTCGTGATCGAGTTGCCGAAGGGCGTGTTCATCACGATGATACCGCGGCGCGAGGCGGCCGGGATATCGACATTGTCGACGCCGATGCCGGCGCGGCCGATGACCTTGAGATTGGTCGCAGCGGCGATCAGCTTTTCCGTGGCCTTGGTGGCCGAACGGATGGCAAGACCGTCATAATTGCCGATGATCTCGGCAAGCTTTTCCTTGTCCTTGCCAAGCTTCGGCTGGAAATCGACGTCTACGCCGCGATCGCGGAAAATCTGGACGGCGGTTTCCGACAGTTCGTCGGATACGAGTACGCGAGGTGCCATGAGAGGCCTCCTTCAATGAAACAGAAAAGATGAGATCAAAGGTGGCTTCGCCCAGGGGACGAAGCCGGTCGCGAGATCAGGCCGCAGCCTTGGAAAGCGTCGCCTTCTGGGTCTCGAAGGCCCAGGTCAGCCAGGGCATCAACGCCTCGAGATCGGCGGTGTCGATAGTGGCACCGGCCCAGATGCGCAGGCCCGAAGGGGCATCGCGATAGGCGCCGATGTCGTAGGCGACACCCTGCTTGTCGAGGAGGGACACGAGGCCCTTGGCGAAGGCCGCCTGTGCATCGGCGTCCAGCGCCAGCACGTCCCTGTCGGCAATCGTCAGGCACACCGAGGTGTTCGAGCGGGTCGCCGGGTCCTTGGCAAGGTTGGCGATCCAGTCGTTCTGTTCGACGAAATCGAAGATGACCTTGGCATTGGCATCCGCCCGGGCCATCAGGCCCTTGAGACCGCCGACCTGCTTGGCCCACAGCAGCGCGTCGATGTAGTCCTCGACGCACAGCATGGAGGGCGTATTGATCGTCTCGCCCTGGAAGATGCCCTCGATGAGCTTGCCGCCCTTGGTCATGCGGAAGATCTTCGGCATCGGCCAAGCCGGCGTATAGCTCTCCAGACGCTCGACGGCGCGCGGCGACAGGATGATGACGCCATGGGCGCCCTCGCCGCCGAGAACCTTCTGCCAGGAGAAGGTGACGACATCGAGCTTGGCGAAATCGAGGTTCTGCGCGAAGGCGGCCGAGGTCGCATCGCAGATCGTCAGACCCTTGCGATCGGCAGGGATGAAGTCGGCGTTCGGGACGCGCACGCCGGAGGTCGTGCCGTTCCAGGTGAAGACCACGTCACGGTCGAAATCGATCGTGGAAAGGTCGGGGAGAAGGCCATAGTCGGCCGTGATCTTGCGCGTGTCCGGAAGCTTCAGTTCCTTGACGACATCCGACACCCAGCCCGAACCGAAGCTTTCCCAGGCGACCATATCGACGCCGCGCGGGCCGAGCAGCGACCACAGCGCCATTTCGACGGCGCCGGTGTCGGAAGCGGGCACGATGCCGATGCGGTAATCCGCAGGCACTTCCAGGACGTCGCGGGTGAGATCGATGGCCTGCTTGAGCTTGGTCTTGCCGATCTTGGCGCGGTGCGAACGACCGAGCGGAGCATCGGAAAGCGCTTCGAGCGACCAGTTGGGGCGCTTCGAGCAAGGGCCAGAAGAGAAATGAGTATTGTTCGGACGTACGTCCGGCGCGGTGACGGTCTTCGTCATGATCGCTATCCTTCCAGATAGATAGCCCTTCGTTGGGGAAGGGTGTCCCGCCGCTGTGAATATGGAAAGCCTCTATTTTCGTCAAGCGGATTCTGTCGCTATCGAAAAATAATCCGGCGCAAACGAAGACGGCGCGCCGGGTACCCGACGCGCCGCAAAACAGAATGAATCGTCCGGATTTACCAGGTGGTCACGCGGATACCGGCGCGGATCTCATGTTTCTGGAAACCGTCGTCACGACCGTTGACGGCGTCGATGGAGGTTCCCAGGCCACGCCCGCTGAAGGCCTTTCCGCCGGCCGTGTCGGAGAATCGATAGCCGAAGTCGAGCTTCACGCGCTCGGTCAGATCGACGGATGCGCCGGCCATCAGGGCGTAGGTGAAGCGCCAGCTATCCTCGCCCTGGAGGCCGATCGCACCATTGCTCGCGCCCGCGCAGTTCCCGGCGCCATCGAGGCAGACCGGCAGAACGCTGGTGTCGCTCCACTTCACGTAGGTCGCGCCGGCACCGATGCCGACATAGGGCGTGATGCCCGCGACGGTGCCGAGATCGACATAACCGTTGGCCATGACGTTCACGGCCGAATAGTCGCCCTTGTAATCGAAGCGGCAGTTCGTACCGCCTGGCGCGCCCGCCCCGCAGCCGCCGCCGAGGGCCGAGGTGCCGGACATGTCGCCGCTGAAGAAGTCCGTCGTCAGGTCCGCACGGCTGAAATCGCTGAACTGGTAGCCCACACCGACGCCATAGGAGACCGGCTTGGAGAAGCGCGCACTGTCGAACGGCTGCGAGAAGGTTCCGCCGCCTGCCCGCTCCGCCGTGTAATCCGGCCTGTCGGTGCTGCCCCAGCCGGAATAGCCGAGGTCGCCGCGAATGTACCAGCCCCGCGCCAGCGTCGCCTGGGAGACGTCGATCTCCGGCGCATTGATGATATCGAGGTCGCTGGCAAGGGCGCCCGTGGCAAACAGGCCGGCGAAGGCCGCGATGACGGGCAATGCAATGCGACGGACCATGATCTCTATCCTTGCAGCCGAAAGCCGGCGGTTGAGCCATCGGCGCAGGCCGAATCCGACACGCTACACCGTTGATTAACCATATTCGTTAACCGGTGAAAAAACGGTTAAACGCAAGAAGGCCGCCCTTTCGGGCGGCCTTCGGATTTCAGATGGCTGATTCGCTTACTTGTAGACGGGCTGCTCGATCGGGATCTCGGCCGGCGGAATGTAGGTCGCCGTTTCGCAGCCGTTGAAGGAGTAGCGAAGACCCGCACGCGCTTCGTGGCTGTAGAAGCCCTTGTCGTAACCCGGGCCGCCATTGTCGACGTAACCGAACATGTCGCCCTTGGTGACATGGCGGAACCGATAGCCCACGTCGGCCTTCAGGTTGCAGGTCAGGTCGATCGCCGTACCGGCCATCAGCGCGTAGGTAAAGCGCCAGCTCTTCTTGCCGCCATGTTCGGTGGTGCTGCAACCCGGATTGCCCGGATCGTCGCAGATGGTGTTCCGCAGCTTGTTCCACTTGACGTAGGAGCCGCCGATACCGCCACCGACATACGGCGTGAAGACGCCGTACTTGCCGATATCGACATAGGCGTTGGCAAGGAGGGTCAGGGCCGTCAGCGAGGACTCGTCGCTCGACGTGCAGGGGAAGCCGCCGCACACGCCGCTGGTGCTGCCGCGGAACTTGGACTTGAACATATAGTCGAGCGTCACGTCCGTACGGAAGTGATCGGTGATCTGATAACCGACACCACCGCCGATGATGAAGCCGCTCTTCAGCTTGGTCGTGTCGAAATCACGATCCAGGCTGTTGGAGCCCTGGAAGTAGTGCGCACCGCGCAGCTTGTTGTAGGACCAGCCTGCGTCACCACGCAGATACCAGCCGCCCGTCTCGACGATAGCGGCCTCCTGGACCGGCGCCTCGATAACCTGCGGCTGATAGACATCGGCCGCATAGGCCGACGTGCCTGTCAGCAGGACGGCCGCGACGCCACTCAAAACTTTCCTCATCGCCTGACTCCAATAGGCTTGCGCTTGGCACGCCCGGCACCCCGGTCCCCAAGCCCTTCGATCCGGCATGGATAATGAAGAAGAAAGGTTAAGCGGCGATTAACTACAAAGATTTACCCTGTTCATTAACAGTCGTTCACCCATTCGGTAAACTTTTAAATAAAACGCCTGGATCCACTTCCTCGGAAAAGAAAAGGCCGAAGCATCCGCTCCGGCCTTCGAGAACATTCGATAGGAGACGACTCAGGCGGCGTTGCGCACCGCGCCGATCACGCTGATCAGTTCATCCACGATGCGCTCGACCTGGGCGCGGTCATCGCCTTCGGCCATGACGCGGATGAGCGGCTCGGTGCCCGACGGACGGATCAGCAGGCGGCCGTTCTTTGCAAGTTCGCTTTCGGCATCGGCAATGGCCTGCAGGACGGAGGCGTCTTCGAGCGGTGCACCCGCCTTCACCCGGACGTTCTTCAGAACCTGCGGCACCGGCTCGAAACGGTTGCACACGTCGCTGACCGTTTTGCCGCTGCGCTTGACGCAGGCGAGGATTTGCAGGGCGGCGACGAGGCCGTCGCCCGTCGTGCCGAAATCGGAAAGCACGATATGGCCCGATTGCTCGCCGCCGACATTGTAATCGTTCTGGCGCATATGCTCCACGACGTAGCGGTCACCGACCTTGGTGCGCTCGAGGCCGAGCCCCCTGCCCTTGAGGAAGCGTTCGAGGCCGAGATTGGACATGACGGTCGCGACGATGCCGTTGCCGCGCAGCATGCCGTCCGCCGCCCAGCTTTCGGCGATCACGGCCATCAGCTGGTCGCCGTCGATGATCTTGCCGTTCTCGTCGATGATCTGCACGCGGTCGGCGTCGCCATCGAGCGCGATGCCGATGTCGGCGCGCACTTCGTGCACCTTGCGCTGGAGCGTTTCGGGATGAGTCGAGCCACATTCGAGATTGATGTTGCGTCCATCCGGCTCCGCGCCGATCGTCACCACGTCGGCACCGAGTTCCCACAGCGCGAGCGGTGCGACCTTGTAGGCCGCACCATTGGCACAGTCGACGGCGATCCGCAGCCCCTGCAACGTGACATCGCGCGGCAGCGTTCGCTTGGCCTGTTCGATGTAGCGATAGATGTCGCCCTCGACGCGCTTGGCCCGGCCGATATCGGCTGGCTTTGCCAGCTGCGTGGAAAGGTCGCTGTCGAGCAGTTCCTCGATCTGCATTTCGATGGCGTCGGAGAGCTTGTAGCCATCCGGACCGAACAGCTTGATGCCGTTGTCCTGATAGGGATTGTGCGACGCCGAGATCATCACGCCGATATCCGCGCGCAGCGAACGGGTCAGCATGGCGACCGCAGGCGTGGGGATCGGGCCGAGCAGGAAGACATCGAGGCCGGCGGCGGTGAAGCCCGCCACCATGGCGTTTTCCAGCATATAGCCGGAAAGGCGCGTGTCCTTGCCGATGACCACACGGTGGCGGTGGTCGCCGTTGCGGAAAATCGTACCCACGGCAATGCCGACCCGCATGGCGAGATCCGGCGTCATCGGGAAGATGTTGGACTGTCCCCGGATACCATCCGTGCCGAAATAACGACGTTTCATGTTCGCTCCTGAAAATAGCGCAGGCCGGTGCGGCGCTCTCCACCCGCAAAAGGCTCCACCTGCAGTTGTCGCTATGCCATATATCAAGGCAGGCGCGACGGAAACCGTTCAGGCGCGCAACATCATATTATCCTTAAATGCGCGCGGCCATCGCGCTTCTTTGCCACAAATGCGGGCAAAGCACATCCACCTGTGCATCAGAATTCATTACAGCCCGTTACCAAAAGAAAACGGCCGGGAACTGCTCCCCGGCCGTGTGGCATGCGGTATCGAGACGAGCCGTCCTATTGCGGCTGGGGCTCCAGGCCGCCTTCCGGCTCGCCGCCCTTCTTGTGGCCGGCCTTCGGAACGGCGGAGCCGCGGCTTGGCGGCGTATCGTCGCCAAGGTCGCGGGCGGGCTTTTCGCCGCGGATCAGCGCCTTGATCTCGTCACCCGTCAGCGTCTCGTATTCGAGCAGGCCTTCGGCAAGCGCCACGAACTCATGGTGCTGCTCGGTGATGATGCGCTTGGCCTCGGTATAGGCCTCGTCGATCAGGCGGCGCACTTCATTGTCGATCTTCTGCGCGGTGGCTTCGGATACGTTCTTCTGCTGCGACACCGAATGCCCGAGGAAGACTTCCTGCTGGTTTTCGCCGTAAGCGACGAGGCCAAGCTGGTCGGAGAAGCCCCACTGGGTCACCATCGCACGCGCAAGCTTGGTCGCCTGCTCGATATCGGAGGAGGCGCCGGAGGTGATGTTGTCCTTGCCGAAGGTCACTTCCTCGGCAACGCGGCCGCCCATCATGATGGCAAGACGCGAGACCATCCACTTGTAGCTCATCGAATAGCGGTCGCCCTCGGGCAGCTGCATGACCATGCCGAGCGCACGGCCGCGCGGAATGATCGTCGCCTTGTGCAGCGGATCGGCGAGCGGAACGTTGAGCGCAACGATGGCGTGGCCGGCTTCGTGATAGGCGGTGAGCTTCTTTTCCGCCTCGGTCATGGCCGTGGAGCGGCGCTCCGCGCCCATCATGATCTTGTCCTTCGCGTCCTCGAACTCCTGCATGGTGACGAGGCGCTTGTTGCGGCGCGCAGCCATGAGGGCGGCTTCGTTGACGAGGTTCATGAGGTCAGCACCGGAAAAGCCGGGCGTGCCGCGGGCGAGAACCTTGAGATCGACATTCGGCGCCAGAGGCACGTTGCGGACGTGGACCTTGAGGATACGTTCGCGGCCGACGATGTCCGGGTTCGGCACCACGACCTGGCGGTCGAAGCGGCCCGGACGCAGAAGTGCGGGGTCGAGAACGTCAGGACGGTTGGTCGCGGCGATCAAGATGATGCCTTCGTTGGCCTCGAAGCCGTCCATCTCGACGAGGAGCTGGTTCAGCGTCTGCTCGCGCTCGTCGTTGCCGCCGCCGAGGCCGGCGCCGCGGTGGCGACCCACGGCATCGATTTCGTCGATGAAGATGATGCAGGGCGCGTTCTTCTTGGCCTGCTCGAACATGTCGCGCACACGGCTGGCACCGACACCGACGAACATTTCGACGAAGTCCGAACCGGAAATGGTGAAGAAGGGCACATTGGCTTCACCGGCGACGGAGCGCGCAAGCAGCGTCTTACCCGTACCGGGCGGGCCGACGAGCAGCACGCCGCGCGGGATACGGCCGCCAAGGCGCTGGAACTTCTGCGGATCGCGCAGGAATTCGACGATTTCCTCCAAGTCCTGCTTGGCTTCATCCACACCCGCGACGTCCGCGAAGGTCACGCGGCCATGCGCTTCGGTCAGAAGCTTGGCCTTGGACTTGCCGAAACCCATCGCGCCACGCGAACCACCCTGCATCTGGCGCATGAAGAAGAGCCAGACGCCGAGGATGAGCAGCATGGGCAACAAGGTGCCGATATAGCTGAGGAAGCCCGACGAGCCATCCGTTTCAGGCCGCGCGCTCACCACGACGTTCTTCGCTTCCAGGCGCTGGACGAGCGAGTTGTCGCCGTTCGGCGCATAGGTCTGGAAGGTGGCGCCCGTCTCGACATAGCTGCCGACGATCTTCTCGCCGGTGATGACGACTTCCTTCACCCGGCTCGCATCGACTTCCTTGAGGAACTGCGAATAGGGGATGTCCCGCGACCCCGTCTGTGTCGGGCTCGTCTGGAACATGCTGAACAGCGCGATCAGCAGGAGGGCGATGATCGCCCAGAGGGCGAAGTTTCGGAAATTGGGATTCATCGAATGGTCCGGGTACTTTCCCGGCCGGGCTGTCCCGGCCGCTTCTCTGGTCTCTAACATAGGGTCGCGACGCCGCCTTGCCAAGGCAAAGAGCACGGCAAGCGGGCATTTCTCGAACTATCGTCAACAAGCGCGCGATAGCGGCTGTCTTGCCTTGCGCCCGCATCGCTGCATTCCGGTACGACGCGTGACGCAGGGCCTTCATTCGTTGGGCGGCGCGGGAAACGGCAGCCGGCCGCACAACGCCGCCAGCGTCTGCGCCAGCGGCAAGTCGAACCGCGGCAGGAAATGCGTGTAGGGCGCTATCACCCGCTCCAGACGTACGGCGCCGTCAGGCACGCGAGCGCCATCCTCGAAAATGAGGCTTGGCGCGGCACTTGCCGCCCGCAAGGCCGGACCGTGCAGCCCCTGCTCGGCCCCCTCCCCGGAGGCCGTGACGACAATCGCGCGGTCCTTGCGGTTGGCAAGCCGATACCGGCCATCCCAGAGCGCGACGCTTGCCGCCGGAACGGCCAACACGGGAACGTCACGGCATTCGCGATAGAGATGAAGACCGTCACGGCGACGATCGAACACCACGCGGCCCGCCGTCAGCCGCGACAGCGTGTCGCTGGCAAGAAAAGCACGCAGCCGGCCGGCCGCACGCGCCTCGATGATATGGGGACGCCCGCCCGCCGTCGCGGCCAGCAGCAGAAGCGCCCGCCACGCAGCCGGATCGCCCAGCGCCGCGCGAACGCCGTTCGGCGAGAGCGTGAAGGTCTCATGCGTGGCTTGCACATGGTCGCGCAGGAAATCCGCCCCGCGCACGGCAAGGGAAAACCGCCGGCCTGGCTCGGTGGCGGAAAGCCGCGGGTCGTCGCCAGAGCGTACCCGCACGCGCTCGAATTTCGGATTGCTGTTGCTGGGATCGTCGATCCAGCCCTGTTCGCGCGCGCCAAGAAACGAGCGGATTTCAGCGCGGCCGATGCCGAGGAACGGCCGAAGCAGCCAGACGGCCCCCTCCAGCAGCACAGCGTCCGCCATGCCGGAAAGCCCGATCCCTTCCTTTGACCGCGAGGCGCGCATGGCGACGGTCTCGCGCTGGTCATCCAGGGTATGGGCGGACAGGATGGCATCGGCGCCCGTCTCGCCCGCGGCATCGACGAGCAGCGCGTAGCGGCTGGCGCGGGCGGCGGCCTGCAGGCCCGCCTGAGGCTTCGGACCGCTCCAGCGGCGGGTGACATGCGCCACGCCAAGACGCGCACAGATTTGGGCGACCCCTTGCGCCTCTTCGGCAGAGCCGGCGCGCAGATCATGGTCGACGGTGCAGGCGCGAAGGCGGATGCCCGGATAATCCCCGGTTGCGCAAAGCTCCGCGAGCGAGAGGAGGAGCCCCAGCGAATCGCTGCCGCCGGAAACGGCGACCAGCAGTGTCGCGGGGCGCTTGAAACTTTTGAGAAGGCGGTCGGCTGCCTCGATGACGCTATCGTCCGCGCGGGCCACGACCTTTACACGCCCCGCAATCAGCAGGACAGCCGGCTCTGTTCGGAAGAGACCTTGCTTTTCACGGCCTTGGACGCGTCCGGATAGCGCTTGTTCACCTCGCGCAGCGTGGCGCAAGCGGTTTCACGATTATCGAGGGCAGCGAGCGACATGCCGAGCTTCAACAGCATTTCCGGCGCCTTCTTCGACTTGCCGAACGTCTGGTGCGCGTTGAGGAAGGTCTTGGCCGCGTCGTTGAAATTGCCCTGCGAATACTGGGCTTCGCCAAGCCAGAAATTGGCGTCCGCGGCCTTTTCCGTATTGGGGTAGATGTCGAGATAATCGCGGAATTCCCGCTCGGCGAGCTGGTAATCGCCCGAAAGCACATGCCCGTAGGCGACCTTGTAGAGATCGTCGGGGTTGTCGAGCGAAGCGGTCGAGGACTGCGTCGCCTGCGACTGGCCGCTATCGACGCCCGGCAGCGCATTGTCGTTGCCGATCGAAGCGCTCTGGTTATTGAGATCGGGATTGGTCTCAGCACCGATCGGATTGCCGTTCTCGTCGAACTTGATGGAGCCGAGCTCCTGCGGCAGCGCGCCGCCGCCGGTATTGGTACGGGTGTTCGCACCGGCGGTATCATCCGCCGGCACGTTGTTCGTTGCGATCTGGTTGTCGGCCGTTCCGCCATTGACCGGCCTGTCGAGCGAGCCGCTCTTTCCGCTGGCGCCGGATTTTCCGCCTTCCAGTTCCTGGAAGCGGTATTCGTTGTCTTCCTGCGCCTTGCGGATCTGTTCCTGCATCTGGAGAAGCTGGTAGCTCATCTCCTCGATGCGGCCGTTGAGGGTGCGGATCTGCTCTTCAAGCTGGCCGACCCGGGGGTCCATGGCCTGTGCGAGAATGACATTGCCGGTCCCTGCCCGCTCGCCCTTGGCCGGAAAGAGGCCGCTTGCCAGCGTGGAAAGCGGCGATGCGCCGGTCGGGCCGACAATGCCCACAACCGCTGCCAGACTGAGAACGCCTGCCGCGACAAGTTTCTTCATCTATCGTCGTCCTGTTGATCGAAAAATGCGCCGAAGCACAGGCGCAAGAGTTTTCCAAATGCTCTTAAAAAGCAACGGAGTTCGGCCAAAGTGTGTTGAAAAAAGAAAGGCGGCCTCGCGGCCGCCTCTCCGTTTCGTCCCCTTGGCGGGAGATTACATGCCTGCGCCACCCAGAACGGTGACGGCGCGGCGGTTCTGCGACCAGCAGGAAATGTCGTCGCAAACCGCGACCGGCTTTTCCTTGCCGTAGGAGATCGTCTTGATGCGGTTGGCCGGGATGCCGCGCGAGGCCAGGTACTGGCGGGTCGCAGCCGCACGGCGTGCACCGAGCGCGAGGTTGTATTCACGCGTACCGCGTTCGTCGGCATGGCCTTCGACCGTGATGGCGTAGTTCGGATAGCGCTGCAGCCACTGGGCCTGACGATCGAGCGTCGCGGCGGCATCTGCACGAACCGACGAGGAGTCGGTGTCGAAGAAGATGCGGTCGCCGACATTGACCGTGAAGTCCTGCTGCGAGCCCGGCGTGGCCGAGCCGCCGGCGCCGCCGTTCAGGCCGAGATCGCCAGCGCTGTTGGGCAGGTTCTTCTTGGAAGCGCAGCCGGCGAGAGCCAGCGTCATGAACAGGGCGATAACGGCCGGGTTACGGGCGATGGTCTGCATACGGCCAGCGGCCGGGGTATCAATGCGGCTCATGAGCCGGTCTCCTTGCATCAGGTCTAGCGTCAAGTTCGTTGAAGCGTCGGTTTCAATCAGAGTTGCCAGACTGTAACCGCGAGCGGTTAATCCGCATTCAACAATTATGGTTAATGATTGCTTGCAAGACCGTCCCCGGCCCCTCGCATTCCAGTGGATACGGGCCTGCCGCATCTCGCCTCGTCACTGCCTTGCAGGACTTTGCGGCAAGAACGCGGCAGGCCCGTCTCATAAACGTCACTATTCCAGAAGTGGTGACCAGGCCGGGTCGGACGCAAAGCCCTTCGTCTGGACCAACTGTTCATTATAGCCCGAAAGGTCGATCGAATAGATCTGCGGACCGCCGGCGCCGGCCGCCTGGCGGAAGAACATCAGCACACGGCCGTTCGGCGCCCAGGTCGGACCTTCGTTATGGAAGCCCGTCGTCAGGATGCGCTCGCCCGAACCATCCGGCTTCATCACGCCGATCGAGAACTTGCCGCCCGACTGCTTGGTGAAGGCGATGAGGTCGCCGCGCGGCGACCAGACCGGCGTGGAGTAGGAACCGTCACCGAAGGAGATGCGGCGCTGGTTGGAACCGTCGGCACCCATGACGTAGAGCTGCGGGCGACCGCCGCGGTCGCTTTCGAACACGACCTGCGCCCCGTCAGGCGCATAGGACGGCGAGGTATCGATCGCCGCCGTCGAGGTCAGGCGCGTCGTCGTCCGCGACCGCAGGTCCATCGTGTAGATGTTGGAGTTGCCTTCCTGTTGCAGGCTCATGATGACCTTCTGTCCATCCGGCGAAAAGCGCGGCGAGAAGGTCATGCCCGGGAAGTTGCCCACCACTTCGCGCTGCCCGGTCTCCAGCTGGAGCAGGTAGACGCGCGGCTGGTTGCCCTCGAAGGACATGTAGGTGATTTCCTGACGGTTCGGCGAAAAGCGCGGCGTCAGCACGATATCGTTGCCATTGGTCAGCGCGCGGGCGTTGAAACCGTCCTGGTCCATGATGGCAAGCTGGCGCTTGCGGGCGGTCTTCGGACCGCTTTCGGCGACATAGACGATGCGCGTATCGAAATAGCCCTTCTCGCCGGTCAGGTTCTCATAGATCGCATCGGCGATGATATGGGCGACACGGCGCCAGTTTTCCGGCTGCGTGAAGAACTGCTGGCCCGTGAGCTGCTGTCCGCCGAACGTATCCCACAGGCGGAACTCGGCGCGCAGACGGCCGTCACCCTCCTGCGTCACGCGGCCCGTCACAAGCGCCTGCGCATTGATGACCTTCCAGTCTTCGAAGCGCGGCGGCTGGTCGGGATTGGAGATCTTCTCGATGAAAGCCTGCTTGTTGACAGGCGCGAAAAGGCCGGAACGCTTCAGGTCGGCCGCGATCACATCGGTAATGCGCTGGCCGAGATCACCACTGGCGATGAAGTCGGTCACGGCGATCGGCAGAGGCTCGACATTGCCCTTGTTGATGTTGATTTCAACTCTTGCCGACGCGATCGGCATGGACGCCGCAAGACCGGTCAGCACGATCAGAAATCGAATGAGGTTACGTCTCAGCATGTATCTAGGCCTTCCCTAGTTCTTACATCATCTGGCTGGGGTCGAAGTTCACGACGACTTCGCTCCAGGCATCATATTTTTCCGGCGGCAGTCCCTTGAACGGCCGCGATTTCATGATGGCGCGGCGCGCGCCGCCGGCAAGGGCGCGGCGCGCGGAGTCCGTGCCGCCGGTCGCCACGACTTCGGGTTCGCCGATAATGTCGCCGTTCTGGTCGAGCTGCATCGTCACCTTGATGCGCACATCCTCGGCGCCCGACATGCCGGGCGTGATCGACCAGTTGTTCTGGATCTGGCCGCGCAGGGCGTCCATCTCGCTCATGGACAGCTTGGTGCCGCTGGTCGTCTTCTTGCCACCCAGCGCCGCCTGCTCCTGAGAACGCTTGGCGCCGCCACCGGCTGCCTTTTCCTTGTTGAGAAGCGCCGCGATCTCATCGGAGTTGAAGTCGCTGTCGTTCTGCGACGTCGCCTTCTCCTGCTTCTTCTTCTCGTCCTTCTTGCGATCGGGCGTCTTGGCGGTCTCGGCCTTGGCCGTCTCCGTCTTCTTCTCGGCAGGCTTTTCGGCCGTCTCGGCCTTCTTCGTCTCGACCTTCGGCTTCATTTCCGGCAGCGGAATCTTGTCCGGCAACGCTTCTGCTTCGGGGTCTGCGGCGGGCTTGTCCTCGGAAGGCGTGGCCTCCGGCTTCGGGTCGGGCTTGACCTCCTGCTTGGGCTCGGCAATGGCCGCGACCTCGGTCGAAGGCTCGCTGGCCTTCTGCTCGTCCTGCACCTGTTCGACGGGCTTGGAATCGGGCGTCTGAACGACCTTCTCCGCCTTTTCCGGTGCCGCCGCGGTCTCGATATCACGCGGCTTTTCACCCGGCGTCGGCAGGTT
Source organism: Shinella sp. AETb1-6 (assembly GCF_009826875.1). NCBI lineage: Bacteria > Pseudomonadati > Pseudomonadota > Alphaproteobacteria > Hyphomicrobiales > Rhizobiaceae > Shinella > Shinella sp. AETb1-6. Next base: position 201,822 of record NZ_WUMM01000007.1, on the reverse strand, counting down.
CTTCAGGTCGACCTCGTTGTCGCCGACATTTTCCGCGTTTTCGACCGGCGTTTCCTTCTTCGTCGGAACCGGCGCGGCCTTTTCCTTCATTTCGGCTTTCTTGTCGCCCTGCTGGATCTGCGTCAGCTCCTCGATCGACACGATGTCGACCGGCATCGCCTCGACGTTGGCCACGTCGAAGCTTTCGGGAGAGCCGAGCGAGACCAGCGCCCAGGTCAGAACCAGGGAATGGAGCACGGCGGATGTGGCAAGGCTGCCCTTCATGGCGTGCTGTTACCTGTCCGGTTTCTGCTCGGTGACGAGGCCGATATTGGTGAAGCCACCGGCCTGGATGCGCGACATGACGTCGGCGACCACGCCATAGGGCGCATTGCCATCGCCGCGCACGAAGACGCGCTCGGTATAGCCCGTCGTCGCGACGGCTTGCAGCTTGGCGGCGATCTCGTCGATCGGGATTGCCGTTTCCTGCAGGTAGACCTGCCCGTCCGACTTGACCGAAACGGTGATCGGCTGCGTATCGGCATTGAGGGCCGCGGCCTGCGTCTTCGGCAGGTCGATCGGCACGCCGACCGTCATGAGGGGTGCTGCGACCATGAAGATGATGAGCAGCACGAGCATGACGTCCACGAAGGGCGTCACGTTGATTTCACTCATCGGGGCTCGTCTGCCACCGCCGCGACGGCGGCGGCCGCCACCCGAATTCTTTGCACCGACTGACATGCCCATGGCGTCGTCTCCGTTTCAATCTGCCGTCACTGCGCTGCGGCGCGCGGCTGGAGCTTTTCGTCGATCTGGCGCGAAAGGATGGCCGAAAACTCGTCGGCGAAACCTTCCATGCGCGAGGTCAGCTTGCCTGCATCTGCGGAGAACTTGTTGTAGGCGATAACCGCCGGAATTGCGGCGAGGAGGCCGATCGCCGTCGCCAGAAGCGCTTCCGCAATACCCGGCGCCACGACGGCAAGGCTCGTCTGCTTGGAACCGGCGATGGCCTGGAACGACGTCATGATACCGACGACCGTACCGAAAAGGCCGACGAACGGGGCTGCCGAACCGATGGTGGCGAGCGACCCGAGGCGCGCTTCCAGCGTTTCGGATTCACGCGACAGCGTCACGTCCATTGCCCGGTCGATACGCATCTGAAGGCCGATGGGCGAACGCGCACCGCGCTCGAAACTCTTCTTCCACTCGCGCATCGCCGCCACGAAGATGGCGCTCATGCCCGACGTCTGACGGTCGGACAGCGTGCGATAAAGCTCCTCGAGCGATTGGCCGGACCAGAAGACCTGCTCGAAATTGTCGAGCTGACGACGGGCGCGCCCATATGTCACCGTCTTGTCGACGACGATCGCCCACGTCCAGACGGACGCGGCGATCAGGCCGAGCATGACGAGCTTTACGACGAAACCGGCCTGCATGAAGAGACCCCAGAGGGTCACACTGTGCGCGGCATCCAAACCCACTTGTTCCATAGACCTATGTCCCCGAATCCAAATACCCGGCACGGGCACATCGCAGCCCGACCGGGTAACATTCCGCCGTCGCGACCGCCTGGGAGGTGGGACCGCTAGGGCATTCACAAACGCACGTCGCAGCCAGGATCTCGATCCGCACCCGCTTCGCAGCCCGTCAAGAATGTCCGGTTGATGCTGCCGGCCGCCATGCCGGTCAAACGCTTACAACCTGCCTTCTTCACGGCAAATTTGGTTAAAGGATGACGTGCAGTGCACAAAATCCTCACCAACCGAGTAAGACATCATTATGGTTAAGGGAGCGTTACCGCTAAACGACACCAGTCAATTCTTGCGCTCTGGCAAGAAAACGGGTGGCGAGCGCCTCCGGCAGGCGACGCGGCCGGCCCTGCGCATTGATGACGGCGATGATGACGCGCGCGGCAATCAGAAGCTGTTCGCCGCGACGAATCTCCTGCGTCAGGATCATCTTGGCGCCGCCGGCCTTTTCGGTGGAGGTGAGGATCGTCAGGATATCGTCCATGCGCGCCGGCGCCTTGAAGTCGATCTCCATGCGATGCACGACGAAGACGAGACCCTCGCGGTCCTCCTCCAGCACGAGACTGCCCTGCTCGACGCCGAGCAGGCGAAGATAGTCCGTGCGTCCGCGCTCCAGGAAATGCAGATAGCGCGCGTGATAGACCACGCCGGAGAAATCCGTGTCCTCGTAATAGACACGTTGCACGAGCCGATGGCCCGTTTCGGTCAATTCACCCGAAAGGTGGTGATACATGTCCGTCAAGCTGCGGTCTCCTTTGCGGCCTGCCGCGACAATCCTTCCCGAAGAATGACATGTTCGACCGCGGCCGGCAGCCGGTCCAGGCGATCGGCAATGAATTGCGGTTTCAGCACATGATCGCCCCGTGCCGCGTGGTTGGCGCGCAACCAGCGGAACTCGACCTCGAGACCATCGACGATGCGGTGCACAATGTCGGTCTCGTGGAAGGGAAAGTCGTCGTCCATGGATAGCAGATAATAGAAACCGAGTTCGTGCGCGGCGTAACCTTCATAGGTGAAGAAGCTCTCGACCGTCCACAGAAGGCGCTCGATGCGCACATCCTTATGAAGTTCTTCGCGCATTTCCCGCAGGATCGTCTCCTGCGAGCTTTCGCCAATCTCGGCGCGCCCACCGGGCAACGCCCAGTAATCGTCCTTCACCGCGCGCTGCGCGAGAATGTAACCGTCGCGAAAAATCAGGCCCGCCACACGAAAACTGAAGAGCTGCGGCTTGCGGTCGATGCGGATCATGTGGCGATCCCGCTCACTCATCCTCCAGCCCCAGCCGGAACTGCGTGGCTTCCAGATCCTTCGGCGGCGTGAGGCCCATATGCTTCCAGGCATTCGCCGTCAGAACCCGCCCGCGCGGCGTGCGCTGAATGAAGCCCTGCTGGATCATATAGGGCTCGATGATGTCCTCGATGGCGTCGCGCGGCTCGGAAAGCCCTGCCGCGATCGTCTCGATGCCGACAGGTCCGCCGCCGAAATTATGCGCGATCATCGACAGATAACGCCGGTCGAGCTGGTCGAGGCCCATATTGTCGACCAGAAGTCGCGTCAGCGCCTCGTCGGCAATCGTCTGCGTGACGGCTTCCGCCCGTGCGACCTCGGCGAAATCGCGCACGCGCCGCAGAAGCCGGCCTGCGATACGCGGGGTCCCGCGGGCACGGCGCGCGATTTCGCGCGCGCCTTCATCCGTCATGCCGAGCCCCATCAGCCGGGCGCCGCGGCGCACGATCGATTCCAGTTCCTCGACCGTATAGAAATTCAGCCGCACCGGAATGCCGAAACGGTCACGCAGCGGCGTCGTCAGGAGGCCGAGGCGCGTGGTCGCAGCCACGAGGGTGAACTTCGACAGGTCGATCTTCACCGAGCGCGCCGCCGGGCCCTCGCCGATGATGAGGTCGAGCTGGAAATCCTCCATGGCCGGATAGAGGATTTCCTCGACGGCCGGATTGAGGCGGTGGATTTCATCGATGAAGAGCACGTCGCGCTCTTCGAGATTGGTGAGCAGCGCCGCAAGGTCGCCGGCCTTGGCGATGACAGGGCCGGAGGTCGAGCGGAAATTGACGCCGAGTTCCTTCGCCATGATCTGGGCAAGCGTGGTCTTGCCGAGCCCGGGCGGGCCGACGAACAGCACATGGTCGAGTGCTTCGCCGCGGTTCTTCGCCGCCTCGATGAAAATCTTGAGGTTGGCGCGCGCCTCCGCCTGGCCGGTGAAGTCGTCCAGCGTTTGCGGCCTCAGGGCCGTGTCGATGTCCTCGCCGCGCTTGTCCGGCGAAAGCAGTCTGTTTTCGTCGCTCATCGCGCCCTAATCCCATTGTCCACGGCGGAAGGCAACCGCATCACCGCGACAATTCCTTCAGGCCGAGACGGATGAGCTTGGCGCTGTCGGCGCCCTCCCCGCCGTTCTTCAGCGCGGCCGCGATGGCATTGGCGGCCTGGTCGCGCGAGTAGCCGAGATTGGTGAGCGCCGAGACGGCATCGGAGACGGGCGCCGAGGCGACGCCCTCGCCGAGCTCCTGCTTGAGCCCGATTGCAGCGCCGGCCTCGCCGGAAAAGGCCGGCGCCTTGTTGCGCAGTTCCGTCATGATGCGCACGGCCACCTTCGGCCCGACACCCGGCGCGCGCGACACCGCCGTCTTGTCCTGCAGCGCGATGGCATTGGCCAGTTCGCCCGGCGTGAGCGTCGAGAGCACGGCGAGCGCGACCTTGGAGCCGACGCCCTGCACGCTCTGCAACAGGCGGAACCATTCCCGCTCCAGCGCCGTCAGGAAGCCGAAAAGCCGGAACTGATCCTCGCGCACATAGGTCTCGATGAACAGGACAGCCGCCTCGCCGGCCGAACCGAGCTTGCCGAGCGTGCGCGCCGAGCAATGGGCGACATAGCCCACCCCGTGCACGTCGAGAACCACGTGATCCTCTCCGATCTCGTCGATGGTGCCTTTGAGTTTGCCGATCATGGAAGGATCCGTCAGGGATGGATTTCGGGAGAGATGATGTCGAGGGCCGGGAAATAGCTGCGGTAACGGGCGGCATCGCGGGTGAGAAGCCGATGGGCCCGCACCGCGGCGTGCGCACCGATCAGAAAGTCCGGTAGCGTGCGCTCGCGCAGTCCGCCGGCCCGCTTATAGCGTTGATGCGCCAGCCCCGCCTGGTAGGCGGCGGAAAACGGCAAGGCCTCGCGCACCGGGTTGAGCCGTGAAAGCGTCTGCGCAAGGGCGTCCTCGCTCGCCATCATCCCGGCAAGCTCCGCCCAGACGATGGGGGAGAGGACGAACTGGACATCCGGCTTGAGCGCGAGAATGGTGCGCGACGACCAGTCCTTGAACGGCGTTTCCAGCCCGAAGACATCGATGATGATGTTCGTATCAATCAGAACCGAGGTCATCGCGGGGTCCACGGAGCCATTCCATATATTCGTCGGTCGTCATGCCGCCGGTGTCGAAGATACCGCTTCGGCTCTTCAGCCAGGCCTCGAAATCGTCCGGCTCCGCACTCTTGCCACCCGCGACGACGATCAGCCGCGCGCCCTTGTCGTCCGCCACGAAATCCACTTCCGATCCCGGACCGATATTCAATCGATCGCGGATCTCCTTGGGGATGGTCACCTGACCTTTTTCCGTCACACGCATGGTAATACCTCTGCGGTATTACTTACCCGCCAAACAGGAACAAGTCAAGAACAAATCAACCGACGAGCTTGGCGAGGCGGCCGGAAAGGCCCTGGCGATTGTGCGCGTGGCAGATGGCGATGGCCAACGCGTCGGCGGCATCATTGCCCACGAAGGTTGCCTTGGGCATCAGGACCTTCAGCATCATGTGGATCTGCTGTTTCTCGCCATGACCGACTCCGATCACCGCCTTCTTGACCGCATTGGGGGCGTATTCGGCGACGCGCAGGCCGGCACGGGCCGGCACCAGCATGGCGATGCCGCGGGCCTGGCCGAGTTTCAGCGTTGCCACCGCATCCTTGTTGACGAAGGTCTGCTCGACGGCGGCTTCGTGCGGCTGGTGACTGTGTATGATGTCGGAAAGCCCGTCATGCAGCTGGCACAGGCGCGAGGCAAGATCCATGTCGCCATCGGAAGTCACGGTTCCGGACGCAACGAAGCGCAGCGAATTGCCGAGTGTCTCGATGACGCCCCACCCGGTGCGGCGAAGCCCCGGATCGATGCCGATGATGCGAATCGTTTCCTGCATGGGTGAACCCTAATCCTCTCGGAGGAACCCTGCCAGCCAAATGTGAACAAAACAAAAACATTGACGCCATTCCCATAAACTCGGAAAGCGTCGCTTGGATTTCAGGAAACTGAACCTACATGGGAGGACGATCAAATTCCCTTACATGAGGCTGCATCATGGTGCCCTTCTCCATCCTCGACCTTTCACCGGTCATCGAAGGCGGCACCGTCGCCCAATCGCTGGCCAGTTCCCGACGCCTCGCCCAGGAAGCCGAAGCGCAGGGTTACAAGCGCTTCTGGCTTGCCGAACATCACGGCATGCGCGGCATTGCCAGCGCGGCCACCGCGCTCGTCATCCAGCATGTCGCCACCGGCACGCAGAAAATCCGCGTCGGCTCCGGCGGCATCATGCTGCCGAACCATTCGCCGCTGGTCATCGCCGAACAGTTCGGCACGCTTGCAGCCCTCTTCCCCGACCGTATCGACCTCGGCCTCGGCCGCGCGCCGGGAACCGACATGCGCACCGCGCAGGCGCTGCGGCGCAATCTCGAAACCAGTTCCAACAATTTTCCGCAGGACGTCGTGGAGCTGATGCAGCTCATGGGGCCGATCAGCCCGGAGCAGAAAGTCATCGCCATTCCCGGTGCGGGCAGCAACGTGCCCGTCTGGCTGCTCGGCTCCAGCCATTATTCGGCGCATCTCGCCGGCATGCTCGGTCTGCCCTTCGCCTTCGCCTCGCATTTCGCACCCGACATGCTGCTCTCGGCGCTGGAAATCTACCGCGAGCGTTTCGAGCCGTCGCAGTATCTCGACAAGCCTCACGCCATGGTGGGCGTGATGGGGGCCGCTGCCGATACGGATGCGGAAGCCGACTACCTCTTCACGTCCATGCAGCAATCCTTCGTGCGCCTGCGCCGCGGCACGCCCGGCGCCTTCCCGGCACCGGTGGACAGCATGGACGGCTTCTGGAGCGAGCAGGAGCACATCAATGTCGAGCACACGCTGCAATATGCCGTCGTCGGCGGCCCGGAAAAAATCCGCCGGCGCATCGCCGATTTCCTGGATCTGACCAAGGCGGACGAACTGATCATCTCCATGCCGATCTACGACATGGACGCGCGGCTGAAATCGGTGCGGCTGTTTGCGCAGGCGCAGCGGGAATTGGCCGAGGCGGCATAACAAAAGGCCGGGGGACAACGTCACCCGGCCTTTTTGCTGTGTGCTCCCTGCGTCATCCTCAGGCCCGGCCCGGGGCGACGGAAGAGATCGAAAATCCGATCAGGCCGAAAGCTTGGCCATGACTTCGTCGGAGACTTCGAAGTTCGAATAGACGTTCTGCACGTCGTCATCGTCTTCCAGCGTGTCGATGAGCTTCATCAGCGACTGCGCCTTTTCCTCGTCGACCGGCACCGTGTTCTGCGGCTTCCAGATCGCCTTGACGGTCTCGGCTTCGCCGAGCTTGTCTTCCAGCGCCTTGGAGACGTCGCCGATATCCTCGAAACCGCAGATGATCGTGTGGCCGTCCTCGTCCGTCGTCACGTCCTCGGCGCCGGCCTCGATGGCGGCTTCCATGACGGCGTCGGCATCACCGACGGAAAGCTTGTAGGTGATTTCGCCGACGCGGTCGAAGGAGAAGGAAACCGAACCGGTTTCACCCAGCGCGCCGCCAGCCTTGGAGAAGGTCGAGCGAACGGAGGAAGCCGTGCGGTTGCGGTTGTCCGTCAGCGCCTCGACGATGACGGCGACGCCGCCCGGGCCATAACCTTCGTAGCGGACTTCTTCGTAGTTCTCGCTGTCGGCGCCCGAGGCCTTCTTGATGGCGCGCTCGATATTGTCCTTCGGCATGGACTGCGCCTTGGCGTTCTGGATCGCCAGACGCAGGCGGGCGTTCATCGCCGGGTCGGGCAGGCCCGTCTTGGCCGCAACCGTGATTTCGCGGGCAAGCTTGGAAAACATTTTCGACCGCACGGCGTCCTGCCGACCCTTGCGGTGCATGATATTCTTGAACTGTGAATGGCCAGCCATGGCACCCCTGTCTCGTTTGGCGCCCGTCGTTTCGGTCGCCGGTCTGTACGCTGGAGCACAAGGGCGCTGTATCGCGCCGGCCTGCCGCCCCGATTTTCGGAATGCCGCCTTATAATTTCATTGCCGCCGCACGTCCAGCAGGGCCACGGAACAAAGCGAGGGCGGTTCAGTCGGCGCGCACATGGGCCCGGCTGAGCAGGAAGGAATGCCCATCGTTGCGCTCGCAGGTCAGCCCCGTGCGCTCCGAATAGCAGGTGAACGGGCCGCCACGCCAAACTTCGCCATAGGCGATGGTGCGGTCCGCGCTGCAGCAGCCCTGGTCGCCGACATCGGACGAGACGATCGCCTTGCCGCTGCGCCCGAGGGTCGCACGCAGATATTTCGGCTCGATACGATCGCAGGAGAGTTCCGGCCCGCCGTCGGGCGGCTGATAGACATCGGTCCCGCCCTCGGGAATGTAGGTGCAACCGATATTGCCCGAGGGCATGACGAAATGTTCCGCCACGCCCAAGGCGCGCGTCGGCAGCCTTTCCACCGGTTTCGTTTCCGTCTGGCGCGGCTTGCCGGCATCACCCGCGGGGCCGACGGGTGTCGGCGCACCGCTTGCGAAGGCGAGGGCCGACGAAAGCAGCAGTGCAGGCAGGGCAAGAACAAGACGCATGCGGGTCGACTCCGGCATCAGACGCCGGAGAGAATATGAATCGTCGGCCGCTTCGGCAAGCTGCGGATGGAGACCGTGACGGTGGCGTCATCGTCGGTCACGGCATCGAAGCCGCTGCCGAACATCGAGAGGAACTGGCTGATCGGCGGCCCGCGGCGGTGCATGGGCAAAATGAGCGCGGAGCGAAGACGCTGCACGACGCGGCTCATGCTTTCCGCGCCCATGGTCAAGCCGCCATCGACCGGCACCATGAGGACGTCGAGCCGGCCGATCTCGGCATACTGCTTTTCCGTCAGTTCATGATGCAGGTGGCCGAGATGGCCGATGCACAGGCCCGCGACCTCGAAGATGAAGATGGAATTGCCGTTCGGCTCCATCGCGCCGCCCCAGCCCCGGATATCGGTGGGCACATTGCGGATATAGGCATCGCCGACGACGACATCGTGGTCGGCACCATTCTCCGACGTCTCGTCCCAGCCGTGCAGGACGTGGTCGATCCCGGGATCAGGGTTCAGCGTGTAGTGGCTGGAATGCGCCTTGTTCATCGTCACCACATCCGGCAACGCCGGCGGCGCATACCAGCCGTTATAATCGGTGGCGATCCGCACGCCCGCGGGCGTCTCGATGAAGAAGGTCGAATGGCCGACATAGGTAATGCGCACCTCCTCATCCGCCTTGGCCTGCACCTTCAGCACCGGATCGGCGGAGAAGCTGGCGAAGGTGACGGACGGCAAGGCGCGCGCGATCATCTGGCACTGGCTGACCGGTGGCGTCTCTGTCTGGGCGAGGGATGGGCGCGGCGCCAGCAGATACACGGCGGCCACGATCAACGGAATGAGCAGGAGATGCGGCATGAGCGGCTCCGTTCATTGGTCGGCGCGACTATGCGCCCGACGCTTCCGCAGGTCGAGGCCGCGATGGCGGGAGCGCGATCACAATCCGTTGAGCGGAACCTTCGAAGGGGACCTCACGTTTTCTGCGGGAACAGACCAACGATTGCGAGGAACACCATGTCCAACATCACCCGTGCGCGCGAAAATCCGAAAGAACAGCTCTTCGACGAGATCGACAAGATCCATGCAGGCATGCTCGGCATCGAAGGCGCGCACATGCACATGCAGCCGATGTCGCCGCAGCTCGATCGCCAGACGGCGACGATCTGGTTCTTCACCCGGACGGACGCCGAGATCGTCAAGGCGCTGACACCCGGCGCCCATGCGCATTTCTGCGTCGTCGGCAAGGATCACGATTATCATGCCTGCATCGCCGGCCGCCTGAGCGTGCGCAAGGACCCGGTGAAGATCGACGAATACTGGAGCTCCATCGTCGAGGCATGGTTCGACCACGGCAAGAGCGACCCGAAGCTGACCATGCTCGCGCTGGAAATGGACGATGCCGAGATCTGGGCTTCGACCGGCAGCAAGCTGAAATTCGGCTGGGAGATCGCCAAGGCGAACTTCAATCCGGAGGAAGAGCCGGATGTCGGCGTGAAGGCGCATCTGCGCTTCAACGAAGGTTCAGCCGATCAGCTGCGCCGCATGATCTGACGTTACCAGAAGCTCGGCACCGTTTCGCTGAGGCGCGGCCCCAGGCGAAGCGGTGCGATCTTCTCGGCAAGGCCGGTGCGATCAGAGATTTCGACGGCGAGGCCACAGATCGTGGCAGGGCCGGACGCGGCCTCGAACCGTCCCTTCGGCATCTTCGAAATGAACCGGTTCAACGGTTCTTCCTTTTCCATGCCGAGCGACGAATCGTAATCGCCGCACATGCCGGCATCCGACAGGTAACCCGTGCCGCCGTTCAGGATCTGGCAGTCGGCGGTCGGCACATGCGTATGCGTACCGACGACGACGCTGGCGCGGCCATCGACGAAATGGCCGAAGCACTGCTTCTCGCTTGTCGCTTCCGCATGGAAATCGAAAATGATGGCATCCGCCTGCTCGCCGAGCGGGCAGGATGCGAGGATGGCCTCACCCGCCGTGAAGGGATCGTCCAGCTCGGGATGCATGAAGACGCGTCCCATGATGTTGGCGACGAGCACCCGCGCCCCGTTGCGGGCGATGAAGAGGTTCGCGCCGCGGCCGGGCGTGCCGGCGGGATAATTGGCGGGGCGCAGGAACTGGTCGTGCCGGCCCGCAAAGCCCACCGCCTCCTTCTGGTCCCAGACGTGGTTGCCGGTCGTCACCACATCGGCACCGGCATCGATGGTGCTGAGGAAGATATCCTCGGTGATGCCGAAGCCGCCGGCCGCGTTCTCCCCGTTGACGACGACGAAATCCAGCTTGAAATCGCTGATCAATCCCGGCAGGCGCTCCCAGACGGCCGTCCGCCCGGTCTTGCCCACCATGTCGCCCAGAAAGAGAAAACGCATCGAACTGCCTTAAGAAACCTGTTGGACCGTGCGGAGACCGCTTTCCGTGAGAATGGCGTCGAGAGGGACGTCGTGCGGTTCCGCTGGTACTGATGCCACTTCCTGGCAGTCGAACGCAATGCCGATCAGTTTCGGCGTCCGTCCTTTCGCCTTCAGCCGGTCGATGGCGCGGTCATAGTGACCGGCGCCGTAGCCGATGCGGTTGCCCGCCCTGTCGAACGCCGAAAGCGGCACGAGGAGAATATCGGGTTCGAGCACAGCGGCTTCCGGCCCCGGCCCGGTCGTGCCGAAGCCCGTCTTGACCACGGGGGCATCCGGTTCCCACGCGCGAAACACGATTGTCTCCCGGTCGAGCACGACCGGCAGGCAAAGCCTGGCGCCCCGCGCGCGCAACTGCGCCATGAGCGGCCGGATATCCGCTTCCGAGCGAATCGGCCAGAAACCCGAAATGACGGCGCCCGGCGCAAAGAGGATACGTTCGCCGGCATGGTCGGTCATTGCCTGTCCCGCTTCGAGACGCGCCTGCGGCGTCATCGCGTCGCGCAAGGCCAGCCGTTCGTTGCGGATCGCCGCCTTCAGTTCCTTCGCCGTCATGGAAGATGTCACGGGTATCTCCAGCATTTTGCCGTGCCTTATCAGGTGGAAGTGCGCAAAGGCAAATCCCTCATCCAGCCAAACGTGGCAGCGACGTCGAGTCCCGGAATGGCACAAACGTGCACGGGATCGAGGAGAGGCGTTAAGCATTGCGACAGTTTGAACTTTCCGCAGGCAGGCCAAGTCTCTAACCGGGCCTCATGCCTGCGCAGAACGACCGCCCCCCTTTCCCCGAACTGACGGAAATCGAGAAGAGATGTCTCGAGCTCGCCGCCCTCGGCAGGAGCCCGAGTGATATCGTGCTGGAAACCGACCTGTCGTCGCAGCGCGTGGCGGAAGCGATGCGCAGCGCCACCGACAAGCTCGGCGCCCGCAACATAACGGGCGCTATCACCCGCGCGCTGCGTCTCAACCTGATTTGATATCGGCGGCCGCCGCGTCTTCGGCCAGTTGCAGCATGGCGAGCGCCGCACCCTCGTCGGTAATGAGCGTATTGCAGCCGACGCGCCGGATCGTCGCCCGGATGGCCGGAGCCCTGTGCGCGCCGCCCGAGACGAGCACGATATGGCGCGCCTTCTTCACCGTATCGAGATCGATCGACATGACCCGGTCGCGGATCGGATGATCGATCGTGCGCCCCTCCGCATCGAGGAAATTGCACATCGTGTCGCAGACGCACCCTGCCGCGACCAGTTCCTCCAGCTCATGCCGGGCGATGAAGTCGCGCGACAGCGAGCTGGAGCGCGGGCCGATATCGCCGCAGCTGACGACGGCGATGTCCATGTTCTCCGCCAGGTCGAAGAGGGTCTTCAGGCCGCATTTCTCGATGAGGCTGCGTTTGGTCTCGCGTGAATCCACGAGCAGCGGCGCGAGGAACAGGTAGCATTCCGCTCCGAGCTGGCTCGCAAGCTGCCAGGTGTATTCGATCGGGTTGATGTGGTGCGCCTCCACCACGCCGCCGAGCAGCGAGACGACCTTGACGCGCTCGCGTCGCGCCGGGCGGAAACTGGCGAGCGACGCCGTCAGCGTCCGTCCCCAGCCGACGCCGACCGTACAGTCGTCGGGGATCGCCTCGGTCAGGAATTGCCCGAGCGCCAGCCCCACGCTCTTGGCCGTCGCCTCCGCGCTATCGGCCGCCGGCACCACCACGGCCTCGTCGAGCCCGTAGGCCTTTTCGAGCCGCACGGCCAGTTCCACGCAGTCGGCGATGCCCTCGTTGATCCAGATCTGAACTTCCGAGCGCTTCAGCGCCTCGTCCAGCATGCGGATGACCGTCGAGCGGCTGACGCCGATCTTTTCGGCAACATCCTTCTGGGTAAGGCCTTGATTGTAATAAAGCCACGCGGCGCGCAGCCGAAGGGCCGCCGATTCCGAATAGGCCGTATGTGTGTCGCGCCGAAGCCTTGCCACGTCGCCTCCCGTTTCCGCCATTACATATGCTGCCTGGCAACTTGCGGGCACCATAACACGTCCCGTACAAAATGCGACATATGTTCAAAACAATCAGCAAAAGTACTTGCTTTTTTGCCCGCAACGGATGATAGTCCGCTCATATCGGCTGGCGGCACTCCGTCGGCGGATTGGTTGTGCGGGCACGCGCGGCGACGGAAAAGGAAGCACTGTCGCCGCACGCGTTTGCCGACGAGGAACATGGAGGAGGGTTTGGCGTTCCGCTGGAACGCCACCCAGCAACAACCATTTCGGGATTTCGGATATGACGTCCAAGCTTGAACAACTCCGCGCGATGACGACCGTCGTGGCAGACACCGGCGACATCGAAGCCGTGCGCCGCCTGAAGCCGGTCGATTGCACCACCAATCCCACGATCGTCCTCAAGGCGCTCGGCACGCCGATGTTTGCCGACACGGTCGCAGAAGCGATCCGCTGGGGCCAGTCCCAGGGCGGAAATCGTGAAGGCGTCGTGGCGGCAGTTGCCGACCGCCTCGCCATTTCCGTCGGCGCGGCACTGGCCGAGCTCGTCCCGGGCCGTGTTTCGACCGAGGTCGATGCAGACCTTTCCTTCGACACCGAAGCCTCGATTGCCAAGGGTCGCGACATCATCAAGGCCTATGAAGCGCGCGGCATCACCCGCGACCGCATCCTCATCAAGCTCGCCTCCACCTGGGAAGGCATCCGCGCCGCGGAAGTTCTCCAGAAGGACGGCATCGACTGCAACCTGACGCTGCTCTTCAACAAGGCCCAGGCGATCGCCTGCGCCGATGCCGGCGCCTTCCTCATCTCGCCCTTCGTCGGCCGCATCCTCGACTGGCACGTCAAGGCATCGGGCAAGACCTTCACGGCCGAAGAAGATCCGGGCGTGCTGTCGGTCCGCTCGATCTACGACTATTACAAGTCCAACGGCATCAACACGATCGTCATGGGCGCCTCCTTCCGCAACACCGGCGAAATCGAGGCGCTGGCCGGCTGCGATCGCCTGACGATCAGCCCGGCCCTGCTCGAGGAGCTGGACGCCGCCGAAGGCACGCTGGAGCGCAAGCTTTCGCCGGAAAAGGCCGCCAAGGTCTCGCCGATCAAGATCGACGAGAAGACCTTCCGCTGGATGCTGAACGAAGACGCCATGGCGACCGACAAGCTCTCCGAAGGCATCCGCGCCTTTGCAAAGGACCTCGGCGGACTGCGCGCCATGATCGACAAGGAACTGAAGGCAGCCGCGTAAGCGAGAACCTTCAAGCCGATGCTACCAAAAGGCCGCCGAACGGGCGGCCTTTTTCATGTGCGGGGCCAGGCTGTCTCGGCTTTGACTTTGGCGGCCCGTGCCATAGGTGGGGACTGACCAGCCATGGCATGAAGGGGTTTTCATGAAACCGACGACACCGTCTCCTTGCGTACTCGCCCTTGCTCTTACCCTTTGCGGGCCATCGGCAGCCCATGCCGACACGGTATTCAAGCCCGGGCTTTTTGTGCGGCAGACCCAGCACTGGGACTCCAAGACGAACGGCTTCCTGCCCGGCGCGGAAGAGGGCGAAGGAGACGGATGCTGGCAGGTGGAAAGCGTCAGCGCGAGTGAGGTTAAAATGAAGCTGATCAGCGGCGTCTTCAAGCCGTGGTGGGCGGACAGCGCCATCGAGATCGGCACATCCGACACCTGGTTCGACAACGAGGTTTACCGGGAAACCAATCCCGGCGCCGCGCCGCTTTCCCAGCTGCGCAAGATCTTCACGCCGGTTGCTTCCTGCGGCTGAACGAGCGCCGGCCGCGCATTGCATGCCGACAAAACAGAGAGGTGCGATCCGCGGCGACCGATGGAGATTTACGATCCTGGGTGCCTACAAACGTAGGTGGGCGCCATATGTCCAGGCCCACGAGCCTGGTCAGGGACAGCTCCCGTTGGATCGAGTATGGCCCCAGGGATTGTGGTTCCTGTCGGGAAGCGCAGATCGCTCATGACATATAGGCCGAAAGCAGCGTCTTCGCCAGTGGCAATCGACCAGGCGTTGGCCGGCTGAAACGAAAAACTGCGTCCGGATCAGTTGACCTGCGGCTTGCCGTTGAGCTTTGCCGCCATGCCCTGGATCTGGTTGGTGAGTTCGCCGAGCGCCTGGGCGATCGCCTCTTCGCTGCGCGAGACCTCGACCAGCACGCCTTCGCGGCCGCTGCGCAGTTGCTCGGTTTCTTTCTCGATCGTTTCAAGCCGGCGGGTCACGTCGTTCAGTTCATCCATGACCATGATGCCGGCCATGACGGTGATGCGCAGATCGCCGATCTCGCCGAACTGCGCCTTGAGGTGCCCGACATAGCGATCGAACCCGGCGGCGAGGTCTTCCAGGTGGGACTCCTGCCCCTCCTCGCATGCCATGCGATAGGCCTTGCCATCGATCTGAACGGTTACCTGAGCCATGCGGATTCTTTCTGTTGCGCCTAACGGTCGAGCACGGCGCGGATGGTCTCCATCGCCGTGACGAGACGGCGGGAGACCTCGCGGTTGACCTCTTCCAGCCGGTTGGCGCGGAATTCGGACTGGTCCAGCTCCTGGGCAAGCCGCGAACGGTCGGCATTGACACGCCGCACCTCGCCCTCCACCTCGCCGTGTTCCCGTTCACGGTCAAAGCGCATGTCGAGCGCATTCTCGAGACTGCCAAGCGCCTTGCGAAGCTCCTCGATTGCAGCCCTGACTGTTTCCCCGTGTGTCATAAAGCCTTCACCGGCACTCTCAAAAAACACGAATCGCCGCCGCCGGCGCCGGTTCCCACGCATTGACAGTATTCAACTGCGGGGCAGAGCGTCAACAGCGCGGGCGCACCCGCCGGAAAGCCGCTGTGGATCAGCTTCGCGACCTATGGTGCATGGTGGCGTTCCACCTCGCCCGAAAACGCCAAAAAACCCGGCGGATTCGGCGCTCAAAGGCCGCAGGAACCGCCGAATTCGTTGACTTAGACGGTGCACCTGCTATGTGTCAGCCGCTTCCAACCGGCGCCCCTCAGGGACACCGGCCCTGACACCCCGAAGAATACGGAACAGTCATGATCTCTCGCGAAAAACACGACCGGATGGCGAACGCAATTCGCTTCCTTTCCATGGATGCCGTGGAAAAGGCGAACTCCGGCCACCCCGGCCTTCCCATGGGCGCAGCAGACATCGCAACGGTTCTTTTCACCCGCTTTCTCTCCTTCGATCCGAAGACCCCGCACTGGCCGAACCGCGACCGTTTCGTCCTGTCGGCCGGCCACGGCTCGATGCTCCTCTATTCGCTGCTCTATCTGACGGGCTACGAGGACATCACGATCGACGAGATCAAGAACTTCCGCCAGCTCGGCGCCAAGACCGCCGGCCACCCGGAATACGGCCACGCCGCCGGCATCGAAACGACGACCGGCCCACTCGGCCAGGGCATCGCCAATGCCGTCGGCATGGCGATCGCCGAGCGCAAGCTGCGCGACGAGTTCGGCTCGGACCTGATGGAGCACTACACCTACGCGCTCGTCGGTGACGGCTGCCTCATGGAAGGTATCAGCCAGGAAGCAATCTCCCTCGCAGGCCACCTGAAGCTCAACAAGCTGATCGTGTTCTGGGATGACAACAACATCTCGATCGACGGCCCGATCTCCATGGCCGATTCGACCGACCAGCACGCCCGCTTCCGTGCGAGCCAATGGCACACGATCGCGGTCGACGGCCATGATCCGGACGCGATTGCCGCCGCCATCGAGGAAGCCCACAAGTCCGACAAGCCCACGATGATCGCCTGCAAGACGACCATCGGCTTCGGCGCGCCCAACAAGGCCGGCACGCACAAGGTGCACGGTTCGCCGCTCGGCGCGGAAGAAATCGCCGCCACCCGCAAGGCGCTGAACTGGGAAGCGGAAGCCTTCGTGGTTCCCTCCGACGTGCTCGATGCCTGGCGTCTCGCCGGCCTCCGCTCCGCCAAGGCGCACAAGGAGTGGGAAGCCCGTCTGGAAAAGACGGATACCGAAAAGAAGGCCCAGTTCGTCCGCCGCTTTGCCGGCGAGCTTGAAGGCAGCCTCGATTCCGCAATCGCCGCCTACAAGAAGAAGCTTGCCGAAACGAAGCCGAACCCGGCGACCCGCAAGGCTTCGGAAGATGCGCTCGAAGTCATCAACGGCGTTCTCCCGGAAACGATCGGCGGCTCGGCCGACCTGACCGGCTCGAACAACACCAAGACGAGCCAGACCAAGTCGATCACCCCGACCGATTTCTCGGGCCGTTACATCCACTACGGCATCCGCGAGCACGGCATGGCCGCGGCGATGAACGGTATCGCGCTGCATGGCGGCCTGATCCCTTATTCCGGCGGCTTCCTGATCTTCTCGGACTATTGCCGTCCGTCGATCCGCCTCGCCGCGCTGATGGGCATCCGCGTCATCCACGTCCTGACCCACGATTCCATCGGCCTGGGCGAAGACGGCCCGACCCACCAGCCGGTCGAGCAGATGGCTGCACTGCGCGCCATTCCGAACCTGCTGATGTTCCGTCCGGCCGATGCCACGGAAACGGCGGAGTGCTGGCAGCTGGCGCTTGAAAGCCACAACCGCCCGTCGGGTCTGGCGCTGACCCGCCAGAACCTGATGCCGGTCCGTCTGGAATACGAAGAGGAAAACCTCTGCGCGCGCGGCGCCTATGACCTCGTGTCGGCCAGCGACGCCCAGGTGACGATCTTCGCATCCGGCTCGGAAGTTGAGATCGCGGTGAAGGCCGAGCAGGCGCTCACGGCCAAGGGCATCTCGACCCGCGTCGTCTCCGTCCCCTGCTTCGAGCTCTTCGCCGAGCAGCCGGAGGCCTACCAGAAGGCCGTTATCGGCAACTCGCCGGTCAAGATCGCCGTCGAAGCCGGCATCCGCCAGGGCTGGGATTACTTCATCGGTTCGGATGGCACCTTCATCGGCATGTCCTCCTTCGGCGCATCGGGCCCCTACAAGGAGCTCTACAAGCATTTCGGCATCACGCCGGAAGCTGTCGTCGCCGCCGCGGAAGCCAAGCTCGGTTGAGTGCACGAGGGCGCGGCCCCGCCGCGCCTCTCACCGCCAAAACGTTTATCCATAGGGAGAGACCCCAAATGACTGTGAAAGTTGCCATCAACGGCTTCGGCCGCATCGGCCGCAACATCCTGCGCGCCATCGTCGAATCCGGCCGCACCGACATCGAGGTCGTGGCGATCAACGATCTGGGCCCGGTCGAGACCAACGCGCACCTCCTGCGCTACGATTCCATCCACGGCCGTTTCCCGGCTGAAGTGAAGGTCGACGGCGACACGATCACCGTCGGCGGCGGCAAGCCGATCAAGGTGACCGCCATCAAGGATCCGGCGACGCTGCCGCACGGCGCCATGGGCGTCGACATCGCCATGGAATGCACGGGCATCTTCACCGCCCGCGACAAGGCCGCCGCTCACCTGACGGCCGGCGCCAAGCGCGTCATCGTCTCGGCTCCGGCCGACGGCGCCGACCTGACCGTCGTCTACGGCGTCAACGATGACCAGCTGACGAAGGATCACCTCGTCATCTCCAACGCCTCGTGCACGACGAACTGCCTCGTGCCCGTCGTGAAGGTCATCGACGACCTCGTCGGCATCGACCACGGCTTCATGACGACTATCCACTCCTACACCAACGACCAGCCGTCGCTCGACCAGATGCACAAGGATCTGTACCGCGCCCGCGCTGCCGCCCTTTCGATGATCCCGACTTCGACGGGCGCTGCAAAGGCTGTCGGCCTCGTCCTGCCGCACCTCAAAGGCAAGCTCGACGGCACCTCGATCCGCGTTCCCACGCCGAACGTCTCCGTCGTCGACTTCAAGTTCGTCGCCAAGCGCGACACGACGGCCGCCGAGATCAACGAAGCCATCAAGGCTGCCTCCAACGGCAAGCTGAAGGGCATTCTCGGCTACACCGACGAGCCGCTCGTCTCGAAGGACTTCAACCACGACAGCCACTCGTCGATCTTCGCGACGGACCAGACGAAGGTCCTCGAAGGCAAGTTCGTTCGTATCCTGGCGTGGTACGACAACGAATGGGGCTTCTCGAACCGCATGTCCGACACGGCTGTCGCCTTCGCGAAGCTGATCTAAGGACGCTCATCATGTTTCCGCCCCTCACCTTGAAGACGGTCCGCTGGCGTCCGTTGGAGGGCGAGGGGCTGGAACATCTGACCGTGCGTGCCGTCGAAGGCGGCATCCGCGCCGAAAGTGCCGTTATCGGCGACCGCGGCGACGGGCGTCTTTATGGCGTGCACTATCGTATCGATCTCGACGCTGGCTGGCGCGTGCGTTCCTTTCGCGTGGAGGAGACGGACGGCAGCGGCGTTGCGATGACTTCTGACGGCGAAGGCCGGTGGCGAAGCGAAAGCGGCGAACCGCTTGCGGCCTTCGACGGCTGCATCGATATCGATCTGGCGGGAACGCCCTTCACCAACACCCTGCCGATCCGCCGGCTGGGGCTTGCCCCCGAAGCCGGAACAGTGCGGCTGAAAATGGTCTATGTGCCGTTCGACACGTTTTCTCCGTTTCCGGACGGGCAGAACTATACGTGCCTCGACCCGGCACGACGTTACCTCTACCAGGCCGATGACCGGACCTTCCAAGCGGAATTGCCCGTCGATGCAGACGGCTTCGTGACCGACTATCCCACCCTATTCGCAAGACTCTGACGGGAGCCCTCCCATGACCTTCAAGACCCTCGACAACCTCACCGACATCGCCGGCAAGCGCGTGCTCGTCCGCGTCGATCTCAACGTGCCGGTCAAGGACGGCAAGGTCACCGATGCCACCCGCATCGAGCGCGTCGCGCCCACCATCCTCGAACTGTCGAAGAAGGGCGCGAAGGTTATCCTGCTGGCGCATTTCGGCCGCCCGAAGGGCGAGGTGGTCGCCGACATGTCGCTGAAGCAGATCCTGCCGGCGGTGAACGAGGTTCTCGGCACGACCGTCGCCTTCGCATCCGACTGCATCGGCGATGCCGCTGCATCCGCCATCGCAGCGCTCGACAACGGCGACATCCTGCTTCTGGAAAACACCCGCTTCCACAAGGGCGAGGAGAAGAACAACCCGGACTTCACCGCCGCCCTCGCCGCCAATGGCGACATCTACGTCAACGACGCCTTCTCCGCCGCGCATCGCGCCCATTCCTCGACCGAGGGCCTCGCCCATCTTCTGCCCGCCTATGCCGGCCGCACGATGCAGGCCGAACTGGAAGCGCTCGAAAAGGGTCTCGGCAATCCGAACCGGCCCGTCGTCGCCATCGTCGGCGGCGCGAAGGTCTCCACCAAGATCGACCTGCTCATGAACCTCGTGAAGAAGGTCGACGCGCTGGTCATCGGCGGCGGCATGGCGAACACCTTCCTCGCCGCCCGCGGCACGGATGTCGGCAAGTCGCTCTGCGAACATGACCTCGCTGACACCGCCAAGCAGATCATGATCGAGGCTGCGGGCGCCGGCTGCGCCATCGTGCTGCCCGAAGACGGCGTCGTCGCCCGCGAATTCAAGGCCAATGCCGAAAACGAGGTCGTCGATGTCAGCGCGATCCCGGCGGACGCGATGATGCTCGACGTCGGTCCAAAGACCATCGAAGCCGTCAATGCCTGGATTTCGCGCGCCTCGACGCTGGTCTGGAACGGTCCGCTCGGCGCCTTCGAGATCGCCCCCTTCGACACCGCCACGGTGGCTGCCGCCAAACATGCCGCCGCCCGTACCCGGGAAGGCAAGCTCGTTTCCGTCGCCGGTGGCGGCGATACCGTGGCTGCCCTCAACCATGCCGGCGTCGCCGACGACTTCACCTATGTCTCGACGGCCGGCGGGGCGTTCCTGGAATGGATGGAAGGCAAGCCGCTTCCTGGCGTCGACGTGCTCAATCAGCAGAAATAACCAGAAGGGCTTGTGTAGCGCGCCGGATCACCTACATTGCTGTTATCGTCAACGAACAGAAAGGAAGGTGATCCAATGTCTAATGAGATTTCGGTCTTGGCTTCGGGCATGGGAATTGTGGTGAACGAAACGAGGCAGCCCTCGTTCTGATCCCGCCTTCCTTCGAGCCGCAAGGCTCGGGTCCGCACCGGACCAAACCTCATGGGGGCCACCTTCGGGTGGCCCTTTTGCGTTTCAGGGGCGGATGAGAACTGTCAGCATCATCAGGGCGATGGCGCCCACCGCGATCTTCCAGAAATCCGCACGCCGACGCAGCCCCGGCAGGCCGAGCGGCCGGATGACATGAAGCAGCATGACGGCGAGAAGAAGTGCTGGCAGGATTTTCGACATGGCGGCCTTTCTTGTCTCTTCCTGTCACACCTCAGACACTTTTCCAAGCGATCAGCCGGTAGGGTCAAATTCGCCCCGCCGCCGTCTTTGCATCTGGCAATCAGCAACAGGTGCGCTATTGCTTTGCTATCGATGAATTTGTGAAGAGCTCATGCGAAAAAACCTCATATCCGTCTTCTCGCTTCTGATGGGCACCCTGTTCCTCTTCCTCGGCAACGGCCTGCACGGCCTGCTCCTGCCGATGCGTGGTGCTTTCGAGGGATATGAGACGACCATGCTCGGCCTTCTGGGTACGTCTTGGGCAACGGGCTTCGTGCTGGGCTGCCTGCTGGCGCCGACGGTGGTGAAACGCATCGGCCATGTCCGTGCTTTTTCGGGCTTCGCCTCGCTCATCGCCATCATCGCGCTGCTGACCGGCATGCTCGTCGACCCCGTCTGGTGGATCGCGCTGCGCGCCGTCACCGGCTTTTCGATTGCCGGCACGTCGATGATCATCGAGAGCTGGCTGAACGAGCGCGCCACGAACGAGAGCCGCGGCCTCATCTTCTCCCTCTACATCGCCATCACCCTGGTCGGCACCGTCGGCGGCCAGATGACCGTCGCGCTCGGCGACGTGACGACGCCGATGCTCTTCATGTTCGCCGGCATCCTCTACTGCCTGGCCATGCTGCCGACGACGCTCTCCACCGCGGCATCGCCGCAGCCGCTGAAGCAGGTCAGGCTCGATATCCCCGCCCTGTACCGCACATCGCCCATCGCCTGCGTCGGTATCGTGCTGATCGGCATCGCCAACGGGGCCTTCGGCACGCTCGGCGCGGTCTTCGGCGCCAATGCGGGCCTGACGTCCGGCACCATCGCCATCATGATGAGCGTCGCCATCTTCGCCGGCGCGATCATGCAGCTGCCGGCCGGCCGCATTTCCGATCGCGTCGACCGCCGCATCGTGCTCGCCGTGCTCTCGGCGATCGCCGCCGGCGCCGGGTTTGCCATCTTCGTCTTCCAGCCGGCCTCCGTCACGCTCCTGCTCGTGCTGACGGCACTTTACGGCGCCATGGCGAACGCGCTCTATCCCATCGCGGTCTCGCACGCCAACGACTTTGCCAGCGCCGAGGATTTCGTGAAGGTCTCCGGCGGTCTGCTCCTGCTCTATGGCGTCGGCACGATCATCGGCCCGACCATCGGCGGCCCGATCATGTCGGCCGTCGGCCCCTATGCCCTTTTCGCCGTCACCTGCTGCGCCCACATCCTGATCACCGCCTATGCGATCCTGCGCAGCCGTCGCCGCGCCGCCCTGCCGGCCGACATGCGCGACGCCTACACCACCATCAACCCCGGCACGATGACCACGCCGGAAAGCCTGCAGTTGTCGCCACGCGCCCTGCCGCCCGTGCAGGCCGGCACCGACGCGCCCCAGGAGGAGCAGACCGCATGAGCCTCTTCGACGACGACCGCCCCAAGAAAAAGATCGCGCACGAGATCGGCAGCGACCTGTCGCTGCTTTCGGTGGATGAACTGACGGTGCGAATCGACCTGCTGAAGCAGGAAATCACCCGGCTGGAAGCGGAGCGGCAGAAGAAGGATGCCAGCCGTTCGGCGGCCGAAAACCTGTTCCGATAGGCAGCAATCGTCGCACCCTGGCCGAAAAGGCACAGTTATCGGCAAAGCTGGAACAAAGTTAACCGGACATTAAGCCTTACAGCCTATTACTTGCCCATCCGGTCCTTCCGGGTTCAGACATTTTCACCGCTTGGCGAATCGGTCTGATTTTCTCCCTGTTTTACCTTGAGAGCCGCTTTTCGCGGCTCTTTTTTTGTTTGCCGCAAAGCCGCCGCAAAGTGTCCGGAAACAATTGTGGAGATTAACCCTTTCTTAAGAATACCCTTGCGCGAAGTAGGCTAAGAGATCATCCTTACGCCATGGAACGAAGAGCTGGAACACCAGCGTCCGACCTGCCGTTACCTGCAAGTGATGCGTTCAACAGGGAAAGAACCATGTCCGAAAGAGGATTGAATACCGTCAGCTTCGCTGGCCATGTTGCGTCGTCCGCACAGTTCAAGTCCATCTATGCCGAGGGCATGGGTCTTGTCGAGGAAACCGCGAGCTATCTTGACGGTGTCGGTCGCCAGGCTTCCAAGGTCCTGCCGCGGATGGCTTCGGTGCTATACGCAGCGGAATCGATGCGCCTCACGACACGCCTGATGCAGATGGCCTCCTGGCTGCTGCTCCAGCGTGCGGTCAACAATGGCGAGATGAGCCGCGACCAGATCCTGTCGGAGAAGAGCAAGGTCCGCCTCGACAGCTTCAACGTCGACAAGACCGCCCCCGGCTGGAACGACCTGCCCGAAGCCTTCCGCGACCTGATCGAGCGCTCGCTTCGCCTGCAGAACCGCATCGCCCTGCTCGACCGCGAAATCTACCGTCCTGAAGATGTCCAGACCTTCCAGCCGGACAACCAGAACAGCGTCCAGGCCCAGCTCAACCTGCTGCAGACGGCCTTCGGCAACAGCTGAAGACGGCGCAGGTGAACGCATGATAACCCGGCTTCGGCCGGGTTTTTTTGTCTGTATTGCGTGTTGCAGCCCCTCATCCCCTGCCGGGACCTTCTCCCCGCAAGCGGGGAGAAGGGGATGTTGCACCGTTCTCCTCCAGCCTGAGAATGCAGGAAAACGGTGCGCCCTGCCCTCCTCGCCCCGCTTGCGGGGAGAGGATGCCGGCAGGCAGGTGAGGGGCAGCGCCGAACAGCAGACAACAAAAAACCCGGCCGAAGCCGGGTTCTTCAAAACCGTCCGCGAAGGGCAGATTAGAGGCCGAGGCCTTCGAAGCGCTTCTTGAACTTGGAAACGCGGCCGCCACGGTCCAGCATCTGCTGGTTGCCGCCGGTCCAGGCCGGGTGCGACTTCGGATCGATTTCGAGGTTCATCGTGGCGCCTTCCGAACCCCAGGTCGAGCGGGTTTCGTACTCGGTGCCATCGGTCATGACGACCTTGATGACGTGGTAGTCGGGATGGATATCAGCCTTCATGACACTCTTCCTGCTTGTTCCGGGGGCCATTTGTCGCAACGCATTGCGACAGCGGAGCCAAAGACGTAAATGAAGCCGCAGTCGGCTAGACCTACGGCTTCCCAATTCGATGGCGAGCCTATACATGAAGGCCGTCTGGATAACAAGAGCCGAAAGAGAATTCGTGCCGCCAGGCACTGGAAACGGGGGTATGGTGTCCACAGACAGAGAGACAAACGCGGCACAGAAAACCGCGCGTCGCAATATTCGTCCGCTGGGCAGGCTTGCTCCCTATATCGGTCGTTATCGTGGCCTCGTCGGCGGCGCGCTGGTCGCCCTCGTGCTGGCGGCCGTCACGACGCTGGTCTTGCCGATCGCCGTGCGCCGCATGATCGACAACGGTTTTTCGGGCGCCGATGCCGGGTTCATCAACACCTACTTCTCGATGCTCTTCGTGCTGGCCGGCCTGCTGGCCTTGGCCAGCGGCCTGCGATACTACTTCGTCATCACGCTTGGCGAACGCATCGTCGCCGACTTGCGCCGCGACGTCTTCGCCCATGTGACGAAGCTTTCCCCGGCCTTCTTCGACGTCAACCAATCCGGCGAGATCGTTTCGCGGCTGACGGCCGACACCACGCAGATCAAGTCCGCCGTCGGCGCCACCGCATCCGTCGCCCTGCGCAACCTTATCCTCTGTCTCGGGGCCGTCGCCATGATGGTCTATACCAGCCCGAAGCTGTCGAGCCTGGTCATCGCGGCCATTCCGGTCATCGTCTTTCCGCTCGTAGCCTTCGGCCGCTCGGTGCGCCGCCGCTCGCGCGAGGCGCAGGATACGCTTGCCAGCGCATCCGCCTATGCCGGCGAGGCGATCGGTGCGACGCGCACGCTCCAGGCCTTCAATGCAGAGAATGCGGCCCGCGCCCGCTTCTTCGGCGAGGTGGAAAGCGCCTATGAAGCGGCCCGCAGCGCCATCCGCGCCCGCTCGCTTCTGACCGGCTTCGCCATCGCCATGATCTTCGGTTCGGTCGTCGCCGTGCTGTGGTTCGGCGCGCGCGATGTGCTGGCGGGCACGCTGTCGGCCGGCACGCTCGGCCAGTTCCTGCTTTATGCCGTCTTCGCCGCCGGCAGCCTCGGCGCGCTCTCGGAAGTCTGGGGTGAACTCTCGCAGGCCGCCGGTGCGGCCGAACGCCTGACCGAATTGCTGGAGGAACAGCCGGCCATCACGGCACCCGCCAATCCGGTTGCACTGCCGGTGCCCGCACGCGGCGAACTGGCCTTCCGGGATGTGCACTTCTCCTATCCGGCCCGGCCGGGCTACCGCAGCCTGAACGGCCTTTCCTTCGCGGTGAAGCCGGGTGAGACCGTCGCGGTCGTCGGCCCTTCGGGTGCCGGCAAGAGCACGATCCTGTCGCTGGTCGAGCGCTTCTACGATCCCGATTTCGGCAGCGTCCTGCTCGATGGCGTGGACCTGCGCGCCGCCGATCCGGAAGAAATCCGCCGCCGCATGGCGCTCGTGCCGCAGGATGTCACGATCTTTGCCGCATCGATCCGCGACAACATCGCATTCGGCATGCCTGATGTCAGCGACGACGCGATCCATGCCGCCGCCCGCGCCGCTCAGGCCGAGGAGTTCATTGCGCGCCTCGACAGGGGTTACGATACCATGGTCGGCGAACGCGGCGTGACGCTCTCCGGCGGCCAGCGCCAGCGTATCGCCATCGCCCGCGCCATCCTCAAGGACGCACCGCTCCTGCTGCTCGACGAAGCCACCTCCGCCCTTGACGCGGAAAGCGAGACGTTGGTGCAGCGCGCCCTGGACGGGCAGATGGGCAAGCGCACCACCATTGTCATCGCGCATCGTCTCGCCACCGTGCTGAAGGCCGACCGTATCCTCGTCATGGATGGCGGCCGCCTGGTGGAAGAGGGAACGCACCAGTCGCTGATCCAGCAGGGCGGACTTTACGCCCGTCTCGCCCGGCTGCAGTTCGACCACGGCGGCCAGGCCTTCCTGGGCGAAGCGCGCGCCGCGAGCTGACCGCGACGGCCTGAACCATCGGGTCGGCACCCAAAGATGCCGGCCGCTACTTCTCCGTCAGCTTGAGTTCGATGCGCCGGTTGGTGGCGCGCGCGGTGGTATCGTCGCCCTCGGCGATCGGCTGGAACTCGCCGAAGCCCGCGGCCACCAGCCGGTTGGCCGGCACGCCGTTGGCAATGAGGAACTTCACCACCGACGTGGCGCGGGCAGACGACAGTTCCCAATTGTCGCGATACCGTCCCGTCCCGGAAAGCGGCACATTGTCCGTGTGGCCGTCGACCCGCAGCACCCAGTTGATCTCCGGCGGGATCTCCCGCGCGAGATCGAGCAGGGCGGCGGCCAGCTTGCGCATCTCCACCTGCCCCTCCTCGTTGAGATCGCTGCCGCCCGAAGGGAACAACACCTCGGACTGGAACACGAAACGGTCGCCGACGATGCGGATGTTCTCGCGGTCCGACAGGATTTCCCGCAGCCGGCCGAAGAAGTCCGAACGGTAGCGGTTGAGTTCCTGCACGCGCTGCGCCAGCGCCACGTTCAGGCGACGGCCGAGATCGGCGATCTTTGCCTGCGATGACTGATCCTTCGCTTCCGACGCCTGCAACGCCTCCTCGACGGCGGCGATCTGGCTGCGCAGGGCGGCGATCTGCTGGTTGAGCAGTTCGATCTGGCTCATCGCACGGGCGGACACCTGCTTTTCCGCATCCAGCTCGCCTTCGAGCGTCGTCGCACGGGCGCTCGCCGCATCGGAGGCGCCGGCGCCGCTGTCGAGCAGCTGCTGAAGGCGCGTGCGGTCGCTTTCCGATTGGGCAAGGGAGACCTGGAGATTGGCCAGCGCATCCTCGAGGTCCTGCTTGCCGCTCTTCTCCAGCGCCAGAAGCTGTGTCAGCTCGTTGATCTGGCTCGTCAGCCGGTTGAGCACGTCGTCCTTGCCGGAAATCTCGCGGCTGAGAAAGAACTGCGCCAGCACGAAAACGGTGAGCAGGAACATGATGGCGAGCAGCAGCGTCGACAGGGCATCGACGAAGCCCGGCCAGTAATCCACCGTGCGTTGGCTGCGCCTGTTTCGGGCGAGCGCCATGTCTATTCGCCCCCTGGAATCTTGGCTTTTTCAGCCTTCTCGGCCGTGCGCGCGACGAGGCGGTCGAGCGTGCGGCGCAGCGCCTTCGATTCCTCCTGCTGCGCCTCGATCCAGTCCCGCAGCATCTGCTGCTCGCTGCGCATGTTCTTCACGAGGCCCTGAATGCCCTCGGCGAGACTTGCCATCGCCGCCGTCGAACGGCTGCCGCCGCCATCCTGCGCGAGCTTGAGGATCTGTTCGGCCAGCGCCTGCACGTCGGCCGAGGATGAGGCTTCGAGCGCGCCGGCAATCGGCTGATGTTCGGAGCCGACATCGGTCACGGACGAGAGCCAGTTTTCCAGCTCCGTGTAGAAGCGGTTCTGCGCGCGGCCGGCCTGAAGGTCGAGGAAGCCGAGCACCAGCGAGGAGGACAGGCCGAACAGCGACGTGGAGAAGGCGGTGCCCATGCCCTGGAGCGGCGCGGACAGCCCCTCCTTCAAGGCATTGAGAATGTCGTTCGCCGTACCGCCGCCGGCATCGAGCGACTGGATCACCGAGCTGATCGAGCCGATCGTGCCGAGAAGGCCCCAGAACGTGCCGAGAAGACCGAGGAAGACGAGCAGGCCGATGAGGTAGCGCGAGGTATCGCGGGATTCATCGAGGCGCGTGGCGATGGAATCGAGAATGGAGCGCAGGGTCGTGGTCGACAGCGTCATCGAATGACGGCGGCCGATCAGTGCGCGCATCGGCGCCAGCAGCACCGGATCGCGCCCGACCTTCTCCGCGCTGCCGGCCGCACGGAAGGAGTTGAACCAGCGCACCTCCGGCCGCAGCGCCAGCACATGATTGAACACCAGCAGGATACCGATCAGCAGGACGCCGAGGATAAGGCCGTTGAGACCGGGATTGCTGAGGAACGCCGTCTGCGCCTGCCGGAAGAGGATGGCGGCCACGAAACCGACGATGATGAGGAAGATCACCATCGTCCAGAAGAAGGCCATGGGGCTTGAGAGTTTGTGCGGGTCGTCGTGCCCGGTCTCGTCGCTTCCGCCCCAGCCCGACAGCGCCAGCTTAGCCATATAGTCGCATCTCCGCTTCCTCGTCGGGGCGGAGACTAGTGGAAGATTGAGCCGAATTGAAGGGCTTGGCGGCAACAGCGGTGCATTCCTGCACCGCGTGTTTCACCCGTCAGCGTGCCGGTACGGGCCGCTGCACGACCTCGCGCAGCGCCTTGTGGATATATTCGTTGCCCGCGACGACAGTGCCGCTCGCCAGCACGGCGTTGCTGCCGTCGAGATCGGTTGCATAACCGCCGGCTTCGCGAATCAGGAGAACGCTGGCGGCGATGTCCCACGGCATGAGGTCGCGCTCCCAGAAACCGTCGAAACGCCCGGCCGCCACATAGGCGAGATCGAGCGAGGCAGAGCCAAGGCGGCGCACGCCGGCGACTTCGCCCATCACATGGCGCAGCTCGATGAGGAACTTGCCGTGGTTGACGTCGCCCAGATGCGGGATGCCGCAGCCGATGACGGCATCCGACAGGTTCTTGCGGGCCGCAACGCGCAGGCGGCGATCGTTGAGGAAGGCGCCGCCGCCGCGCTCGGCGGTGAAGAGCTCGTCCGTGCCGGGGTTCAGCACGACGCCCGCGACGATCTCGCCGTTGCGCTCGAGCGCGATCGAAATCGCGAAGAAGGGAATGCCGTGCAGGAAGTTCGTCGTGCCGTCGAGCGGATCGACGATCCAGCGATGCGCGCCGTCCGTGCCGATGATCTCCTCGGATTCCTCACCGAGGAAACCGTAGGTCGGGCGGGCCTTCATCAGCTCCTCGCGGATGAGCTTTTCAGCCTTGCGGTCGGCCTGCGAGACGTAGTCGCCCGGCCCTTTCAGCGAAACCTGCAGGTTCTGCACCTCACCGAAATCGCGTGCGAGCGACTTGCCGGCCTTGAAGGCGGCCTGAACCATGACGTTGAGAAGAGCGGAACGTGCCATGAAATGAATGTCCTTCGGGAATGTCCGGCGCATCGGGCGGCAAAAGCCGCAGCGCGAAAATGTACCGGGACCGGATGTGGGGCCTCAAGACCACAAATCCCCCGAAGTTTCAAGCCTCCAGCCTCTGCACGGCACGCAAAGCAGGGGAACCGATCGTGCAACAGGGTAAACGGGACCGCTCAGGACCCGGTGCGGAACTTGTTGGCGGCCGTAATCGCCGCCTTCTGCTGCGACTCTTCAAGACCCAGATAGAAGTCCTCCAGGGAGGGGTCGCTCAGCCCCGCGCGGCGCGCCAAAACGAACCACTTCGCCGCCTCGACGGGATCGGATTTCGTACCGATGGCGTGGATATAGAGCTGGGCGAGCTTGCTCTGGGCAACGGCGTTGCCGCCTTCGGCGGCCCGCTTCAGCCAGTTGAAACCGGCCTCGTAATCCCGCTCGCCGGCCGTGCCGTTCACCAGCCACATGCCGAGGTCGAGCTGCGCGGTATCGTAACCGGCGCGCGCGGCCCGCAACAGCCATTCGCGGGCACGCCTGGTCTTTTCTTCCGGCAGGTCCTTCAGGCTGATATAAATCTGCGACAGCGCATATTGTGCGTCCGCGATGCCCTGCTCGGCCGATTTCTCATAATAGGGCATAGCCTCGCGCAGACCCTTCTCGCCCGGACTGTCGGCCACGAGGACCTGCGCGTAGTTGAATTGCGCCGACGCATTGCCGAGATCGGCCGCCTTCTTCATCAGCTCGTCGGCCTTCTTGCGATCCTCCTTCGAGCGCGAGCGCTCCATCAGGAGCACCGCATATTTGAACATGCCGGTCGGGTCGCCGCCATTGGCGGCCTGCTCATACCAGAACATCGCCTGATCGCGGTTGCGCTTCACGCCAAGACCGCGGTCGAGGATTTCGGCGACCAGCGTTTGCGCGGCCGGGTCTCCCAGCTGCGCACGCGGCAGAGCCAGTTCCATCGCCGTCAGGTATCGGCCACGCTGGAAGGCGCCATAGGCCTCGTCGACTTTTCCGGTGAAAGGCTTTTCCGCTGGCAGGTCGGGAAGTTCCGCGCCCATGCGGTCCAGAACGCCCAGGCCGCCGGAAGGACCATCAGCCTGACCGCCCTTCTCGGCGGGCGTTGTGGACTGCGTCCCCGCCGCCGGCTGGTCTTCCTTTCCGGTATCGCCGGCAGTAACCGCAGGCCCTTTCTTCGCGACCTGCGCAATGGCCGGCGCGCACGTGAAAACGCCCGCGGCAAGAAGCGCCACCGGCACGATACGGCAAGCTTGCGAAAGGACGACCCTGATCATGAGCGGCTACTATTCCCCAAACCGTGGCGCTTTTTCGTCAAGCAGTGCATTTACGGCGGCAACGATGTGGGGCGCCTGTGCCGGCTCGGCAAAAACGGCCTTGTCGAGCGCCACGAACTCCGCGCCGCTTTCGGCGACAGCCAGCGCGGACTGCGGGTCCGTTCCGCCCAGCACGATGCAGGGGATTTCCACCATGGACGCCCACCATTCGGCGAGCGCCACATTCTTGGGATGCGCCTCCGGCTTGATGTCGCCGCCGATCTTGCCGAAGAAGATGTAGTCCGGCTGGATTTCGCCGATTTCCAGCGCCTTGTGGCGATCCGTGGCATTGCCGCCGCCGACGATCAGCTTGGGCGTGAATTTCTCGACGGCTTCGGCCAATGCCTCAAGTCCGCCGGTCACATGGATGCCGTCGGCTTTCGCACGGCCCGCGACGCGCGTGTCGCCGGCAACGAGTGCGGCCGCGCCCGCGTCCTGCACGATCTTCACCAGCACTTCCGCGTGCTTCTGGAACGCGCTATCGTCGAGGCCGTATTGCGGCAGGATGACCGACGCCACGTCACCGCCCTTCAGCGCGCCCTCCAGCATTGCCGCCCGCGCGGAAAGGTCATCGCCTTCCGGAAGGATCAGCACCAGGCGGCAGCGGTTTTCGACATCGGACATGAAAGGCACTTTCCTAGGATTTGCGATAGCCAGGCTCGTCATAACAGAACAAAGCGGATAGACGGAAGGACGAACAGGATCAACCGTCCGCAATGTCCATAGACCCTACCATCTATTACGCCGCCATTCCCGCTGTGCTTCTCGTCGGCCTCACCAAGGGCGGCATGGGCGAGGCGCTTGCCCTCATGGGCGTGCCGCTGCTCGCCATGGCCGTGCCGCCGGTCCAGGCCGCGGCGATCCTCCTGCCCATTCTCGTGGTGATGGATTGGGTGTCGCTCTGGATATGGCGCAAGCACAACAACCGCCAGCTCCTGAAGATGATGCTGCCGGGCGCCCTGCTCGGCATCGCCATCGGCTGGGCCACCTCGGCCTATGTGCCGCGCGATGCGCTACGCCTCATCATCGGCCTCATCACCGTGCTGTTCGTGCTGCGCTACTTCTACAACAGCTGGCGCGTCCGCCACGGCCACATCATCGAACCGAAGCCGCATCGCCTGCTGCCCGCGGCCTTCTTCGGCACACTTTCCGGCTATGGCAGCTTCGTCGCCCATGCCGGCGGGGCGCCCTTCCAGGTTTATGGCCTGCCGCTCAAACTGCCGCCGCGCGATTACACGGGTGCAGCCGTGCGGTTCTTCGCCATTCTCAACTTCATCAAGCTCGGCCCCTATTTCGCGCTCGGCCAGCTCGACACGACGAACCTGACCATCTCCGCGACCCTGGTACCGCTTGCAATTGCCGCCACGGCCTTTGGGGGCTTCATGGTCAAGCGCATGAAGCCCGAAGTGTTCTATCCCTTCATGTATTCCATGGCGCTGATCGCGGGCACGAAGCTCGTCTATGACGGCATCCTCGCCTTCACCTGAGAATTGCCGCGGCGCACAAAATACTTGCCGGAAATGCTGCTTTGCCATAGCGTTCGGCCATGGCGAACCCTGATCCCTTTGCGGCGATTGCCGATCCCAACCGCAGGTTCCTGCTGGAGGAATTGCGCCGGGCGCCACGCACCGTCAATGAATTGTCCGAGGGGTTGCCGATCAGCCGGCCGGCGGTGTCGCAGCATCTGAGGGCGCTGCTGGATTGCAATCTCGTCAGCGTGACGTCCGAGGGCACGAAGCGCATCTACGCGATCAATGCGAAGGGCTTCGACAGGCTCAACCTCTGGCTCGACCAGTTCTGGTCCTGAAACAGAACGCCCCAGCACGGAAATCCGGGTGCCAGGGCGTCACGACATCGATGATTTCTATTGCTGTATTTCCATTGTGGGAAGCGGTTTCGCGGAACGGGCTCCTACCCTGATCTTCCCATACAGACCGTCTGTTCCGCGACGTGCTCCCGAATATTCTCCGTGGAATTCCTGTCTTCAGTGTGCCGAGCGAAGCCGCTCGATCTCATCCTTGATGCGCAGCTTGCGACGCTTGATCTCCGCGATCGTCTGATCCTCCGAGGAGGGACGCGTGACCGCAGCATGCAGCTCTTCCTCCAGAGCGAAATGCTTCTTTTCCAGCGTAGCCAGGTGAGCCTCAATCGTCATGTGACAGTTCCTTCCTTTTGTTTTCACCCGGTCCAGCACGGACCGGATGGTCCAGGTTGCAACAAAGTCAGTGTGCCATTTCATTTTTCATTTGTCGAAGGCGAAAACGTGGCAAGGGATAACTTCCCGTTACCACGGGTTTCGTGATAGGAGCACGATTGATTGAGAATGGAGGCAAGCGGGCCAACCGCTGTTTCCAACGACGGGGAAAAGCAGCATGGCAGATCAGGACCAGGCGGAATTGCGGCTTGCGGTCGCACGGCTTCGCCAGGAGCATGAAGATTATGACGCAGCCATCAACGCCATGATCCAGACCGGCTGCGAAGCCCTGAGAATCCAGCGCATGAAGAAGAAGAAACTGGTCCTGAAGGACAAGATTTCCAAGCTGGAAGACCAGATCATTCCCGATATCATCGCCTGAACCGGACAAGACGCCTTGGACACCACAGAAACGCCCCCCGTCGCCATCATCATGGGTAGCCAGTCCGACTGGGAGACGATGAAGAATGCCGCCGACACGCTCGATGCGCTCGGCGTGGATTACGAGGCTCGTATCATTTCGGCGCATCGCACGCCCGAGCGGCTCTACAGCTTCGCGCGCGGCGCCAAGGCCGAGGGTTTCAAGATCATTATTGCCGGTGCCGGCGGCGCAGCGCACCTTCCCGGCATGGCCGCGGCCATGACGCCGCTGCCGGTGTTCGGCGTGCCGGTCCAGTCCAAGGCGCTTTCCGGCCAGGACAGCCTGCTGTCGATCGTCCAGATGCCGGCCGGCATTCCCGTCGGCACGCTCGCCATCGGCCGCGCCGGCGCCGTCAATGCTGCGCTGCTGTCGGCTGCGGTCCTGGCGCTCAACGACCCGGAACTCGCCCATCGCCTCGACGAATGGCGCGAGGCACAGACGAACACGGTGGCGGAATATCCCGTGGACGGCCCGCTATGACCGCGCGCACGATCGGCATCATCGGCGGCGGCCAGCTCGGCCGCATGCTCGCCATGGCGGCTGCACGTCTCAACCTGCGCACCGTGATCCTTGAGCCGCAGGCCGATTGTCCGGCAGCACAGGTGGCGAACGGCCAGATCGTCGCGGCCTATGACGACGCCGACGCGCTCGCCGAGCTCGCCCGCATCTGCGACGTCGTCACCTACGAATTCGAGAACGTGCCCGTCGCCGCCGCCCAGGCGCTGGCCGCCGCCGTTCCGGTCTATCCGCCGCCGCGCGCACTGGAAGTCTCGCAGGACCGGCTGGTCGAGAAAAGCTTCATCCGCGACTGCGGCATCCTCACCGCCGATTTCGCTGCCGTCGACAGCCAGGGCGACCTCGAGGCCGCCCTCGATCGCTTCGGCGGCGTCGGCGTGCTCAAGACGCGACGGCTCGGCTATGACGGCAAGGGGCAGCGCGTCTTCCGCTCGCCGGCCGAAAACCGCGATGGCGCTTTCGAGGCGCTGGGCGGCGTACCGCTGATTCTCGAAAGCCTCGTGCCCTTCGAGCGCGAGATCTCGATCATCGCCGCGCGCGATCGTGACGGCACCATCGCCTGCTACGATCCGGCGGAGAACGTTCATACCAACGGTATTCTCCACACCTCCACCCTGCCCGCCCGGGTGAGCGAGGCGACGGCGGATCTCGCCCGCAAGGCCGCCCGCGCCATTCTCGACAATCTCGGCTATGTCGGCGTTATCGGCGTCGAGTTTTTCGTGCTGCCGGATGGCGGGCTCGTGGCCAACGAAATCGCGCCGCGCGTGCACAATTCCGGCCACTGGACGGAAGCGGCCTGCGTGGTATCGCAGTTCGAGCAGCATATCCGCGCCATCGCCGGCCACCCGCTCGGCGACCCGCGCCGCCATTCGGATTGCGTGATGCAGAATCTCATCGGCGACGATATCGACGACGTTCCCGCCTGGCTCGCCCGCCCCGGCGTGCTCGTGCATCTCTACGGCAAGACGGAAGCCCGTCCGGGCCGCAAGATGGGGCATGTCACCCAGATTTTCGATTGAGAGAGGCTGGAAAACCGGCCATCGTCGCGGAAAACCCGGCGCCTGTGGTTGACAGCGGAAATGTCACGGGTTACATGCCTGCCCAACCTGAAAGCGCGCCCGAAACGGCGCGTTTTTGATTGAGGAAATCCGGCGAGTCCATCGCCCTGCAATACGCGGATCAGAAAAATGAAGATCAAGAATTCGCTCAAGTCGCTCAAGGCTCGCCACCGCGAGAA
This sequence comes from Shinella sp. AETb1-6, assembly GCF_009826875.1. Classification (NCBI taxonomy): domain Bacteria; kingdom Pseudomonadati; phylum Pseudomonadota; class Alphaproteobacteria; order Hyphomicrobiales; family Rhizobiaceae; genus Shinella; species Shinella sp. AETb1-6. Next base: position 166,974 of record NZ_WUMM01000007.1, on the reverse strand, counting down.
CCGCCTTGTTCGCCGCAAGGGCCGCATCTACATCATCAACAAGCAGAACCCGCGCTTCAAGGCTCGTCAGGGCTGATCGCGTCTGCCTGTCCCCTCGTGCGGACAGTGATGATCGAAAAACTGTTTGAAGTTGCGCGCTGGCGGTTTACCATAACCGCCATGCGCTTTTTCTCGTTTCCCGTATTGCTCCTTTCGTTCGCCGTTGCCGGCACGGCTCCGGCCGCGGCATGGGCACAGCAGCCCGACAAGGTCTCCGTCGATCCATCGTCCGGCGGTGCCTTCACGACCCAGGCACAGCGCGTGGACAAGCTTTTCGGCGAGTTGAAGCGCGAGGGCGATCCCGACAAGGCGAAAGGCATCGCCAACCAGATCCGCCGCGAATGGCAGGATTCCGGCAGCGCCACCATCAACTTCCTCATCCAGCAGTCGGACAAGGCCGTCGAAGAAAACCGGAACGCCGCCGCGCTCGATTTCCTCGATGAGGCGATTCGCCTGCGGCCCGACTATGCGGAGGGCTGGAACCGGCGCGCCACGCTGCATTTCAAGATGGGCAACTATCGCAAGTCGATGTCCGACATCAACCAGGTCCTGCGGCTTGAGCCCCGCCACTTCGGCGCGCTCGCCGGCATGGCGGGCATCATGACCCAGACCGGGCGGGACGAGCTGGCGCTCAAGGCCTGGGAGCGTTTCCTCCTTGTCTATCCGACCGAGCGGCAGGCGCAGAAGGCGCTGGGTGAACTCGCCGAAAAGCTGACCGGACAGAGGACCTGACCCGCGGGTAATCCGCCATCGCTCCGTCCTCGTAGAATCGCTGTAGACCAGACAGCGTTATCCCCTTCTCCATGCAGCGCCGCGCCTCCATGCTGACAGCCCTCCTCGCCGTCCCCTTTGCCCTGGCGCTTGCCGGTTTTCTCTTCAGCGCATGGCAGACGCAGTCTCTCGAGCGGCGTTACGGCAATGTCGGCGAACGGATCGATATCGGCGGCATGCGCATGAACAGCGTGCTCGTGCCCGCCGGCGGAGAGGCCGACCTGCCGCCGATCGTTTTCATCCATGGCGCAAGCGGCAATCTGCGCGACCCCATGCACGCCTTCCGTCCGGCGCTGGAGGGCCGGGCCGACCTGCTATTTCTCGACCGGCCCGGCCACGGCTATTCCGACCGTGGCGGCCCTGAAAACGCTCGGCCCGACGGGCAGGCCCGCGCCATCGCCCGCCTGATGGAGGCACGCGGCATGGAGCGGGCGATCATCGTCGGCCACTCCTTCGGCGGCGCCATCGCTGCGAGCTTCGCACTGGAACATCCGGAGAAGACCGCCGGCCTGCTTTTCCTCGCCCCCGCGACCCATCCCTGGCCGGGCGGTGTCGACTGGTACTATGACATCGCGAAGCTGCCGGTGGTCGGCTGGCTGTTCAGCCATATCGTGGCGATGCCGGCCGGCCTTACGCGCATCGAAAGCGGATCGCTTTCCGTCTTCGATCCGAATCCGCGGCCGCTGGATTATGTCGATGCGACGGGCCCCGCCCTGGTGTTGCGTCCGGCGACGTTCCGCAACAATGCGATCGACGTTGCGAGCCTGCTTGACTATGTCCGCCGCGTGCAACCCCGCTATCGGGAAATCCGTACGCCCACGGTTATCGTCACGGGCGATTCGGACGGGATCGTCTACGAGGAAATCCATTCCCGCGGGTTGGCCCGCGACATTGCCGGATCGGAACTCGTCTGGATCCGCGACCTCGGTCACAAGCCGGATTACATCGTGACCGACCTCGCGATCGAGGCCATCGAAAAGATCGCCGGTCGCGATCGCGACCTCCAGGAATCAGCAAGGCGGGCCGAAGCCCGCCTTGCCAAGGACGTCACGGATAGCCTACGGCTCAGACGCCGCTGACGCCGTCGGCTCCGATATAGGCGATGCGCAGCATGTTCGTGGCGCCCGGTGTGCGCAGGGGAACGCCGGCCGAGATGATGATACGGTCGCCCGGCTTGCCGAACTCCTCGGCCACGACGATGCGGCAGGCGCGGTTGACCATGTCGTCGAGGTCCTCGGCATCGCCCGTGACGACGCAGTGCAGACCCCACACGACCGAAAGACGGCGGGCCGTCTCGATGACCGGCGACAGCGCCAGGACCGGAACCTCGGGCCGCTCGCGGGCAGCGCGCAGTCCCGTCGTGCCCGACGAGGTGTAGCAGACGATGGCCGACAGCTGCAGCGTCTCGGCGATCTGGCGTGCGGCAAGCGAGATGGCGTCGGCACCCGTGGCTTCCGGCGTCGAACGCTGCGCGTAGATGATGCCGGGATAATGCGGATCGCGCTCGACCGTGCTGGCGATGGACGCCATGGTGGAGACAGCCTCGATCGGATAGGCACCGGACGCGGACTCGGCCGAAAGCATCACGGCGTCGGCGCCTTCGAACACCGCGGTCGCGACGTCGGAAACCTCGGCGCGGGTGGGCACCGGCGCGGAGATCATCGATTCCAGCATCTGGGTCGCAACGACGACCGGCTTGCCGGCGCGGCGGCAGGCACGGATGAGCTGCTTCTGGATGCCCGGCACGGCTTCGAGCGGCATTTCCACGCCGAGGTCGCCACGCGCCACCATCAGCGCATCGGAAAGCTCGATGATTTCATCGATGCGCTCGACGGCCTGCGGCTTTTCGATCTTGGACATCAGGCCGACGCGGCCGCGCGCGATCTTGCGCACTTCCACGAGGTCTTCCGGGCGCTGGATGAAGGAAAGCGCGACCCAGTCGACGCTGCCGGTCGCCAGCACGGCGTCGAGGTCGACGCGGTCCTTCTCCGTGAGTGCGCCGACGCCGAGCAACGTATCGGGCAGGCTTACGCCCTTGCGGTCGGAAATCTTGGTGCCCGAAACGACGGTACAGACAATCGCCTTGCCGTCGGCGCTTTCGGCGCGAAGATGCAGCTTGCCGTCGTCGATGAGGAGCCGGTCGCCGGCCTTGACGGATTCCAGGATTTCCGGATGCGGCAGGAAAACGCGGGTGTTGTCGCCGGGCTCGTCGCGATTGTCGAGCGTGAAGGTCTGTCCGGGCGTGAGTTCTTCCGATCCCTTGGCGAACTTGCCGACACGCAGCTTCGGGCCCTGAAGGTCGGCGAGAATGCCGATCGGGCGGCCGCAGCGGGCTTCGACAGCGCGGATGCGGCTGATCAGCGTGCGCATGAGGTCATGGCTGGCATGGCTCATGTTGATGCGGAACAGGTCTGCTCCCGCCTCGTGCAGCTTCTGGATCATCTGCTCTTCAGCCGATGCGGGTCCGAGCGTGGCGAGGATTTTGACTTTTCTGTTCCGTCTCATCAGTTCTGGCTTTCCTGCGTGCCGGGCGTATCGGAAAGCTGTACCATCCAGCTTCCCTGCCGCCCCGTGTCATATTCCTTGAAGCCCATGCGCTGGAACCCGCGTGCGAAGCAGTCTTCGACACCGGTGACCTTGAACTCGTTTTCGGCGACGCACATGTTGACGTCACCGGTCCAGCGGCCGCCGCGGGCGGCGTCTTCGGCATAGAGATAATAGTAGCGCGATTGCAGCTCGCCCTCGATCAGCGTCGCGCAGGTCGTGGCGGGCACCTGCCACCAGCCTTCGCTGATCCAGCCCTCCTTGGCGCGATAGCCGATGGCGACGCCCACCAGGTTCTGGGTTCCGTTGCACACACGGAACTCCGCCTTTGCGGCATCGGGAACGGAAAGGGCGAAAAAAGCCGATGCGAGAAAAAGACCGGCCTGCAGAAGGCCGCTGGCTTTCGGGAAAAACGGGCGTTTGCTCTTGGTTCTCACGGCTTCCAATGGAACTCCGTTGATTTGAATATGCGCTTTCTTGCGACGGCGGGGCATGAATGTCAACGCAACACTAATCGATTACATTTTAACGACAACGCAGTGAATCCTTCCGGCGGGCGAGGCCACACTTCTTGCGGGCAACACCACCCCGTGCGATCAATCGGCTTGTGTGACACGCAGACGGCAAGAGACATGCTGGACCATCCTCCTTTCGAAATCATCGATGGCGACCTTTCACTCGGGCTCGTCATCCTGGCGGACCATGCCACCAATCTCCTGCCCGCGCGCTACGGCCGCCTCGGCCTGCCGGAAAGCGCCTTTGAGCGCCACATCGCCTACGACATCGGCGTCGAGGGCGTCGTCCGGGACCTCAACCGGCGTCTGAACGCGCCTGTGGTCATGAGCCGCTTTTCCCGCCTGCTGATCGATCCCAATCGCGGCGAGGACGACCCGACGCTCGTCATGCGCATTTCCGACGGCGCGATCGTTCCAGGCAATCACCCGATCACGCCGGAAGAATGGCAATATCGCCTCGATACCTATCATCGCCCCTATCACGATGCGGTGTCCCGCACGATCGCCGCCGTCACCGAGAAGACCGGCAAGGCACCGCTCGTCCTGTCCATGCACTCCTTCACACCCGCCTGGAAAGGTGTTGCGCGTCCCTGGCAGGTCACGGTGCTGTGGGATAGTGACCATCGTGCCGTACGCCCGCTGCTTGCGGCACTGGAGGCACCGGGCGACGTGGTGGTCGGCGACAACGAACCCTATGACGGCGCGTTGCGCGGCGACACCATGTTCCGCCACTGCATGAAGCCGGGGATCGCGCACGCGCTCATCGAGATCCGCCAGGACGAGATCGGCGATGCCGCGGGGATCGCGCGATGGGCCGATCGCCTGGCACCGATATTCGCGCGGTTGAATGCAGACGAAAGCCTGCACACATACGAGATATTCCCGTCCCGCACGGGACCTTACTGAGGCCGAGACCATGACCGAACTGAGCAAAGAGCAGCAGACCGAATTCGAGGCGGCCTCCTTCCGCCGGCTGGTGAAGCACCTGCGCGAGCGCACCGACGTGCAGAACATCGACCTGATGAACCTCGCCGGCTTCTGCCGCAACTGCCTGTCGAACTGGTATCGCGATGCGGCGAACGAAGCCGGCGTGCCGCTCGACAAGGAAAGCTCCCGGGAGATCGTCTACGGCATGCCCTATGAGGAATGGCGCGACCGCTATCAGCGCGACGCCTCCGACGCGCAGAAGACCGCCTTCGAGGCCAACCGCCCGAAGGAATAGGCGACACCGTTGCGAAAATCCTGAAGGACTGCGCGATAGGTCTTGATCTTGCCGGAAGTTCACGGCAAGTCACGGCGCTCACGAATTTCTAGCCCACCCAAGGAGAACATCATGTCGGATGCCCACGGCGTCGCACGCGACCAGCTTCGCGCTTTCATCGAACGCATCGAGCGTCTCGAAGAAGAAAAGAAAACCATCGCCGACGACATCAAGGACGTCTATGGCGAAGCCAAGGGTACCGGCTTCGACACCAAGATCCTGCGCAAGGTCATTCAGATCCGCAAGCAGGACAAGGACGAGCGCATGGAGCAGGAAGCCATCCTCGACACCTACCTGCAGGCCCTCGGCATGATCGAGCTGCCGCCGAACGCCGAATAAGCCGAAACATCAGTGCCAAGAAAAAACCCCGCGGATCGCTCCAGCGGGGTTTTTCTTTGAGGCGTGGGACGGGCCTAGTTTTCAGCCCGATCGAACTTGCGAACTTCCATGAAGTTCACCGCCGTTCCGCTGAAACGGCCCGAATCCACGGACCTGCCCTCCGGCTGGAAGCCGGCGAGATAGACCGTCGTCGGCGCGGCGCGCAACGTACGGCTGACGAAACGGGGCGCCTTGACCGGCTTGGCATTCGTCGAGACGCTGTCCTGGGCCAGCGCCCATTGCGACAGGATCTTCTGCGTTGCCTTCGGCTCCGTGCGGATGGCGCCGCGGTTTGCGGCTTCGGCATCCTTCTTCTTCGGACGTCCGCCCTTCGTGGGGATTTCCTCGGCCGCGGCATTGTTTTCGAAGGCATTGACGCCGGAAAGCGAGCGGGTCGCACTACGATCGGATGCAAGTGCTGCCATCTCGACCGGATCGCCCTCCACACCGGTGGCTGGCGAACCGAGCGCGGCAAGGCCGGAACGGTCGGCGGACGTCGGCAGCGCGACATCCGCTTCCGCGGCGGCCATCAGCGCCGTCTGCGACTTGTCGAGCTCGACCTGCGGACGCAGGCCCGGTACGGGCACCATCGCCAGTTCCTCCGCATCCTCCGTCGTCGCCTCGGCGGTCATGACGGTTTCAGGCTGGGCGTCCCCCGCCTGGCCGCGGGCACCGAGCGATACGGGAAGCGGAATCTTGTAGGCGGCGAGATCTTCGAATTCGGGCTTCTGGCCTTCCGTCGTCGCGGCTTCGAGGGCTGCCACGGCGCCGCTCGTCGTCGGCGCGACGAGGGCAAGCTCGCTTGCGGTCTCGTTCGACTTGAAGGCGGGACGGCTGCCCGGGACCGGCGCGGTGAAGGCGACTTCCGTTTCGGCCGCGACGGCGACAGGCTGCTCGGCCTGCTGTGTCGACTTCCGGCCAGATGCCGCGCCTTCGTCGAAGTCGTCGGCGATCGCCGTGGTGCTTGCGATCATTTCGGGTTCTTCATCCTCGTCGCCGCCTCCGCCGAACAGAGCGGCAAGGAAGCCGCCCTTGCGCTTGGACGCCGTCGGCGACGAACCGCCGCCCGCCACCTGGATGGCGTTCGAACCGACGCGGCGCTTGTAATCGGCCACGGCCTGCTCATAGCCCGGCAGAGGCCGCCCGTCCGTGGGCACGTGCATGGTCTTGCCATCGGGGAACAGCTGGACGAGTTCCTGGCGGCTCATGCGCGGCCATGCCCGCACGCTGCCGACATCGAGATGCACGAAGGGCGAGCCGGATGTCGGGTAGTAACCGACCCCGCCCACCTGGAATTTCATGGCGGTGGCGCGCAGCGTCGAGAGCTTCACGCCGGGAATGTAGAAGTCCATCGCCTTGCCGAGCATGTGCTGGCTCTTCTTGGCGACGCCCTTCGAGCGCGTGCGCAGCATCGAATTGGTCGCGGGCGAACGATAGGCGGAAACGACGTTGATATAACCCGTCGCGCCGGTCTTGCGGTAGACCTCCCAGACGAGGTCGAAGAGGCGCGGGTCCATCTTCGTCGGCTCGTTGCGGCGCCAGTCACGCAGGAAGTTGTTGAGCTGCTTGAGGCCGCGCTGATCGTAGCGCCCGTTGCGCTTGAAGGTGATCTCGGCCTTTTCCTTCGTATGGATGTAATAGAGCTTGAGCGTGCGGTTGCCGCTTTCGGCCTGGACCGTCGCAGGAATGGCCGCCGGCAGGACGAGCGCAGCCGAGAGCACAGCCGTGGTCACGACCTTGGGCAGCTTATGCAATACGGTCCTGCACAGGCTGCTCAGGGAGGTCCCCGTGCGCTTCATCGATGCGAACAAATTTGCCAACTCTTTCCCCGTCCGAAGGACAACGAGCGTCCGTTGCCTCAGATGAATGCCAAATGCGGTGAGAGCATGGCAAATCGGCCACACTCATCCTCGCGCACCCGTTATAGTGAACAATCCACTAACAGGGAATAAACGGCAATCAGGAAATCTCAAGTAACGGGGATTCCAGCAGTTTTTACGCAGCTTCCTTCATCGGATCGTCAGGATCGATGCCATAGTCCTTCAGTTTCCGGTAGAGAGTCGAACGCCCGATGCCCAATTTGCGGGCAACCTGACTCATCTGGCCATGATAGAACTTCAGGGCAAAGCGGATCAGTTCCTCCTCCACATCGGCCAGCTTGCGCACATGGCCGCCCCTGTCGACGCTCGCAATGGCGTTGTCGGGCGTCGTTTCCACGGGCTCGGCGGCGCGGAAATCCGGATAGACGCCGGGCAGGCGGCTGTCCATGGAATGCTCCGGCGCACGGGCCGCCACGGCTTCGAAATTCACCCCGCCGTTTTCCGCAAGGCCGTAGCCGGGAACCTGCGCCGCGATCTGCGGGAAGTCCGCGGCCGTCAGCTCATCGCCTTCCGCCAGAACCACGGCGCGGAAGATGGCATTTTCCAGCTGGCGGATATTGCCCGGCCAGTCATAGGCCGTCAAAAGCGCCATCGCGCCGGCCGATACGCCGAGCGGCCGGGCAAGCTTCTGTTCGCCTGCGAAGCGCTGGACGAAGGCACGCACCAGGACCGGGATGTCCTCCTTGCGGCGATGCAGCGCGGGGATCGTGATCGGGAAGACGTTCAGGCGATAGTAGAGGTCCTCGCGGAAGCGACCCTCGCGCACCTCGTTGATGAGGTCACGGTTGGTCGCCGAGATCAGACGCACATTGACCTTTTGCGGGAAACGCGCGCCGATCGTCTCGATCTCGCCCTGCTGCACGGCGCGCAGCAGCTTCACCTGCACTTCGAGCGGCAGGTCGCCGATCTCGTCGAGGAACAGCGTGCCGCCGTCGGCCTCCATGAACTTGCCGGTATGGCGCTCCGTCGCGCCCGTGAAAGCGCCCTTCTCGTGGCCGAACAGGATGCTCTCGACCAGATTGTGCGGAATGGCGCCGCAATTGACGGTGACGAAGGGCTTGTTGGCCCGGTCGCTCGCGGCCTGGATGGCGCGCGCCACCATTTCCTTGCCGACGCCCGACTCGCCTTCCAGCACGACCGGAATATTGGATTGCGCGGCGCGGCGGCCAAGCTCGATGACCCGCAGCATTTCCGGGCTCGCCGAGATGATGTCCTCGAAATGGATCGTCTCGGCCCGGTTGCGGCGCCCGGAGCGGCTGCGGCCTTCGCGCTGGTCCATCTTGAGCGCATTGCCGACGGCAACGCCCAGACGCTCCGGCGATACCGGCTTCACGACGAAATCGAAGGCGCCGGCGCGCATGGCCATGACGACCGTCTCGATGCCGCCCTGCCCCGTCTGCACGATGACGGGAATGGTGTTCTCGCGCTCGGCGAGCACTTCGAGAAACGCCGTACCGTTCATCTCCGGCATCATCAGGTCGAGCAGGATCACATTGATCAGGCCGCCCTTGCGATCGAGCAGATCGAGGCCCGCGCGGCCGTTTTCCGCCATATGGGCGACATGGCCGGAACGCTCGATCATGTTCTTGAGAAGCCGGCGCTGGACAGGATCGTCATCGATGACAAGAATATGGGCCGTCACTGGAACCTCCTTGCCTAAGGCATGCGTCATGCGTGCCCCGGGAAACTGAATACCGGTGGACCTTGGCAGAAAGGGTTGAACATGCCGTTTTGAGAAAGGCTTGCATTTTAACCATTGCCGACGCAAGCAGGACGCCGATCTGCCCATTCTGGAAGAGAGATAGAGATGACCCGCAATTTCCCCGAGCCCCGGATCACCTTCGCCCCGGCCGAAGCCGCCGCAAGCGCCGAACTGGGCGACCTTCCCGGCTGGAACCTCACCGATCTCTATCCTTCGCAGACTTCACCCGAATTCCAGGCCGACATGAAGAAGGCCGAAACCGATACGCTCGCCTTCGAGGCCAGATGGAAGGGCAAGCTCGACGCCGCCACCGAAAAGACCGGTGACGAGGGCATCGGCGCGGCGGTGCGCGAATTCGAGGCACTGGAAGACGTGATGGGCCGCCTCATCTCCTTTGCCGGCCTCACCTATTTCACCAATACGACCGAGCCGGCCAACGGCAAGTTCTACGGCGACATCCAGGCGAAGCTGACCGACCTCGGCGCGCATCTCCTGTTTTTCTCCCTTGAACTCAACAGGATAGCCGACGACCGCATAGAGGCCGCGCTGAAAAACGATGCGCTGGCAGCGCACTATCGCCCGTGGATAGAGGACCTGCGCAAGGACAAGCCCTACCAGCTCGACGACAAGACGGAACAGCTCTTCCTCGAGAAGTCCATGACGGGCGCGGCCGCCTGGAACCGCTTGTTCGACGAGACGATGGCATCGCTGCGCTATACGATCGACGGGGAAGAACTGCCGCTCGAAATCGCCCTCAACCAGTTGCAGTCACCTGACCGCGACGCCCGCCGCAAGGCAGCCGAGGCGCTGGCCAAGACGTTCAAGGACAACATCCGCACCTTCACGCTGATCACCAACACGCTCGCCAAGGACAAGGAAATCTCCGACCGCTGGCGCGGTTTCGCCGACATCGCCGACAGCCGCCATCTCGCCAATCGGGTCGAGCCCGAAGTCGTCGCGGCGCTGGCGGAAGCCGTGCGCAACGCATATCCGCGCCTGTCCCATCGCTACTATGCGATGAAGGCGAAGTGGCTCGGAATGGAGCAGATGGAGTTCTGGGACCGCAACGCGCCGCTGCCGGAAACGCCCGACGCGGTCATTCCGTGGAACGAAGCCCGCGACACCGTTCTTGCCGCCTACGGCGCCTTCGCGCCTGAAATGGCCGATATCGCCCGGGAATTCTTCGACAAGGGCTGGATCGACGCGCCGGTTCGCCCCGGCAAGGCTCCGGGCGCCTTCGCCCATCCCACCGTTCCGTCGGCGCATCCCTATGTGCTCGTCAACTACATGGGCAAGCCGCGCGACGTGATGACGCTCGCCCATGAACTCGGGCACGGCGTGCATCAGGTTCTGGCCGGCGGCCAGGGCGCGCTGATGGCGTCCACGCCGTTGACGCTGGCCGAAACCGCTTCGGTCTTCGGCGAGATGCTGACCTTCCGCAGCCTGCTCGACAAGACCAAGGACAAGCGCGAACGCAAGGCCATGCTCGCCCAGAAGGTCGAGGACATGATCAACACGGTCGTGCGCCAGATCGCCTTCTACGAATTCGAGCGCAAGGTGCACACCGCCCGCAAGGAAGGCGAGCTCACGTCCGATCAGATCGGCGAACTCTGGCTCTCCGTGCAGGAAGAGAGCCTCGGCCCGGCGATCCGCATTTCCGAGGGCTACGAGACCTATTGGGCCTATATCCCGCACTTCATTCACTCGCCGTTCTACGTCTATGCCTATGCCTTCGGTGATTGCCTCGTGAACTCGCTCTACGCCGTCTACAGCCAGGCCGAGGCGGGCTTCCAGGCGAAATATTTCGACCTGCTGAAGGCCGGTGGAACCAAGCATCACACGGAGCTTCTCAAGCCCTTCGGTCTCGATGCGAGCGATCCGTCGTTCTGGAGCAAGGGACTGTCGATGATCGAGGGGCTGATCGACGAACTGGAAGCGCTTGATAAGGCGTAATCGAAACGGAAGCCGGACGCCGCCCGCATGACCGACCGCGAACGCTTTGTGCTCCTCAGGGACGACCGCGAGGACCGGACGGTGGTTTTCGCCGATCCGCTGGCAGTCGTTACCGTGCGGGACCGCGCCGGGTTCGAGCCGGCCTTCGCGGCGCTTCAGGCTGCGCAGGCGAAAGGCCACTGGATCGCCGGCTTCATGAGCTATGAGGCCGGCCATCTCTTCGAGGAGAAGCTCGCCCCCTTTGCCGAGGAACACCGCCCGACGCCGCTGATGAGCTTCGGCATCTTCGAAAAACCAGCGGCGGATGGCCACCCACTGGCAAGACCACGCCAGCGCACCGAAAACGAGCCGTTCCTGACAGAGCCGAAGGCGGACTGGAATTTCGAGAGCTACCGCAGCCGCTTCGACCGCCTGCACCAGCATCTGCGGCAGGGCGACTGCTATCAGGCCAACCTCACCATGCCGATCCGCGCGCGCTGGAACGGCGATCCGCTTGCCGCCTTCTGGTCGCTGATCGAACGCCAGCCGGTGCGCTACGGCGCCTTCGTCTCTCTCGACGGCCCGCAACTGCTGTCCCGTTCGCCGGAACTCTTCTTCGACATCGACAACGACGGCTGGATCGAGACGCATCCCATGAAGGGCACGGCCGCGCGTGGCGCGAGTGCGGCCGAAGACGCCAGCATCATCGCCGCCATGCAGGCCGATCCGAAGTCGCAGGCGGAAAACCGCATGATCGTCGATCTGCTGCGCAACGATATCTCGCGCATCACCGAGGTCGGCACCCTGCATGTGCCGAAACTCTTTGCCGTCGAGACCTATCCGACGGTGCACCAGATGGTGAGCCATGTGCGGGCGAAGCTCACGCCCGGCACCACCATTCGCGAGATTTTCGCCGCGCTCTTTCCCTGCGGCTCGATCACGGGCGCGCCGAAGATGCGCGCAATGGAGATCCTGCACGACCTGGAGGACGGCCCGCGAGACGCCTATTGCGGCGCAATCGGCTTCATCGCTCCCGATGGAACCATGCGCTTCAACGTCGCCATCCGGACGGTCTCGCTGTTCGAGGACGGCAACGCGGTCTTCAACGTCGGCGGCGGCATCGTCTTCGATTCCACCGCTGAAGCGGAATATGAGGAATGCCTGCTCAAGGCACGCTTCGCCGTGGGGGACCAATGGATATCTCGCTGATCGAGACCCTGCGCTTCGAACCCGGCACCGGTTTCGTGCGGCTGGAAAGGCATCTGGCGCGCTTGGAGCGGTCGGCGAAGGCGCTCGGCCTGCCGGGAGCGGGAAAGGCGCACGACGCCCTGTTTGCCGCGCTACCCCCCTCTGCCCTGCCGGGTATCTCCCCCACAGGGGGGGAGGCACAGCAACCGCCGTATCTCCGCATCCGCCTCGAACTCTTCGCCGACGGCCGGATCGACGTGCAGACCGCAGCCTTCGTACCTCTTGCGGCGGATGCCGTCTGGCGCGTCAAGCTCGCGACCACTCGCCTGGCCTCCGACGACCCGCTACTGCGCCACAAGACCTCCCGCCGTGGCCTCTACACTGCGGCCCGCGCCGAATTTCCCGCAAGCGAGGCGGACGAGGTCATCCTGCTCAACGAGCGCGGCGAGCTTTGCGAGGGCACCATCACCTCGCTCTTCCTCGATGACGGCTCCGGCATCCTGAAAACGCCTCCGCTGGCATCGGGCCTGCTTGCGGGGGTGCTGCGGGAAGAGCTGCTGGAGAGCGGCCGGGCCGTCGAAGCTGTGCTGCACCCCGATGACATCGAAAAGAGCGACGTCCTGGTGGGCAATTCGCTGCGCGGCCTCATCCGGGCACGCCTCGCCTGAGGCTGGAATTACCGGTGCTTCCAACCGGTTAAGAATATCGCCAAGGAATTCCGTAGCAATCTTTATTGTGACAGAAAACTGTGCTCTAGCGCTGACATATTATGCTATGGGGGCCTTCGAGGCCCTTTTTTCGAGCGCAAAGCGGCCGCCCCGCAGGAGAACCAAATGGCAGACAGCACCTACCCGGTACATGGCGAAATTACCGGTCCGATCGTGATGATCGGTTTCGGCTCCATCGGTCGCGGCACGCTGCCGCTCATCGAGCGCCATTTCAAGTATGACCGGAACCGGCTGATCGTCATCGAGCCGCGTGAAGATGCCGCCGATGCGGAAATCTATGCGCGCCACGGCGTCCGTCACATCAAGGCGCATGTCACGAAGGACAATTACAAGACCCTCCTGAAGCCGCTGCTGACGGAAGGCGAAGGCCAGGGCTTCTGCGTCAACCTCTCGGTGGATACGGGCTCCGTCGACCTCATCAAGCTCTGCCGCAAGCTCGACGTGCTCTATATCGACACGGTGGTCGAGCCTTGGCTCGGCTTCTACTTCGACAAGGGCATGAAGAATGCCGACCGCACGAACTACGCCCTGCGCGAGACGCTGCGCAAGGAGAAGGACAAGAACCCCGGCGGCACCACAGCCATCTCCACCTGCGGCGCCAATCCGGGCATGGTCTCCTGGTTCGTCAAGCAGGCCCTCCTGAACCTCGCCAAGGACCTCGACATCAAGTTCGAAGAGCCCGCGCAGCATGACCGCGAAGGCTGGGCCAAGCTGATGAAGAAGGTCGGCGTCAAGGGCGTCCACATCGCCGAGCGCGACACCCAGCGCACGAAGAACCCGAAGCCCCTCAATACGTTCTGGAACACCTGGTCGGTCGAAGGCTTCATTTCCGAAGGCCTGCAGCCGTCCGAACTCGGCTGGGGCACCCACGAAAAGTGGATGCCCAAGAACGCCAAGAAGCACAAGAAGGGCTGCAAGGCAGCGATCTATCTGGAGCAGCCCGGCGCGAACACCCGCGTGCGCACCTGGTGCCCGACGCCCGGCCCGCAATACGGCTTCCTGGTGACGCACAACGAGTCCATTTCGATTGCCGATTACTTCACGGTGCGCGACAAGGACGGTGACGTGACCTACCGGCCGACCTGCCACTACGCCTATCATCCCTGCAACGACGCCGTGCTTTCGCTGCACGAGATGTTCGGCAACGGCGGCAACCAGCAGCCCGTCCTGCACGTTCTCGACGAGAACGAACTGGTGGACGGCGTCGACGAACTCGGCGTCCTGCTCTACGGCCACGACAAGAATGCCTACTGGTACGGCTCGCGCCTCTCGCTGGAGGAAACCCGCCGCATCGCTCCTTACCAGAACGCCACCGGCCTGCAGGTGACGTCGGCCGTGCTGGCCGGCATGGTATGGGCGGTCGAGAACCCGAAGGCCGGCATCGTCGAGGCCGACGAGATCGACTACAAGCGCTGCCTGGAAGTGCAGACGCCCTATCTCGGCCCGGTCGAAGGCCATTACACCGACTGGACCCCGCTCGACGGCCGCCCGGGCCTCTTCCCGGAAGACCTCGACACGAAGGACCCCTGGCAGTTCAAGAACATTCTCGTTCGCTGATCCGCTACCCGTCACCCGCTTCAAAGACGCCCGCGGCCTGCCGCGGGCGTCTTCGCTTTCAATGGGATAATGCCGATCCGCCGGGCTGCGCGTCTTGCTTTCAAAGTCTCTTCGCGGCATGTTCGGGCGAAATGGACGGGTGCTTCGCGCCGGCCACGACCTCGGGAGACTTCAGATGAAACCAATCGCTGTCCTGGGCCTGCTTGCCGCCGCAGCAGCACTCGCTTCCTGCCAGACGGAACGCGCACCGCGCGAGATGCCGACGGCGCACCGCCCGGCTCCGACCGGCGTCGAAGGCGCATGGGTGGATCCGAACGGTATCGTATCGACCTTCGCGGCCGGCACGTTCACGACCCGCACGACCGATACCAACCAGCTCCTGGCATCCGGCACCTACATCAATACCTCGCCGACGCTCGTCGAGATCAACATGACCTCGCTCGTGCGCAACACGCAGTCGAAGGTCAATTGCGCGCTGGTCAGCCAGCAGCAGCTGAACTGCACCACCTCCGCCGGTGCACAGTTCTCGCTCGCACGCCGCGCCTGAGACGCGCTGTCCTGGTTACGATCGAGGGGCCGAAAGGCCCCTTTTTCGTTGGCACACCGATCCGGCATAGCCGCACGCGCCCGGTTTTTTCTTGAAGTTGCCGCTGACCGGTGAAAACATTCACCGGCTGGCTGTCATGTTCGCGGTCTATTGGGATCGGCCGGCGTTCCATGCTGACAGGCACGGCAAACAAGGAGAAGAGGACCATGACGATTTTCCGCTCCGGCCTTCTGGCCGCCTCCCTCATCGCGCTTTCCAGCGGCTCGGCTCTCGCCGACTACGAGCTGAACATCCTGCATATCAACGATCTGCATTCGCGCATCGAGGCCATCAACAAGTACGATTCCACCTGCACGGTGGAGGAAGATGGCAAGAACGAATGCTTCGGCGGCATCGCCCGCGTGAAGACGGCCATCGACAATGCGCGCAAGGCGCTGACCGATGCGAAGGCGAACGTGCTGGTGCTGGATGCCGGCGACCAGTTCCAGGGATCCCTCTTCTACACCACCTACAAGAGCCAGGCCGTCGCCGAATTCATGAACGGTATCGGCTTCGACGCGATGGCGGTCGGCAACCACGAATTCGACGACGGCCCGGAGGAGCTTGCGAAGTTCCTCGACCAGGTGAAGTTCCCGGTCATCTCGGGCAACACGGTCGCCGGCGCCGACACGCCTATCGCCAACCGGATCAAGGGCTATGTCGTCAAGGAAATCGGCGGCGAGAAGGTCGCCGTCGTCTCCGTTCTGGCGACGGACACCGGCGAGACCTCGTCGCCCGGCAAGGGCGTGTTCTTCGAGGACGAGATCACCTACCTCAAGAGCGTCATTCCGACGATCGAAGCCGAGGGCGTCAACAAGATCATCCTGCTTTCCCATGTCGGCTACAAGCGTGACCAGGAAATCGCCGCCGCCGTCGACGGCATCGACGTGATCGTCGGGGGCCATAGCCATACGTTGCTTTCCAGCACCGACGACAAGGCGGCCGGCCCCTATCCCACGCTCGTGAAGAACCCGGCCGGCGTCGAGGTTCCCATCGTGCAGGCCTATGCCTATTCGAAATATCTCGGTGAACTGAAGGTCGTCTTCGACGACGCCGGCAAGGTGAAGGCGGCAAGCGGGGCGCCCCTCCTGCTCGACGCCGCAGTAAAACCGCATACGGGCTTTGCCGCACGCGTGAAGGAACTGGGCGCGCCGATCGAGGAACTGAAGAAGAAGGAGGTCGCCGAGACGGCCGACACCATCGACGGTTCACGCGAGACCTGCCGCGCGCAGGAATGCACCATGGGCAACCTG
This sequence comes from Shinella sp. AETb1-6, assembly GCF_009826875.1. NCBI lineage: Bacteria > Pseudomonadati > Pseudomonadota > Alphaproteobacteria > Hyphomicrobiales > Rhizobiaceae > Shinella > Shinella sp. AETb1-6. The sequence continues at coordinate 150,640 of NZ_WUMM01000007.1, read as the reverse complement.
GTCGCCGATGCCATCCTCGATCGCGTCAAGGCGCAGGGCATATCGATCGCCATCCAGAACGGCGGCGGCCTGCGTGCGTCGATCGACAAGGGCATCGTCACCATGGGTGAGGTGCTGACCGTGCTGCCCTTCCAGAATTCGCTTGCGACGTTCCAGCTCAAGGGATCCGACGTGATCCTGGCGCTGGAGAACGGGCTCAGCGAGATCGAGGAGGGCGCGGGCCGGTTCCCGCAGGTCTCCGGCCTGAAATACACCTTCGACCGGTCGAAGCCGGCCGGCAGCCGCGTCGTTTCCGCCGAGGTGAAGGAAGGCGAGACCTTCGTCCCGCTCGATCCGGCGAAGACCTATGGCGTCGTCTCCAACAACTATATGCGTGCCGGAGGCGACGGCTATTCGGTCTTCGCGACCGCAGGGCAGAACGCCTACGACTTCGGCCCGAACCTCGAACTGGTCGTTGCCGATTATCTTGCCGCGCACCGCCCCTACAAGCCCTATACCGACGGCCGCATCGCCGAGGTCGCCGCGGCGACAGCGGCGCAACCCGCGTCGGAGGGGGCGAAGACCGCCACTGATGAGACGACAGCCGGGTCGACGCCCGCCGAGGGCGCGTCCGGCACCGCCACCGCCGGCGGCAAACATATCATCGCGCGAGGCGATACGCTGTGGGACATCGCCAAGGCGGCCTATGGCGATGGAACGTTGTGGCACCGTATCGCGGACGCCAACGGCAATCCGCGACCGCGCGCCCTACATATCGGGACGGAACTTTCCATTCCCGGAAAATAAGGACAATTTGTCTCCACATTTTCTGCCGGTCCGGTCTTTTCCGGGCCGGCATTTCTTTTTAGAACCATTCCGAACCGAACGGCCCACCGCCGCGTAGAAGAACAACGACCGAAACCCCGCACGCACAGGACCGAACCATGCAGGACAGCGCTACCGCCAAGCCCACCAGTCATCCGCCCGTCAAGCACGGCAAGGTGGGCGTTCTGCTTGTCAACCTGGGCACGCCCGACGGCACCGACTACACGTCCATGCGCCGCTACCTGAAGGAGTTCCTGACGGACAAGCGCGTCATCGAGTGGCCAAAGATCGCGTGGTATCCGATCCTCTTCGGCATCGTGCTCAACACGCGCCCCGGCAAGGTCGGCAAGGCCTATGAGATGATCTGGAACAAGGACAAGAACGAGAGCTACCTGCGCACCTACACGCGCAGCCAGGCCGAGCTGATGGCCGCCTCGCTCGCCGAACATTCCAACGTCATCGTCGACTGGGCGATGCGCTATGGACAGCCGTCCATCGCGTCGCGCATGGAGGCCCTCCAGAAGCAGGGCTGCGAACGCATCCTGCTCTTCCCGCTCTATCCGCAATATGCAGCCGCGACGACCGCGACGGTCAACGACAAGGCCTTCGAGTTCCTGCTCAAGCAGCGCTGGCAGCCGGCGCTGCGCACCGTACCGCCCTATCACGACGACCCGGCTTATATCGACGCGCTCGCCGTCTCGATCGAAAAGCATCTCGCCACGCTCGATTGGGAGCCGGAACGCGTGCTGACCTCCTTCCACGGCATTCCGCAAAGCTATTTCGACAAGGGCGACCCCTATTACTGCCAGTGCCAGAAGACCGCGCGCCTGCTGCGCGAACGGCTCGGCTGGTCGAAGGAAAAGCTGGTGGTCACCTTCCAGTCGCGCTTCGGGCCGGAAGAATGGCTGCAGCCCTATACGGACAAGACGGTCGAGAAACTGGCGCAGGAGGGCATCAAGCGAATCGCCGTGCTCAATCCGGGCTTCGTTTCCGACTGCCTGGAAACGCTGGAGGAGATTGCCGAGCAGGCCGCTGAAAGCTTCCTGCACAATGGCGGCGAGAAGTTCGCGCATATTCCCTGTCTCAATGACAGTCGCGAAGGCATGGCCGTGCTGGAAACGGTCGTGCGCCGCGAGCTTTCCGGCTGGGTCTGAGCCAGGATAAATCTTCGCCCTGAGCAAATAGACTGGTATCGCGGCACGTATTGCTTACAGTGCGCCGCGATACATGGCTGTCAGGAGAAGAAGAATGAATTTTGCAGGACTGGATATTGTCGTCATCGCCCTCGTGGTGCTGGTGGTCCTCATCCTCTTCGCCGGGATCAAGACGATCCCGCAGGGTTACCAGTACACGGTCGAGCGCTTCGGCCGCTACACCCGCACCCTGCAGCCCGGCCTCAACCTCATCATCCCCTTCATCGATCGCATCGGCGCGAAGATGAACGTGATGGAACAGGTGCTGGATATCCCCACGCAGGAAGTCATCACCCGTGACAATGCCAGCGTCTCGGCCGATGGCGTCGCGTTCTACCAGATTCTCAATCCGGCCCAGGCGGCCTATCAGGTCGCCAACCTGGAAAACGCCATCCTCAACCTCACCATGACCAACATCCGCTCGGTCATGGGCTCGATGGATCTGGACGAGCTTTTGTCCAATCGTGACGTTATCAACGACAAGCTGCTGCGCGTCGTCGATGAAGCGGCCAATCCGTGGGGTATCAAGATCACCCGCGTCGAGATCAAGGACATCGCGCCGCCGAAGGATCTGGTCGATTCGATGGGCCGGCAGATGAAGGCCGAGCGCGAAAAGCGCGCGCAGGTTCTGGAAGCCGAAGGCGCCCGCAACGCGCAGATCCTGCGCGCGGAAGGCGCCAAGCAGTCCGCCATCCTCGAGGCCGAAGGCCAGCGCGAAGCCGCCTTCCGTGACGCTGAAGCACGCGAACGCCTTGCCGAAGCCGAAGCGAAGGCGACGAAGATGGTATCGGAAGCCATTGCCGCCGGCGACGTGCAGGCGATCAACTACTTCGTCGCGCAGAAATACACCGAAGCCATGGCCGCAATCGGCAAGGCGCCGAACTCGAAGATCGTGCTGATGCCGATGGAGGCATCGTCGCTCATCGGCTCGCTCGGCGGCATCGGCGCCATCGCCAAGGAAGTGTTCGGAAACGGCCCCGCTGCGGCCGGCGGCAATCCGCAGCGTGCACGCCAGACGACTCCTGCGACGACCACGACCGCCGCTACACCCGCCTTCCGTAACCCCTTCGACACGCCGCAGGGAAGCTGAGCATGATCCAGCGCATCGTCACCGAGCTTGGCCCCTGGGCGTGGTGGGTGCTCGGCATCGTCCTCCTGATCCTCGAAGTGCTGCTGCCCGGCGTCTTCCTCGTCTGGATCGGCATTGCCGCCATCATAACGGGCGCGCTGTCGCTTCTCCTGTGGGGTGAGGCTTTCTGGGTCTGGCAGGTGCAATGGCTGGTCTTTGCCGTTCTGTCGCTGGTCGCGGCCGTCCTTGGCCGGCGAATCGTCAGCCGTAGCGACACGGCGAGCGACCAGCCCTACCTGAACCAGCGGGGCCAGAGCCTCGTCGGCCGCACCGCCACGCTCGAGCACCCCATCGCCGAAGGACGCGGCCGCATCCGGCTGGACGATACGATGTGGAGTGTGCAGGGACCGGACCTGCCGATCGGCACGCGCGTGCGCGTCACGGCCAGCAATGGCCGTGACCTCACCGTCGAGCCGGCCTGAGCGTCAAACGACGCCGATCCGCAGGAGATCGTGGAAATGCACGATGCCGACGGGGCGAAACGCCTCGTCGGTCACGATCAGCGCCGAGATATTGTGCTGGTTGAGAAGCGCCAGCGCCGATGTCGCAAGCGTGCCCGGCTTCACGGTCTTCGGACTGCGCGTCATCACCTCGTCGACGATGAGTTCGGAGAGATTGCGCGACAGGTTGCGGGCAATGTCGCCATCCGTGACGATCCCCACGAGAAGGCCTTCGTCATTGACGACGCCGACACAGCCGTAGCGCTTCTGCGCCAGCATCAGCACCGCATCCGGCATCGACGTGCCGAGCCCCACCAGCGGGATGTTTTCGCCGCTGTGCATGATATCGCCCACGTAAGAGAGGCTCGCGCCCAGCTTGCCGCCGGGATGGAACGTCTTGAAATCGACGGCCGTGAAGCCGCGCGCCTCCAGAAGCGCCACAGCGATCGCATCGCCCAGCGACAGCTGCATGAGCGTCGATGTCGTCGGCGCGAGCCCATGCGGGCAGGCTTCCTGGACCTTGGGCAGCAGCAAAACCGTATCGGCCTCGCGCGCCAGCGCCGAGCGCTCGCCTGACGTCATGGCGATCAGCGGGATCGAGAAGCGGCGCGAATAGGAAACGATGCCCTGAAGCTCTGCCGTCTCACCACTCCAGGAGAGCGCCAGGATGACATCGTCACGGCCGATCATGCCGAGGTCGCCATGGTTGGCTTCGACGGGATGGACGAAGAAGGACGGCGTACCGGTGGAGGCCAGGGTTGCGGCGATCTTCACGCCGATATGCCCGGACTTGCCGATGCCGGTGACGATGACCCGGCCCGCAATGCTGCCGATCAGCCGTACGGCCTCGCAGAACGCATCGTGCAGATCGCCCTGCAACGCCGTTGAAAGGGCAAGCAGCCCCGCCTTTTCCGTTTCGACGGTCCTCAGCGCAGAGGCAATAGCGCCCTCGCCATCAACATTTGCCTGTCTCTTGATCATGGCGCCTCGTTAGCGTTTTTGTCCGAACCTGTCCATGCAGAACCTTGCAGCGCCTGAGCCGCCACGGAAACCAAGCGTTAACCATGGTGATTTACGTTCGCTTAGGAATTCGAGAATCGCAGGGCCGATCATGGCGAAGGCACAGCTACAGGCACGCGGGACCCCGTGGTCACGCCCGACACGGCGTCTGGCCGCGTTGCTGCTTGCCGGCACCGTGCTTGCAACCATGCCGGCGATGGCCCAGCAAAAGGTCGTCCCCGCGTCGAGTGCCTTTCAGGACCCGCTGGCCTCGACTGACACGGAAACCGATACGGACACGAGCGCGACGGGCAGCACGTCCGGTACGCCTGGGACCACCGGTGCGATACCGGCGCGCGCGCCCATGTCCGACGAGGATGCGGCCCGACTGGTGGAGACGACACCTGGCGAAAACGGCGCGTTCCTGCCGGCCGAACGTCGCACCGAGCGGCTGAACCAGCGCGAGGCCGACCTCGACAATGTGCGCAGCAATTTCGGCAATCCCTATGACCCGATCGGTATCCGCCTCGGCACCTTCATCCTGAAGCCTTCGCTTTCGCAGGGCATCAACTACGAGAAGACCAAGACCGGCTCCGTCTCGACAAGCCGTTCCTTCTGGCAGACGGGCCTGAAGGGGTCGCTTACCTCCGATTGGTCGCGCCATCAGCTGACGATCGATGCCGAGGGTATCCACCAGCGCAATATCAGCGGCACCGGCGAAACCGAGCCCAAGGTCAATGTCAATGCCGACCTGCGGCTCGACCTCAGCAACGACACGATCGCCAACCTGACCGCCGGCTACGCGTTCGAGCGCGAAAGCTCCAGCGATCCCAACGCGATCAACGGCGCCACGACCCAGTCCGGCGTGCATAAATTCGCCGCCGGCGCGAGCCTGAAGCGCGATTTCGGCCTTATCCGCGGCACGATCAGCGCGGATTTCGACCGCGAGGTCTACGGCGACGCAGCACTTCAGGACGGCAGCAAGTTGGATCTCTCGGACCGCAACTTCTCGGCGGGAACGCTGACCGGTCGTGTCGGCTATGCGCTGTCGCCTGCCCTGATCCCCTATCTCGAAGCCTCGGTCGGTCGGTCGTTCTATGATCAGAAGCGGGATTCGCTCGGCTACGAACGCTCTGCCCTCACCCTCGGCGGCCGCGCAGGCGTGGAAGTCGATCTCGGCGAAAAGCTGCGCGGCGACCTCGGCCTCGGCTACAAGCGCGCGTCGTTCGATGACAGTCGCCTTGCCGCACTCCAGGGCATCGCGCTGGACGGCGCCGTGTTCTGGTCGCCGCAACGCGGTACCGATCTGCGGCTTGGCCTGCGCACGGAGCTGGAACCGTCGACCGCCCCCGGACAGAGCGGCTATGTCGAATACACGACCGATGCGACCCTGACCCACGAACTGCGGGATAACCTCGTGGCGCGGCTGACCGGCGCCTATACGTGGCGCGACTTCAAGTCCGCGACGGCCATCCCCAACCAGAGCGTCTACCTTGCGGGTGCGGGCCTGACATGGAACCTCAACCGCTGGCTCGCGCTCACGGGCGACGTCTCCTACGAACTCACCCGCCAGCGTGGTGCGGACGATACCGGCATCACGCGTGCCGGCATCGGTCTCGTCTTGCGTCGCTGAGCCTTATTTCAGACCCGCGACGAGCTCCTTCAGGGGGCCCTCGACCGAAGGACGAATATCGGCGCGCGCCAGCGCAAACGCGATATTGGCCAGGATGAAGCCATCCTTGGCACCACAGTCATAGGTCTCGCCGCGGAAATGGTAGGCGGCGAACTTCTGTTCGGTCGCAAGCTTCACCATGGCGTCGGTCAGCTGTATCTCGTTGCCCGCGCCGCGCTCCTGCGTCGACAGGATCGGGAAGATTTCCGGCTGAAGAATGTAGCGGCCGTTGATGAAGAAGTTGGAGGGCGCGGTGCCCTTCGGCGGCTTCTCGACCATCTCGGTGATGGCAAAGCCCTCGCCGACCTTCTCGCCGACGCCGACGATACCGTATTTGTGCGCCTGGTCTGGCGCGCATTCCTCGACGGCGATGACATTGGCACCGCTGTGTTCGAACAGCTCGACCATGCCCTTCATGCAGCCCTTTTCGGCCTTCATGATCATATCGGGGAGAAGCAGCGCGAAAGGCTCGTTGCCGACCAGTTCGCGCGCGCACCACACCGCATGGCCAAGGCCGAGCGGCTCCTGTTGGCGCGTGAAGCTCGTCGAGCCCGCAACCGGCAGGATGCTTTCCAGAAGCGTGAGCTCGGCGGTCTTGTTGCGCTGGCGCAGCGTCTGCTCCAGCTCGACCTGGATATCGAAATAATCCTCGATGACGGCCTTGGAGCGGCCCGTCACGAAAATGAGGTGCTCGATGCCGGCGTCCAGCGCTTCATCCACCACGTATTGGATCACCGGCTTGTCCACCACGGTCAACATTTCCTTCGGCACGGCCTTGGTGGCCGGAAGGAAGCGGGTGCCAAGACCGGCCACCGGGAAGACTGCTTTGCGAACCTTGCGTGTCTGCGACATTTTTCACCTCGTTGAGCCAGTTGCCCTCATGGCTAGCCATCACTGTGCCGGAATAGTGTCCAATTGCTATTTTTTTGCAAAGAGAGACGGAGCAAAAGTTTGATGGTAAAGAATTTGTTGACTTCGTTTTTATAAGTTTGCGTCCTCGCCGGTGGTTCCCGGCCACCGAACCGAAATTTGAAAACGGAAACAGCTGATGACACAGAATCTCAAAACCGTTCTGCGCCGATCCGCGCTCACCCTCCTCCTCTCGGCCGGCCTTTTTGCCCAGACCGCGGTCGCACATGCGGATGCGCGCTTCCAGAAGTGGATCGCCGATTTCTATCAGACGGCAGCAGAGGCGGGCATCAGCAAATCGACCTACCAGCAGGCCTTTGCCGGCATCAAGACGCCCGATCCGGACGTGCTGGAGAAGGCCGCGTACCAGCCGGAATTCAAGCACCAGATCTGGGATTACCTCGATTCCCGCGTCAATCCCTACACGGTGCGCATCGGCCGTGAAATGGCCAAGAAGCATGCCCGCACGCTCGCGGCGGTCGAACGTCATTTCGGTGTGGACCGCAACATCCTGCTTGCCATCTGGTCGATGGAATCGAACTATGGCGCTGTGCTGGCCAAGGACGACCGGCTGCACTACGTGCCGCGCGCGCTCGCAACGCTCGCCTACGCAGACAAGAAGCGGGCGAAATATGCGCGCACGCAGCTGATCGCCGCCCTCAAGATCATCCAGCGCGGCGACATTGCCGCACGGGACATGACCGGCTCCTGGGCCGGTGCGATGGGCCACACGCAGTTCATCCCGACGAGCTATATGCTCTATGCGGTGGATGCCGACGGCAACGGCCATCGCGACATCTGGAACTCCATCCCCGACGCGCTCGCGACCGCCGCCAACCTTCTGGCCAAGAACGGCTGGCAATCGGGCAAGACCTGGGGCTACGAGATCGTCGTGCCGCCGGGTGGCGGCAAATATTCCGGCCAGACCAAGACGCTCGCACAGTGGGCGAAGCTCGGTTTCACGCGGCCGGGCGGCAGCGGCTTCAAGAACGGCTCGGACCGGGCGGAACTGAAGATGCCGGCCAATGGCGGGCCAGGCTTCCTGATGACCAAGAACTTCTTCGTCATCAAGCGCTACAACGCCTCGGATTCCTACGCGATGGGCGTCGGCATGCTCGCCGACCAGATCGCCGGCTACGGTGGCGTCAAGCAGCGTTGGCCGCGGCCCGACGGCACGCTCGACATCACCGAGAAGTTCGAACTCCAGACGCGCCTGAAGGAACTCGGCTATTACGACGGCGAGGTCGACGGCAACTTCGGCTCCGGCTCGAAGGCCGCCATCCAGGCCTTCCAGAACCGCATGGGCCTGCCCGCCGATGGCGAGCCGAGCCAGAAGGTCCTGCGCGCACTCCAGCGTTGAAAATGGCTACGATCCCGCATGAGGGGCGCTTCGGCGCCCCTTTTTGCTTTCCCTCGCCACCGGCATTTGCCATCATGCCGCCATCGACCGCCGGCAGAATGCGTAGAAATCGCGGAGCCCTGCAATGAGCATGACGATCCGGATCATCCGCCTCGGGCTTGCCCTCGCCGTCTCCGCAAGCCTCGCAGCCCCCATGGCGACGCCGGCAGGCGCGCAGGAACGTGTCGAGCGCAGGTCGATCCTCGAATTCCTCTTCGGCAAAAAGAAGCCCAGGGAAGTCGCGCCCGAACCGACCATTCGCAAACCCCGCGCCGCCGTCAGGAAAAAGCGCCCGGCAACGACGGTGGCGAAGAGCCCGGAACCCGCACCGGTGGAAAAGCTGGCGGACGCGAAGGTCGTGCTCGTCGTCGGCGACTTCATTGCCGGCAGCCTCGGTGACGGCCTGATCGAGGCCTTCAAGACAACACCCGGCATCATCGTCGATAAGCGCACGAACGGCTCCTCCGGTCTCGTGCGAGACGATTATTACGACTGGCCGGCCTCGCTGCCCGGCCTGATCGCGGAAACGAAACCGGCGCTCGTCGTGATCAGCCTGGGCGCAAACGACCGGCAGCAAATGACGATTGCAGGCGAGAAGGAGAAATTCCGCTCCGACGCCTGGACGAAGGAATACGAAAGCCGGGTCGAGCGGATCGCCGCCATCGCGCATGAGGGCAACAAGCCGACGCTCTGGATGGGCATGCCGGCCTTCCAGTCCTCCGCGCTCACCGCCGACATGACGACACTGAACGGCATCTATCGCGCCAGTGCCGAAAAGACTGGCGGAACCTTCGTCGATATATGGGACGGCTTCGTCGACGAGGCCGGCAAGTTCGTGACCTCGGGCTCCGATATCAACGGCCAGCAGGTTCGCCTGCGCGGCTCCGACGGCATCAATTTCACACCCGCCGGCAAGCGCAAGCTCGCCTTCTATGTGGAAAAGGAAATCCGCCGTATCCTGGGCGATGCGGCGGCCGACGGCCCGAGCCTGCAGAACGATCTGAAAGACCTCGTCGTCGCCACGCCGCCGGTCGATGCCGAGATCACCAAGACTCAGCCGATCAGCCTCTCCGACCCGTCGCTCGACGGTGGTACCGCGCTTCTGGGCGGGGCGGCCATCAAGGGGAACGGCAAGAGCCTGAGGGAGAAGCTGGTCGACAAGGGCGAAACCGCCGATGCCCCACTCGGCCGTGTGGACGATTTCCGCCTCAACAAGACCGCGACGCCCTGAACCAGGAAATGGCCGCGGTCATCTTGTCATGACCGCAGCGGGATCCGTGGATACCCTTATCTCGAATAGTCGGGAGCGCGGCTTTCTTGCGCGCTCCCGTTTGCCTTAACGCGGCAGCGTGGTCGTGCCCATCAGCGCCTCGTCGATCGCGCGTGCGGCCTGACGGCCTTCGCGGATCGCCCAGACGACGAGCGACTGGCCGCGGCGCACGTCGCCGGCCGTCCAGAGCTTGTCGACCGAGGTCTTGTAGTCGCGATCATTGGCGATGACGTTCGACGAGCCGCGCTTGTCGGTGTTGATCGCAAGCTTGTCGCCGAGATCCTTCAGCACGCTGTCGGTGAAGGGGCCGCGGAAACCGATGGCGATGAAGGCGAGATCCGCCTTGATGATGAACTCCGTGCCGGCGATCGGCTTGCGGCGATCGTCCACCTGGCAGCACTTCACGCCCGTCAGCACGCCATCTTCATCGCCGACGAATTCGAGCGTGCCGACCTGGAACTCACGCACGGCACCTTCCGCCTGCGAGGAGGAGGTGCGCATCTTCGTCGCCCAGAAAGGCCAGACGGCAAGCTTGTCTTCCTTTTCCGGCGGCTGCGGACGGATGTCGAGCTGCGTGACCTTCACCGCTCCCTGGCGGAACGCCGTGCCGACGCAGTCCGATGCGGTGTCGCCGCCGCCGACGACGACGACATGCTTGCCGCCCGCCAGGATAGGCTCGGACGGCCAGCCGACGCTGTCGACGTTCTCCCGCCCGACGCGGCGGTTCTGCTGCACCAGATAGGGCATGGCATCGTGCACCCCGGCGAAATCGACGCCGGGAATGCCGGCATCGCGCGGGGTCTCGGAGCCGCCGCAATAGAGCACGGCATCATGCTCGGCGAACATCTCGTCCATCGGCTTGTCGACACCGACATTGACGCCGTAGTGGAACGTCACGCCCTCACCCCGCATCTGGTCGACGCGGCGGTCGATGAAGTTCTTCTCCATCTTGAAGTCCGGGATGCCGTAGCGCAGCAGGCCGCCGGCCTTGGATTCGCGCTCGTAGACGTGCACCTCGTGGCCGGCGCGGGCGAGCTGCTGGGCAGCGGCCATGCCGGCAGGACCGGAACCGATGACGGCGACCTTCTTGCCCGTCTTCACCGTGGCCGGCTGCGGCACGATATAGCCCATCTCATAGGCCTTGTCGGCAATCGCCTGCTCGACGGTCTTGATGGAAACCGGCGCATCCTCAAGGTTCAGCGTGCAGGCCTCCTCGCAGGGTGCGGGGCAGACGCGGCCGGTGAATTCCGGGAAGTTGTTGGTCGAATGCAGGTTACGGATCGCCTCTTCCCAGTTGCCGTTATAGACGAGGTCGTTCCAGTCCGGGATCTGGTTGTGCACCGGACACCCGGTCGGACCGTGGCAATAGGGAATGCCGCAGTCCATGCAGCGCGCGGCCTGCTTCTGCACCTCGGCATCCGACATCGGAATGGTGAATTCGCGGAAATGGCGGATGCGGTCGGAGGCCGGCTGATACTTCATCACCTGCCGGTCGATTTCCATGAAACCAGTTACCTTGCCCACTTCAATAATCCTTGCTCAGAGCGGAGCGCCCGCAGGCCCCCAGTACCAGTAGGCGGCTCCAACCACCAAACCCAGTACGATGAATTCGATCCTGATCTCGCCGTTCACGAGGGTCGCGATCCCCGGGACCGCGACTGCCAAGCCCAGCGAAATCAGCCGGTGAAGGTTGGTGAACCGCTGCCTCACTCGGCAGCGACCCCCATCCTCATGCGCTCCATCTCTTCGAGCGCGCGGCGATACTCGACCGGCATCACCTTGCGGAATTTCGGACGATAGTCGGCCCAGTGGTCGAGGATCTCCTTGGCCCGCGGCGAACCCGTATAGTGCAGGTGGTTCGAGACGAGCTGATAAAGCCGCTCCTCGTCATGGCGCGTCATGTCATCGGACACGTCGACCATGCCCTTGTGCATGAGGTCGCCGCCATGGTGGTGCAGCTTCTCCAGCATGTCGTCTTCTTCCGGCACAGGCTCGAGTTCGACCATCGCCATGTTGCAGCGACGCGCGAAATCGCCGGCCTCGTCAAGCACATAGGCGACACCACCCGACATGCCGGCCGCGAAGTTGCGCCCCGTCTGGCCGATGACGACGACGACACCGCCCGTCATGTACTCGCAACCGTGGTCACCCACGCCCTCGACGACGGCGACTGCACCGGAGTTGCGCACAGCGAAACGCTCGCCGGCCACGCCGTTGAAATAGCACTCGCCTGCAATCGCGCCGTAGAGCACGGTATTGCCGACGATGATCGATTCATGCGGCACCGCGCGGTTGTTTTCCGGCGGACGCACGACGATGCGGCCGCCCGACAGGCCCTTGCCGACATAGTCGTTGCCGGCACCGACCAGATCGAAGGTGATGCCGCGGGCAAGGAACGCTGCGAAGGACTGGCCGGCCGTGCCGTGCAGCTTCACGGAGATCGTATCGTCCTTCAGGCCCTTGAAGCCATAGCGCTTGGCCACTTCACCCGAGAGCATCGCGCCGGCCGAACGGTCGACGTTCTTGATGTCGACCTCGAAGGCGACGGGCGTCTTGGATTCAAGCGCCGGCTTCGCCTGCTCGATGAGCTTGCGGTCGAGGATGTCGTGGATCGGATGGTTCTGCCGCTCGGTCCAGTAGGTCGCCTCCTTCGGCGCGTCCACCTTGTGGAAGATGCGCGAGAAGTCGAGACCGTTGGCCTTCCAGTGCGAAATCATCTTCTCCTTCTCGAGCAGTTCCGAGGCGCCGATGATCTCGTTCAGCGAGCGAACGCCGAGCGAGGCCAGGATTTCGCGCACCTCTTCGGCCACGAAGAAGAAGTAGTTGATGACGTGTTCGGGCGTGCCCTTGAAACGCTTGCGCAGAACCGGGTCCTGCGTGGCGACCCCTACCGGACAGGTGTTGAGGTGGCACTTGCGCATCATGATGCAGCCGGCCGCAATCAGCGGCGCGGTGGCAAAACCGAATTCATCGGCGCCCAGCAGCGCGCCGATGACCACGTCACGGCCGGTCTTCAGGCCGCCATCGACCTGCAAGGCGATGCGCGAACGCAGCTTGTTGAGCACCAGCGTCTGGTGCGTCTCGGCAAGGCCGATCTCCCAGGGAGAGCCGGCATGCTTCAACGAGGTGAGCGGCGAAGCACCGGTGCCGCCGTCGAAGCCCGCGACCGTGATATGGTCCGCGCGCGCCTTGGCGACCCCGGCAGCGACCGTGCCGACGCCGACCTCCGAGACGAGCTTCACCGAGATATCGGCCTCGGGATTGACGTTCTTCAGGTCGTAGATGAGCTGGGCCAGGTCTTCGATCGAGTAGATGTCATGGTGCGGCGGCGGCGAGATGAGGCCGACGCCCGGCGTGGAGTGACGGGTCTTGGCGACCGTCGCATCCACCTTATGGCCGGGCAGCTGACCGCCTTCACCGGGCTTGGCTCCCTGCGCGACCTTGATCTGGAGCATGTCGGCGTTGACGAGATATTCCGTCGTCACGCCGAAGCGGCCCGATGCGATCTGCTTGATCGCCGAACGCTCGGGATTGGACGAACCATCCGGCAGCGGCAGGTAGCGATCGCTCTCCTCGCCGCCCTCGCCGGTGTTCGACTTGCCGCCGATCCGGTTCATGGCCACCGCCAGCGTCGTATGCGCCTCGCGCGAGATTGAACCGAAGGACATGGCGCCCGTCGAGAAGCGCTTGACGATATCGGCCGCGGACTCGACCTCATCGATGGAGATGGGCTTGCGACCCGCCGCTTCCGCGCTCTTGATAGAGAACAGGCCGCGGATCGTGTTCATGCGCAACGACGAGGCATTCACCAGTTCGGCGAATTCCTTGTAGCGATCGGCGGCATTGCCGCGCACCGCATGCTGCAGCGAGGCGATGACGTCGGGCGTCCAGGCATGTTCCTCGCCGCGCATGCGATAGGCGTATTCACCGCCGATATCGAGTGTGTTGGCGAGCAGCGGATCGCGCCCGAAGGCCGCCTTGTGCCGGTTGAAGGTCTCCCGGGCGATCTGCTCCAGGCCGACGCCCTCGATGGTGGTCGCCGTACCGAAGAAGAACTTGTCGACCAGTTCGGACGACAGCCCGATGGCGTCGAAGATCTGCGCGCCGCAATAGGACTGGTAGGTCGAAATGCCCATCTTGGACATGACCTTGAGGATGCCCTTGCCGATCGCCTTGATGTAGCGGTAGACGACTTCCTCGGCATCCACTTCCTTCGGGAACTCGCCGCGCTTGTGCATGTCGGTGAGCGTGTCGAAGGCGAGGTAAGGGTTGATCGCTTCCGCGCCATAGCCGGCGAGCAGGCAGAAATGGTGCACCTCACGCGGCTCGCCCGTCTCGACGACGAGACCGACCGAGGTGCGAAGGCCCTTGCGGATCAGGTGATGGTGCACGGCCGCCGTTGCGAGCAGCGCGGGGATCGCCACGCGGTCCGGACCGATCTGCCGGTCGGACAGAACGATGATGTTGTAGCCGCTAGTAACGGCCTGCTCGGCGCGCTCGCACAGCCGCTCCAGCATTTCCGGCATGCCGTCGGCGCCACGCGCCACGTCATAGGTGAAGTCCAGCGTCTTGGTGTCGAAGAGATCCTCGACATGGCCGATGGAGCGGATCTTTTCGAGATCGCCATTGGTAAGGATCGGCTGACGCACTTCCATGCGCTTGGCCTTGGCCGCACCGCCATGATCGAGGATGTTCGGCCGCGGACCGATGAAGGAAACGAGGCTCATGACCAATTCCTCGCGGATCGGGTCGATGGGCGGGTTCGTCACCTGCGCGAAGTTCTGCTTGAAGTAGGTGTAGAGCAGCTTGGTCTTGTCGGACATCGCCGAGATCGGCGTATCCGTGCCCATGGAGCCGATCGCCTCCTGCCCCGTCGTCGCCATGGGCGACATCAGGAGCTTGGTGTCTTCCTGGGTATAGCCGAAAGCCTGCTGGCGGTCGCGCAGCGACACGTCGCGGCGCAGCGCCCGCGGCTCGACCGGGCCGAGATCCTCGAGGATGATCTGGGTGTTGTCCAGCCAGTCGCGATAGGGGTGCTTGGCGGCGAGCGAGGACTTCACCTCCTCGTCGGAGATGATGCGGCCTTCTTCCATGTCGATGAGCAGCATCTTGCCCGGCTGGAGGCGCCACTTCTTGATGATGCTCTCTTCCTTGACCGGCAGCGTGCCGGCTTCGGAGGCGAGGATGACGCGGTCGTCATCCGTCACGAGATAGCGGGCCGGACGCAGGCCGTTGCGGTCGAGCGTCGCGCCGATCTGCTTGCCATCGGTGAAGGCGACGGCGGCCGGGCCGTCCCACGGCTCCATCAGGGCGGCGTGGTACTCGTAGAACGCCTTGCGCTCGGGGCTCATCAGCTGGTTGCCGGCCCAGGCCTCGGGGATGAGCATCATCACCGCATGGGCCATGGAATAGCCGCCGCGCACGAGGAATTCGAGCGCGTTGTCGAAACAGGCGGTATCCGACTGCCCCTCGTAGGAGATCGGCCAGAGCTTGGTGATGTCTTCACCGAAGAGCGGCGAGGAAACGGAGGCCTGGCGGGCCGCCATCCAGTTGACGTTGCCGCGCAGCGTGTTGATCTCGCCGTTATGCGCGACCATGCGATAGGGATGCGCAAGCTTCCACGACGGGAAGGTGTTGGTCGAGAAGCGCTGGTGCACGAGGGCGACGGCCGATTCGAAGCGCGGATCGGCGAGGTCCTTGTAATAGGCACCGACCTGATAGGCCAGGAACATGCCCTTGTAGACGATGGTCGTCGCGGAGAGCGAGACCGGATAGAAGTTGCTCTCCTCGCCTTCATATTCGTCGTAGATGCGGTTGGAGATCACCTTGCGCAGCGTGAAGAGACGGCGCTCGAACTCGTCGCTCGTCGCGGCTTCACGGCCGGCGCCGATGAAGACCTGAACGTGGCGCGGTTCGGTGGCGGCGATCTCGGGCGCCTTGGAGAGCGAGGCGTTGTCGACCGGCACGTCACGGAAGCCGAGAAGAACCTGCCCCTCCTCCGCGACGACGTCCCCGATGACCTTCTTGAAATAGTCGACCAGCTTCTCGTCCTGCGGCATAAAAATGTGGCCGACGGCGTATTCGCCTGCCTTGGGCAGCGTGACGCCCTGCTTGGCCATCTCCTCGCGGAAGAAGCGGTCCGGAATCTGTACGAGAATGCCCGCACCGTCGCCCATCAACGGGTCGGCGCCGACGGCACCGCGATGCGTCAGGTTCTCGAGCATGAAGAGCCCGTCCTGGACGATCTGGTGCGACTTCTTGCCTTTCAGATGCGCAACGAAACCGACGCCGCAGGCATCGTGCTCATTGCGCGGATCGTAGAGTCCTTGTTTCTTTGGCAGGCCCAGGGCGGAAGCGCGCGTTTTGGCGCCCGTCGCAGTCTTCGTCTGCGCCCGGGTCTGCCGATAAGCATGTGCTTGGGTCTTCACCATGTCTCTCTCCTGTCGCCTGCATTTCGCCGGCTTCTGCTTCCACCCACATGGCCGCGGCCTGCGTTGCGGCAAGCCTCGGCCATGACTGTCTGTTCCTGAGCGTGACGCGGTCAAACAAGACGACCGATCAGCTTGTGATCATCGGACCGTCCTGGGCGGCGGGGCGTTCTGGAGAGTGGCTCTCCCTTCCCGTTGCCTCTGCCCCGGCCTCGTGGGAGGGGCGTCGCTCGGTCTCTTGACCGAAATAGGACAGCAACCCTGTCCTATTTCATGTGCTCTATGCCAGAAACGCCCTTGGGCTGCAAGGCCATCATGCCAAATAAACACGACCTTATGAAGAAAAATTGCCGCCTTCCGCGAAAGGCCGAAATTAAATTACGGCATGGCGTCACATTGTTTCCGTTCGTTTCATTTTCCAGGGATGGCGTGTCGCCGGATCAAGGCGACGATTGATCACCCTCGTTTCTGCATTATGGTCTCCGTAGCTTCCAATCGCACAGAGATTCCAATGTTTTTCGCTTCCGACAACTGGGCCGGCGCCCATCCCGACATCGCACAGAGCCTGGTGGACGCGGCCCAAGGCTTCGCCCCGGCCTATGGCACCAGCGACCTCGACAAGCATGTGGAAAAGACCTTCTCCGAGATTTTCGAGCACGAGGTCGCCGTGTTCTTCGTCGGCACCGGTACGGCAGCGAACTCGCTTGCCCTGGCGAGCTTCAACAGGCCGGGCGGCCAGGTGTTCTGCCACCGCGAGGCCCATATAAATGTCGATGAATGCAACGCGCCCGAATTCTTCGCGACCGGCGCCAAGCTCGTGCCCGTCGATGGCCCGGCAGGCAAGATCGCGCCGGAGGCGCTCGCCGCCGCCATCGGCCGCTTCCCACCAAATTTCGTGCATGGCGGCCAGCCTTTGGCGGTCAGCATGACGCAGGCGACCGAAGCCGGCACGGCCTACACGCTGGACGAGATCGCGGCCCTGTCCGATATCGCCAGGAAAGCCGGGCTCCCGCTCCATATGGACGGCGCCCGCTTTGCCAACGCGCTCGTGCATCTGGGGGCGAGCCCTGCGGAGATGACCTGGAAACGCGGCGTCGATATCCTCTCCTTCGGCGGCACGAAGAACGGCTGCTGGTGTGCGGAGGCTCTGGTCCTCTTCGACACATCGAAGGCCCAGCAGATGCATTTCCTGCGCAAGCGCTCCGCCCAGCTCTTTTCCAAGTCGCGCTTCATCGCCGCGCAATTCGACGCCTATTTCCGGAATGATTTGTGGCTGACCCTCGCCCGCCATTCCAACGGCATGGCGAACCGCCTCGCCGACGGCTTTGCCGCCTCCGACAAGGCCCGCCTTGCCTGGCCGACCGGATCGAACGAGCTCTTCGCCATCGTCAGCAACGATGCCCTGAAGACGCTGCGGGAGAAAGGCGCGGCCTTTTACGACTGGCCCGCCGGCCCAGCCGTGAAAGCCACCATGCGCGACGACGAGACCCTGGTCCGCCTCGTCACGAGCTTCGTGACCCGCGAGGCCGATGTAGACGCCTTCCTCTCGGCTCTCTGATACGAAAAAAGGCGGCGCCTTGCGGCACCGCCCTCTTCATTCCGATAAATCCGGCCGATAAAACCCGGCTTAGTTGCTCTGGGCTTCGATCTGCTTGGTTTCGCGGTTGACGGCCGCAATCTCGATCCGGCGCGGCTTGGCGGCTTCCGGAATCTCGCGAAGGAGATCGATGTGGAGAAGGCCGTTCTTCAGCGAAGCGGCGCGCACTTCCACATGATCGGCGAGCTGGAAGCGGCGCTCGAAGGCGCGCTTGGCAATGCCGCGATAGAGATACTGGCTGTCATCGGCCGTTTCGTCTTTCTTTTCGCCCTTGACGGTCAGCGCATGTTCGCGCGCTTCGATCGAAAGCTCGCTTTCATCGAAGCCGGCAACGGCCATGGTGATGCGGTAGGTATCTTCGCCGGTGCGCTCGATATTGTAGGGCGGGTAGGTCTGGGCCTGGTCAGGCTGGCCGAGACTGTCGAGCATGGTGAAGAGACGGTCGAAACCGACGGTGGAACGGTAGAGGGGGGAGAAATCGACGTGACGCATGGTGTCCTCCTTCAGAGCAACGGTTGCGATCTTTCTGAAGGCTGCCCCTGACTTCCGAAGGGTCAGCCCGGTTCATCCGGTCCGCGCCCCATTCTGGCGACGAAGACCTCGACGGGCCCTTTCGGCGCCCGTGACGATGAGATGGGAACGGTTTTTGGCCCGTTCAAGAGGTTGCCGCGGCCTCGAAGGCCGCCATCCGAATTTTTTCCGGCATGAACGGCGGATGAACGCGCACTTCGGATATCGTTCAGCTTGGCCCTGCTAGAAACGCAACATCGGAAGCGAAAGCTTTCGAAGACCGGGGTGCAACGTCCCTTCCGCCCTGGTTAAATTGTGCCGGCTGCATGTGTGCCACCCCCGTTGCCACATGCATCCGGCTTTTTTCTTTGACGGCTCAAGACCAAGCGCCTATCCATCCCGTAGCAACCTCGAGACTGCCTGCCCGATGGATTCGATCCTCCACGCCAGCACCGACAATCCCGTTCCCGAGAACCATTTTGCCGGTTTCCTCGAAGGGCGCGGCGGCGTGAAGATCCGTTACGCCGTGTTTCGCTCCAGCACGCGGGAGGCGAAAGGCACGGTCGTTCTGTTGCAGGGCCGCAGCGAATGCATCGAGAAATATTTTGAGACGATCAACGACCTCACCGCCCGCGGCCTGTGGGTCGCAACATTCGACTGGCGCGGCCAGGGCGGCTCGGACCGCCTGATCGCAGGCAACCGGGCCGGGCATGTCGCCCGCTTCTCCGACTATGAGGCGGATCTCTCGCTCTTTCTTGAAAAGATCGTGCTGCCGGACGCCCGCCTGCCCTTCTTCATCGTCGCCCATTCGACGGGCGCGCTGGTCGCGCTCTCGCAGGCGCCGAGCCTGGAAAACCGCATCGAACGCATGGTGCTGGCCTCGCCCTTCATCGCGCTCGACGGACAGACGATGAGCCAGCGCAAGATTTCCATCATCGCGCGGCTCGCCTCCTGGTCCGGGCTTGGCAAGCGCACCTTCCGCAAGGGCGATCCCGGGCTCGATTTTCCGCGCAATATCGTCACATCGGACGAGCGTCGCTTCCAGCGCAATCTCGCCATCGTCGCGGAACATCCGGAATTGTCGATCAGCTGGCCGACCGCGCGCTGGCTCAACCAGGCGCTGGCGACGATGGCGAAGGTGACGCGGCAGGATCACCTCACCCGCATCCGCATCCCCACGCTTTTGCTCTGCGCGACCTCCGATGCGCTCGTGCCCCGCGCGGCTGTCGGACATCTTGCCCGCGTCTTCCGCGCCGGACGCCTGATCGAGATCGACGGCGCACGGCATGAACTGTTTCAGGAGGCCGACCGCTATCGCGCCCAGGTGCTGGCGGCCATCGAGGCATTCATTCCTGGCAGCGACGCCGAGGATACCAGCCTCGGCGCCTGAACCGATCAGCCGCGAAGCAGCGCGATCGCCTCGTCATAGACCGCGCGGCTTCCGGCGGCGATGATCTCTCCGCCGCGCTCCGCCGGCCCGCCATCCCAGGCCGTGATGATGCCGCCCGCCTGCTCGATGACGGGGATGAGGCCGCCGACATCGTAGGGCTTCAGCCCGCATTCCACGACGAGGTCGACATGGCCGGCCGCCAGCAGCGCATAGGCGTAGCAGTCCACGCCGTAGCGGAAGAGGCGGACCTTGTCCTGGACGGCCTCGAAACGGGCCCGCCTGTCGCCGGTAAAGAGATGCGGCGAGGTCGTGAACATGATCGCATCGGCAAGGCTGGCGCACGGACGGGTGGAGAGGGTCTTGCTGCCATCGGGGCCGGCATAATGCGCCGCCTTGCCATCCGCGAAATAGCGCTCGCCCGTAAAGGGCTGGTCAACCAGCCCCATCACGGCATCGCCGTTGCGGTAGAGGCCGATCAGCGTACCCCAGACCGGCACGCCGGAAATGAAGGCGCGGGTGCCGTCGATGGGATCGATCACCCAGACATATTCGCGGTCGAGCCCGACGGAGCCGTGCTCCTCGCCGAGAATGCCGTGCTCGGGAAAATGCTGCTCGATCAGTGCGCGGATTGCGGTTTCGGCGGCGCGGTCGCCTTCCGTCACCGGATCGAAGCCGCCGGCTTCCTTGTTGACCACATCGGCGCCGACACGGAAACGCGGAAGGGTTTCCTTCTTGGCCGCTTCGGCGAGAAGGTCGAAAAAGGCACGGTCAGGTAGCATGGAATTCTCTCAAGCGAAGGAAACTCTCTCCCCATAAAACATCGGGAGGCAAAACGAAACCGGGGAGAATCTCGGCTGGTCGATTCGATTGTTCGAAGCGCTGAATTCTTCGCAACTGCACTTGACATTTGTGCAGCGCAATATTAGGGTCTTCTGGCAGTCACTTGTGGCTGTAATACCCTCCTTGGGTGTTTCCTCCCTAGACTTGAACCGCGCCGCAAGCGCGGTTTTTTTTGAGAGGAAACAGGGCCTATTCCGCGGCGAGCGACCGATCGGCTGCATATTCCTCGACGTAATCCGAAAAGTCCTGAAGGAAGGCGGAGATGGCCGTCTGCAGCACCGGGAAGTCGGGTTTCTTCTCCAGCGTCGTCTCGTCGATATAGAGCCCGCGGTTTACCTCGATCTGCAAGGCATGCAGCCCTTTGGCCGGCCGGCCGTAATGCTCGGTGATGAAGCCGCCGGCATAGGGCTTGTTGCGCACGACGGAAAATCCCATGTCATCGAGCAGCCGCATGGCGACGCGCGACAGGTCGCCGGAGGCGCTGGTGCCATACCGGTCGCCGATGATGAAGTCCGGCCGCAGGCCCGAGCCCGAAACGCGGATATTGCCGGGCATGGAATGGCAATCGATCAGCACGGCAAAGCCGAAGGCGACATGCGTTCGCACCACGAGGCGGCGCAGGCAGGCATGGTACGGCTTGTAGACGGTTTCCACCCGCTCGAGCGCTTCTTCCAGCGGCAGACGGCCTTTGTAGATCTCCATGTTCTCCGCCACGACCCGCGGCACCGTGCCAAGCCCGCCCGCGACGCGGATGGAGCTGATATTGGCATAGGAGGGCAACGGCCCGTCGAACATGCGTGGATCGAGCTCATAGGGCTCGCGGTTCACATCGAGCCAGGCGCGCGGAAAGTGCGCCACGAGCATGGGAGCCCCCAGTGCGGGGGCGACGGAAAAGAGCTGGTCGACATAATGGTCTTCCGACCGGCGGATGCCGAGGGCATCGAGACGCGAGCGGGCAAGGAAGTCCTGTGGATAACGTCGTCCGCTATGCGGCGAGTTGAAAACGAGGGGCACGCTCTGCGAAACCGGCTCCAGCACTTCGAAGTGGCTGATTTCGCTGAAAGCCTCCGCCATTGCCGTCCTTTACCATGCCTGAAAGTCATTGCGTCGCCCATGTTGCCAGCGGGCTTGGGCCGTGTCCATACTCGATGGCATCTGGATGGGGCTTGTCCTGGCCCATTCACCGGATATTTACCGGAATACGATCTTGTAGCAACAGCGCCCGTCCGCGGGCAGATAACCTCAGCAATGGTTCCCGAATTCCCATGACACCAAAGATTCTCCTCGCAGAAGACGACAACGACATGCGCCGCTTCCTCGTGAAGGCGCTCGAAAAGGCGGGCTATCAGGTGCTGTCCTATGACAACGGCGCCAGCGCTTATGACCGGCTTCGCGAAGAACCCTTTTCGCTTCTCCTGACCGATATCGTGATGCCGGAAATGGACGGTATCGAACTGGCGCGCCGCGCGACCGAGCTCGATCCCGACCTGAAGGTCATGTTCATCACCGGCTTTGCGGCTGTTGCCCTGAACCCGGACTCCAAGGCTCCGAAGGACGCCAAGGTGCTCTCCAAGCCCTTCCACCTGCGTGATCTCGTGGAAGAGGTCAACAAGATGCTGGCGGCCTAAGCCACGGAAAAGACCACGAAAACGGCACGTAAAAAAAGCTTCAAAAAGCCTATTGACGCCGCCGGATGTTTTGTGGTCTATGCGCCTCATCGAACGGGCGTGTAGCTCAGCGGGAGAGCACTACGTTGACATCGTAGGGGTCACAGGTTCAATCCCTGTCACGCCCACCATTCGATCCAAAAGGCCCTGTTTTCACAGGGCTTTTTTGTTTTTGCGGGTTTGAAGACAGCGGAGCCCACAACCCCCGTTTCCCAGAGACCGGCAACGCGTAACGGAGCTCGCATGCGGATTTCCCTCTGGCTCATCGCGGTCATCGCCGCCACCCTCTTCCTGGCCATGCTGACGATCGATTTCGGGCCGACTGTTGGAGAGCGCGCGCAGGGTGGATATGCTCGGCGTACCGCCGAGGAACAGGCGGATGCGGAAGCGCGCGCGGCCGCAAGCAAGGCCGAGGCGATCGACGCCGCCGACGAGGCGCTGAAAGCTGCGCAGCCATCCGGCGACATGAAGGCCGGAGACATGAAGGAATGACGCATTGAACGCTCGTCGCCACCACCGATGTTCCACCGGACAACGAGGATGACATGACGACACGTTTCATTCTTGCGGCCTTCGCCGCAGCGGCCATTTCGCTTTCTCCTCCCGCCTTCGCACAGGATACAAATTCGCAACGCCCCGCTCCCAGCGACAAGGAGGACTGGACGCAAGCGGTCGGCGCGAAGATCAAGCGCCAGAGCGCGCTCGCCGTGATAAAAGCCCGCGAGCTCGGACTGGACGGTGATTTCCAGGTCAGCGTCGGATTTACGATTTCACCCGATGGCAAGGTCTCCGGTGCCCGCATCGTCACGTCGTCAGGTCATCCCGAACTGGATGCGATGGCCATTGACATGGCCAATCGCGCCGCGCCCTTCCCAACCTTTACGCCCGACATGGGAGACGGGCCGGTATCGCTGCTCGCGCCGATCATTCTGAAGCTGAAGAAGCCGGAAACGGCCAACACGCTGTCCGAACCTGCCCCGCCCGCCGCGGCCGAGTAATGTTCGGCAAGACAGTTGTGCAGTGCAGGAAAAAGTTGACGGCACGCGATCTTTGACGTTCAAATAGCGTCACATACGGCTTGCGCGACGGTCTTGACCGGTACGCAAGCACTTGAAGCAAAAATGGAATTTAAGCAGTGCATCGTGTTTCCGGTGGATCCGCCCGTGCGGGATTACCCCGGAAATCCGTAAAGTGTTTATCGCCCGCCTATACTTGCAGCCCGCACCGCGGCTCCCAAAGATGCCCCCTCCCGTTGGAGGACGGGACGTGAGGGGTCGACGTGATAGGAGGAGTATCCATGAGCGACGCATCCAGCATACATCCCGTGGATGAGAGGTTGCCCACGGGCAGGCTCGCCACCCTCGGCATCCAGCATGTGCTCGTCATGTATGGCGGCGCGGTCGCGGTGCCGCTGATCGTCGGACGCGCCTTGCAGCTCAGCCCGCAGGACGTCGCCTTCCTCATCTCCGCCGATCTCTTCGTCTGCGGCATCGTCACCATCATCCAGTCTCTCGGCTTCGGGCGTCATGTCGGCATCCGCCTGCCGGTCATGATGGGCGTGACCTTCGCCTCCGTCGGGCCCATGGTCTCCATGGCCAATGCCGTCCCGGGCATCGAGGGCGCGCGCATGATCTTCGGCGCCATCATCGGTGCCGGCTTCATCGCTCTGCTGCTTGCCCCGGTCATGGGCCGGCTGCTGCGCTTCTTTCCGCCCATCGTGACGGGCACGATCATTCTCGTCATCGGCGTTTCGCTGATGCGCGTGGGCATCAACTGGATCTTCGGCAATCCCTTCGGACCCACCGCCCCCAAGCTGGTGGACCCGGCCCATAGCGAATGGCTTGCCCATATGAAGACGCTCGCCGAAACCGGCGGCCCGGCCGTGCCGGATGGCCTGGCGCTCGCGCCGAGCGTTCCAAACCCGATCTATGCCGAGCCCGGCCATATCGCGCTTTCGGCGCTGGTGCTCGTCTCCATCCTGCTGATCGCCCGTTTCGGCCGCGGCCTCATCAGCAATATCGCGGTGCTCTGCGGGGTGATCATCGGCTGTCTCGCCGCGTCCATCCTCGGCATGATGCATTTCGATCGCGTGTCGGATGCCGGCTGGTTTGCGGTCGTCACCCCGCTGCATTTCGGCATGCCGATCTTCGATCCCGTGCTGATCGCCACCATGACGCTCGTGATGATCGTGGTCATGATCGAATCGACCGGCATGTTCCTGGCGCTTGGCGAAATCACCGGCAGGCAGGTTTCGCAGCAACAGCTGACGGCGGGCCTGCGCGTCGACGGCATCGGCACCATGATCGGCGGCCTGTTCAACACCTTCCCCTATACGAGCTTCTCGCAGAATGTCGGCCTCGTCGGCGTCACCGGCGTGAAGAGCCGCCATGTCTGCGTGGCCGGCGGCGTCATCATGATCGTGCTCGGCCTCATCCCGAAGATGGGCGCGCTGGTGGAAGCCGTGCCCACATTCGTTCTGGGCGGCGCAGGACTGGTGATGTTCGGCATGGTCGCGGCAACGGGCGTGCGCATCCTCTCGACGGTGGACTTCAAGTCCTCGCGCAACAACCTGTTCATCGTCGCGGTGTCCGTCGGCTTCGGCCTGATCCCGCTTCTGGCGCCGAACTACCTGATGTGGATGCCGCATGCGATCCACCCGATCATCGAATCGGGCATCGTGCTCGCTTCCATCGCCGCCGTGGTTCTCAACGCCTTCTTCAACGGTGTGCGCTTCGAGCAGGCCTCGGCGATCGATGCCGCGAGGCTCGCCGACAGCCACTGAACCATGAGCCGAAAAAGAAAGCCGGCCCGTTCATCGCGGGCCGGCTTTTCTATTGTCGTGATCGAATGATCAGTTCAGCGGAACCCGCACGCCACCGTCGGAAACCGGCGGGCGTGCATAGGTGGTGTTGTCGGCCGACGACGTCGTGTTGCAACCCGCAAGCGACAGAACGGCAAAAGCGGCGGCGATGACGCCGATGATGGGACGCATGGACCTCTCCTTCTGGTGTACGCAAAACACATAGGCGTTCGGGCGCCATTCGTCCACCGGCGCGGCACAGCGAAAAGCGGCCGGCCGGCCGATACTCCACACACCGTCGCGACGGGCGGCCGGCAATATTGACTTTTGCCGGCAAAGTGCATAATGCGCAGACGCAACAGAGGAACTGCGATGATTGCCGACCTTCCCGCCGTGCTCGTACTCAACGCGAAAGACAATGTCGGCGTCGTGCCGGCCAATGTCGATGCCGGCCGGGCGCTGGTGAACGGCGTGGTCGCCGCCGAGCGTATTCCGCGCGGCCACAAGGTGGCGATCTCACATATCGCCGAAGGCGCGCCGGTGCTGAAATACGGCCAGATCATCGGCTATGCGACGAAGGCCATCCAGCCCGGCGAACATGTGCATCTCCAGAACCTCGCCATCCTCGACCTGGCGCTGAAACATGAATTCTGCGTGGACAACGCACCTGCTGTCATGGTGCCGGAGGAGCGGCGGCGCACCTTCGATGGCTTCGATCGCGGCAACGGCCGCATCGGCACGCGCAACTATATCGGCATCCTCTCGACGGTGAACTGTTCCGCCACGGTCTCGCGCTACGTGGCGGAGCATTATGCCCGCCGGTTCCGCGAGGCCGGCCACGACAATATCGATGGCGTCGTGGCGCTCACCTATGGCGGCGGCTGCGCGCTGAACCTCAAATCCGAGGGCGGGCGCATTCTCACCCGCACCTTCAAGGGTTATGCGCGCAATCCGAATTTCGGCGGCATCCTGATGATCGGTCTCGGTTGCGAGACCTTTCAATACGGCCCGCTCGTGGAAGAGGCTGGCCTAGAGGAAGGCAAGACCTTCCGCACAATGATGATCCAGAACCAGGGCGGCACGCGCAAGACC
The DNA here is from genome assembly GCF_009826875.1 of Shinella sp. AETb1-6. Taxonomy (NCBI): domain Bacteria; kingdom Pseudomonadati; phylum Pseudomonadota; class Alphaproteobacteria; order Hyphomicrobiales; family Rhizobiaceae; genus Shinella; species Shinella sp. AETb1-6. The sequence goes on along the minus strand of NZ_WUMM01000007.1, from coordinate 124,501 downwards.
ATCGACGCCGCCTGCGAGATGATCGATGACATGTTGCCGGATGTCGGCCGTATCCGCCGAACGCCGCAACCGCTGTCGGGCATCAAGCTGGCGCTCGAATGCGGTGGATCGGACGGTTACTCGGGCATCTCCGCCAACCCCGCGCTCGGCGTCGCCTCGGATCTGCTCGTAAAGGAGGGCGCGACGACGGTGCTTTCCGAAACACCCGAAATCTACGGCGCAGAGCACCTGCTGACCCGCCGCGCCGCCCGGCCGGAGGTTGCGGAAAAGCTCCTGTCGCGCATCGACTGGTGGCGCGACTACACGGCGCGCAACGATGCCGAACTCAACAACAACCCCTCTTTCGGCAACAAGGCCGGCGGCCTGACGACCATTCTCGAAAAATCGCTCGGCGCGGTCGCCAAGGGCGGCTCCATGCCGCTCAACGCCGTCTATGAATATGCCGAGGAGGTGACGGAGCCGGGCTTCGTCTTCATGGATACGCCCGGTTACGATCCGGCAGCCGTGACCGGGCAGATCGCCGGTGGCTGCAATCTCGTCGCCTTCACCACGGGTCGCGGCTCGGTCTCCGGCTACAAGCCGGCGCCCTGCATCAAGATCGCCACGAACACGCCCATGTACGAGCACATCAAGGACGACATGGATATCAACTGCGGCACGATCGTCGATGGCAGCGAGACGATCGAAGAGGCTGGCCGCCGTATTTTCGAATTCGTCATCGAAACCGCGTCCGGACGCAAGACCGCGAGCGAGGCCTTCGATTACGGCGACAACGAATTCGTGCCCTGGCAGGTCGGCGCGATTACCTGATCATCGTTTGTGCATGACGATATTGACCAGCGTGCCGGCGGGATCGCGCACGAAGAAGCGACGCACGCCCCAGGGCTCGTCAACCGGCCCGTACTCGATGTCATGACCGCCCGCGCAAGCAGCCAGATACGCGGCTTCCACGTCGTCCACCTCGACCGAAAGCGCCGGCACCGGCGTGCCGGCACCGCCCTCGGAGGCGAAACTCACCTGCGGCGATGTCGGGCTTTCGTTGCCATAGGTGACGATCCAGCCGTGGTCCATCAGCAGGTCCAGCCCCAGCACATCCTTGTAGAAGCCGACCACCAATGCGGGATCGGTCGTCGCGATATTGGCGACGATGCGCTTCACCTTCATGCGGGTTCTCCGGCGCGCGCCACCGGCGTCGCATAGGCCGGCATGTCCGGCCGGTGCACCCCGCGCAATTCCGCAACCCGCCCAATTACCTTGGGCAGTGAGACCACGATATGATGGCGCAGCGTCTCGGCCGCCCGGGCGAAATCCTCGACGTCGAGCGCACGGAACACCGCGAGGTGCTCGGCGATGAAGGGCTCGTCTTCGGGCATGCGGTGTGAGACGCCGATAACGTGCTTGCTGACATTCAGCATGAAATGGGCACGGCGTAACGCGATCAGCAGTTCACGGTTCGGGCAATAGCCGAGGCAGGTGATGTGCAGGTCCGTTTCCAGATCGTCCATCGCCTCGACGGACAGGGCGGGATAGACGGCCAGCGCCTCCTCCAGCCGCTCCGTCATCGCCTTCCGGTCAGCGGGCGGAATGAACGGCGCCGCCTGGAGCAATGCGACAGGCTCCAGCGCGACACGGATGGCATGCAGGTCGCGCATGCGCTGTTCGTCGAGCGGAACCAGCGTCCAGCGCATGCGCTCGTCCTTCTCGACGATACCGAGCGCTTCCAGCCGCATGAGCGCATCACGCGCCACCTGTCTGCCCACACCCCGGGCACGCGCAAGCTCTACCTCGTTGATGCGGTAGCGGCCGAAGACGGAGAGGTGCACCATCTCCCGTTCCAGACTCTCGTAGATCGCCTCCCAGCCCGGCGCCTTGCGCAACGCCGGCGCCTCCTCGTCGAGGCCCAGCATGTCCGCCGTCAGCGTTACCCGTTTCGGGCCGGTGCGGCCCTGTCCGACCAGGAACCCGCGCCCGTCGAACCGGCGCACCATTCCCCCCTCTTCGAGAAGGGCGAGCGCCTGGCGCACCGGTGTACGGGTGGAGGCAAAGAGCGTTGCGACCGGCCCCTCCAGCAGGAGCGCGCCTTTCGGCAGGCGGCCGCCGGAGATCGCATCGGCCAGCACATCGCGAATACGCAGGTAGAGCGGGCTCTTGTCGAGCGCCGCCTCCATGCCTTCTCCGCCGGCCTCGGCCAAACCCTGACTGCTGTCGTTCATGGCGCGGACCATGCCACGAATGCACCATGCCGACAACGGTCAGCACCGAGCCCGCCACCAGCAAGGAAATTGCGCCGCGCCGTCAAAAAATCATCATTCCTTTCGTGACGCGCGGGGTGTTTTGCGCTAGGGAACCCTCTCAAGGCTCGCAATGCGGCCGCCAAGGCCCCATATGCCAGCCGCGTCCATCTCCGAGGAACTGACCATGCCCGCATATCGCTCCCGAACCACCACCCACGGCCGCAACATGGCCGGTGCCCGCGGCCTCTGGCGCGCGACGGGCATGAAGGACTCGGATTTCGGCAAGCCGATCATTGCGGTGGTGAATTCCTTCACCCAGTTCGTGCCCGGCCATGTGCATCTCAAGGACCTCGGCCAGCTCGTCGCCCGCGAGATCGAGAAGGCCGGCGGTGTCGCCAAGGAATTCAACACGATCGCCGTGGACGACGGCATCGCCATGGGTCATGACGGCATGCTCTATTCGCTGCCGTCGCGCGAAATCATCGCCGACAGCGTCGAGTACATGGTCAATGCGCACTGCGCCGACGCGATGGTCTGCATCTCCAACTGCGACAAGATCACGCCCGGCATGCTGAATGCCGCCATGCGCCTCAACATCCCCGCGGTCTTCGTATCCGGCGGCCCGATGGAAGCCGGCAAGGTCGTGCTGCACGGCAAGACCCACGCGCTCGACCTCGTCGACGCCATGGTCGCGGCCGCCGACGACAAGGTTTCGGACGAGGACGTCAAGGTCATCGAGCGCTCCGCCTGCCCGACCTGCGGCTCGTGCTCGGGCATGTTCACGGCCAACTCGATGAACTGTCTGACCGAGGCACTCGGCCTTTCGCTGCCGGGCAACGGCTCGACGCTGGCGACCCACGCCGACCGCAAGCGCCTCTTCGTCGAGGCCGGCCACCTGATCGTCGATCTCGCCCGCCGTTACTACGAGCAGGAGGACGAGAGCATCCTGCCGCGCAACGTCGCCAACAAGAAGGCTTTCGAGAACGCCATGTCGCTCGATATCGCCATGGGCGGTTCGACCAACACGGTTCTGCATATCCTCGCCGCCGCTTATGAAGGCGGCATCGACTTCGATCTCGACGATATCGACGCCCTGTCGCGCCGCGTTCCCTGCCTTTCCAAGGTGGCGCCCGCCAAGCAGGACGTGCACATGGAAGACGTGCACCGCGCCGGCGGCATCATGCGCATTCTCGGTGAACTGGAACGCGGCGGCCTCATCCACCGCGATACGCCGACCGTGCATGCCGAAACGCTGGGCGACGCCATCGACCGCTGGGATATCACCCGCACCTCCAGCGAGACCGTGCGCACCTTCTTCCGCGCCGCACCGGGCGGCATCCCGACCCAGGTCGCCTTCAGCCAGGAAGCCCGTTGGGATGAGCTGGATACGGACGGCGAAAAGGGCGTCATCCGCTCCGTCGAGCACCCGTTCTCCAAGGATGGCGGCCTCGCCGTCCTCTCCGGCAACATCGCGCTCGACGGCTGCATCGTGAAGACCGCCGGCGTCGACGAATCGATCCTGAAATTCTCCGGCCCGGCCGTCGTCTATGAAAGCCAGGACGCGGCGGTGAAGGGCATTCTCGGCAACGAGGTGAAGGCCGGCGATGTCGTTGTCATCCGCTACGAAGGCCCGAAGGGCGGCCCGGGCATGCAGGAAATGCTCTATCCGACGAGCTACCTGAAATCGAAGGGCCTCGGCAAGGCCTGCGCGCTGATCACCGACGGCCGCTTCTCCGGCGGCACGTCCGGCCTGTCGATCGGCCATGCCTCGCCCGAGGCAGCCCAGGGCGGCGCCATCGGCCTCGTGCGCCAGGGCGACCTGATCGAGATCGACATCCCCAACCGCACGATCAACCTCGCGGTTCCGGAAGACGAGCTCGCCGCCCGCCGCGCCGAACAGGACAAGCTCGGCTGGAAGCCGGCGGCTCCGCGCAAGCGCAATGTCACGACCGCGCTGAAGGCCTATGCCGCCTTCGCCGCGAGCGCCGACAAGGGCGCGGTGCGCATCTTGCCGGAATAAGATTTTTCCCGGGCGCGCAGCTTTTGCTCCGCGCCCGGCTTGCCTCCGGCGCGACATACAAACACGGGGCTTACCGCCAAGCTGCTCCGGACCGTCACGCAACCGTCATGTCCAGCGGTTAGAATGCGACGGTCAGAACCGGATACGCCTCCGGACGCAGGATGCATCTTCTGACAGCCGCCTTGCCGGCATGCTCTGTAGCTGCGTATTTTCAGAAATCATCTCCATGCGTCTTTCCCTGAAGCTTTCGCTGGCAGCGCTGCTGCTGGCCGTTGTCGCCATTTCGGCAACCAGTGTCGCGAGTCTGTATCTGAGCGCCAGCCAGGCGACGGCGGCGGCGATGACGAAACTGGAGACGCTGGCGGATGGTCGCCGCAACGAGCTGGTGCAATATCTTCAGTCCATCGTCGAGAAAACGCGCGATCTTGCCGGCGAGAAGGTCGTCACCAAGGCGCTCGACGATCTGTCGGGTGCCTTTGGCTCGGCGGAGGGCGACAAGGCAGCTGAATTGCGGAGGCGTTACGGCGGCAAAGCCGATCTCAAATCCGCGGGAGACGCCGAATACGACCGGATGCACAGCCGCTATCACGGTTTTTTCCAGCGCAATGCCGAGGCTGTCGGCTTCGAGGACATGCTGCTGGTCAACCTGAGCGGCGATGTCGTCTATTCGCTGCGAAAGCGGCGTGATTTCGGTGGCAACGTCATCCGCGATCCGGCCTTGAAGGACACCGGCCTCGGGCGGGTCTTCGCCCAGGCAGCACCGGGGACCGATACCGCGATCGTCGCCTTCGGCGGCTTTGAGAGCTATGCGCCGGGGGGAGGCGTATCGGCCTTCCTGGTCGTTCCCGTTTCGTCGGTCGCCGGCAAGATCGGCGTCCTCGTCGTCGCCCTGCCGATCGAACGTATCGCTGCCAAGCTGAACAATCACGTCGGGCTCGGCGAAACCGGCGAGGCCATGCTGCTCGACGCCGACGGGTATCTTCTTAGCCACACCTCCCATGGCGAGAGCGACGATGTGCTTTCGATGCGCATCGCACCGGAACTGCTGACAAGCACCGATGGTGCAGCCATTTCACAGGCCACGCTGTCCGTGCATCGCGGCGCCGAAGCAAGGCTCGCGGCCGCCAGCTTCGATTTCCTCGGCCGCACCTTCACCGTGGCCGCCGTCATGGCATCAAGCGAAGTGTTTTCCGGCCTCACACGCCTCATCAACTGGACCCTGCTCGTCTCGCTCTGCGTCCTCGTGATGACGGCGGCCATCGGCCTTGTGTTCGCCGGCCGCCTTTCACGCCCGATCACCGCCCTCGTCGCCGACATGAACCGGCTCGCCGCCGGAGATACGACGATCGCCTGCGAGGGCCGGGAGCGCCGCGACGAGATCGGCGACATGGCTCGCTCCGTCGTCGTTTTCCGCGACGCAGCCGTCGAAAAAGAACGCCTCCAGCAGGAAACCGCCACCATGCGGGCGGAAGCTGAACACGAACGCGCGGCCCGGGATGCAGCCAAGGAAGCGGAGGACGCGGCGACGGAAACCGCCGTCCAGCATCTGGCCGAGGCACTCCAGCATCTCGCCCGGGGCGATCTCACGCAACGCATCGACACGCCTTTCATCGCAGCGCTCGACCGTATCCGCACCGACTACAACGCGTCCGTCGAACGGCTGGCGGAAGCCATGACGACGGTGCGTACGAATACCCACCGCATCCGGGACGATTCCAGCGAAATGCACGAGGCGCTCGTCCAGCTTTCCGAACGCACCGAGCGGCAGGCCGCCTCGCTCGGAGAGGCCGCGACGGCGCTCACCGAAATGACTCAGGCCGTGCAGTCAGCTGCCGAGCGCACGACGGTCGCCGAGCGGCTGGCCTCGGACACCAAGAAGAGTTCGACCGCGTCGGAGGTGGTGGTGGACAACGTGGTTCAAGCGATCGGCAAGATCGAGACGTCCTCGCACGAGATCGAGAATATTATCGGCGTCATCGACGATATCGCCTTCCAGACCAACCTTCTGGCGTTGAATGCCGGCGTCGAGGCGGCCCGAGCCGGCGAGGCCGGCAAGGGCTTTGCCGTCGTGGCCCAGGAGGTGCGCGAGCTGGCGCAGCGCACCGCAGGGGCAGCACGCGAGGTGAAGGCGCTCATCACGAAATCCGCCGGCGAAGTCACGCGCGGCGTCGGCCTCGTGCGCGAGACGGGAACAGTGCTGCGCGCCATCACTGGCAAGGTCCATGCGATCGATGCGGAGGTCAAGGAGATCGCCCGCGCCGCCCGCGACCAGTCGGTAGCTATACGCGAGATCAACGCGACGATCCGCCAGCTCGATGCCGTGACACAACAGAATGCCGCCATGGTGGAGGAAAGCAGCGCCGTAACGCACCGCCTCTCCGGCGAATCCGCGGCCCTCGCCCGGCTCGTCGGCCAGTTCGAGGTTCCCGGCGCGACCATAGCCGCGCACCCGGCCCTGTACCGCCGCGCATGATCGGGGAAGCGGACTGCGATCCCGCTTGCAATCTTTCTTCGCAGCGCACAAAATCCTCTCGATGGCGGCATGAGACCGCCCGAGGGGAACAAGAGCGCGCATGTCGATCAAGGCCGGTATCTACCACCTGACCCATTACATCTACGATAAACCGGTCCGCCTCGGACCCCAGATCATCCGGCTGAAGCCGGCGGCGCATTCCAAGACCAAGGTCATCAGTCACGCGCTGAAGGTCTCGCCCGAAAACCACTTCGTAAACCTGCAGCAGGACCCGTACGGCAATTACCTTGCCCGCTACGTCTTTCCCGATCCGGTCACCGAACTGAAGATCGAGGTCGACCTCGTCGCCGACATGACCGTCTACAATCCCTTCGACTTCTTCGTCGAGGAGCAGGCGGAGCACTGGCCGTTCCACTATCCGGAAGACCTGCGCGAAGATCTCGAGATCTACCGGACCCCGGAGCCCATGGGCCCGGCGCTCGAAGCCTTCATGGCGACGGTCGACCGCACGCCCGGACAGCGCACGGTGGACATGGTCGTCGGCCTGAACGCGCGCCTCCAGCAGACGATCGGCTATGTCATCCGCATGGAACCGGGCGTGCAGACGCCGGAGGAGACGTTGCAGGTCGGCCTGGGCTCGTGCCGCGATTCGAGCTGGCTGCTGGTGCAGATCCTGCGCAATCTCGGCTTTGCGGCGCGCTTCGTCTCCGGCTATCTCATCCAGCTGACGCCGGACCTGAAGGCGCTTGACGGCCCCTCCGGCACCGAAGTCGATTTCACGGACCTGCATGCCTGGTGCGAAGTCTATCTGCCCGGCGCGGGCTGGATCGGCCTGGACCCGACATCCGGCCTGCTGACCGGCGAGAGCCACATACCGCTTGCCGCCACGCCGCACTACCGCAATGCAGCCCCGATCAGCGGCGGCTATTTCGGCGAGGCGAACACCACATTCGATTTCGCCATGACGGTGGACCGCGTGGCCGAGCATCCGCGCATCACCAAGCCTTTCTCCGAAGAAAGCTGGGAAGCGCTGAATGCGCTTGGCCGCGATGTGGACGGCGTGCTGGCGGCAAACGATGTGCGGCTCACCATGGGCGGCGAGCCGACCTTCGTTTCCATCGACGATTTCGAATCCGGCGAATGGAATACCGATGCCGTCGGCCCCACCAAGCGCGAAAAGGCCGACCAGCTGATCCGGCGCCTGCGCCAGCGCTTCGCGCCGGGCGGCTTCCTGCATTACGGCCAGGGCAAATGGTATCCCGGCGAAAGCCTGCCGCGCTGGACATTCTCGCTGTACTGGCGACGCGACGGCAAGCCGATCTGGCACAATCCGGACCTGATTGCCGAGGAAGGCAGCGATGCCGGCGTAGGTGAAGCCGACGCGGCGGCCCTTCTGGGCGCCATCGCACAGGAACTCGGTCTTGCGCCCGATCTGGTGCAGCCTGCCTACGAGGATCCTGCCGAGTGGATCATCAAGGAAGGCAACCTGCCCGACAATGTCGATCCGTCGAACTCGAAACTCGAAGATCCCGAGGAGCGTAACCGCATCGCGCGCGTCTTCGAACGCGGCCTGACCAAGCCGACAGGCCACATCCTGCCGGTGCAGGCGTGGAACGCCAAGGCGAGCGGCAAGCGCTGGATCAGCGAGCGCTGGCAGACGCGCCGCGGCAAGATCTTCCTCGTGCCAGGCGACAGCCCCGTCGGCTATCGCCTGCCGCTCGGCGCGCTGCCCTACCTCGCGCCGTCCGACTATCCCTACATCAACCCCGCCGATCCCTCAGAGGCGAAGCCGCCGCTGCCGGACTTTGCCCAGGCCGGCAAGGTGATGGCGGAAGGCGGCCGCGCAATGGCCGAGGCGTCGTTTCAGGCGAGCGATGCCGGGCAGGCCCGCGTCGAGCAGGTGCGCAGCGATATCGTCGGCGCCGTGCGCACGGCCATGAGCGTCGAGGCCCGCGATGGCAGGCTGTGCGTCTTCATGCCGCCCGTCGAGCGCGTGGAAGATTATCTCGAACTGGTGACGGCCGCCGAACAGGCGGCGACCCGTCTCGGGCTCGCCGTCCACATCGAAGGCTATGCGCCGCCGCAGGACGAGCGCCTCAACGTCATTCGTGTCGCGCCGGACCCCGGCGTCATCGAAGTCAATATCCACCCTGCCTCCGACTGGCAGGACTGCGTCGACATCACCACCGCGGTCTACGAGGAGGCGCGGCTTTCACGCCTTGGCGCCGACAAGTTCATGATCGATGGCCGCCATACCGGCACCGGCGGCGGAAACCATGTGGTCGTGGGCGGCAGGAACCCGAACGACAGCCCGTTCCTGCGCCGGCCGGACCTGCTGAAGAGCCTCGTGCTGCACTGGCAGCGCCACCCCTCGCTTTCCTATCTCTTCTCGGGTCTCTTCATCGGCCCGACGAGCCAGGCGCCGCGCATGGACGAGGCGCGCCATGATTCGCTGTATGAACTGGAGATCGCGCTCGCGCAGGTCCCGCCGCCCGGCCAGGGCGCGCCGCCCCTGCCGTGGCTCGTCGACAGGCTCTTCCGCAACCTGCTCACCGATGTCACGGGCAACACGCATCGCTCGGAAATCTGCATCGACAAGCTCTTCTCGCCGGACGGGCCGACCGGACGACTGGGCCTTGTGGAGTTTCGCGGTTTCGAAATGCCGCCCAATGCCCGCATGAGCCTTGCCCAGCAATTGCTGATCCGCGCGTTGATCGCGCGTTTCTGGCTGAACCCGGCCGAAGGCGGCTTCGTGCGCTGGGGCACGACGCTGCACGACCGTTTCATGCTGCCGCATTATGTCTGGCAGGATTTTCTCGACGTGCTGGCCGACCTGCGCGCCAACGGCTTCGACCTGAGGCCCGAATGGTTCGCCGCCCAGCTCGAGTTCCGCTTCCCGTTCTGCGGCGAGGTGGAATATGAGGGTGTCGGCCTGGAGGTGCGCCAGGCGCTGGAGCCATGGCACGTCATGGGCGAACAGGGCGCGATCGGCGGCACCGTCCGCTATGTCGATTCCTCTGTCGAGCGCCTCCAGGTAAAGCTCGAAACAACGAACCCGGCGCGCTACACCGTCGCCTGCAACGGTCGCCCCGTCCCGCTGAAACCGGCGGGCACGCAAGGGGTTTCGGTCGCCGGCGTGCGCTACAAGGCCTGGCAGCCCGCCTCCGGCCTGCACCCGGTGCTGCCCGTCAACGCACCGCTGACATTTGACATTTATGATACATGGTCACGCCGGGCGATCGGGGGCTGCATTTATCACGTTGCCCATCCCGGCGGACGCAACTATGACACCTTCCCTGTAAACGGAAACGAGGCCGAGGCGCGCCGGCTGGCGCGATTCGAACCGTGGGGTCATCGGGCGGGCGGCTACACGCTGTGGCCGGAAACGCCGTCGGCGGATTTCCCGCTGACGCTGGATCTGCGCCGGCCGCCGGGGCTTTGAGCGGCCTGTAGGAGAATGTGAGTGAAGACCACGAGTGCGCAGGCACAGCCCGAAACCGGACCGGCCGAAAAGCCGGCCCGCGGCTATGCGCCACTCCCCGGCGTCGCCGATGAGATGGTCGACACGGACGGCCATGTCCGCCCGGTCTGGCGCCATTTCCTCTCGGCGCTGGAGCGGATGGACGAGACGGAGCTTTCCGGCCGCTTCGCCCGCGCCGACCGCTACCTTCGCGATGCCGGCGTGTTCTACCGTGCCTATGGCAAGGAAACGATCACCGACCGCGCCTGGCCGCTCTCCCATATTCCGGTCCTCATCGACGAGGCCGAATGGGAACAACTCTCGCGCGGTCTGATCCAGCGCGCCGAACTGCTCGAAGCCGTGGTGGCCGATATCTACGGCAAGAACGACCTTGTCGCGAACGGTCTCCTGCCGCCGGCCCTCGTCGCATCCAACAACGAATTCCTTCGGCCGCTCGTGGGCGTGCAGCCGGCCGGCCAGCATTTCCTGCATTTCGTGTCCTTCGAGATCGGCCGCGGGCCTGACGGCAACTGGTGGGTGCTTTCGGATCGAACGCAGGCCCCGTCCGGCGCGGGCTTCGCGCTGGAAAACCGCGTGGCGACGACACGCGCCTTCTCCGACGTCTATGCCGAAACCCATGCGCACCGTCTCGCCGGTTTCTTCGGTGCCTTCCGCAACGCCTTGCAGGCGGGCAAGCCGGCCGAAGACCGTATCGCCGTCCTGACACCCGGGCTTGCCAACGAGACCTATTTCGAGCACGCCTATATCGCCCGCTATCTCGGCTTCATGCTGCTGGAGGGGGAGGATCTCACCGTCGTCGGCGGCAAGGTCATGGTGCGCACCGTCGCGGGCCTGAAACCCGTCGGCGTGCTTTGGCGACGCCTCGATGCCGCCTTCGCCGATCCGCTCGAACTGAACCAGAACTCCCATATCGGCACGCCCGGCATGGTGGAGGCGTTGCGCGCCGGTTCCGTCACCTTCGTCAATGCGCTTGGCGCCGGTATCGTGGAAACGCGTGCTTTCCTTTCTTTCCTGCCCAATATCTGTCGCCATCTGCTCGGCGAGGATCAGCGCCTTCCCTCCATCGCCACCTGGTGGTGCGGCCAGGAAGACGAGCGCGCCCATGTCGCAGCCCATATCGAACGCATGATCGTCGGCCCTGCCTATTCGACCCGGCCGTTCTTCGACGACAACGAGCAGTCCGTCCTGGGTTCCTCGCTGCGCGAAACGGCAAAACGGTCGATTACGGAATGGCTTGAGACGGATGGCCCGAGCCTCGTCGGGCAGGAAGCCGTCACGCTTTCCACCACCCCCGCCTTCGTCGACGGCAAGCTCGTGCCGCGGCCGATGTCGCTTCGGGTCTTCGCCGCCCGCACCCGCGACGGCTGGCAGATCATGCCCGGCGGCTTCGCCCGCATCGGCGCTGGCGACAACGTGTCGGCGATCGCCATGCAGGAGGGCGGTTCGGCGGCGGATGTCTGGATCGTCAGCCAAAAACCGGTGGAGCGCACCAGCCTGCTGCCCGCGGAAGAGGTGTTCATCCGCAACATGCCCGGCAGCCTGCCGAGCCGCGCGGCCGACAACCTCTTCTGGCTCGGCCGTTATATCGAACGCGCCGAGGGCGCGTTGCGCATCCTGCGGGCCTGGCATGGCCGCTATGCCGAATATGCCGATCCGTCCCAGCCGCTGCTGAAGGATGTCACCGATTATCTCGACGCGCTCGATATCGACACGTCGGAAGCCGTGCCGACAAGCCTCATCCGCAACATCGACAGCGCCGTCTTCTCCGCCAGCAACATCCGCGATCGCTTCTCGCCCGATGGCTGGCTTGCGCTGAACGACCTGTCAAAGACCGCCCGGCGCTTCCACGTCAGCGTCGAGCCGGGCGATGACGCGACGCGGGCCATGACCGTCCTTCTGCGCAAGCTCGCGGGCTTCGCGGGCCTCGTGCATGAAAATATGTACCGCTTCACCGGCTGGCGCTTCCTGTCGATCGGCCGCTATCTCGAGCGCGGCCTGCACATGACGCGCCTTCTCGGGCACATGTCGGGTGAGGATGCCCCTGACGGCGCGCTCGACATGCTCTTGGAAATCGGCGACAGCGTGATGACCCACAGACGTCGCTACAACGTCGCCACGGCGCGCCTCACCGTGACCGACCTGCTCGCGCTCGACCCGCTCAATCCGCGCTCGATCCTCTATCAGCTCAACGAGATCAAGAACGAGGTCGAGCAGCTGCCGAACGCCTATGCCAACGGCCAGATGTCGCCGTTCTACCGCGAGGCGATGCGCCTGCATGCCGGCCTTGCCGTGATGACGCCGGAGACGATGACCGACGCTGTCTACAAGCGCTTCGAGGCGGAGCTCGAAAAGCTTTCCGATATCCTTGCGCAAACCTATCTGAGCTGAGCGGGAGGAAGACGCTGTGACCATGCTCTACGACGTCAACCTTCACATCGGCTACCTCTATGACACACCCGTTTCCGGCGGCCGGCATATCGTGCGTGTGCTGCCGCTTTCGCTCGGCCGGCGCCAGCGGCTGGTCGCCGGCACGATCGGCGTTGCGCCGGTGCCCGGCGAGCGTGTCGATCACAGCGACTTCTTCGAAAATCCGATGAGCGCGATCCTGTTTCGCAGCAACCACGAGCGGCTGGACATCCGCATGCAGGCCCGCGTTCATGTCGACGTGCCGCAAACCGCCGCGGACTTCTCGCCGCGCCTGGAGGCGCTGCCGTCGGAGATCGCCGGCCATTGGTCGCTCGATGCCAATTCGCCGCATCATTACACCGGCCCCAGCCCGCGCCTGAAGGACTGCCCTGAAATCGCCGACTACGCCCGCAGCACCGTCAACCCGGATATGACCGTTCGCGAGATCGCGACGGCGATCTGCGCACGCATCCACAAGGACTTCACCTACGATGCCAAGGCGACGAGCGTGGACACGACGCCGCGCGAAGCCTTCAAGCTGAAACGCGGCGTGTGCCAGGACTTTACGCATGTGATGATCGTCGCGTTGCGCAGCCTCGGCATACCCGCAGGCTATGTCAGCGGCTTCCTGCGCACCATTCCGCCGCCGGGCAAGGAGCGCCTGGAGGGCGCGGATGCCATGCATGCCTGGGTGCGCTACTGGTGCGGCCGGGTCAATGGCTGGATGGAACTCGACCCGACCAATAATATCCCCGCCGGAAACGATCACATCGTCGTCGCCTATGGCCGTGATTACGCCGATGTGGCCCCCGTCATCGGCGTTCTCAAGGGCTACGGCGAACACCAGACCAGCCAGGCGGTCGATGTGGTTCCGGTGCGCCAATCGGCCTGAATTCCCGTTTGGAAACAGAACCGCGCGCGGAATTGCGGCATCGGCGCAATTTTACGAAAACTATACCACGCCTTCCAACCGTTGAATAAGACTTCGCTGATAGGTTCACCGCATATCAGGGCAATGGCGGGTGACTCTCATGACGAAGAAGACGCAAGGACGGACGATTCTATCGCGGCTGCTGAAGGATCGCTTTGGCAATTTCGCCATGGTGACGGCCGTCACGATCCCCGTCATCCTCGCCGCCGGCGGCGTCGCCATCGACATGACCAAGATGGTATTGGCGAAAGCCGAGCTTCAGGATGCGACCGATGCCGCAGCACTTGCGGCGGCCTCCGCTCTGGCCAACGAAAAAAAGACCGCGACGCAGGCAAAGCAGATCGCCGAAGAGCTCTTTGCCATGCAAATCAGCGGCACATCCGGCGTCGTCAAGGAAGGGGACACCACGATCGTGGACGCTGCCCCTATCATCAACATCTCGCAAAAGACGACCGAGAGTAATGGCAAGATCTACAACATCGACATCACAGCAACCTATTCCGTGAAGTTCAGCGCCTTTACGAGGATGCTCGGTCACGACGGCATCAAGCTTACCGCAAAGAGTTTCACGGAAAGCGCGACCGAATCCAAGAACGCACTCTCGATGTATCTCGTGCTCGACAAATCGGGCTCGATGCTCGCGAATACCAACGAGAAGATCATACCCGAAAAAAGCTGTACACAATACAATGACAGCGGTTCTTCCATCGGCACTTTCAGCCCTTGCTACATCAAGAAAATCGAGGCCCTGAAATTGGCGGCGGCAAGCTTGTTCACGCAGCTCAACGCCGCGGACCCAAAGACGATGTACGTGCGAACAGGCACCGTCTCCTATAACAGCTCCATGTCCACGGCATCAAACTTGGTTTGGGGCACGGGCGCATCCCTCACCCAAGTGAATGCGCTGTCTGCAGGTGGCGGCACGGCCTCAGGTGCTGCAATGGAGGCAGCCTATAACAAACTGAAGGCATCGACCGAAAACGATGAGCACAAGAAAAAGAACGGCCAGGTTCCGACCAAATACATCATCCTGATGACCGACGGTAACAACAACAACACGTCCGACGACACAAAAACCAAGGACATCTGCGCGAAGGCGAAGGCTGACGGGATGGTGGTCTACGGCGTGGCTTTCATGGCGCCGACGCGCGGCCAGCAGCTTTTGAAAGCCTGCGTGAGCGAGCCCGGAAACTATTTCGCGGCGGAAAAAATGGATCAGCTCGTCGCCGCATTCAAGGCGATCGGTGAGCGTGCCGCCGCCATCATGTCGCGTCTTACGAAATAAGCCCGAATTTTGCTTCGGATCGGGCCCGTCTTGCTCCTGCAAGGCGGGTTTTCCGTATTTTCATGGCATGTAAGACACTTCGAAAATGCATGCGTCCTTTCTTGAAAACGCATATTGCAAGCGCTTCGGATAGATGCATAAATTGATTTAAACGCGCTTTTCGAAGCACCGAAAACCGACTGACGCGAGGGGCATAGTTCGCCGATGATGAACCGGGTTAACAGCAACGACCTCACTCCGGCGCCCCGCACCTCAGATGTCGAACAACTGGCGGTCGAACTTCTCGAACGGCTGAAGTATCGTATCGGCAAGGACCCGAAAGTCGCCAAGCCGCATGACTGGCTGACGGCTGCCATTCTCGTCGCCCGCGACCGTATCACCGACGCCTGGATGGACTCGACCCGCCGCACCTATGCGACGGGCGCCAAGCGCGTCTACTACCTGTCGCTGGAGTTCCTCATCGGCCGCTTGATGCGCGATGCCATGACCAATATCGGCATCATGGAAGAAATGCGCCAGGCCCTCGCCTCGCTCGGCGTCGATATCGATGTCATCGCCGAACTGGAGCCGGATGCGGCGCTGGGCAACGGCGGTCTCGGCCGTCTTGCCGCCTGTTTCATGGAGAGCATGGCGACCGTCGACGTACCGGCCTATGGCTACGGCATCCGCTACGTGCACGGCCTTTTCCGCCAGCAGATGGCCGATGGCTGGCAGGTGGAACTGCCCGAGACCTGGCTTGCCCATGGCAACCCCTGGGAATTCGAGCGGCGCGAGAGCTCCTACGAGATCGGTTACGGCGGTGTCGTCGAAACGATCAATATCGGCGAGGATAAGCAGCGCTTCGTCTGGAAGCCGGCAGAGCGCGTCATCGCGACCGCCTACGATACGCCGGCCGTCGGCTGGCGGGCGAAGCGTGTCAACACGTTGCGCCTTTGGGCCGCCAATCCGATCGATCCGATCCTGCTCGAGGCCTTCAACGCCGGCGACCACATCGGCGCGCTGAAAGAAAGCAACAAGGCCGAGAGCCTCACGCGTGTTCTCTACCCCGCCGATGCCACCCCGGCCGGCCAGGAACTGCGCCTGCGACAGGAATTCTTCTTCTGTTCGGCCTCCTTGCAGGACATCCTGCGCCGCCATCTCCAGCAATACCCGGATTTCACGTCGCTGCCGGATGCGGTCGCGATCCAACTCAACGACACGCATCCCGCCGTCTCCGTCGCCGAGCTCGTCCGCCTTCTGAGCGATGTGCATGGCCTCGACTTCGATACGGCGTGGGACATCTCGCGCCGCACCTTCTCCTACACGAACCACACCCTGCTTCCCGAAGCGCTGGAAAGCTGGCCGGTGCCGCTGTTCGAGCGCCTGCTGCCGCGCCACATGCAGATCGTCTACGCGATCAATGCGAAGATCCTCCTGCAGGCCCGCAAGGAAAAGGACTTCGAGGACCAGCGGATCCGCAGCATCTCGCTGATCGAGGAATCGGGCGAACGGCGCGTGCGCATGGGCAACCTCGCCTTCGTCGGCTCCCACTCGATCAACGGCGTTTCCGCACTCCACACCGAGCTGATGAAGGAGACCGTCTTTGCGGACCTTCACAAGCTCTATCCCGACCGCATCAACAACAAGACGAACGGGATCACGCCGCGCCGCTGGCTGATGCAGTGCAATCCGGGCCTGTTCAACCTGATCCGCGAAGCGATCGGCGATGCGTTCATGGACGACGCCGAGGCCCTGACGGCGCTCGACGCCTTCGCCGACGACAGGGACTTCCAGGAGCGCTTCGCGGCGATCAAGCGCGAGAACAAGAACCGCCTCGCCAATCTCGTCGGCAGCCGCATGGGCGTGCGCATCGATCCGACCGCGATGTTCGACATCCAGATCAAGCGCATTCACGAATACAAGCGCCAGCTTCTCAACATCATCGAGGCGGTCGCGCTCTACGATCAGATCCGCTCGCATCCCGAACTCGACTGGACGCCCCGCGTCAAGCTTTTCGCCGGCAAGGCGGCGCCGAGCTATCACAACGCAAAGCTCATCATCAAGCTCGCGAACGATGTCGCCCGGGTGATCAACAATGACCCGGCCGTGCGTGGCCTGCTCAAGGTCGTCTTCGTGCCGAACTACAACGTCTCGCTTGCAGAGATCATGGTTCCCGCCGCCGACCTGTCCGAGCAGATCTCCACCGCCGGCATGGAAGCCTCGGGCACCGGCAACATGAAGTTCGCGCTGAATGGCGCCCTCACCATCGGTACGCTCGACGGTGCCAATGTCGAGATGCGCGACCATGTCGGCGAAGAAAACATCGTCATCTTCGGCATGACGGCGGAAGAGGTCGCAACGGTGCGCGCCGAGGGGCACAATCCGCGCGCCATCATCGAGCAGTCGAAGGAGCTTTCGCAGGCGCTCGCCGCCATCTCCTCCGGCGTCTTCTCTCCTGACGACCGCACTCGTTTCACCGGCCTCGTGGATGGCATCTACAACCACGACTGGTTCATGGTGGCTGCCGACTTCGACGCCTATGCCAAGGCCCAGCGCGAGGTGGACGGCATCTGGAACGACAAAACGTCGTGGTATTCAAAAACAATCCGGAACACAGCGCGTATGGGCTGGTTTTCCTCCGACCGCACCATACGTCAATACGCCAAGGAAATCTGGAGAGCTTGATGACCACACCGCCGAACAAAGGCACGACGGACCAACCGTTAGAGCTTCTGGCGAAGGCGGACATCGATGCAATCCTCGAAAGCCGGCACTGGGACCCGTTCGCCGTGCTCGGCCTTCATGCCTCGGGCGACCGATATATCGCCCGCTGCTTCCTGCCCGGCGCGACGGAAGTGACCGCCCAGACACTGGCCGGCAAGGAGATCGGCACGCTGCAGCAGCTCGACCCCGCCGGCATCTTCGCCGGCGAGGTGTCGGTCAGGAAGTTGCAGCCCATCCGCTACCACGCCCGCAATGAGGGCGGGGAATGGGTGGTGATCGACCCCTACAGCTTCGGTCCGGTTCTGGGCCCGATGGACGATTACTACATCCGTCAGGGCTCGCATCTGCGGCTCTTCGACAAGATGGGCGCCCATCCCATGACGCTGGAAGGCGTCGACGGCTTCCACTTTGCCGTCTGGGCTCCCAATGCCAAGCGCGTTTCCGTCGTCGGCGCCTTCAACGCATGGGACGGTCGCCGGCACATGATGCGCCTGCGCCGCGACACCGGCATCTGGGAAATCTTCCTTCCCGAAATCGGGCCCGGCCACGCCTATAAATACGAGATCGTCGGGCCGGACGGTGCGCTTGTGCCGCTCAAGGCCGACCCTTTCGCGCGACGCTCGGAATTGCGCCCGGCCAACGCGTCCGTCACCACCGGCCAGATCGACCAGAAATGGGAAGACGAGGCGCATCTGAAACATTGGGCCGAGGCCGACGCGCGCCGTCAGCCGATCTCGATCTACGAGGTCCATGCCGGTTCGTGGCAGCGCCAGCACGGCGGCGGCTTCCTCACCTGGGACGAGCTGGCCGAACGTCTCATACCCTACTGCGTCGACATGGGCTTCACCCATATCGAGTTCCTGCCGATCTCGGAGTTTCCCTTCGATCCGTCGTGGGGCTACCAGACCACCGGCCTCTATTCGCCGACCGCGCGCTTTGGCGAGCCGGACGGGTTCGCGCGTTTCGTCAACGGCTGCCACAAGGTCGGCATCGGCGTCATTCTCGACTGGGTGCCGGCGCATTTCCCGACGGACGCGCATGGCCTCGGCCGTTTCGACGGCACCGCCCTCTATGAGCATGAAGATCCGCGACAGGGTTTTCATCCCGACTGGAACACCGCGATCTACAATTTCGGCCGCGCCGAGGTTCTCTCCTATCTCGTCAACAACGCGCTCTACTGGACCGAGAAGTTCCACCTGGACGGCCTGCGCGTCGATGCCGTGGCCTCGATGCTCTATCTCGACTATTCCCGCAAGCATGGCGAATGGGTGCCAAACGAGTATGGCGGCAACGAGAACCTCGAGGCCGTGCGCTTCCTGCAAACGATGAACGCGCGCGTCTATGCCGCCCATCCCGGCGTGCTGACCATCGCCGAGGAATCCACCTCCTGGCCGAAGGTCTCGGCGCCGGTGCATGACGGCGGCCTCGGCTTCGGCTTCAAGTGGAACATGGGCTTCATGCACGACACACTGCAATATCTGTCGCGCGAGCCGGTTCACCGCAAGTTCCACCACAACGACATGACCTTCGGCCTGCTCTACGCCTTCACGGAGAACTTCGTGCTGCCGCTCAGCCATGACGAGGTTGTGCACGGCAAGGGCTCGCTGATCGCCAAGATGCAGGGCGACGACTGGCAGAAGTTCGCCAATCTCAGAGCCTATTACGGCTTCATGTGGGGCTATCCCGGCAAGAAGCTGCTGTTCATGGGGCAGGAATTCGCCCAGTGGCAGGAATGGAGCGAGGAACGCGCGCTCGATTGGAACCTGCTCGAATACCCGCTGCATGAAGGCATGCGCCGACTCGTGCGCGACCTGAACGGCACCTATCGGCGCAAGGCGGCGCTACACGCGCGCGATTGCGAGGGCGACGGCTTCGAATGGCTGATCGCCGACGACCGCGAGAACTCCGTCTTCGCATGGTTGCGCAAGGCACCGGGCGAAAAGCCGATCGCCATCGTCACGAATTTCACGCCCGTTTACCGCGAGAACTACGGCGTGCCGCTTCCGGCAGAGGGACGGTGGCGGGAGATACTGAACACCGATGCCGAAATCTACGGCGGCAGCGGAAAGGGCAATGGCGGCGCCGTCCAGGCAAAAAGACACGGCGATGGAACGATAACAGCCAATATCACGCTGCCGCCGCTGGCGACGCTGATGCTCGAGCTGGATGCATAAAACAAGAATCGGGAGGAAACCTATGGAGCAGAAGCGCATTCAACCCCTTGCCCGTGACGCCATGGCGTATGTCCTGGCCGGCGGACGCGGCAGCCGCCTCAAGGAACTGACCGACCGGCGGGCGAAACCCGCCGTCTATTTCGGCGGCAAGGCGCGCATCATCGATTTCGCGCTGTCCAATGCGCTGAACTCCGGTATCCGCCGCATCGGCGTGGCCACCCAGTACAAGGCGCACTCGCTGATCCGCCACTTGCAGCGCGGCTGGAACTTTTTCCGTCCCGAACGCAACGAAAGCTTCGACATCCTTCCCGCCTCCCAGCGCGTCTCCGAGACGCAGTGGTATGAAGGCACCGCCGACGCCGTCTACCAGAACATCGACATCATCGAGGATTACGGCGTCGAATACATGGTCATCCTTGCCGGCGACCATATCTACAAGATGGACTACGAGCTGATGCTTCAGCAGCACGTGGATTCCGGCGCTCAGGTCACCATCGGCTGCCTGGAAGTGCCTCGCATGGAGGCGACCGGCTTCGGCGTCATGCATGTCGACGAGAAGGACGAGATCATCGCCTTCGTGGAAAAGCCGGCGGACCCGCCCGGCATTCCCGGCAATCCCGAGATGGCGCTTGCCTCCATGGGCATCTACGTGTTCCACACGAAGTTCCTGATGGACCTGCTGCGCCGCGACGCCGCCGACCCGACATCCAGTCGCGATTTCGGCAAGGACATCATTCCCTACATCGTGCAGCACGGTAAGGCCGTGGCCCACCGCTTCACCGCTTCCTGCGTGCGTTCCGATTTCGAGCGCGAGGCCTATTGGCGCGACGTCGGTACGGTCGATGCCTACTGGCAGGCGAATATCGACCTCACCCACATCACGCCGGAACTCGACATCTACGACAGCTCCTGGCCGATCTGGACCTTCGCCGAGATCAAGCCGCCGGCCAAGTTCGTGCATGACGACGAGAACCGCCGCGGCTCGGCCATCTCCTCGCTCGTCTCGGGCGACTGCATCATTTCCGGCTCGACGCTGCACCGCAGTCTTCTGTTCACCGGCGTGCGGGCGAACTCCTACTCACGGCTCGATGGTGCGGTGGTCCTGCCCAATGTCATGATCGGGCGTCACGCGCAGCTCAGGAATGTCGTCATCGATCGCGGCGTCGTCATACCCGAGGGCCTTGTCGTCGGCGAGGATCCGGACTTCGACGCCAAGCGTTTCCGCCGTTCCGAGAACGGCATATGCCTCATCACCCAGAACATGATCGACAAGCTGGAGCTCTAACCCGGACATGAATATCCTTTCGGTGGCATCCGAAGTGTTCCCGCTCATCAAGACGGGAGGCCTTGCCGACGTTGCCGGCGCGCTGCCGCTCGCATTGGCGGGACATGGAATACGCGTACGCACGCTGATGCCCGGTTATCCGATCGTCATGCAGCGCCTCGCCAATACAAGGGTCGTCGCCACCTTCGACGATCTGCTCGGTGAGCCTGCCCGCATTCTCGCAGCGACCCACGAGGGGCTCGATCTCCTCGTGCTCGACGCACCTGCCTTCTTCGACCGCGCGGGCGGTCCCTATACAGACGGCAACGGAAACGACTTCATCGACAATTGGCACCGCTTCGCAGCGCTCTCCTTCGCCGGTGCCGAAATCGCCCGGGGACTGCTGCCGGACTGGCGGCCGGACATCGTTCAGGCGCATGACTGGCAGGCGGCGATGACCACGGTCTACATGCGCTACACCGGCCTGCAGCACATCCCGACCATCCTCACCGTGCACAACCTGGCGTTCCAAGGCCAGTTCGGAGCCGATATTTTCGGGCAGCTGCGCCTCCCGCCGGAAGCCTTTACCGTCGACGGCCTGGAATATTACGGCGACGTCGGTTTCCTCAAAGGCGGTCTGCGTACGGCGTGGTCGATCACCACAGTCAGCCCAAACTACGCACAGGAGATCATGACGCCGGAATACGGCATGGGCCTCGAAGGGCTGCTCAATGCCCGTTCGGCAGACCTGGAGGGCATCGTCAACGGCATCGACACCGGCGTCTGGAACCCGGAAAGCGATGCGCATATCGCCAGGCCCTATACGGCGGGCTCGCTGAAGCAGCGTGCGGTCAACCGGCAGGCGGTCGCCGAGCGTTTCAACATCGAGCAGGATGGGGGTCCGATCTTCTGCGTCATCAGCCGCCTGACCTGGCAGAAGGGCATCGATATCATCGCCGATGTCGCCGACTGGATCGTCGAGCAGGGCGGCAAGCTGGTGGTTCTCGGTTCCGGCGACCAGGGGCTGGAAGGCGCCCTTCTCGCCGCCGCCTCGCGGCACCGCGGCCGTATCGGCATCGTCATCGGTTACAACGAGCCGCTGTCGCATCTCATGCAGGCCGGCGCGGATGCCATTCTCATCCCGTCGCGCTTCGAACCGTGTGGCCTCACCCAGCTCTACGGTCTGCGTTACGGCTGCATCCCCGTCGTGGCCCGCACAGGCGGCCTTGCAGACACGGTCATCGACGCGAATGAGGCAGCCCTGTCCGCCCGTGTCGCCACCGGTTTCCAGTTCACGCCCATCAATGCGGATGGCCTGCGCCAGGCGCTGCGTCGCGTCTTCAAGGCCTGGCGTGAGCCGAAGGTCTGGGGCCGCATCCAGAACCAGGGCATGAAATCCGAGGTTTCCTGGGAAAGCAGCGCCGCCCGCTATGCCGACCTTTTCTCCAGTCTCCTGACGCGAGCCAACCTTTCCTGAAGAGTATCAGCTATGACCATCAAGACCGTAACGACCGCGCCCTATACCGACCAGAAGCCCGGCACGTCCGGCCTGCGCAAGAAAGTGCCGGTCTTCCAGCAGCAGAACTATGCGGAAAACTTCATCCAGGCGATCTTCGATTCGCTGGAAGGCTTTGAAGGCGAGACGCTGGTGATCGGCGGCGATGGCCGCTACTACAACCGCGAGGTCATCCAGCTCGCCATCAAGATGGCGGCCGCCAACGGCTTCGGCCGCGTTCTCGTCGGGCGCGGCGGCATCCTCTCCACGCCGGCTGCCTCCAATGTCATCCGCAAGAACAGGGCGTTCGGCGGTATCGTGCTTTCCGCCAGCCACAATCCGGGCGGGCCGACCGAAGACTTTGGCATCAAGTACAATATCGGCAATGGCGGCCCTGCGCCGGAAAAGATCACCGACGCCATCTTCGCCCGCACCAAGACCATCGACAGCTACAAGATCGCCGATGTCGAGGACGTCAATCTCGACCTGGAAGGCACGCACGAAATCGCCGGGATGACCGTCAACGTCATTGATCCCGTCGCCGATTATGCCGAGCTGATGGAGCAGCTTTTCGACTTCGAGGCCATCAGCGGCCTGCTCGCCGGCGGCTTCCGCATCGTCTTCGATGCCATGAGCGCCGTGACCGGCCCCTATGCCAAGGAAATCCTCGAAAACCGTCTTGGCGCCGCCAAGGGCTCGGTGCTGAACTTCATGCCGCTGCCGGATTTCGGTGGCCATCACCCCGATCCCAATCTCGTCCACGCGCGCGCGCTCTATGAAACGATGATGGCCGATGACGCGCCGGATTTCGGCGCCGCCTCCGACGGCGACGGCGACCGCAACCTCATCATTGGCCGGGGCATATTCGTCACCCCCTCCGACAGCCTCGCCCTCCTGGCCGCCAACGCGCATTTGGCGCCCGGCTATGCGCAGGGCCTTGCCGGCATCGCCCGCTCGATGCCCACGTCGGGCGCGGCCGACCGCGTTGCCGAAAAGCTCGGCATCGGTCTCTACGAGACCCCGACCGGCTGGAAATTCTTCGGCAACCTGCTCGATGCCGGCCTTGCCACGATCTGCGGCGAGGAAAGCGCGGGCACAGGCTCCAACCACGTGCGCGAGAAGGATGGCCTCTGGGCCGTGCTGCTGTGGCTCAACATCCTGGCGGTTCGCAAGGAAAGCGTGCTCGACATCGTCAAGCAGCACTGGGCGAGCTTTGGCCGCAACTACTATTCACGCCACGACTATGAGGAGGTCGACAGCGAGGCTGCGAACGGCCTGATGGCCAACCTGCGCGACCAGCTCGCGACCCTGCCCGGCAAGCGCTTCGGCGCGCTGACGGTCGAGACCGCCGACGACTTCGCCTATAACGACCCGGTCGATCAGTCCGTCAGCAGGAACCAGGGCATCCGCATCCTGTTCGAAGGCGGCTCACGCGTCGTCTTCCGCCTCTCTGGCACCGGCACATCCGGCGCGACGCTGCGGGTCTACATCGAGCGCTACGAGCCGGATGCGACCCGCCACGACATCGACACGCAGGAAGCACTGGCGGACCTTATCGCCGTCGCCGACGAGATTGCCGGCATCAAGACACGGACGGGCCGCCAAGAACCCAGCGTGATCACGTAAGATGGCCCTCACCCCTCCTTCCTTCGCGCCGGGCGCCACGCTCTCCGGGGACGGAGTGGAGTTTTCGGTCTATTCCCGCGATGCCGCCCGCGTCGATCTCTGCCTGTTCGACGCCAGCGACGACAAGGAACTCGCCCGCCTCGCCATGGGTCGGGACGAGAACGGCTTTCACCGCGTCTTCGTCGAGGGCGCGCAGGAAGGAACACGTTACGGCTTTCGCGCCGATGGCATCTACTCGCCCGACCATGGCCTGTGGTTCGATCCTGCCAAGCTGCTCGTCGATCCCTATGCAAAGGAGCTAGACCGCCGCTTTGTGCATGACGTTCGCCTGACACAGTTCGGCACCGAAACGGCCGATATCGTGCCGAAGGCCATCGTCACGTGCGACCGACCCGTCGAGGTGAAGCCACCGCTTTTCCGCCCCGGCGGGTTCATCTACGAGATCGCGGTGCGTGGCTTCACCACGCTCAATCCCGACGTGCCGGAGGCCATGCGCGGAACGGTCGGCGCGCTGGCTCATCCCTCGGTGCTCGCACACCTGAAGCGCCTCGGTGTCGATGCCGTCGAGCTCATGCCGATCACCGCCTGGATCGATGAGCGGCATCTGCCGCCGCTCGGCCTTTCGAACAGCTGGGGCTACAATCCGATCGCGCTGATGGCGCTTGATCCGCGCCTGGTGCCCGGCGGGATGCAGGAGCTTGCCGATACGGTCGCCGCACTCAGGGCCGAGAATATCGGCGTGATCCTCGACCTCGTCTTCAACCATTCCGGCGAAAGCGACCGCCACGGCACGACGCTCTCCATGCGCGGCCTCGACAACCTCACCTACTATCGCCACGTGCCGGATCGGCCGGGCGAGCTGATCAACGATACCGGCTGCGGCAATACCATTGCAGGCGAACATCCCGTGGTGCGCCAGCTGGTGCTCGACAGCCTGCGCCATTTCGTGCGTCAGGCCGGGGTCGACGGTTTCCGCTTCGATCTCGCAACCATTCTCGGCCGCGAGGCCGACGGCTTTTCCGCCAATGCCTCCCTCTTGGCCGATATCTGCGCCGATCCACTGCTGAAAGACCGCGTGCTGATTGCCGAACCCTGGGATATCGGACCCGGCGGCTACCAGCTCGGCAACTTTCCCGCTCCCTTTCTCGAATGGAACGACCGCTATCGCGACGACACGCGGATGTTCTGGCGCGGTGACAGCTACAAGCTCGGCGCTTTCGTCACGGCGCTCGCGGGCTCCTCCGACATCTTCTCCCGCCATGGCGGGCATCGCACACGCAGCGTCAACTTCCTCGCCGCCCATGACGGTTTCACGCTCATGGACCTGGTTTCCTATACGCACAAGCACAACGAGGCGAACGGCGAGGACAATCGGGACGGTCACAGCGAAAACCATTCCTGGAACAACGGGGCCGAGGGCGCGACGACGGACGGCGTGGTGCTTTCCGCCCGGCGCGCCGATGTTAAGGCCCTGCTCTCCAGTCTGTTCCTTTCGCGCGGCACGGTGATGCTGACGGCGGGCGACGAAGGCGGCCGGTCGCAGCAGGGCAATAACAACGCCTACTGCCAGGACAATGCAATGACCTGGCTCGACTGGAAGGGTCTGGACGAAGGCCTGATCGAGCATACCGCCATGCTATCGGCGATCCGCAAGCGCTTTCCGGCCCTCACGGAGACGACGTTTCTGAACGGAGACGGCGATGTTGAGTGGCTGACCGCTGCCGGCACACCGATGACAGTCGAGGACTGGGAGCAGCCCGGGGCGGCGACCTTCATGGCCCTTTTCAAGACGCCGGATGTGCAGCAACGGCGCACCGTCCGCCTCGCGGTTATCGTCAATCGGAGCCATGGCGAACAACCGCTCGCCCTCCCCTTGTCGGACGGCCGCGAATGGGTCAGCCTGCTTACCGTCGGCCAAGCGCCCAACGTGATGGTGGGCGCACGCACGGTCGAAATTCTTGTCGAAAACTACTGAAATTCATTGCCCGGCCAAAGCGCGTCTCTAGAACGAATCCCGATCGATCAATGGAAGGCCCTATGCCCGCAGATATTCATTTGAAAGATGTGCCCGCACTCGTGGGAAGCGAACTCGGCGTTTCCCGCTGGTTCGTCGTCGACCAGACGATGATCGACCGTTTCGCCGACGCCACCGAGGATCACCAGTTCATTCACACGGATCCCGTGCGCGCGGCGGCCGAGACGCCGTTCGGCGGAACCATCGCGCACGGTTTTCTCACCCTGTCGCTGCTCTCGGCCATGAACTTCGATTGCGTGCCGCGCATCCTCGAGCAGACGATGGGCATCAATTACGGGTTCGACAAGGTCCGCTTCATCACGCCGGTGAAAAGCGGTGCACGGGTGCGCGGCCGGTTCGTGCTCGACGAAGCGCGCTTCCGCGGCGCGGGCATGGTGACGATCCGCTATGACGTTTCCGTCGAGATCGAGGACGAGCGCAAGCCGGCGCTCACCGCCGACTGGATCACCATCATTCAGTTCGATCCAAAGGATCGGCCGGAGAACGTCTAAAAAATCCCGCCTCGAAGGCGGGATTTTTCATCAGAGACCGGCGTCTTCCGCGCCTTCCGAGAGAAGGCCGAAGGCATAGGGCGAAAACGAGCGCCAGCATTCGACGCGATAGTCTTCCTCTCCGGTGCGCAGCAGGACGATCTCGATCTTGCCGAGCACGGTGCGTGTCGCAGCGCCGACCGGGAAGGCCCCGTTATTCAGATCGAGCGGGCAGGCGCTGGCAATCGCCGCGCCCGCATCCGGGCCGGAAACGATGATGCCCACATTGCGGTGAGAGACATCCGTCGCCGAATGCAGCGCCGAAACGCCAGCAGCAATGCCCATCAGGTCCGCGCCGGTCTCGTCGATCAGCAGCCATTCGTCCGGGCCGAGCCAGAGCGCGTGGCGACCACCGACCGAGGCGGAAGTCTTTGGACGCTGCGGCAGTTCGAGGCCGAAGGCCAGGGAGAGCGTACCGATGGCATCCGCGCCGGCGCGCAGCGAAAGACGGGTTGCGGGTGCGGCAGGCGTGACGCGTGCACCGGCGGAACCGCCATGGCTGCGGCCAAGCGGCGGCTTGCGAAGAGCTTGATCAGCCATTGAGGCGTCCTCCTTCCTTGTCGACAAAGACCATGTCGCTGACCTCGACCGCGATGGTACGGTCCGGCATCGGCACGTAGAGCGTCTGGCCCAGGCGGGCCTGACCGCCGGCGACCAGCGCCAGGGCGATCGACCGGCCGCAATTCTCCGACCAGTAGGACGACGTGACATGGCCAAGCATGGTCATGGGCTTGGGCTGGTTCGGATCGGCGACGATCTGCGCGCCTTCCTCCAGAACCACGTTCGGATCCTTCGTCAGCAGGCCGACGAGCTGCTTGCGGCCGTCCTTGACGAGATCCGGCCGCTTGAGGCCGCGGATACCGACGAAGTCCGTCTTCTTCTTGGAGACGGCCCAGCTGAGGCTGGCGTCGTGCGGCGTGACCGTGCCGTCCGTATCCTGGCCGACGATGATGTAGCCCTTCTCGGCGCGCAGCACGTGCATGGTCTCGGTGCCGTAGGCACAGGCGCCGAGTGGCTCCGCCCGTGCCCAGATGGCCTCCCATACCGCCTGGCCGTAATCGGCGGGAACGTTGACTTCGTAGCCCGCTTCACCGGTGAAGGACATGCGGAAGAGTCTCGTCGGCACGCCGCAGATCTTGCCTTCGCGCACGCTCATATGCGGGAAGGCCTCGTTCGAGATGTCGATGCCTTCGACCAGCGGCTCCAGGATTTCGCGCGCCTTCGGGCCCTGCACGGCGATGACCGCCCACTGTTCGGTGGTCGACGTCAGCCACACCTTGAGATGCGGGAATTCCGTCTGGAGATAGTCTTCCATGTGGTGCATGACGCGCGGCGCGCCGCCCGTCGTGGTGGTGACGTGGAAGCGATCCTGCGACAGGCGGCCGACGACACCGTCGTCATAGACGAAGCCGTCTTCGCGCAGCATGATGCCATAGCGGCAACGGCCGGGCTTCAGCGTGTCCCAGGCATTGGTGTACATAAGGTTCATAAACACTTCGGCATCGGGACCGACGACTTCGATCTTGCCGAGCGTGGAGGCGTCGAAGAGACCCGCGGCATTACGCACCGTACGGCACTCGCGGTTGACCGCGTCGTGCATCGTTTCGCCCGAACGCGGATAGTACCAGGCGCGCTTCCAGTTGCCGACATCCTCGAAGACGGCGCCATGCGCTTCTTCCCAGGCATGCATGGGCGTCTTGCGGGCCGGGTCGAAAAGCGCGCCACGCGAATGGCTGATCAGCGCACCGAAGGTGACGGGCGTGTAGGGCGCGCGGAAGGTCGTGAGGCCGATCTTCGGAATCTCGCGGTTCAGCACTTCGGACGCGATGGCGAGGCCATGGATATTGGACAGCTTGCCCTGGTCCGTCGCCATGCCGTTGGTGGTGAAGCGCTTGATGTGCTCGATCGAGTGCATGCCTTCGCGCACGGCAAGGCGGATATCCTTGGCACAAACGTCGTTCTGGAAGTCGACGAAGGCCTTGACCGTGGTGTCGGCACCTGCGCCTTCGCCAGCACCTGCCATGCCGCCGGTCCATTCGAAGGCGCTTTCGCCACGAAGCTCGACCTTGACGCCATTTTCGTTGCCGGTGGCACGTGCCATCAGCTCGCCGGCAGCCAGCGATTCCTCGATGGTCGCCTGAAGCCCGTCCGTGCCGTTGCACGAACCGACCGACAGGCAATCCTGCGCATAGGTGCCCGGCAGGAAGCGGCCCGAAGCGGCGTCATAGGCCACCTTGCCGCGCGACTGCGAGAAGAGATGCACGGAGGGCGTCCAGCCGGCCGACATCAAAAGCGCGTCGATGGGGATCCAGCGCGCCGAGCCGCCGCCGTTGCGGGCGACCGACATGGCGGAGACACGCAGCTTGCCCTTGGTGTCGACGACGGAATGACCGGTCAGAACCTCGATGCCGAGCTTTCGGGCTTCAGCCAGGACGGCCTCGCCGGGCTTCTCGCGGTTATCAACGATGGCGGCGATGGTGACGCCCGCCCGCTTCAGGTCGAAGGCGGCCTCATAGGCAGAATCGCTTGCCGTATAGACGCCGACCTTGCGGCCGACGGCGACGCCGAAATGGTTGAGATAGGTGCGCGCGGCCGAGGCGAGCATGATGCCCGGACGGTCGTTGTTGGCGAACACCATGTGGCGCTCGATCGAACCGGTCGCGAGAATGACGCGCTTGGCGCGGACCTGCCAAAGACGCTCCCGCGGCAGCTTCTTGTCCGGCTTGGGGAGATGATCGGTGACGCGTTCGACGAGGCCGACGAAATTGTGGTTGTAGTAGCCGAAGGCCGTCGTGCGGGTGAGAACGGTGACGTTCTCCATCGCCTTCAGCTTGGCAGCCGTCGCCTGCGCCCAGTCGTAACCGTTCTGGCCGTCGATCTTGACGGAGGTGTCGAAGTGCAGCGCACCGCCGACTTCCGGCTGCTCGTCGACGAGGATCACGCGGGCGCCCGCTTCAGCGGCGGCAAGCGCGGCGGAAAGGCCGGCGACGCCGGCACCGGCAACCAGCACGTCGCAATGCGCGTAGCGGTTGGCATAATGGTCCGGATCGTCTTCCGTCGGCGACACGCCGAGGCCGGCGGCCTTGCGGATGAAAGGCTCGTAGACCTTCTCCCAGGCGGCCTTCGGCCACATGAAGGTCTTGTAGTAGAAGCCGGCAGCGAAGAACGGCGACAGCAGGTTGTTCACGCCGCCGATATCGAAGGCGAGCGAGGGCCAGCGGTTCTGCGATTCCACCTTCATGCCGTCGAAGACTTCCTGCACCGGCGCGCGGACATTCGGCTGGCGGCGCGCGGCATCGCGGGCGACATCGATCAGGGCATTGGGTTCTTCCGGACCGGCCGAAAGAATGCCGCGCGGACGATGGTACTTGAACGAACGGCCAACCAGATGCACGCCGTTGGCGAGCAGCGCGGAGGCGACGGTATCGCCCTCAAGCGCGTGATAGGTCTTTCCGTCGAAGGTGAAACGCGCTGTCTTGGCGGGCGTCAGGCGGCCCTGACCGGCAATGCGATTGGCGCCGCTCATTTCGCGGTTCCTTCCGTGGCTTCATAGGTTTCGACGGTTTTCTCGGTGGCGGGAGAAACACCGGGAATGACGGGCTTCGGCTCACCGGCCTTGTAGGTCAGGTAGAACTTGTCGCTGACGGTATCGCGCGCCGCGTTGAAGAAGCGGCCGCAGCCATGGATGTGGCGCCAGCGCTCGAAGATCAGCCCCTTCGGATTGTCGCGCAGGAAGAAATATTCCTCGAACGCCTCGTCCGTGACGTCGGCGATATCGGTCGGGCGCGCGATATGTGCATCGCCACCGTGGCGGAATTCGAGCTCGGAGCGCTCTTCCTCGCAATAGGGGCAGTAGATGAGAAGCATCGGGTTTCTCCTGTCCCGCGCCGGCAGGCCTCAAGCCGCCGGACGCGCGGGTGAATAACGGGGTCTCAGTGCGCGACGGCCGCGGCCGCTGCCTCGTCGATGAGGCGGCCGGTGCGGAAGCGGTCGAGCGTCAGGCCGGCGGCCAGCTTGTGCGGCTCGCCCTTCGCGATGAGATGCGCGAAGAGGTGAGCGGAACCGGGCGTGGCCTTGAAGCCGCCGGTGCCCCAGCCGCAGTTGACGAAGAGGTTCTTCACCGGTGTCACGCCCTGGATCGCGGAACGATCCGGCGTGTTGTCGGTGATGCCGCCCCACTGGCGCATCATCTTCACGCGGCGGAACATCGGGAAGAGTTCGCAGATTGCGTCCAGCGTATGCGTGATGATCTGCAGGCCGCCCGTCTGGGAGTACGAATTGTACTGGTCCGTACCGGCGCCGATGACGAGCTCACCCTTGTCCGACTGCGAGATATAGGCATGCACCGAGTTGGACATGACCACGCAGGGGAAGATCGGCTTCATCGGCTCGGAAACGAGCGCCTGCAGCGGCACGGAGTGCAGCGGCAGCTTGACGTCAGCCATCGACAGGATGACCGAGTTGTGGCCGGACGCCGAAACCGCGATCTTCTTGGCGCCGATGAAGCCCTTCGAGGTCTCCACGCCCGTCACGGCGCCGTCAGGCCCACGGCGGATGCCCTTCACTTCGCAGTTCTGGATGACATGCACGCCGCGATCCGATGCCGCACGGGCATAACCCCAGGCGACCGCGTCGTGGCGGGCCGTGCCGCCGCGGCGCTGGAGGGCAGCACCGTTGATCGGATACCGGGCGGATGCCGAGATATCGAGAACCGGAACGAAGTCCTTCGCCTGCTGGGGGGTCAGCCATTCGTTGTCGATGCCATAAAGGCGATTGGCGTGGATATGGCGGCTGAAGGACTGCTTGTCGTGCACGTTGTGCGACAGCATCATCACGCCACGCGGCGAGTACATGACGTTGTAGTTGAGGTCCTGGCTCAGCCCTTCCCAGAGCTTGAGCGAGTGCTCGTAGATGTCCATGCTCTCGTCATAGAGATAGTTCGAGCGGATGATGGTCGTGTTGCGGCCGGTATTGCCGCCGCCGAGCCAACCCTTTTCGATGACGGCGACATTGGTGATGCCGTGCTCCTTGGCGAGATAGTAGGCTGCGCCCAGGCCATGGCCGCCGCCGCCGACGATGATCACGTCGTATTCCTTGCGCGGCTCGGGGGAGGTCCACTGCGCCTCCCACCCCTTGTGGCCGCGCATCGCCTCCCGGGCGACGGCGAAAACCGAATATTTGCGCATCCCGTATCCTCAATACCTCGCCGGTCGCGCCGGCTGTTTCCTGCCCCGATAAAAAGCAAATCCTGGCGTTTCGCGCCGTATCCTTTGCGACGCATTCAGGCGCACCTTGTACCACATGCGACATGACCGGCATCCGCGCTTTGCTGGCGATTTACGCCGGGCTCATGCAAATATCCTTAACACGTACGCCGACAGGCTGGACTTTCCCGCAGCGATCTGATATCCGACCCGCCAATTGCCGGCCCGTTGGGCTGAGCGAACGTCATCCATTTGCCTCGCGACCAGTCCTCGCCTGGCTTAAAACAACCAAAGGAACGGGATTCTCGTGCAGGTACTTGTCCGCGACAACAACGTTGATCAGGCTCTCCGCGCTCTCAAGAAGAAGATGCAGCGCGAAGGCATTTTCCGTGAAATGAAGATGCGCGACTATTACGAAAAGCCGTCTGAGAAGCGTGCGCGCGAGAAGGCTGAAGCCGTTCGCCGCGTTCGCAAGCTCGCTCGCAAGCGTGCACAGCGCGAAGGCCTCGTCAGCGCACGTCCGGGCGCCCGTTAATCGGCCGTCTTTTAGACGTTTTCGGATGCAAGACCGGGCGGGGGCGAATATATCGCCGCCGCCTTTTTTGACGTGAACGGATGTTTTTTCACCCTTATGAAAGACGTTCCGTGCAATTTCGGGCGCACCCGCTACAATCACCCGCCGGAATTGCTGACAAAGCCGTAGCGGTTTCCTTGCGCATGAGGCGTGAGAGAAGCTTACTTTGAGGACTCGCACTTGAATATGGCTGCATCTACCGGGTTTCTGAACAATCGCTTTCCCGCCGCCGACATGCGTCGCTCCCTGATGGCCGCGGTTGCCGCGACATCGCTCGCCGTTCTTCTGGCCGGCTGCCAGTCGACGACCTCGACGGATGTCCTCAAGGTCGAACGCGCCCAGGGTTCGCAGCAGAACATCGCGTCGCTTTCGGCCGTGATCGCCGCCAATCCGCAGGATCCCGAAGGCTACAACGTGCGCGGTTCGGCCTATGGCCGCGCCGGCGAAAACCGCCGCGCGCTGGACGATTTCAACCGTGCGATCGAACTCAATCCGCGCTTCTACCAGGCCTATGCGAACCGCGCGCTCGTGCAACGCAGCCTGGGCGATCAGGCGCAGGCGGTGTCCGACTACAACACCGCGCTGCAGATCAACCCGCGTTATGACGTGGCCTATATCGGTCGCGGCAATCTCTACCGTCAGGCCGGCCGCCTGGACGATGCGTTCCGCGATTTCAACCGCGCCATCGAACTCGATACGACCGATCCCCGTGCCTACCACAATCGCGGCCTGATCTATCAGGCACGCCGCCAGCATCCCAAGGCGATCGAGGATTTCTCGAAGGCCATCTCGCTTTCGCCGAACTCGGCCGAACCCTATAACGGCCGCGGCATTTCCTATGCGGCGCAGGGCGACGACGACAACGCGTTCTCGGACTTCAACACGGCCATCAACCTGGATGGCAAGCTGGCCGAGTCCTGGGCCAACCAGGCGCTGATCTACGAGCGCCGCGGCGAAATGGCCAAGGCTTCCCGCTCCTACTCCCAGGCGCTGCGTCTCGACCCGAACTACAAGCCGGCCAAGGATGGCCTCGCCCGCACGCGCGGCGCGGGCAACAAGCCCCAGCCCGCCTGACAGGGCGCTTGCGCTTTCCCAAACAAAAAGCCCGCGATCGTCTCGCGGGCTTTTTCAGTTTCAGACCGGCGCGAACCGTCTAGTGGTTCATCGCCTTGACGATATCGTCCGTCATCTTCTTGGCGTCGCCCAGCAGCATCATGGTGCCGTCCTTGTAGAACAGCGTGTTGTCGATGCCGGCATAGCCGGAGCCGAGCGAGCGCTTGACGAAGAGGCAGGTCTTGGCCTTGTCGACGTCGAGGATCGGCATGCCGTAGATCGGCGATGACTTGTCGTCGCGCGCGGCCGGGTTCGTCACGTCGTTGGCACCGATGACATAGGCCACATCGGCCTGTGCGAATTCCGAGTTGATGTCCTCGAGTTCGAACACTTCGTCATAGGGCACATTCGCTTCGGCGAGCAGCACGTTCATATGGCCGGGCATGCGGCCCGCGACCGGATGAATGGCATACTTGACCTCGACGCCGTTCTTCTTCAGCGCATCGGCCAGTTCACGTACCGCGTGCTGTGCCTGAGCGACCGCCATGCCGTAACCGGGCACGATGATGACCTTGCTGGCATTGGCCATGAGGAAGGCCGCATCGTCGGCCGAGCCCTGCTTGACCGTGCGCTGCACGCCATCGTCGGTCGCCGCCGCACCGCTGTCGCCGCCGAAGCCGCCCAGGATGACCGAGATGAACGAGCGGTTCATGCCCTTGCACATGATGTAGGACAGGATCGCACCCGAGGAGCCGACCAGCGCCCCGGTGATGATGAGCGCGAGGTTGCCGAGCGTGAAGCCGATGCCGGCTGCCGCCCAACCCGAATAGGAGTTGAGCATGGACACGACGACCGGCATGTCCGCGCCGCCGATCGGAACGATCAGGAGCACGCCGAGCGCCAGGGCAAGAATGACGATCAACCAGAAATCGAAGTGGCTTTCCGACAAGGTGAGCCCGACGATGAAGAAGACGATCGCGGCCAAGAGCACGATGTTGATCACATGCCGGTAAGGCAGCATGATCGGCTTGCCGGACATGCGCCCGTCAAGCTTCAGGAAGGCGATGATCGAGCCGGTGAAGGTAATCGCGCCGATGGCCGCACCAAGCGCCATTTCGACGAGCGCCTGACCGTGGATCTCACCGACCTGGCCGATGCCGAAGGACACCGGCGAGTACAGTGCGGCAGCGGCAACCAGCACGGCGGCAAGGCCGACGAGCGAGTGGAAGCCGGCGACGAGCTGCGGCATCGAGGTCATGGCGATGGAGCGCGCGATATAGGCACCGGCACCGCCGCCGATGGCAATGCCGAGCACGATGAGCACGAGACCGCCGAAGGACGGCGTTGCCAGAAGCAGCGTCGTGCCGATGGCGATACCCATGCCGATCATGCCGAGCATGTTGCCGCGGCGGCTGGTCGTCGGATGCGACAGGCCGCGCAGGGCCATGATGAAGAGCACCCCGGAAACGAGGTAGAGGAAGGCTGCGAAGTTTGCGTTCATCGGGCCGCCCTCACTTCTCTTTTTTCTTGTACATCGCCAGCATGCGCTGGGTGACGAGGAAGCCGCCGAAAATGTTGACGGAGGCGAGGATGAGCGCAACGAAGCCGAAGCCCGTCGCCACACCCGAGAGCGAGATGCCGACCGCCAGAAGCGCGCCGACCACGATGACCGACGAGATCGCGTTGGTGACGGCCATCAGCGGCGTATGCAGCGCAGGCGTGACCGACCACACCACGTAGTAGCCGACGAAGATCGACAGCACGAAGATCGCCAGGCGGAAGACGAAGGGATCGATCGCACCGCCGGAAACGCCATGGGCCGCAGCTGCCGCCGCATCCGGCACATATTCGGATGCCGCGCGAACGGCTTCGACAGCACGTTCTAGATCAGTGATTGCCTTGTCGAGAAGTTCGTTCGCCATCACTTGCCCTCCCCTTGCTGAACGGAGCCGCCGAAGTTCGGATGCACAACGGCGCCGCCGTTGGTCAGCATCGTCGCCTTGACGAGTTCATCCTCGACATTGACCGAAACCGATTTCGTTTCCTTGTCGACCATGGTCTCCAGGAACGTCAGCAGGTTCTTGGCGTAGAGCGCGGAAGCGGAGGCCGCGATGCGGCCCGGCACGTTGAGATAGCCGATGACCTTGACGCCCTCGACCTCGACGATCCTGCCGGGCTCGGCGCCTTCCACATTGCCGCCGCGTTCGACGGCGAGGTCCACCGCAACGGAGCCGTTGCGCATGGCGGCGAGCATCTGGCGGGTCACGAGGCGCGGGGCCGGGCGACCCGGAATGAGCGCCGTCGTGATGACGATGTCCTGCTTGGCGATATGGTCCGCCACCAAAGCGGCCTGCTTCGCCTGGTACTCTTTCGACATCTCTTTCGCATAGCCGCCGGCGGTTTCGGCAGCCTTGAACTCATCGTCCTCGACGGCGATGAACTTGGCGCCGAGTGAAGCGACCTGCTCCTTGGCGGCCGGACGCACGTCCGTCGCGGAAACGGCGGCACCGAGGCGGCGGGCGGTGGCGATGGCCTGAAGCCCTGCCACGCCGGCGCCCATCACGAAGACCTTGGCGGCCGGCACCGTGCCGGCTGCGGTCATCATCATCGGCATGGCGCGGTCGAATTCATGGGCCGCATCGATGACGGCCTGATAGCCGGCAAGGTTGGCCTGCGAGGACAGGATGTCCATCGACTGGGCGCGCGTGATGCGCGGCATCAGTTCCATGGCGAAGGTGGTGAGGCCGGCGTTCGCCATCTCGGCGATGGCGACTTCGTTGCCGTAGGGATCCATCGTGGCGATGACGATGGCGCCGGGCTTGTAGGTGGTGGTTTCCCCTGATGTGGGCCGGCGCACCTTCAGAACGACATCGGCGGACCTGGCCTCTTCGGCCCCGACGATGCGCGCGCCGACAGCTTCATAGTCGGCATCGAGAATTCGGGATTTAAGCCCCGCTCCGGCCTCGACGAGCACGTCCAGCCCGAGGCCTTTCATTCTCTTGACGGTTTCCACGGAAGCCGCGACACGACCTTCTGCCGTATCACTTTCACGCGCAACAAAAACACACTGACTCAAACCGTGGTCCTCCCCCCGAGACTGGCCGTGTAGAATCGCGGCGCCGGATGGCGCCGGAACAAGCTGCGGAATGCAGATGTCTGGATTAACGAAGCAGGAAGAAACCGGCGACGTTGAGAATGATGAAAAGCAGGAAGGCGCTGAAGAAGCCGGCGCTGGTGAAGAAACCGGCAGCCATGGCGATCAACAGGGCGACGCAGATCAGCGTGCCGTACTTGGCGCCTGCAATGAAGAGATTGTAGGTCTTCTCGTGCTCGGGATAATCCATCGGAGCGCCCATTTCGATCGGTCCGGTATGATGTTCAGCCATAGTCACCTTCTCCTAAGCAGCCACGCTCGCCAGCCGGAAATCCCCCATCCGATGAGCGCTTACATCCGTCGGGCCTGCGTAGCGGCCCGGCTCTTCCCCAAGCGCCAGAAGCGCACGTTGTTCAGGCCATACACAATGGAACGCCAAAGCGCAACGGCAAGGGTGACTTAGCCTTGGCCACTTTCTCCTTCCGAAAACGATGCAGGCCGGTTTCGGGTGAAACCGGCCTGCACTGCGACATAAGGGCGCAAGGCTCATCCAGCGTAAGCGCCGCCCGATAGCTGTATCCGGCGATGGCTGTCGGCAAGGCGCGCTGTCGGCCGTACCGTCAACGGGCTGAACGGCATATCGTCACCGCGGGCAAAAAGCATGCGCCGCTCGAAAGGCTCCGACTGGAAGAACGGGAAACGGGCATAGAGCGAGGACCGCACGTCCTTGCAGCGCGTCGCCATCAGCATCAGGTCGATGATGAATTTGCCCTGGTTGCTTTTCGGCGATGCCACGAAGTCGCCATCGAACACCCGCTTGTAGAAGGCTGCATGCGCCGGCTTCACCATCTGGAGAACGCGATCGGCATCGAAATAGTCGGCCGCCATCGTCGCCAGGCGCAATGTCAGATACGGAATGGCCGGCATCTCGCTCCAGATTTCGGGATCGGCCGCCAGACGCACCGGGTCGATCAGCGTCAGGCCCGCATCGAGAAACGCCTTGGTCTCGTCCGGGAACACCTTGCCCGACGAGGTCACGCGGTGATCGGGCGTGACGTGGTGCAGACGAACCGTCGAGATCAGGCGCTCTTCGTAATAGATGCCGAAGACATAGGCATGACTGTCGAAGTCGACTTCATCGATGAGAAGCGGCGTCTCCTCGCCCAGATGCATCACGCTGCCGGCCTTGTAGGCCTTGTAGCGGATGCGGGCGATATCCTCCATGTCCTCGCTCGTCTCGACGCGGCGGTACTCCACCCCGTCAAGCAGCCCCAGCAGTTTCTCAGAAAAGCGATTGGCCACCGTTCCAACGCTCGCCATAGCCCAACACCCCCGAATACACACCGGCGATACGACATCCCCGGACTGATAATCAGCGATATAAGACAATTTGTGTAAAATACCATTCATTAACCTTAATATATGGTTAACGCTAAATTTGCATAAACTGATGCAAGCGGTGGGTTTTCGAGTGAACGGGGGATGGATCAGGCGACGCGGCGGCCGCGGCGGCGCGCTTCACCCGGCTTGCGGGCGAGGCTTTCATAGCGGTCGCGAAGGGCATCAGGCGACATCGGCGCCGCAAAGACATAGCCCTGCACCAGATCGGCGCAGTGATACTTGTTGATAAGCGCGAGCTGCTCCTGCGTCTCGACACCTTCGATGACGATGCGCAACCCGAGTTCCCGCGACAGGTTGACCGTGCCGCGCAGAAGCTTGAAACGGCGCGCGTCCTCGCCGATGTTGCGCACGAAGGACCGGTCGATCTTGATGACGTCGAGCGGAAGCTGATCGAGATAGCTGAGGCTCGAATAGCCCGTGCCGAAATCGTCGATGGCGATGGTGATGTCGCGGGCGCGCAGTTCCTGCAGGATGGCCTGCACCTTGACCGGCTCTTCCATCAGGCAGCTTTCGGTCACCTCCAGATGCAGGCGGTGCGGCGCAAGCCCGGCCGCCTCCAATGCTTCCGTCACAACGCCGATGATCGACGTTCCACGCAGGTCCTGAACGGAGAGATTGACGGAGACGCTCATATGCGGCGGCCACGTCGCGCAATCGGCGCAGGCGCGGTTGATCATGAAGCGGGTGATCTCGGAGACGATGCCCATCTCCTCGGCAATCTGGATGAAGACATTCGGCGCAACGGCGCCGCGTTCGGGATGCGTCCAGCGCGCAAGCGCCTCGCAGCATTCGATACTCGTGCCATCAGGGACGAACATCGGTTGGTAAGCGACGGACAACGCATCGGCGGCCAAGGCTTCGCGCAGGTCTTCCTTGAGCTTCTGGCGATCCACGTAGCGGGCGTCCATCTCTTCTTCGAAGACGGTGACGCTGCCCTTGGCTCGGGACTTCGTCTCGAACAGCGCGAGGTCGGCGCGGATCTGCATTTCATCCAGCCGGAACTCGTCGCTCGGCACCATCACGCATCCCGCACTGAACGAGACGAGGAAGGTCATGCCGTCGAACTCATAGGTGCCGCGCAGCTGCTCATGGAAGCGGCGCATGCGTGCCTCCAAGTCGCGACGATTGGCTTCGTTCGGGAAGAACAGGATGAATTCATCACCCATCAGATGGCTGACGACGATCTTGTCCGTCGCAAGCCGACGCAGCCGCTCGCTGATCGCGCAGAGGAGGCGGTCGCCCGTAATGTGTCCCTTCATGTCGTTGACATGTTTGAAATCGTCGACGTCGAGCACCATGAAGCCCACCATGCCGGGCTTCTTGCGCTCCGTAAGCGCATCCTGAACGAGATCGGAGAAGTAGGCGCGATTGGGAAGCCCGGTCAGGCTGTCGTAACGCACCATGTGGAGGATCTTGTTTTCCGCCCGCACACGCGCTGTGACATCCTCGAAAATGAGCACGGCGCCGCCGTTTTCCCGGCGCGCCGCGGTGAACTCGAGATACAGTCCCTCCCTGACCTGCAAGAGAGCACGCGAGCGGTCACCGCTCAGAAGCTCCTGGAGCTGGCGCAGGATCGCCTTGCTCTGCTCCAGGTTCAGGAACGTGTTGCGCACGCCGTAGCGCAGGACGAGATCGAGGTGGCAATCCTTCAGCCGGTCCTGGCTGCCGAGATGCAAAAGCTCGCAGGCACGCCGGTTGGCCACCAGAATGCGATGGTCCGCATCCAGCATGAACAGGCCGTGCGGCATGTTGTTCAGCGCCGTGTCGAAACGGTCGGCGATCGTTGCGAGGTCGCGCGCCGCAAGCACGTTCTCGTACAGGAACGTGCGGACGCCGTTGGCCATGGAACGCGTGGTCATCGCGAAAGGCAGGACAAGCGTGGCGAGAACCGCGTGATAAAAATCCTGTAAAGCCAGGAAGCCGGCGGCGATTGGCAGGCAGGCCGCGAGAACCATGTAGTTGACGGTCCTCGGCGAGCCATAGTTTCGACCGACGACCGACACCATGGTGCCGAAGGTCACGGAGATACAGGCGATCTCCGCAAAGGCATCGCGGCTGACGACCAGGCTGTAGCAACAGGCCGTGCCCAGCGCGAATGTGGTGCCGACCGCGCCCAGATTGTACCAGTTCTCCCAATAGCGGATGCCCGCCATGTCGAGCGCGGTTTTGTCAGCGCGGTCGAACCGGCGCATGCCATGCGCGCGCAGCGACCAGATGAGCACGACGAACGCGCTCCACAGCAGGAAGAAGGGATCGGAGGTCTTAGCGAATACGAAGGCGAACGTGATGACATGCGAAATCATGCCCACGAAAAGGGTCTGACGGTTTCCGTACAGCGAGCTGACGAACGACAGGTATACATCAGCCGGCAGTGTGTTTTGACCCTTATCCGTCATGGACTCGGCACTCCCTATGGCATGCGAGGGTTACCGGCCAAAATTTAATGAATGATTTCGGGAGATTACCCAATAACGGGGGACTCACCCGGCAATTTTCGCGCGCACCCCCAACCCAGGAAGAACAGTTTCAACCAAATATTGCAAAATAAAGGCGGAAAGTAAAGATACTCAACCCTCCATAGGCTGATTGCGCAACTATAGGGATGAGGATACGCGAAAGTATTTATCCAAAAAGCGTACGAATAACTGCTGGGTACAACCTAAATTCACAAATGTTTGGTTAACAATTATTTTCGAATCCACCCGCGGAAAATAGTGGTCCCACGGATGATGGGCACCGGTGAGGAACGGCGGCCGTCGTCATTTCGCCTGAAAAGAGGAATTGACTGAAACAGGATTTGATATCAAATCCTGTTTTGGTATTTCTTACCCTGGAGCCCAGCATGTCGAAACCCGTCGTCGCCATTCCCGCCGATATCAGGGAGATCGAAGGCAACGTCTGGCAGGCAACCCCGAACCAGTATGTGCGCGCCGCCGTGAAAGGCGCCGATGTCACCGTCTTTCTCGTGCCGGCGCTTGATGCGGACAACGACTTCGACGGCATCCTCGACCGGGTGGATGGGCTTCTCGTCAGCGGCTCGCGCACGAATGTGCATCCTTCGCTTTACGGCAAGGAGGCAACCGAAGCGGAAGGCCCCTATGACCGCGCCCGCGACGCGACCAGCCTGCCGCTCATCAAGCGCGCGCTGGAGCGCGGCATTCCGTTGCTTGCCATCTGCCGCGGCATTCAGGAGCTCAACGTCGTGCTCGGCGGGACGCTTGCCAACGAGATTCAGGAACAGCCCGGCATATGGGACCACCGCAAGCCCGACACGCCCGAACTCGATGTCGCCTATGGCATCCGCCAGAAGGTGATCGTCAAGGAAGGCAGCTGCCTTGCGGGCGTCGTCGGCGCCGGGGAAATCCAGGTCAATTCGCTGCACCGCCAGGCCATTTCGGACATGGCGCCGCGCTTGGCCGTCGAAGCGGTCGCGGAAGACGGCACGATCGAAGCGGTCTCCGTCATCGGCGCGAAGGCGTTTGCGGTCGGCGTACAGTGGCACCCGGAATATTGGGTCGGTTCCGATCAGCCTTCCAACAAGCTGTTTGCCGCCTTTGGCGAGGCCGTGCGCGATTACGCTGCGACAAGGCACGGCATTGCGCATAGGACGGCGGCCGAATAGGTCGCTCAGTCCGCCGCGATGAAGGTGACCATGGCATCGGCCGGTTCGACGGCCTCATAAGCCAGACCATCGCCATCGACGACTGTGAGAAGCGGCTCGCCGCGCGCATCCAGCACATCGACGGTACCGTCGCCGTTCTGCGTCCATGTCCGCGCACCGGCAAGGCCGGGCCATACGGCATCGCAATCCGGACCGGCGGTAAAGCGCGTGCTGCGTCCCGAGATCGCCGCACCGCGTTCGGCAAGGCAGGCGGTCTTTGCGACAGCGTTGGTGATCGTGTAGCTGTGACCGGCCGACGGGCTGGGAATGGAACCCGACACCATCGGATCCACGTCCGGAGCCCGGTCACGGGCGGCCCAGAGCCCCAGGGAGACGACAGCGGCCAGAGCGGCGATTGTGAGCGTCTTCATGGAAATCTCCTTCGCGCGATTCGACACGAAAAGCATGCGCTCGCAAGCTTGCCGAATGGTTAACGAAGACTTTCCGGATGCTGGCCTGATTTGCGGGTAAAGGGCGTTTCCGGCACCGGCGTCACGGCCTGGCCGCGCTCGAACCAGGCGAAGAGATTATCGGCAACGAGGTCGGCCATCGCGTCGCGCGTCGCAACCGAGGCGGACGCGACATGCGGCAGAAGCGAGACGTTCGGCAGATCGAGCAGGCCGTCAGGAACGTTCGGCTCGTCATAGAACACGTCGAGCCCGACGGCGGCGATAACGCCGTCCTTCAGCGCAGCGATAAGCGCCGGCTCATCGACGGTCCAGCCGCGTCCGACATTGATCAGCACCCCGTTGCCGCCCAGCGCCTGGAGGATATCAGCATCGATCGTCCGATGCGTTTCCGGCGTCTTGGGCACGATCGCGATCAGGATATCGACCGCCTGCGCCAGGGCCATCAGCGAGGGATGGTATTCATAGGACACGCCTTCGCGCGGCCGGCGGGTGTGGTAGGCGATGTCGACGCCGAAGCCTTCCAGTCGCCGTGCGATCGCCAGGCCGATGCGCCCCAACCCATAGATGCCGGCCTTGCGACCGCGAAGGCTGAGCGGCGAGAGCGGAAAGGCGCCATCGCGCTGCCAGCGCCCTTCGCGCAGCCACGCCTCTGCCTGCGGGAAACGGCGTACGGTGTTGAGCAGAAGCCCGATCGCCGTATCGGCAACCTCGTCGTTCAAGACGTCAGGCGTATTGGTCACGACGACGTCGCGTTCGACAGCCGCCGACACGTCCACGCCATCATAGCCGACGCCGAAACTCGCGATGATCTCAAGCGCCGGCAGATGCGCGATCATCGACGCGTCGAACCGCCCGGAAACCGCCACCCCGGACACCGAGGCGGCTTCGGACCGCGCCACCAGCGACGGGTCCGCGCTGTCGATGCGCACGATGTCGAAAGCCTCCTTCAGGCGATCGACGACACGTTCACGGATGATGCCCGGAATAAGGATGCGCGGCTTGCCCATGGACGTCGACCTCTCAACCTTCCGGATGCGGCTTCAGCGGTCCGGTGGACTGGCGAATGCGCATTTCCGGCTTGATGAGATGGATGCCGTCAGGCTCGTGGCTGCCGGACAGCTTGTCGAGGAGCGCACGCGCGGCGTTGCGTCCCACTTCCGACTGGCCGTTCCACACCGTGGTGAGCGCGGGCGTGGCGATTGCCGCCTCCTCCAGGTCGTCATAGCCGGTGACGGAGACGTCGCGACCGGGCACGAGGCCGGCGCGCGCGATGCCGTTCATCAGGCCGATGGCCACGAGATCGTTCCAGCAGACGGCTGCCGTCGGCTTCTGCGGCAGCGACAGGAAATGCACCGCCGCCTCGAAACCGCCCTGCTTGGTGCGTGGCCCCGGAATGCGCAGGCTGGGATCGACCTCGATATTGGCCTTGCGCAAGGCGTTCACGTAACCTTGGTAGCGATCGCGGCCGGTGGAGGTCTGGTCCGTGCCCCCCACCATCGCGATGGTGCGATGACCAAGGCCGATCAGATGATTGGTGGCAAGCGAGATTCCATAGCTGTCGTCACCGCGGAAGATCGGCACGTCCAGCCCCTCGATGGAGCGCGCGATCAGGATCGCCGGCATGCCGTTGTCCTCGGCAAGCCGGATATCCTCCGGCGGCGTGCCGATCGCCGGCGACATGATGACACCGTCACCGCCGAGCTGAAGCAGGGTCTCGACGAAGTTGCGCTGTTTTTCGACCGAATCGTAGTGGTTGGAGAGGATGAAGGTCTGCCGGTCCCGGTCCAGCTCGCTTTCGATGGCCTTCAGGATTTCCGCGTAGAACGGGTTCATGATGTCATGCACCACGACCCCGATGATGCCGGAGCGCGACGTGCGCAGGCTCGCTGCGCGACGGTTGTAGATATAGCCGAGCGCGCGGGCCTGCTCCTTGATCCGGTCGCGCGTCGACGCCGCCACCAGCGGGCTGTCCCTCAGCGCAAGCGACACCGTCGCCGTGGAAACGCCGAGCGTCTCCGCGATGGTGGAAAGCTTGATTTTCTGTGCCACGACCCCTCCCCGGCGACCGCGCCATCCTGCGCGTTTAAAACCGTTTATTTAAACAGTTTAAATCTCGTCGGCAACTGTCTTTTCGCTGTCCCGGGCGTCGTCGGGCCCTGCGCCGTGCAGGTTTTCGTCCATGGCCCGCAGCAGTTTCAGGAGATTGCGGACGTCCTTTTCGCTCAGGCCCTCGGCAGCCTGCTGCTCGCTCAATCGTCCCGCCTCGGTGATTTTCTCGATGGAGGCATGCCCCGCCTCGGTGAGATGCACGACGGTCAGGCGACCATCCGTGCCATCCGCCCGCCGTTCGACGAAACCCTGCGCTTCGAGCCGCCCGATCGTGCGCGTCATGGTCGGTGCCTTGACGCCGAGCCGGTTGGCAAGCGCCCCGGCGGTCAGCCCGCCCTCTTCGGCAAGCGCGAGGATCACCCCATCCTGACCGGCATAGAGGCCGGTGGCGAGCAGATTGCGGGAAAGCACCGTACGCATGGATCGTGCCGCATTCACGACGGCCGCAGCAAGACCCGAGCCGGAAACGGCATCGTGCGATTTCTTCTTCTTGGCCTTCTTTCCGTCCTTGCCGTCTTTGTGCTTCTTGCCCATCGATCGCCTCGCTCCACGCCCTTGCATCACGGGCCTGTCCTTGTATGACTCAGGTTGAAGGCTGGCGGCAAGTGAGGATCGGAGGCAGGCATGGCGCATCCGAAGATGCGGTGGACCGAAAACGACCCCATGTTTGCGCCGGCGGACCGCGCGGGCTGGATTGCCGTGTTGCCGCTCGGCGCCCATGAGAGCCACGGCCCCCACCTGCCGTTCGAAACCGACACGCTGATCGCCGAGGGCATTGCGGAGCGCCTGATGGCCGTCCTGC
The DNA here is from genome assembly GCF_009826875.1 of Shinella sp. AETb1-6. Lineage (NCBI taxonomy): Bacteria > Pseudomonadati > Pseudomonadota > Alphaproteobacteria > Hyphomicrobiales > Rhizobiaceae > Shinella > Shinella sp. AETb1-6. The sequence continues at coordinate 79,536 of NZ_WUMM01000007.1, read as the reverse complement.
CGGCGCACCTGCCCGTAACCTTCCTGCCTGCAGAACCCATCGGTTATTCGCCGGAGCATCTCGACGTGCCCGGCACACGCTCGCTGGACTATGCCGTCGCTATCGAACGGTGGCTGCGCATCGCCGAGGATCTCAACCGCTTCGGCCTGCGCAAGCTCGTTCTGCTAAACGCGCATGGCGGCAACGCACCGCTGATGACCATCGTGGCGACGGAAGCGCGCGTGCGTTTCGATATGCTTGTCGTGGCGACGGCCTGGACGCGGTTCGGCCAGCCGGACGGGTGGATCAAGCCGGAGGACAAGGCGATCGACATCCATGGCGGAGACATCGAGACCTCCGTGATGCTGGCGCTGCACCCCGAAAAGGTACGGATGGACAAGGCGGAGCGCTTCGGCTCCCGTCAGACGGAATTCGCCGCGCGTTTCGCCCATCTGCGCGCCTACGGCCCGCACGCCTTCGGCTGGAAGATGTCCGACCTCAATCCGCTGGGCGTGGCCGGAGACGCCAGTGCCGCGACGGCCGAAAAGGGCGAACAACTGATCATGCACGCCGTGCGCGGTCTTGTCGGCCTTATCGAGGATGTTGACGGATTCGACGTCGAAACACTTCGCTGACGGCATTTGCGCTGGCCCGTTCGATCTCCTATATCAGTCGCGACGACGGACCAGACGTCCCATCCCTCGAGGTTCCCATGACCGAAACAGCTCTTCCCAAGCCCATTCCCGTCACCGTGCTCACCGGCTATCTCGGTGCCGGCAAGACGACGCTGCTCAACCGTATCCTCACGGAGAACCACGGCAAGAAATACGCCGTCATCGTCAACGAGTTCGGCGAGATCGGCATCGACAACGACCTGATCGTCGAGTCGGATGAAGAAATCTACGAGATGAACAATGGCTGCATCTGCTGCACCGTGCGCGGCGACCTGATCCGCGTCGTGGAAGGCCTGATGCGCCGCCCCGGCCGCTTCGACGCCATCATCGTCGAGACGACGGGCCTTGCCGATCCGGTTCCGGTCGCCCAGACCTTCTTCATGGACGACGATGTTCGCCAGAAGACCGAACTCGACGCGGTCGTCGCACTGGTCGATGCCAAGCACCTGCCCCTGCGCCTCAAGGACAGCCGCGAGGCCGAGGACCAGATCGCCTTTGCGGACGTCGTGCTCATCAACAAGACCGACCTCGTCAGCCCCGAAGAGCTTGCAAGGATCGAGGCAACGGTGCGCGTGATCAACCCGTCCGCCCGCATCCATCGCACGACCCGCTCGGATATCGACCTCACCAAGGTTCTCGACCAGGGCGCTTTCAACCTGGAGCGGGCGCTCGAAAACGATCCGCACTTCCTCGATCACGATCATCCTGACCATGTCTGCGGCCCCGATTGCGGCCATGATCACCATCATCATGGGCACGACCACGATCATCACCACCATGATCACGATCATCACCACCACGATCATGACCATGACCACCATCACCATGGTCATGACCACGGCGTCTCGCCGATCCATGACGTGACGGTGCAGTCGATTTCGCTGCGCGGCGGCGAGATGAACCCGGAACGCTTCTTCCCCTGGATCCAGAAGATCACCCAGACGGACGGCCCGAACATCCTGCGCCTGAAGGGCATCATCGCCTTTGCCGGCGACGAGGAGCGTTATGTCGTGCAGGGCGTACACATGATCGTCGAAGGCGATCACCAGCGCGCCTGGAAGGACGGCGAGAAGCGGGAAAGCCGCCTCGTCTTCATCGGCCGCGATCTCGATCGCGAGAAGATCGAACGGACCTTCAAGGCCTGCGAGGCACAGAAGGCATGACGCCGGACAGTGTGACACGGTTTTCGGATAACGCCATACGCAGGAAAGACGTGTAATGCCGACAGTCGCCCCTCTCGATCTCGACGGCCATGTCGTCGCGACCGCCTTTCTCGGCGACGTGCCGTTCTTCGCCTCCGCCTCCGGCGTCATCCATCGTCTCGATCATGGCCAGAAGGCCACAGAGGCGCATGACGGCCTGCTGGCCTGCGTGCGCGACGAAGCAAACGATACGCTGATCACCGGCGGCGAAGACGGCAAGGTGCAGCGCATCGCCGCCGACGGCACCGCGACCTTGCTGGCGGAGGTGCCGCGCAAGTGGATATCCGTCGTGGCGGCCGGTCCGCAGGGCGCCGTCGGCTTCGCCGAGGGACGCACGGCACGCGTACGGCTGGCAGACGGCACGATCAAGGAATTTCCCGAAAGCCGATCCGTCGAGGGCATGGCCTTCGCGCCGAAAGGCCTGCGCATCGGGATCGCCCGTTACAATGGCGTTTCGCTGCACTGGGTCGCGATGGCGGCCCAGCCGGTCGAACTGGAATGGAAGGGCGCGCATAACGGCATCACCTTCTCGCCGGACGGCCGCTTCGTCGTCACCACCATGCAGGAAAACGCCCTGCACGGCTGGAAGCTCGATCCGAAAGCGGGTGCCGACACCCGCCATATGCGCATGACGGGTTACCCTGCCAAGGTGAAATCGTTCTCCTGGTCCGCCAAGGGCAAATGGCTCGCGTCTTCCGGCGCGCCCGCCGCCATCGTCTGGCCCTTCTCGGCCAAGGACGGCCCGATGGGCAAGCCGCCGCTCGAACTCGGCACCCGCGCCGATGTCATGGTCACCTGCGTCTCGTGTCATCCGGCGGAAGATGTCGTCGCCATCGGCTATTCCGACGGCATGGTTCTGGCGGCCCGCTTTGCCGACAGCCGTGAAGTGCTGCTGCGCCGCCCCGGCAAGGGTGCCATCACATCGATGGGCTGGAACCGCAACGGCAAGCTGCTTGCCTTCGCCAGCGAGACGGGCGACTGCGGCGTCATCGATCTGGCCGGCTGATCTTCCGCACCCCCCTAGAATGAGGAACCCGGGAGAGCAAGCTCTCCCGGGCCACTGACCACAGGGACAGGGTGGGGATTACGGTCAGTGTCTGCGCTTCTTGCAGCCGCAATCGCTGCCGCCGCTGCCGCTCAGGATGCCGAGGGCCGAGCCGTTGAGCACGCCCGAAAGCGTGCCGTTCAGGCTGTTGTTCAGCACGCCGTTCAGGACATTGTTGTCGCTGAGGACGTTGCCGACGCCCACGCCGACGCTCGGGGCGATCACGATGCCGCCGGTCTTGGTCTTGTTGCCGCTGAGGATGCCGAGGCCGAGCAGGCCGCCGGCGGACGCCTGGCCGGCACCGGCAAGAGCGATCACGGTAGCGATTGCGATGATGCGGGTCTTGTTCATGGTCTCTCTCCTTTGGTTGCGCACCTCAAAGATGCACAACTAAAAGTAATGTAAGATTCCATCAACACAACCGGATTTGCCCGATATAGCAAAGAGTTAACCATAACGTAGACAAGTTTAACGAATACTTCCGGAATGCAACCATTGCGGAAGTATCGCGGGATTTACCTGCAATATCTCAACCTTTGAGGGTTTTTTAACCACATAAGTCCAGGATTTCGAGCCGATAACCGATATGGGGCGCGGAACCGGATGCGTATTTCACAGGCCATGCTGGCCACGATCCTGCTGGTGGCAGGCGGCAATCCGTCGCTGGCGGATTCAACCATAGATTACACATTCGGTAGTGGCCGCACATCGAATATCTTCAAGGACACGACGCGGCTTCCCGCCTCCTTCGCCGAAGCAGCGCTGAGCCTTCGCGGCAGCTTCGACCTAGAGGAAACCGATATCGCCTATGCGGTGACGACGCGGGCGCGGCGGGTGCCCCGCTACCGTTTCGCGGACGAGCGCGCGGCAGGCATTGAAATCGGCCTTGCGCGCGATATCGGCAAGGCTGTCAAGTTCACGCTTCGCGGCAGTATCGAACACCGGCAGACGGGCGATGTCCTGCTCGCCCTGCCCGGCCTTCTCATCGGCTACCGGCAGGCGGACATTCTTGCCAATGCCAGCACGGGCCTCACGATCGAGCACGCGGGCGGCAAGAGCCACCTCACGGCATCACTCGCCCGCTTCGGCCCCGGCAAGGCGCGATTGACAATTCCGGGACTGCCGCGTGTGCAGCTTGAGGGCGGCAACACGCTCTACGAAGTAACGGCAGGGCATATCCGCCCGCTGCTCGGCGGCGAGGTGGGTGCAACGGTGCAGTATCGCACCAACCGTATTCCAGGCGATCCCCAGGACAATTTCGAGCGCTACCCCGCACGGACCCTGCGCGGCTCGATCGCCTTCGGCCGCGTGTTCGGCGCCGTGACATTGCTGGCGGAGGCGGGTCTGGTGCGCGTTGAGAGCCCGGACCTGGGCGCGAGCGTCGATCCGACCCGTCCGTTCCTGAAAACCGAACTCACCTGGGCGATCACCGACACGGTGGCGCTCAAGGGAAAGCTGTCACGGGATATCGCACTTGCCGACATCGATGATCCCCTGGGCGAGGATGTACGGACGCTCAGCCTGGCGCTGGAAACCGCGCTGACGGAGAAGCTGAAGCTCAGCCTCGCCTTCGAGCAGGCCTACAGTGACTGGCTCGCCTACGACTATCGGACACGCACGAATGCCACGACGGCGACCCTCACCTACACGCTCGCGAAGGGCGCGGCCGTGGCGCTGGAATACAGCCACCTCGTGCGCAAGGAGACCGACGAGACCGCCGACTTCAAGGTCAGCGGTCTCGCTGCGCGGTTCCAGGGCTCGTTCTGAGCCTCACCACTCCAGTTCCAGATGGGGCCGGCCGTTCGAGGTCTTCTCCAGCGTCCGCCCCGTTTCGTCGACGGTGCAATTCACACGCTGGCGGAAGGCGGAGAAACTGTCGAAGGTCACCACATCGACGGGCGTGTCGAAATGCAGTGTCATGCGATAGCGGCCCGGCTGGCTGGTCAGCGCCTGCACGCCGATGACCTCGGCATCGAACGGCTGGCCAAGATAGGTGCCGCGCACGCGCGAGCCAAGCATCCAGGGATTGAACGGCGGCCGGTTGCCGACCGCGGCATGCAACGTATTCCAGTCGCGAAAGCCGTATTGGGCCGCGATCAGCTCCAGGGCACGTGAATGCGAAACGGGCTGCATCTCGTCCGCAAAGCGCACACGCAGCCGCTTCGCCTGGTCTTTCAGGGTATCGATGGAAGGAAGGGGCGTCGAGAGAGGACGCATGTCGGAACTCCAGTGTCTGCATGCGTCATTTCGGAGGGAGCCCGCATTGCCACCGGTTCGCATGCGTGATGCTGGAAGACCGATTATCCTAAGAGAGACTTCACCAAAGCTTGCGCTCGCGGACGGCAGGGGCTCTCACCCTGCACTGCACATAGGTCTTCGCGGCCCGTCTGTCAAATCTCCCGCTTGCACGAGGGCCGGAAGCGTGGGAGCATTTTCCCAGGAGGAACCACCATGACATCCGTTACCCTCATCGCCTTCGCCGCCGTCGCCTTCATTGGCATTGCCACGCCCGGCCCCACTGTGCTTCTCGCCCTCACCAACGGTTCGCGCTACGGCATCCGCCGGGCACTTCCCGGAATGGTTGGCGCCGTTCTGTCAGACTTCGTGCTGATCGGCGCAGTCGCGCTTGGCCTCGGCGCGCTGCTGGCGGCTTCGGAATTCTGGTTCTCGGTCGTCAAATGGCTGGGTGCGGCCTATCTCGCCTTCCTCGGCATCCAGATGCTGCGTTCCACCGGCTCGCTCGGCCGCACTCTCGACGACATGCAGGCCGCCGACCGCAAGACGTCGCAGGCGATCTTCTCCAAAAGCCTGCTGGTCGCCGTAACCAATCCCAAGGGCTACCTATTTTTCTCGGCCTTCCTGCCCCAATTCATCGATCCAGCAGCCCCTCAGACGCAGCAATATGCACTGCTCGCGCTTGTCTTCGCAGCCATCGATTTCCTGGTAATGTTCGGTTACGCAGCACTCGGCTCGCAGGCCGCGCGCATGCTCAAGACATCGGGCGCTGCTTGGCTCGACCGCGTCTGCGGCGGCGCATTGCTGGCGCTTGCGGGCTCACTCGCCTTCTATCGTCGCGCCGCGAACTGATCAGCTCTCAGCCGTGCCAATGATCTTCGCAAGGAGGTCATGCAGGTTGTCGCGATAGCCGGAGCGGGCGGAAGGATCGCCCTCTTCGGACGTCATGGCGACGGTCAGGCCGAGGTCGGGCACGATATAGAGCATCTGGCCGCCAAAACCCCAGGCATAGTGAACCGTCTTGCCGCCGATTACCCGCTCGAACCATCCGTAGCCGTACCCGTCGTTGGAAAAGCGCGAATTGGTGCGCGACTGCCAGGATTGGCAATTCCAGTCCTCCGGCACGAGCTGCGTGCCGTCGGCGGTGCGCCCGCCATTGCGATAGAGCTCGCCGAAGGCCAGCAGCGAGCGTGTGCTCATCGCCATCTGGTTGCCGCCGAGATAGATGCCCTGCGGGTCTCGGTCCCAGGCACCGATGCGGAAACCGTCGAGCGGGCCGAGCCAGTCGCGCGCCAGCGCCAGTGTCGACTTGCCGCCGACCTTCGTCAGGATAGCCGAGAGAAGATGCGTCGAGCCCGTGGAATAGAGCATTGCCCCGCCCGGATCGTCGACGAAGGGCATGGCGAGCGCCGCACGCACCCAGTTGCGGCTGGCGACCCAGCGCCCGTAATTGCCGCCGGAGGTGCGCTCCAACCCCGCCTGCATGGAAAGCAGGTTGCCGATGGTGATGCGGCCGAGCCGCGGGTCACGTTCCGCCGGCAGGTCGCTGGCAAGGATGGGCGCGATCGGCTGGTCGACGCCTTCGAGCAGGCCCTTGGCGATGGCAATGCCGACGAGGGCCGAGATGATCGATTTCGACGCCGACTTGATGTTCGCGCTTTCGGCCGGCGTATGCCCGCCATAACCGCGCTCGGCGACGATCTTGCCGTTATGCGCGACGACGACCGCCTTCAGCTGCGACAGCGACGAGGCCGCAGACAGCGTCTCGGCGACCGTCCGCGCCGGCTGGGCGACAACGGGTTCCTGCGCGCGGGCGCCGGCGAGCGGGAATGCCAGGGCAAGGCCAATGATGAAAAGCTGCTTCCTCATGGGAAGGCAGATAGGCGACGGGCAGCGCAATTTCATGGCCGATGGCCGGGCTTCACGCAGTATTGAGAACCTGTGAGCACCCGGCCATAAGCCGATTCGTCCTCAGAAGCGGTAGGTGATACCGGCACCCACCAGCCACGGATCCAGCTTCGCCTTGCCGGTCAGCGGCGTCCCTTGGTAGTTGACCTTCCATTCGGGCTCCAGGAACAGTTTCTTCACGTCGAAGTTCACGCCCCAGTGCTGGTCGATCATATAGTCGAAGCCGACCTGCAGGGCCGCGCCGACCTTGTTCTTGACGTCGAGATCGGTGAAATCACCGGAACCGGACTGGTTATAGAACAGCGTATAGTTCACGCCCGCGCCGACATAGGGCTTGAATGCACCGAAGTCGGTGAAGTGATATTGCAGGGTCAGCGTCGGCGGCAGGAGCCAGGTCTTGCCGACCTTGCCAAGGCCGGCGATGGAATCCGCCGCGTTCACGTTCGCATAGGTGGTGCCGAGGATGAGTTCCGCCGCGATATTGTCCGTGAAGAAGTAGGAAATGTCGAGTTCCGGGACGACCGTATTGGAATAGGTCAAGCCCGAACCCGGGATCGCGTCCACATAACCCGAATCGTTCGTGATGACGCCAAGCCCGCGCACGCGGATCTGCCAGGGGCTCTGCGCCGCGATATCCACCGGCGCCTCCGCGGGCGCCATGCGCTCTGCAAGATCAGCCGCAAAAGCCCCGCTGCCGATCAGCGTCACCGCCGCGGCAAGCGCCGCGCGCCTGATCCGCACAATCCCATCTCTCTTCATGTCGTCTCTCCATCATCACGACTCGTTTTGCGACGCGACTATGAGAGCCCGGCGCTGGAGAAGCCTTTGAGATGGATCAAGTGAGAGGCATGCGAATGGACGATTGCATGGAAATCGACCGGAGACTTGTCAAACGTCCAATTAAAACAATGACAAGCGTCAAGAATGGAAAGGCCGGCCCGCAGCCGGCCATTCCTCAGGCAGCCTTTCGCGCAGCCGGCATCACGCGGCGGCGACCGCTGGGAACGAGCACGCCCGCTGCACCATCCAGCCAGCCGTCCTTCAGTTCCAGCGCGAGGAAGCGGCGGCGCTCGAAGGGACCGGGCATGACGAGATGCTGCGCCTTGGCGGCGAAAAAGCCGAAGCGCTCGTAATATTCAGGGTCGCCGACCAGAAGAACCGCACCGTGTCCACGGTCGCGCGCCTCGGTGATGGCAGCCCGCATCAGCGCGGCGCCGATGCCCTTGCCTTCATGCTCGCAATCGACGGCGAGCGGGCCGAGCAGGAGCGCCGGCACGGCATTGCCATCGGCATCGACGCCCGCTTCGACATTCCACAGACGCACGGTGCCGATCACATGCCCTTCGGCATCACGCGCAACGAAGGCAAGGCCTTCGGCCGGCAGGCGACCGCGGCGCAGCGTCTCCGACGACTTGCGGAAGCGCGCCTCGCCCATGACACGGTCGAGCAGACGCTCGCGCGCAACGACATCGCCGGCATTCTCCTGGTCGATGGTAAAGGCGGAATGCGCGAAGAACGCGCGGACAGAATCAAGAACAGTGGCCATCTCTGGGCCTCCCGTGCTCAAAACCGATTCAAACGGTATCCGGAACGAATTGTGAAGATGGCGCTCCCGCAGGGACGGGAGCGCCGGGGCGGTCAGATGACAAAAGCCTTGAGCGGCTCGAAGCCGTTGAAGGCGACCGCCGAATAGGTCGTCGTGTAGGCGCCGGCGCTTTCGATCAGAACCTCGTCACCGATCGAAAGGGTGATCGGCAGCGGATACATGTTCTTCTCGTACATCACGTCGGCCGAATCGCAGGTCGGGCCGGCGAGCACGCAGGGCTCCATCTCGTCGGCATCGCGCGCCGTGCGGATGGGGTAGCGGATCGCCTCGTCCATGGTTTCGGCAAGGCCGCCGAACTTGCCGATGTCGAGGAAGACCCAGCGATGCGCGTCGTTGTCGGACTTCTTCGAGACGAGAACGACTTCAGCCTTGATGACACCCGCATTGCCGACCATGCCGCGGCCCGGCTCGATGATGGTTTCCGGGATCTGGTTGCCGAAATGTTTCTTCAGCGCCGAGAAGATCGCCTTGCCATAGGCTTCGGCCGACGGGATATCGCGCAGATACTTCGTCGGGAAACCGCCGCCCATATTGACCATCTTCAGCTCGATGCCCTGCTTGGCCAGCTGCACGAAGACGCGCTTGGCATCGGCGAGAGCCGCATCCCACGCGTCGAGCTTCGTCATCTGAGAGCCGACATGGAAGGACACGCCATAGGACGTCAGGCCCAGCTGGTGCGCATAGACGAGCACGTCGACGGCCATCTGCGGCACGCAGCCGAACTTGCGCGACAGGGGCCATTCCGCACCTTCGCCATCCGTGAGGACGCGGCAGAAGACACGCGCGCCGGGAGCGGCGCGTGCGACCTTCTCCACTTCCTCATGGCTGTCGACGGCGAAAAGGGAGACACCGAGCGCATGAGCGCGCGCGACATCGCGTTCCTTCTTGATCGTGTTGCCGAACGAAATGCGGGTCGGGGTCGCGCCGGCATCGAGCGCCATCTCGATTTCTGCGACAGACGCGCAATCGAAATTGGAGCCCATGCTGGCGAGAAGGCGCAGGATTTCCGGCGCCGGGTTGGCCTTGACGGCATAGTAGATCGCGCTGTCCGGCAGGGCGTGGCGGAAAGCCTTGAAATTGTCGCGCACCACGTCGAGGTCGACCACGAGGCACGGGCCGTCGGGACGTCGGGTGTTCAGGAAGTCGATGATACGTGCGGTTGCCATCTCGGTATTCCCCATATCCAGGTTGCTCCGGGAAAATCCCGGAGGACAAAGGGCGGATACGAACACGCTCTGGAACCAGCCGGTGGAGACCCCGGTACCAAGCATGCGCATCAGCGCGAACGGTGAACCGAAGCCCGCCTAGGCTTCAATTCGGCTTTGTCTGCCTTGGATTGGTGGGAAACCCGACCGCACGTCCGGCAATGAAGGTGTGCCTCTTCAGTAACCCCGGCTGATGGAAAGCCGGCAGACACCAGAAAGGCCCGCACCGTCGTTGCTTCAAGATGTCCTCGCATTTCCCGGTTGGCCGGAATAGCGACTGGAGCGGTTAGTTCCAGGTACCTTACCGATGATCCTCACCAAATCGAGGGTCGGCGGACACCCACAGGCACGTGCGACTTTGGGCAGCACGGGAGATAAGAAGAATCGCTGTCGTAATCAAGAGCTTTTTTTGCGTGGCGCTATTGAAAATAATCCGCCAGCCACGACATTCGCGAAACTGGCTTTCGATGGAACTTTTTTCTACGATCGGCGACCCAAGCGCCGTCTTCAGCCGCAGGCCGCACCCGCGATCCAGCGGCACGTCTATTTAAGTGGGGACACATGGACACTTTGACCCGAATCCGGGCCTTCATCGACGTCGTCGACGCCGAGGGATTTTCCGCTGCATCGCGCAAGACCGGCCGGTCCAAGGCGCTTCTGTCCAAATATGTACGCGAACTGGAAGACGAACTCGGCGCTCTGTTGCTCAACCGCACCACCCGCCAGTTCTCGATGACCGAGCCCGGCCACACCTATTACCGCACCGCCTCCGATATCCTGAAGGAGATCGACAACCTCGCCGATCTCGTGCGCGAAAAGAACACGGACCTGCGCGGCAAGCTGAAGGTTTCGGCGCCGCGCACCTTCGTCGATGCCGAGATCGGCCAGTCGCTGATCGATTTCGGCAAGGAATATCCGGAACTGTCGCTTGAAATCGTCGCCGACGACCGCTTCGTCGATCTCGTCGAGGAAGGCTTCGACGTGGCGATCCGCATCACGCGGCTGGAGGATTCCGCCCTCATCGCCCGCAAGCTCGGTGATTTCCTTCTCAAGATCTGCGTGACGCAGGAGTTCCTCGACCGCACCGGGCCGATCAATCACCCGAGCGATCTCGCCCACCTGCCCTGCATCATCGACACGAACGGCAAGTCGCACAGCAACTGGCGCTTCGTGGATGACAAGGGTGCGGGTTTCAGCGTGCCGGTCGGCGGGCATATCGAGGTCAACAGCCCGACCGCCGCCATACGCGCGGCCGCGAGCGGACTCGGCGTCGCCCAGGTGCCGGCGTTCATCGCGCGGCCCTGCCTGGATGCGGGGCAGGTCGTTTCGATCCTCGAGGATTATCTGCCGACCGACCGCGGCATCTATGCGATCTACCCGCACAGACGCTATCTGCCGGCCAAGGTGCGCACCTTCGTCGATTTCCTGCACGGCTGGTTCCGCCGCAATCCGGGCATAGAGGCCTGAGGGTCCCAATTCCGACCCATTTGCGTTAGATTCATCCGGTCGATTCCTATCGCCGAGAGGACTGAACTTCATGCGCTTCCTGCCTCGCCTGCTCGCCGGAGCAGCCCTGCTGGCGCCGGCCACCGCCTTCGCCCATCCGCACATCTTCGCGGAGGCACGGCTGGAGGTGACCGCAAACGAGGACGGCACCATCAGCGAACTGCGCAATGTCTGGCGTTTCGACGAGATGTTCTCCGCCAGCGTCGTGATGGACTTCGACAAGAACGGCGACAACCAGCTCGATCCGGACGAGCTTGCCGAAATCGGCAAGACGGTGCTCGAATCGCTGGAGGAGTTCAGCTACTACACCACCATCACCGAGGACGGAAGAACCGTGAAGGTGGCCAAGCCGGATGCAATCAATGTCGATTACAAGGACGGCCAGCTCCTGATGTTCTTCACGGTGAAGCCGGGCGAAGTCATGCCGCTCAAGGGCAAGCTCACCTTCGGCGTCTATGATCCCACAATGTATGCCGCGATGGATTTCGCCTCCGACGACGATCTCGTCGTGGTCGGAAACAAGTTCGCCGCCTGCAAGCGCGAGGTGGTGCGTCCGGACCCCGACGAGGTTCTGGCCCAGAACCAGGCCAGCCTGACCGAGGCATTCTTCAACGATCCCGCCGGCACCGACATGTCGAAGATGTTCGCCACCCGCCTGGAGTTGACATGCTGACCCGCAACCGCGCCATCGTTTTTGTCACCGTCACGCTGGCCATCGCCGCCACCGCAACGTTCGCCCATGCACAGTCGCCGCTCGGCATCGGCGCTGCGGAGCCTGGTTTCAACACCAACGGCGCTTTCGGCGGGCTGTTCTCGTGGATCAACGCCCAGCAACAGGGCTTCTACCGCATGATGACCGGCGCGCTGAAGGATATGCGCGAAAACCCCTGGGCGGCATCCACGCTGGTCGGCCTCTCCTTCGCTTACGGCGTGTTCCATGCCGCCGGCCCGGGCCACGGCAAGGCGGTCATCTCGTCCTACATGCTGGCGAACGAGGTGGAACTTCGGCGCGGCGTACTGCTCTCCTTCTTGTCCTCCATCCTCCAGGGTATCGTCGCCATCCTGCTGGTGGGCGCCGCCTATCTCTTCCTGCGCGGCACGACCGTCTCGATGACGGACGCTACCCGGGCGCTGGAGACGGGAAGTTACGCGCTCATCACGCTTTTCGGTGCGTGGCTGCTCTTCCGGAAACTGCGTCCGGCACGCCGCGCGTCGGCGCTGGGCGCGCAGGCCGTGGAAGTCCATGACCACCACCATCACCATTCGCACGGGCACCATCATCATGCAGGCGAGGTTTGCTCGACCTGCGGCCACGCGCACGCGCCGGACCCGTCGCTCCTGAAAGGCGACCGCTTCGCGCTGCGCGAAGCATGGTCGGCCATCGTCGCGGTCGGTCTTCGCCCCTGCTCCGGTGCTTTGATCGTTCTGAGCTTCGCGCTGCTCAACGGCCTTTACCTCGGCGGCATGCTTGCCGTTCTGGCCATGTCGATCGGCACGGCCATCACCGTCTCGATCCTCGCTACGCTCGCGGTCACGGCCAAGGGTGCTGCCGTGCGCTTTGCCGGCAACGGCTCGGCAGCCGTGCGTGTCGGCACGGCGATCGAGATCGCCGGCGCACTGATGGTCATGGTCCTGGGATTGCTCCTGCTCGGAGCCTCGCTCCAGCTCTAGTTTCCGTGCTTGCGCTGATAGCGCGCCCGCAGCCAGAAGAGCAGGAAGAAGCACAGCACCATCGCCGCGCCGAAGGCGCCCGCCAGCCATGGCGAAAGATCGCCCAGCGCGATCATGATCCTGGGCACGAAGTAGAACACCACGCCCGTTCCCAGCAGAATGAGGATGGCGGCAATCGCCGTCGACCGTCCCTTGTTGTCGCCGCTCATGCCGCACCTCCTGCCACGATGTCCGCCCTTATATCCTCGAGCCGGCGCTTCTGGTTGCCATCAGCATCGAAATTGTCGGGTGCCAGCCAGGCCTCGAAGGCCTTTGCGATCACCGGCCATTCGCCGTCGATGATGGAGAACCAGGCCGTGTCGCGGTTCTCTCCCTTGGAGAGCATGTGCTGGCGAAAGACCCCTTCGAAGGAGAAGCCGAGACGGGCGGCGGTGCGTTTGCTGGCCGCATTGTCGTTGTGGCACTTCCATTCATAACGACGGTAGCCGAGGTCTTCGAAGACGTGCCTGGCAAGCAGATATTGCGCCTCTGTGGAGAGCGGCGAACGCGACATGCCGCTGCCATGCGCAATTCCGCCAATCTCGACGACGCCGTTCGCCGGGTCAGGCCGCATGTAATGCGCCATGCCGACGACCTTGCCATTGGCTTTGTCCACGATGACCTCACGCACCCAGCCGGAGGTGACTACCGCGTCCGACCAGGCATCGAAAGCCTCGATGCCGGTAAAGTCGGGCTGCGCGAAATAGCGCAGCAAAGGGTTGATGGCCATGCCGCCGAACGCATCCCACAACGCGTTAAGATGGCGCGCACGATCATAGGGCTCCAGCCGCACGTAACGGCCTTCGAGCAAAACGGGAGCGGGAGGCGGTGCCCCTTTCCAGTCCTTGAGATCGCGCATGATATCCTCCATCGGTCGTCCCGAAGGGATAGAGCAGCGGGCGGTTGCGCGCAATGCGCAAAGCAGGGAGCGGCGTTCCGCCGCCCCCCGATACAATCAGACGGTGGCAGCAGAAACCGTCGCCTCGATATGGTCGACCAGCGCATCCGCCAGTCCAAGACGGCCGGCGAGGAGATCGAGATAACCGCGCTCGGCGCGCGACTTCGGCTCTATGGCAAGCCGCGAGGCCGTATAAAGCTCGACGCGCTGTTCTTCGGTCTGCGCGGCCGCGACGATGGCATCGATATCGATCGGGTTGGCAAGTTCCGTTTCCAGGAACGCCGCGGCATCGTCGCCGAGGCCCGACACCTTCAGCTTGTCGATGATGCGGGCACGCTCGGCATCGTCGATATGGCCGTCGGCACGGGCGGCTGCGATCATGGCGCGCACGAGGATGAGCGCGAAGTCGCTGCTCACCGCTTGCGGATGAAAACCGGAATCGGCCGGAGGCGGCAGAAGTTCGGGCGTGCCGCCCTGCGCGGTTTCGGCGGGGTTCTGACCGTCCCGGTAATTCTTGTAGGCCTGGTAGCCGAGGCCGGCGATCGCGGCGAGGCCACCGATCTTCAGAGCGGAGCCGGCAACCTTGCGGCCGCTGTCTGTGCCCAGCAGGACACCGGCAATGGCGATGCTGGCGAGCGGATTGTCCTTGGCAAGCTGCGTGACCTGACCTGCGCGATCCCGCACGGTTCCACCGGCGCCGGGCACCTGCGAACCGAGGAACTGATCAAGCAACTTCTTCGCGTCAAACATGGGCGGTCTCCGTTGTTCCTGCCGACTATCAGGCAAGATAGGAATGACCTTTGCCGATTACAAACGCATAACGGGCGGCCAGGGCCGCCCGTCTGCAAATTCCGAGAATTGCGATCAGCCCTTCAGGGCAGCCGCTTCGGCGGCCAGTTTCTCGATGCCCGCCCAGTCGCCCCTGGCGACGAGGTCCTTCGGCGCAACCCATGATCCGCCGACACACACGACATTCGGCAGCGAAAGATAATCGCGGGCATTGGCAAGCGAGATGCCGCCCGTCGGGCAGAACAGCGTGCCGGCAAGCGGCGACGACAGCGATTTCAGATAGGCCGCACCGCCCGCCTGCTCGGCGGGGAAGAACTTCAGCACTTCGTAGCCTTCCTCGCGAAGGCCCATGACCTCGCTTGCCGTCGCCGCGCCCGGCAGGAGCGGAATGTCGGAATCGGAGGCCGCATCGATCAGCTCCTGCGTGGTGCCGGGGCTGACGATGAACTGCGAACCGGCCTCGACGGCCGCTTCGAACTGCGCGGCATTGAGGATCGTGCCGGCGCCGGCCACAGCGCCCTCCACTTCGTTGGCCACGGCGCGGATCGCTTCGAGGGCGGCAGGCGTACGAAGCGTGATCTCGATGGCCTTCAGCCCGCCGGCGACGAGCGCGCGCGCCAGGGGAACGGCGGTCTTGACGTCATCGATGATAAGAACCGGCACGACCGGCTGGAGCTTCAGGACGGAAAGCAGCTTGGCATTCTTGTCGCTCATGACACCACCTTTTTAAAACGATTGAATTGAAATCGGGCATATCGCGTCTGCGACCACGTGTCGAGCCTTACGCGCAATTCTTGGACTTGTCATGACACCTGTATCGTGTAGTGTTTGCCCGCTCCTGACGTGTCTCCAACAGCGAAAGCGTGCCTATGGCAAAAGAGATCGAACGGAAGTTTCTCGTGTCGAGCCAGCGGTGGCGCGCCTTCGCGGATGAAGGCATCGCCATAAGACAAGCCTACATCGTCGCGCAGGATGACCGCTCTCTCCGGGTGCGGATCTTTGACGACGGACGCGCGCGCATCACCCTGAAGATCGGCCATGCCATCCTTGTCCGCGACGAATACGAGTACGACGTCGATCGCGACGAAGCCGAGGACATGCTGCGCCATGCGATCGGCAAGGTGATCGAGAAGGTGCGCTACCGTGTGCCCCACAAGGGCCATGTCTGGGAGATCGATGTCTACCAGGGCGTCCATCGCGGCCTGGTCATTGCGGAGGTCGAGCTTTCCTCCCGCCTCGACGAGCCGGAGCTGCCCGATTGGGTGGGCCGCGAAGTGACCGGCGAAAGCCGGTATTCCAACCAGTCGATGGCGCTCGGCATCAGCAACGGCGCCAGCCTGCGCCAGCTCACCTGAACCGCTACGTCACGCCGCATTGCGGGAAATGCGGCGACGCGGTATGTGGCGACCATGACAAACGAGATTGCCTCACCGACTGAAGAGAGCGGCTTCCTGGTGGCCGCGCTTTACCATTTCGTCTCCGTTCCGCGCTTTGCCGAACTGCGCGCGCCCTTGCAGGCACTCTGCGAGGAGAACGGCGTGCGCGGCACGCTGCTGCTCGCCCATGAGGGCATCAACGGCACCATCGCCGGTCGCGCCGCCGGCATCCGCGCGGTCCTCTCCTTCCTGCGCAGCCAGCCGGAATTCGCCGGTCTAGAACATAAGGAAAGCCATGCGGCCGACATGCCCTTCCTGCGCATGAAGGTGCGGCTCAAGAAGGAGATCGTGACCATGGGCGTCGAGGACATCGACCCCACCCGCTCCGTCGGCACCTATGTTGCGCCGGCGGACTGGAACGCGCTCATCTCCGACCCTGACACAATCGTCATCGACACCCGCAACGACTACGAGACCGCCATCGGCATGTTCAAGGGCGCGGTCGATCCCAACACCAAGACCTTTCGCGAGTTTCCCGATTGGGTGCGCGAAAATACCGGCCTGCACAACAAGCCGAAGATCGCCATGTACTGCACCGGCGGCATCCGCTGCGAGAAGGCCACCGCATTCATGAAGGAACAGGGCTTCGACGAGGTCTACCACCTCAAGGGCGGCATCCTGAAATATCTTGAGGAGATTCCGCAGGAGGAAAGCCTGTGGGAGGGTGCGTGTTTCGTCTTCGACGAACGTGTCTCCGTCACGCATGGCCTTGAGGAGGGCGAGCACCGGCTTTGCCGCGCCTGCCGTCATCCGCTCACGCCGGAGGATATTGCGTCACCGCTCTACGAGGCCGGTGTGTCCTGTCCGCATTGCCATGCCACGCGCAGCGAGGACGATCGCCTGCGCTTCCGTCAACGACAGAAGCAAATGGACCTGGCACGGCAGCGCGGCGAGCGCCATCTCGGCAAATAACGCCGGCGCCGGCATCAGCCGGTGCGATGGTTGCCCTTCGGAAATTGCCCGGCCAGCGCGCTGTACCAATGGCCGCTCTTCTTCACCGTGCGCACCTGCGTTTCGTAGTCGACATGCACGATGCCGAACCGCATGCGGTAGCCTTCCGCCCATTCGAAATTGTCCATCAGGCTCCAGGCGAAATAGCCGCGCATCGGGTAACCTTCACCGATCAGGTCCGCGGTGACGCCGAGATGGTCGGCGATGTAGTCGAGCCGCATCCCGTCATTCACCGCGCCGTTCTCGACTTCGGTGTTGTCGCAGGCGCCGTTCTCCGTGATGTAGCAATCCGGAAGCGCGTAAGCGGCGTTGAGCTTGCGGACGAGGTCGCCGAGTGCCGGCGCATAAACCTCCCAGCCGATATCGGTCTTCGCAGCGGAAACCGGTGGCGCATCGACCGTTGCCGGGAAGAGCGCCGCCTCCGACGGATCATGCGCGACGCGCATCGGCGTGTAGTAGTTGAGCCCCCACCAATCGAGCGGCTGGGCGATGGTCTCCATGTCGCCCGCCTCGATCTTCGGCATGCTATGTCCGAGAGCGGACAGGAATCGCTCGGGATACGCGCCCTTGAAGACCGGCCCGAAGAAAACGCCGTTGTGGAAATCGAAGGCGCGGTCGGCAGCGGCCTTATCCTCATCGCTGTCGCTGCCGGCATAGATGCTGTGCGCGTTCAGGACGAGCCCGACCGGCAGGTTGGGCCGTTCGGAGCGAATGGCGGAAACACCAAGTCCATGCGCGAGGTTCGTGACGTGCAAAGCGTGCAGCGCGGCGTCCATGTTACGCTCGCCGGGCGCGTGGATGCCATAGAGATGGCTGAGCCACACGGAGCACCATGGCTCGTTGAAGGTCGCCACCGCATCGAGCCGGTCGCCGAGGCGCGCGATCGTGGCTTTGGCGTAGCGCTGGAAGGCATAGGCCGTCCGGCGCGCCGTCCAGCCACCATCGCCGGCCAGCATGAGCGGCAGGTCCCAATGGTAGAGCGTCGCGAACGCCTTGATGCCGCGTGCCTTGAGGCCATCGACAAGGCGGTCGTAGAAGTCCAGCCCCTTCTCGTTTATCGGTCCCGTCCCCTCCGGAATGATCCGCGGCCATGCGATGGAGAAGCGGTAGGCTTCCACGCCGAGATCCTTGATCAGGTCGAGATCCTGGTCCAGCCGGTTGTAGTGGTCGCATGCGACATCGCCGTTGTGGCCACCATGGACCCGACCCGGCATGTTGGAAAAGGCATCCCATATCGACGCTTTCCGGCCGTCCGCCTTGGTGGCGCCTTCGATCTGGAACGCGGCGGTCGCCACGCCAAAGACGAAATCGCCGGGAAAGCGGTCGGCAAGAATCTTGGGATCGGTCATGGCGGCCCTTTCAGTATGATGAAACCACTGCAACGTTGCCGTAAAAGTGGCAGCGTGAAAAATCAAACGGTTTCTGAGAGCTACGGCGCGCGCTGACGACCGTCTTCTATTCATATGTAAATCAGATGACACTTAATCAGTAATTAGGCTTCGTCGCCTAAGCTGCGTCAGGTTCTGCGGGGATAAGGGCGTGGTACTCAGAATTCCGAAGCATCTCGTGCGCAAGGGCATGTTCATCGAAACGGTGGAATGCCCGGTTACCGAATTTCAGGCCCGACGCTTTCTGATCAAATCCGAAGATGCGGTTCGCGCCATTCTGGCCACATCAGCCACCCACGCCCTGGTCAACCAGCAACAAAGCACGATCGACGTGGATGCCGTGATGAACGGCGCTGCGAAGGCGCAGGAAGAACAACGCCAGCATACACTCGAAACGGTGTCCCAATCGGCGCGCTCCCTGCGCGAAAGCTTCCTGGCGGCGCAAGCCGGCACGCTGAAGATCGAGACGCTGGGGCCGGTCGCCGACGAGATTGCCGAGCGCATCGAGGCCGCACCCGATGTCTTTCTGGAGGTCACGCGCCTCAAGACGAAGGATGAAGGAACCTATGTTCATTCGCTGGCCGTCAGCGCGCTGATGATGCAGCTCGCCCGCGCGCTGGGATACGATGACGATGCCGTACGCGAACTGGGCGTCGCCGGCCTGCTGCATGACGTCGGCAAGCTGATGGTTCCCAACGCCGTGCTGAACAAGACCGGCAGGCTCGACGCGAACGAACGCCAGCTGGTCCGCAATCACCCGGAAGTCGGCTATCGCATGCTTAAACAGCAGGGCAATGTTTCCGGTATCGTTCTGGATGTCTGCCGGCTGCACCACGAAGCCCTTGACGGCACAGGCTACCCGCTCGGCCTGAAGGGCGACAGGATCAGCGCCGAGGTGCGGCTGGCCACCGTGTGCGACGTCTTCGAGGCATTGACGAGCGCCCGGCCCTACAAGAAGGCCTGGTCGACGAGGGATGCCATCAACTGGATGTTCGATCACAACCAGATGTTCGACACGAAGCTGGTGCTACGCCTCGGCAGCATGTTCTCATGATGGCATGCAGCCGCCGCGAAGATGCGGCGGCCACCGGATTGCTGTTGTCAGACCTTGATCCAGGCGCCGTTCTTCTTTGAAGACTGCACGCAGGCATCGACAAAGAGCATGCCCTTCAGCCCATCGTCCACCGTGGGATAGACAACGGCGGCATCGACGGGCGCGCCATTGCGCTTGGCATAGATCGCGCGGGCAGCTTCCGAATAGATATTCGCAAAGCCTTCGAGATACCCCTCCGGATGACCGGACGGAATGCGGCTGACACGGCCGGCTGCGGCGCCGGCCCCGGCGCCGTTGCGGGTGATCAGGCGCTTCGACTCGCCGAAGGGCGTGTACCAGAGGTAGTTCGGATCGGCCTGCACCCATTCCAGGCCACCCTTCGTGCCATAGACGCGAACCTTCAGGCCATTTTCGTGGCCGGGCGCGACCTGGCTGCACCACAGCATGCCCTTGGCGCGCGCACCGTCCTTTTCCTTGAAGCGCATCAGGACATGGGCGTTGTCGTCGAGCTTGCGGCCCGGCACGAAGCTGTCCAGGTCGGCCGAGAGTTCTTCAAGCTCGAGGCCCGAGACGAAGCATCCGAGATTGTAGGCGTGCGTTCCGATGTCGCCCGTCGAGCCACCCGCGCCCGACTTGGAGGGGTCCGTCCGCCACGCCGCCTGCTTCTGGCCGCTCGACTCGATATCCTCGGTCAGCCAGTCCTGCGGATATTCCATCTGCACCAGGCGGATGGTGCCGAGATCGCCGTTTGCGATCATCTCGCGGGCCTGCCGCACCATCGGATAGCCGGTATAGTTGTGGGTCAGCACGAAGAGGGCGTCGCTTTCGTCGGCCAGCTTCTTCAGCTTGCGCGCATCGCCGAGCGTCGAAGTCAGCGGCTTGTCGCAGATGACGTGGATGCCGCGCTTGAGGAACTCCTTGGCCGCCTCGTAGTGCACATGGTTGGGCGTGACGATCGCCACCGCCTCGATACCGTTCTTCAGCTTGGCCTCGCGGATCGCCATTTCCTTGAAGCTGCCATAGCTGCGGGCCGGGTCGAGGCCCAGTTCGCGCGCCGACTGCTCGGCCTTTTCAGGCGAGGACGACAGCGCGCCGGCGACCAGTTCGTAGTGATCGTCGAGCCGGGCTGCCATGCGGTGCACCGCACCGATAAAGGCGCCGGAACCACCGCCGACCATGCCAAGCCGGATCCGGCGTTCGCGCGTTTCGTTCGCGCTTCCTTCGATTGCCATCGTGTGTTCCTCCTTAAAGACCCAGCATGCGCCGGTTGGCCGCCTCGTCGGTACCGCCGTCGGCAAAGTCGTCGAAGGCCTTGTCCGTCACGCGGATGATATGCGCCTTGACGAATTCCGCGCCTTCGCGGGCACCGTCCTCGGGATGCTTCAGCGCGCATTCCCATTCGACCACGGCCCAGCCGGCGAAATCGTTGGCCGCCATCTTGGAGAAGACGGCGCCGAAATCCACCTGCCCGTCACCCAGCGAGCGGAAGCGGCCGGCGCGGTTGACCCAGCCCTGGTAGCCGCCATAGACGCCCTGCCGGCCCGTCGGATTGAACTCCGCATCCTTCACATGGAACATGCGGATACGATCCTTGTAGATGTCGATGTTGTCGAGATAGTCAAGGCATTGCAGCACATAGTGCGAGGGGTCGTAGAGCATGCAGGCGCGGGCATGATTGCCGGTGCGCTCCAGGAACATCTCATAGGTTATGCCGTCGTGCAGGTCTTCGCCGGGATGGATCTCGTAGCAGACGTCCACGCCATTCTCATCCGCATGGTCGAGCAGCGGCTTCCAGCGCTTCGCAAGCTCGTCGAACGCGGTCTCGACAAGACCGGCCGGGCGCTGCGGCCAGGGATAGACGAACGGCCAGGCGAGCGCGCCCGAGAAGCTCGCCATGGCGTTCAGGCCGAGATTGCGCGATGCGGTCAACGCGAGCTTTACCTGTTCGACGGCCCATTCCTGCCGGGCCTTCGGATTGCCGCGCACTTCCGGTGCGGCGAAGCCGTCGAAGGCCTCGTCATAGGCGGGATGCACGGCGACCAGCTGGCCCTGAAGATGGGTGGAAAGCTCGGTGAGCTCGACGCCGTTCTCGCGCGCTTTGCCGGCGAATTCGTCGCAATAGGTCTTGGATTCCGCCGCCTTCTTCAGGTCGATCAGCCGCGCGTCCCAGGTGGGAACCTGCACGCCCTTGTAACCGATATCGGCGGCCCACTTGGTGATGCTGTCCCAGGAGTTGAACGGCGCGGCATCGCCGGCGAACTGTGCAAGAAACAGGGCCGGGCCCTTGATCGTCTTCATATTCGGCTTCCTCCCATGCACCCGGCCGATCCTCGCGGCCGGTTGAAGATATTCTTGCGGTACGTACCGCAGATTTTAAAAACTATCGACCTTTGACAGTGCGGGCAATGCGAAATCGACGCGCCCGCCAATGAAAGGCCGCCCGGAACGAGGTGTCCCGGGCGGCGCATCAGGAATGGATCAGAACGGCGAATCCGGGAAGTAGAAGTCCTTCGCGTTGTCCTTCGTCACCAGCGTCGCGTCGATCGTGTAGACGCCGCGGACCGGAACCTGGCCGTAGAAGTGGGCAGCCGCCATCTCAAGGGCGGTACCGACCATCGCCGGCGGATAGAGAACATCGACGGGGATCATCTTGTCGCCGTCCATGACCTTCTTGATCATGTCCTTAGAACCGGCGCCCGCGACGACATACTGGATGTCCGTGCGGCCGGCCTGCTCGATGGCCTGGAGAACGCCGACGGCCATATCGTCGTCCTGGCACCATACGACATCGATCTTCTGGTACTTGGTCAGGTAGTCCTGCATGACCTTGAAGGCATCGTCGCGGTTCCAGTTACCGTACTGACGGTCGAGAACCTTGACGCCCGAGCCTTCGATGCCCTTGTCGAAGCCGTTCTGGCGCTCCTGGTCGATCGGGATCGGCATGCCGCGGATAACGACGACTTCGGCTTCCGGCGTGGTCTCCTTGATGTACTGACCGGCCACTTCACCGAGCGCGAAGTTGTTGCCGGCGACATAGAGATCGCGCACGGTGCCGTCGTTGACGCTCGGCGCACGGTCGACAAGCGCGACGAAGGTGCCGTTGCCCTTGATTTCCTTGATGGCGTTGACCAGCGGATCCGGATCGGTCGGCAGGATGACGAGCGCGTCGATGCCCTGCGTGGCAAGATCCTGCACGGCATTCGCCTGGCTTGCCGGATCCGGCGAGGTCTTGACCACGACGTTGAGGCCCGAATGGCTTGCCATCAGCTGCTTGGCGACACGCTCGGCATGATAGATCACGCCTGCCGTCCAGCCGTGGCTGGCGGCCGGGATCGAGACCCCGATGGTGACCTTCTTCTCTTCCTGTGCGTGGGCGAAGCCGGCAAAGGCGGCAACCGCGGCGACCGTCAGGCCCAATAGTTTCTTGCGCATGAGTTTCCTCCCAAAAGCAGGTCTTGCTTCGTGGCCGGGCGACCTGTGAACCCGACTGTTCTCCCACAACCCCGGCCGCCTTGTGCTGTGGCCGGAATTGCTTGGGCTTACGACTTGCGTACCAGCGAGCGCTGGACGAGCATCGCAATGATGATGATCGCACCCTGGATGGCTCCGATCAGATATTCGCTGATGAAGTTGGAAAGCAGCATGATATTGCCGACCAGTTCGAGAATGAAGGCGCCGCAGATGGTGCCCCAGACGCGCCCTGCCCCGCCCTTCAGCGCCGTGCCGCCGACGACGACGGCAGTGATCGCCTGCAATTCCCACAGAATGCCGGTGGTGGCCGAAGTGGAGCCGAGACGCGGCACATAGAGCAGCACCGCAATCGCCACGCAGACACCCTGGATGACGAAGGCAATGGTGCGCACGCGGTTCACCGGAATGCCGGAATAGCGTGCGACATCGCTGTTGGAACCGACAGCGACCACATGACGGCCATAGCGGGTGCGGTAGAGAACGAAGGCTGCGACGATCGTCACCGCCAGGATGACGACGATCGGAACCGGCACGCCGAGAATGCTGCCGAAATAGGCCGGCCGATAGAGCGCCTGCAATTCCGGTTCGCGCAGCGTGATCGCGCCGCCCTGCGATAGCCAGGTGGTGAGGCCGCGATAGATGCCCATCGTGCCGAGCGTGGCGATGAAGGGTTCGATCTTGCCGACGGTGGTGATCAGGCCGTTCGCCAGGCCGCAGCCGGCGCCGATGATGATCGTCAGCGCCACCGCAGCCGCCAGCATCAGCGACGGATCGGCAATCGCACCGGAATTCATGAAGAGGATCATGATGCTGGCCACGAAGGCCACCATAGACCCGACCGAAAGATCGAGGTCGCCCGACGAGATGACGAAGGTCGCGCCAACCGCGATGATCGCGATGAAGGCGCTGCGTGTCGCCACGTTCGCGAGATTGTTGAGCCCGATGAAATTCGGATTGACCAGCGCACCGACGATCAAAAGCAGTGCCAGCGCCGCAAAGGGCGCGACCGCTCTCAGGTCGATATCTCGCCAGGTGCGGCCCCTCGCGCTGGTTTCTGCCGCGTCTTCGCTTGCCGTCATGTTCGTCCCCGACGTGAATGCGTTGTTGTGTTGCCGCCCGCCCTTTAAGGGTCAGGCAGCGGTCTTTTTCTTGAGGCCGGCCGAGTAGCGCATGATCTCCTGCTCGGAGATCTCTTCGCCTTCGAGAATGCCGACGATCCGCCCTTCCCGCATCACCGCGACGCGGGTGCAAAGCCCGATGATCTCCGGCATCTCTGAGGAGACGACGATGATCGACTTGCCGTCGCGCGCGAGCGCGGAGATGAAGTGATAGATCTGCTGCTTGGTGCCCACATCGATGCCGCGCGTCGGCTCATCGATGATGATGACGTCGGGCTCGGTCTCCATGACCTTGGCGAGAAGAAGCTTCTGCTGGTTGCCGCCCGACATGCGGCCGGCGACGACGCGGCCGTCGCGCACGCGGATGTCGAAGCGTCGGCGCGCCCGCTCCAGGGCGGCCGCTTCGCTCTTCGGGCTCAGGTAGCCATGGTCACCGTGCCGATCCAGCGATTGCAAGGTAAGGTTCGCCGTCATGCCGGAGTTCAAAAGCAGGCCCTTGTGCTTGCGGTCCTTGGTCATGTAGGCGATGCCGACGCGATTGGCGGCATGCACATCGCCTGCCGGCACCGGCGTGCCGCGCACGGACACTTCTCCCGCCGTACGGGACCTGAGACCGGCAACCGCTTCCATCAACTCCGTGCGCCCGGACCCGATAAGGCCGGAGAAACCGAGGATTTCGCCCTTGCGCACATCGAAGCTGGCGTCCTGCACGTAATGCGTCGACAGTCCCGTGACGGAAAGCATCACGTCTTCGTCGACGCTCGGCTCCTGCTTGGCCGGGTAAAGGCTGGAAAGCTCGCGGCCGACCATCAGCTGGGCAATGGACTCGCCGTCGAGAATGCTGGTCGGCGCCGTCTTCACCCATTGGCCATCGCGCAGCACGGTGACGCGATCGGTCAGCTCCATCACCTCGTCCAGCTTGTGCGAGACGAAGACGAACGAGGTGCCCCGCTCGCGCAGCTTGCGCACCTGGCGGAACAGGTAATTGGTCTCCTCGCGGGAGAGAACGGCCGTCGGCTCGTCCATGAAGATGATGCGCGCATCGCGGCTGATCGCCTTGGCGATTTCCACCATCTGCTTGTCGGCGATGGATAGCGAACTGATCAGCGCATTTTCATCGACATGAGAGCCGAGCTGATCGAGCACGCGGCGCGTTTCCGCACGCATGAACTTGCGATCCAGCACCCCGAAGCGCGTGACTTCGCGCCCGAGGAAAAGGCTCTCGGATACCGTCAGGTGCTCCGCGAGATTGAATTCCTGGTGGATGATGACGATGCCGAGCGCCTCGGCCTGGCCGTTCGGCGGCAGCTTGATCGGCTGGCCGTCGAGAAGGATTTCACCGGAGGTGGGCTGCTCGAAGCCCGAAAGAATCTTCACCAGCGTCGACTTGCCGGCGCCGTTCTCTCCCATCAACGCATGGATTTCGCCGGCGCGCAGCTCGAAGTTGACGCTGAACAGCACCTGCACGCCGTTGAACGACTTCGAGACACGGCGTGCGGCTAGAACAACGGGTGCGCCGTCGGCAACGTCCGAATTCATCGATTTCCTCCCTGCGGCTCCTCGACCGCTTGAGCCCTATGTAAACCTTTACACGATCTATGTAAAGGTTTACATCATCGGACATCAGGAATTTTCATCAAGCGTCGTTTGACCCTCGGGCCAGTCTGTGTAGTGTCCCGCAAATCGTTTGCACCAGCCGTTCCGGATAGAGAATCGTTTCGCATATCTGGAACCGTCGCCGCCGAGTGAGAGCCAGTTTGTCGATGTCCAGCCCAGCCACGATCGAGGATGTCGCGCGTATCGCGCAAGTCTCGATCGCGACCGTGTCGCGGGCGATCCACACACCGGAGAAAGTGGCCAACTCGACGCGGCTGAAGGTGAACCAGGCGATCGCCATCACCGGCTACACGACCAATGCGATGGCGCGCAGCCTGCGGCTTGGCCGGTCGAACATGATCCTCGTGGTCGCACCCGACATCGGCGATCCGAACTTCTCCAATATCCTCGTCGGCCTTGAGAACGAGGCGCGCGCGCACGGCTACGGCATCCTGATCGGCCATACGCAGAACGATCCGCAGCGCGGGCTGGAATATCTGAAGTTCCTCAATTCGAACCAGGCTGCCGGGCTGATCCTCTTCACCGGCATCCTGCCCTTCGGGCACCAGAGCATGACGGCACGGTTGCCGCCCAGCGTCGGCGTCTTCGAGCCCGTCTATAATGGCGGCATTCCCTATGTCGGCGTCGACGATATCGAGGGCGCACGCAAGGCGATCGATCTGCTGATCGCCGAAGGCCACCGCAAGATCGCCTTCGTCGGCGATTCACGCACGCGCCTCGCCTATGCCCGCCGGCGCCAGGGTTATGACGCGGGGCTGGACGCGGCGGGCGTACCGGAGAGCGACCGGATCGTGCTGGAGGGCGACGGCACCATCGAAAGCGGACGGCTTGCGCTGGAACAGCTCTTCATGCGCGACACGCTGCCGAGCGCCTTCATGTGCGTGAACGACCAGACGGCCATCGGCGTCATGATCGGGCTTGGCGCGCGCGGCTATGACATTCCGAAAGACTTCTCCGTCACCGGTTTTGATGACGTCCCGCAAGCGAGCTTCATGAGCCCGTCGCTGACGACGATCCGCCAGCCGCGCACGGCCATCGGCAAGAGCGCCATGGCGCTACTCTTTGAACTGCTGTCAGACAGCGAGCCGGCCGAAACGGAAATCCTGCTGCGCCCCGACCTCATCGTGCGCAATTCCGTCTCGGCACCTTCGCGGCGTTTCCAGAAGCGCTAAACCTCAGCCGTAGCGCCGCTCTTCGGCAAAGGATGCTGCCTGGGCGCGCCCGGCCGAGACCTTGAAGCTGTCGACCAGCCCTTTCAGCTTCGTGCTGATCTGCATCAGATTGTGCGTGGCGGCATTGGTCTCTTCCACCATGCCGGCATTCTTCTGCGTCATCTGGTCCATGCTGACGACGGCGGTGTTGATCTCTGAAATGCCGGCGGATTGCTCGCGCGCGGAGCTGGCGATGGCATCGATATGCCCGTTGATATGGACCACCTGCTCGCCGATATGGCGCAACGCCTCGCCGGTCTTGTTGACCAGGGATACGCCGAGCAACACATCCTCGAAGGACTTGTCGATCAATGCCTTGATTTCCTTGGCGGCCTCGGCGGATTTCTGCGCGAGTTCGCGAACCTCCTGCGCCACGACGGCAAAGCCCTTGCCCGCCTCGCCGGCCCGCGCAGCCTCGACGCCGGCATTGAGCGCCAGAAGATTGGTCTGGAAGGAAATCTGGTCGATCACGCCGATGATCTGGGTGATCTGACGCGAGGAATCCTCGATCGCGCTCATCGCCGATACGGCCTGCTCGACGACGTCGCCGGAGCGGCGCGCCTCTTCGGTGGCGCTGCCCACGACGCGCCTCGCCTCCTCCGCGCGGTTGGCGGCTTCGCGTGAGATCGTGGTGATTTCCTCGACCGCCGCCGCAGTCTCTTCCAGCGAAGCCGCCTGCTGCTCCGTCCGCCTGGACATGTCGTCCGTCACAGCCACCAGCTCGCTGGAATTGCCGGCAGCGTCCTCCGCCGCGGCGGCAATGGAGCCCAGCGTATCGTCGAGCTTGCCGATGGCGGCGTTGAAATTGGATCGCAGCCGCTCGAACTGCGGCGCAAGCGGCTTGGTGATGGACGCCGTCAGATCGCCCCCGGCCACGCGGTTCAAAGATGTATCGAGCGCGGCAAGGGCCTCCTCCTGCTCGGCATTCTGCGCCTGCCGTTCGGTCTCGACCTTGTCACGCTCTTCCTGCAACGCTTCGAGATATACCGAGATCGCATAGTCCATGTCGACGAGCGCGGCCTTGACGATGGACGAAACCTCCTCGCTCAGCGCCGCTGCCTTCTTGCGGAAGAGGAAGCCTTCAAGATGCTTGGCGATGACGTTCTGAAGGATGGAATCGAGGATCAGCGCATAGCCGCCGATATACCAGCGCGGCTCGAGCCCGAGGCGGGCATGCGTCTTGCCGATCATCGTGACCGCGTCGACATACTGCGCATCGAATGTCGCCGAACCGATCAGTTCCCAATGCTTGATCTGGCGGCCCTTCGCGCCCTGGATATGCGCCTCGCTGGAAAAGAAGCGCGCGGTCTCGGGCGTCGCGCGCGCCTTGCGGTAGAATGTGTCGAGCGCACCGTCCAGCGAAGCGGAAATCGTCGGCAGGACGCGCTTCAGCGCTGCGCGCTGCGTCACGTCGAGATCGACAAACTGGAGGCGGTCATTCAGCTGCTTGGTCTTGGCATCCTGCGCGGTCATCGGAAATAGTCCTGGTGGCCGCCCCGGAATCAATCAAAGGTTGAGGCCACAACACCCCTGATTCCCTTTAACTCTTGGGAATGATGGTAAATAAAGCCTATATCGCCACGGAAAATCGCACAAAACTTGATAGACATCAATTTTATAACGTAATGCGGACAACTGAAACGATACAAAATACAACCGGCCTAAGACTAGAAGCCTACATAACGTAACGTAAGGCAGTACATCTGCCACGAGCGAGGCTTCAACCGTCTGAAACGAAGAAGGGCGCCAGCGGCGCCCTTCGTATAGTCTGTAAAGCGCAATCAAACGTAGCGGTTCACCACGTTCTCCAGATATTCCTGACGGCCGGAGCGCGGCTGCGGATTGACGTTTCCGTTGACCACATAGGCTTCCAGCGCTTCCAGCGACGAACCGCCCGACAGGATCTTCTGCGCTTCCGGCGTCTGCCATCCGGCATAACGATCGGCGAGCGGCGCCGACAACGCCTTGTCCTCGATCATCTTCGCCGCAGCCTTCACGCCGCGCGCGCAGCAATCCATGCCGCCGATGTGACCGACCAGCAGATCCGCGGGATCGATCGACTGGCGGCGCAGCTTCGCATCGAAATTGGTGCCGCCCGTCGTGAAGCCGCCACCGGACAGAACCTGGTAGAAGGCCAGCGCCATTTCCGGCACATTGTTCGGGAACTGGTCGGTGTCCCAGCCGGACTGATAGTCGTTGCGGTTCATATCGATCGAACCGAAGATGCCGAGCGCATTGGCCAAAGACAGCTCGTGCTCGAAGGAGTGGCCGGCCAGGATGGCATGGCCCTGCTCGATATTGAGCTTGACCTCGTTTTCCAGGCCGTACTTCTTGAGGAAGCCGTAGACCGTCGCGACATCGTAGTCGTACTGGTGCTTGGTCGGCTCCTGCGGCTTCGGCTCAATGAGGATCGCGCCCTTGAAGCCGATCTTGTGCTTGTACTCCACCACCATGTTGACGAAACGGCCGAGCTGGTCGAGTTCCTGGCCGATATTGGTGTTGAGCAGCGTCTCGTAGCCTTCACGGCCGCCCCACAGCACATAGTTGTCGCCGCCGAGGCGGTGCGTGGCGTCCAGGCAGGTCTTCACGGTCGCAGCGCCGAAGGCGAAGACGTCAGGGTCGGGATTGGTGGCAGCGCCGCCCATGTAGCGGCGGTTGGAGAACAGGTTTGCCGTGCCCCACAAAAGCTTGACGCCGGTCTCGGCCTGCTTCTTCTCGAAATAGTCGACGATCTCGTTGAGGTTCTTCGTGTTCTCGATGAAGTCCTTGCCTTCCGGGCGCACATCCGCATCGTGGAAGCAGTAGAACGGCACGCCGAGCAGATGGAAGAACTCGAAGGCGACGTCTGCCTTGAGCTTGGCTGCCTTCATCGTGTCGTCGAACCAGGGACGCTCGAAGGTCTGGCCGCCGAAGGGGTCGCCGCCCGGCCACACGAACGTGTGCCAATAGGCGACGGCGAAGCGCAGATGGTCCTCCATGCGCTTGCCCAGGACAATCTCATCCGGATTGTAATGGCGGAAGGCGAGCGGGTTGGTGCTCTCGGGGCCTTCATATTTGATCTTGGCGATATCGCCGAAGAAGCCGGTGGACATGGTGTCTCCTCTCGTTTTCGTTGGTCAGTAGGCAGCGCGGATCGCCGGGTAGAGGCGGCGGTAGCGCTGATAGGCATCCTCGTAGGCGGCCGACAGCGCTGCCTCCGGATGGATCGTCTCCGCCGTCGCCGGAGGTGTCAGGATGTCCGTCGGGTTGGCGCCGGTCGCAGCGATCAGGCCGAGGCGTGCCGCACCGAAGGCAGCGCCGAAGTCACCATCCGCCGGCAGGTCGACCGGCAGGCCGAGCGCGGTGGCGATGGACTTCAGCCAGTAGCGCGAACGCGATCCGCCGCCGATGGCGGTGACGCGCGTGAGCGCGGTGCCAGCGGATTTCAGGGCTTCCAGACTGTCGCGAATGGCGAATGCGACCCCTTCCAGCACGGCTTGGGTCAGAACCGTGCGGTCGGCCTCATGGCCGAGACCGAGGAAGGCGCCGCGGATCGTCGCGTCGTTATGCGGCGTGCGTTCGCCGGAGAGATAGGGCAGGAAGGTCACGTGGGACGGCGTCTTCAGCGTATCGCCCAGCTCCTTCGTCAGGTCGGCGGCGGACGCGCCGGTGACGCGGGCGTGCCAGTTCAGCGCATCCGTGGCCGAGAGGATGACGCCCATCTGGTGCCAGGTGTCGGGAAGTGCGTGGCAGAAGGCGTGCACGGCGCTTTCCGGATTGGGCAGGTAGCGGGCATTGGCCGCAAAGAGCACGCCGGATGTGCCGAGCGAGACGAAAGCCGTGCCCTCGCGCACCGTTCCCATGCCGCAGGCGGAGGCCGCGTTGTCGCCGGCGCCGCCGGCAATGACGATGCCCTCGCGAAGGCCCCACTTCGCGGCAAGCTCCGGCCGCAACGTTCCCGCCGGCGCGGTGCCTTCCACGAGACCGGGCATCTGGCTTTCATCGAGCCCCGTTGCTGCAAGCAACTCGCTGGACCATTTGCGTGCGCCCGTGTCGAGCCAGGATGTGCCCGCCGAATCCGACATTTCCGAGAGATGCTCGCCGGCGAGCCAGAGGCGCAGGTAGTCCTTGGGCAGCAGCACCCAGCGCACCCTGGCGAAGATATCCGGCTCATTGTTCTTCACCCAGGCGAGCTTGGGCGCGGTGAAGCCCGGAAAAACGATATTGCCGGTGATCTTGCGGAAGCGCGGATCGGCATCCAGCGCTGCCGCTTCGCGGTAGCTGCGCGTATCGTTCCACATGATGCAGGGCCGGAGAACCTTGTCATCGGCGTCGAGAAGCGTCGCACCGTGCATGTGGCCGGAAAGACCGATGCCGCGCACGGCGGAAAACGCGTCGGGATGGGCCGAGCGCAGGCCGGCGATCGCTTCTTCCGTGGCGCGGATCCAGTCGGCCGGATCCTGCTCGGACCAGCCGTCGTGCAGCCGCGTGGTCGTGACTTCCTTGCTGGAGGCCGAGCCGACGACGGCCTGGTCGTCGCCGATCAGCATGGCCTTGACGCCCGATGTGCCGAGATCGATCCCGAGATACATGCGCTTCTCCCTAATTGCCGGCCGCGCCGGGCGTATCATCTGCGCCCGGTTCGGACGGAAGATTGTCCTTGATGAAGATTTCGAGCCGGATGCGCTCCTGAGCGGCAATCACCGGCAGGCCATCGGCCTTGGCGCGTAGCACGCGAATGGCGCTGCGCACCTCATGGCCGGCATCCTGGTTGAGCACGGCATCGACCAGTCCGCCTTCGAGCGCGGCGCGGGTCTCGTCGGTCACTTCGTGGGCGATCACGCAGAGGCTTCGGGCCGCGCCGGTCGCAGCAAGCGCCTTCACCAGTCCCCGGTTGCCCGCGCCGAGGCTGTAGATGCCGGCAAGATCGGGCACGTCGGCGAGACATTTGGCGATGAGGCCGAAGGAAAGCTCGGGATCGTCCTGTCCTTCCAGCACGGGCAGGACCGCGCGGGATACCGGCATGGCCGACATGGCGGCCAGGAAGCCTTCAAGGCGTTCACCGTGGTCGCGCACCCGCATCGAGCCCGCGAGCACGGCGACCGGCCCGGGCCTCTCGCCCAGGAACCGCCCCATCAGGCTGCCGGCGGTGCGGCCCGCGGCGATGTTGTCGACGCCGATGAAATGATCGCGGCCGGAATTGGCAAGGTCCGATACGAGGGTGACGAAGGGTATGCCGGCCTCGCGCGCCCGGCCGATCGCAGCCAGCACCTCCGGCGCATCGACCGCGACGGCAGCGATACCGGCAACCGCCCGTTCGATCGCACCGTCGATTTCCCGTGCAAGAGCACGACCATCGAAGGCCGGAACCGTCACCACGGAAAGCTGCGTGCGCTCGACCATCGAATGGGCACCGGCGCGACGAACCTCGTCCTCCAGCCCGCGCATGAACGGATTGTCGCCCTCGGGCAGGATGAAGACGAGCGGATAAACACGGCTCTTGGCAAGATTGGCCGCAGCCACGTCGCGGACATAGCCGAGCTCGGCAATGGCCCCTTCGACCTTGGCGCGCGTCACGCCGCGAACGCCCGGCCGATCGTTCAGAACCCGATCGACGGTCGCGAGGCTGACGCCTGCCCGTTCGGCAATGTCGTGAACTGTCGGTCGCATGTCTCCTCCGTGGCCAGACCCTTAGAGGAGTTTTTGATGTACGTAAATCAAAAAATGGATCGACGCTTCGAAAGCGGCTTTTTTAACCGCTCAGGCGCTTGCTGAAAGCGTGGGTGAAGACGATGTCCGTGGCGCTCGTCCCGGCACGGGCGAGCACCACGTCCATGAACCGATCCGTGACGCGGACCACGGCAAGACCGCCCATGAAGGCCGCGACTGGCTTGAAGATGTCGTGGCCGTCGCGGTTGTAGATCATCGGCGTCGGGTGTTCGTGGCCGTGAAAAATGCCGACGACATTGTATTTGGTCAGCGTCGCCAGAAGGGCGGCGCGCGCCTCCTCCGTCCACCAGTGCGCAGGACCGGAGCCGTGCGGATCGAAGGTCTTGGCGACGGGATCCCAGTGTTCGGTGGAAAAATCGTCCCAGCCATAGTGCTGGAACAGCACGACCGGCCGGCCGTCTGAAGCGTAGGTGGCAAGGTCCTGCTGGAGCCAGGGCAGGCCGCTGATCGCGCCCTTCGTGCCGTCGCCGCCGAAGCGCTGGAGCTGGACGAGATGCAGCCCGCTCCAATCCCAGGAATAGTTGTCCGAATCGATATCGTAATTGGTGACGGGAACCGGCGCCTTGTAGAAAACGGTGGAGCGATGGTTCAGCTCGACGTAGTCACGCAACTCGCGGCGGTACCAGTCGGCGTGCGGCGGCACGCCGTCCTGATCGAGGTCATGGTTTCCAAGCCCGGTATAGACGGGATAATGCACACGATCCGGCCCCGTGCCCTGCTGATAGCGGCTGGCGAACTGCTGAAGCTGGCGCCCTTCGCCAGGAACCTTCACCTGTCCGCCGCCATCATCCGTCATGTCGCCACCGAACACGAGACCGCGCGGCGTGGCGATCGGGCTTCCCGCGCCAGCAAGGCCCGTAGGCTTGCCATCGATCTCGCTAGGCCAGGCGTGACCGGCAATTCCGTTGACCGCTGCGACGTGCTTCAGCAAAGCCGCGTCGGTCTTGCCCTCATCCGCGCAATTCGGGCTGAGGGCGTCTGCGGAAACGAGGCAGGCATGCACGTCGCAGGAAAACAGGAAGGTGACGTCCGTCGCCGGACGCTGCGCCTGCGCGAGGCCACGCTGCCCCGGCAGGATCATCGAGAGGCCGAGCCCGCCGGCCGCGGCGAGCAGATGACGACGTGAAACGGAAATGGGCATGCGGGCCTCCGGACAGCGATTGTCGGCCCGCATTCTGATGGCATTGCCCAGGCGCGGGCAAGAGGCATGACGGGCAATCAGTGCCCGCCGCCACCGCCGACGCCGGATTGCGGCTTCTTGATGATGAAGGCGCATAGGACAAGGGTGCCGAACAAGACCGTCAGCAGCAGGAAGACATCCGCGAAGGACAGGATCGTGGCCTGCTGCTGGACGAGCCCCGACATCCTCTGGATGGCGATCGTGTTGCCGTCGAGACCGTGCGCATTGTAGTTCGACGCCATATTGCGCAGCTGGTCCATCGCTGCGGGATTGCCCCACTGCACGTGCTCGGAAAGCCGGGCATAATGCTCCTGCTGCCGCTGCGTCAGGATCGTGTTGATCACCGCGAGCCCGACCGCACCCCCAAGGTTTCGCGTCAGGTTGAAAACCCCCGAGGCGCCGCGGATCTTGTCGGGCGGCAGGGTTCCCAAGGCGACGTTGTTGATCGGCACCATGCAGATCATCAGGCCGAAGCCGCGCAGGATTTGGGGCAGGAGCAGCTCGTAGAAGTCCCAGTCCGTCGTCAGGCTGCTCATGATCCACGTGCCGTAGGCAAAACACGCGAAGCCGATCATCATCATGAAGCGCGGATCCATGCGGCTCGACAAGGCGCCGGCGATGGGCGCGGTGCAGAACATCGCAAGGCCGCTGACGAACATGGTTTCGCCGATCATCAGCGAATCGTAGCCGCGGATGCGCCCGAGATAGAGCGGATAGAGATAGGTCAGCCCATAGAGGCCAATGCCCATGACGAAGGAAAACAGCGAGCCAAACGCGAAATTCCGATTGCTGAAGGCACGCAGGTCCACCACGGGAAATTCCACCGAGAACACCCGATAGAAGAAGATCAGCCCGCCGATGGTCGAGGCGACGGCGCCCATGACGATATATTCGTCGTTGAACCAGTCGTTGGCATTGCCCTCTTCCAGCACATATTCGAGCGCGCCCAGGAAGACCGCCATAGCGGCAAGTCCGAGCCAGTCGAACTTCTTCATGAGGCTGAACTGCGGCTTGTCGAAATCGATGAGGTTCCAGGTCAGCACCGTCACGATGATGCCGGGCACGATATTGACGAGGAACAGCCAGTGCCAGGAGAAGGCATGGCTCAAATAACCGCCGACCGTCGGACCGATGGTCGGCGCAAGCGTCGCGACGAGGCCGATCATCGGCGAGACGACCGAGCGCTTCGACGGCGGAAAGATGGTGAAGGCGGCCGCGAAGACCGATGGGATCATGCCACCGCCGATGAAGCCCTGGATCGCGCGGTAGACGATCATCTGGTCGATGTTCGTCGCGGTCGCCGCAAGGGCGCTGGCAATCGTGAATCCGGCCGCCGACGTCGCGAACAGCACACGCGTCGAAACGATGCGCGCCAGCGTTCCGGACAGCGGGATCATGATGACTTCGGCGATCAGGTAGGAGGTCTGAACCCAGCCGATTTCATCTGCACCCGCACTCAGGCCCGCCTGAATTTCGGCGAGCGAGGCGGAAACGATCTGGATGTCGAGGATCGACATGAACATGCCGAAGACCATCGCGAAGAACGCGACCATCCGGCGGACGGGAACCTTGTCAGACTGCGTTGGCGCCGCCGTCAGGGCGCCAGCAGTCGGCTGAGCGGTCGCGGCCATCGCCCGCGCTCCTTCGTTCGTGAGGCCTATTCGGCTTTCGCCACTGCCGCCGTGTCGGTCGGCGCTGTCCGGCTGTCCACATCAACGACAACGCTGAGCCCGGCCCTCAGCTTGCCCGTATCGAGGGCATCCTGCGGGATTGCGATGCGGACCGGCACGCGCTGCGTGATCTTGGTGAAGTTGCCGGTAGCATTTTCTGCCGGCAGCAACGAGAACACCGAACCGGATGCCGGCGCAATTGACGTGACCGTACCGACGATATCGTCCTTGTCGAAGGCATCGACATGCAGGTGAACCTTCGAGCCCGGCACCAGATGCGCGATCTGCGTTTCCTTGAAATTGGCCTCGACGTAAAGCTGCGTGACCGGAACCAGCGCGGCAAGCCTCTGTCCGGCCGAGACGAGATCGCCGACCTGCACCGAAACATTGCCGACGACGCCGTCATAGGGCGCCTTCAGCACCGTGAAACCGAGGTCGCGCGCTGCCTTGTCGCTGGCCAGTTGCAGCGACCGGACCGTGCTTTCCGCCTCGGCGCGCTGCGCCTGCAAGACGGCGATGTTGGCCCTGGCCGAGACAATGTTGGCATCCGCGCCGACGAGGTTCGCCTTGGCCTGGTCGAGCGCGACGGTGGCGCTGTCCAGCGAGGCGGTCGTGCCGACAGCCTTCGAATTCAGCTCCTTCGCGCGCGTCTCGGCGACCTGCGCACCTTCGAGGGCGGCTTGATAGGCGGTCTTCTGCGCTTCCGCCTGGGCAAGGCTGGCCTTGGCACCTTCGATCTGCGCATCGATGCGGTTGAGCGCCAGCTTCTGAGTCGCAATCTGGGCATCCGCCTGCTCGTGGGCGATGCGGTAGTCACCGTCATCGAGCGTCACGAGCGGATCGCCGGCCTTCACCGTCTGGTTCGCCACGACGTTCACGGCCGCCACATAGCCGGAGACCTTCGGCGAGATGGAGGCAATGTCGCCCTCGATATAGGCGTCATCGGTCGAAATCATGAAGCGGCCGTTGGTCCACCACTCATAGCCGAACCAGCCGGCACCGGCCAGCAAGGCGAGCGCGATAACAGGCAGCAGCAGACGACGCCCGCCCTTCTTTTTCTCGGGCTCGCGCGCAGCATCCGCGGACGCGGACACCTCTGCGGCGGCCGGCGGGGCCTCGCCGGTCTCCGCCTCGAAATCATCGTTGACTGGACGGACCTTTGCCGTGCCGGCACCATGGGAAGTCGACATGCGAGCGTCACCATTCTCTGGATAATCATTCGAACTGAACTGTTCGGTTCGATTTGACATAATGCTATTTTTCCCCCATATCAAGTGAAATCGAACCAACCGGTTCGAAATAGTTCACCCAGGGTTTCGGACACACAACGCCAGATGGACACGACGGCAGACAGATCGACCGTTACGCAGCCGGGAAGGCGCGCCGCCGGAGAAGACCCGGCGAAGCGTGAACAGATTCTCGACGGCGCAAAACGCGTTTTCATGAAGCAAGGTTTCGAAGCCGCGAGCATGAACGACATCACGCGTGCTGCCGGCGTCTCCAAGGGCACGATCTACGTCTACTTCCAGAACAAGGAAGACCTGTTCGAGGACATGGTCGAGCGCGAGCGCAGCAAGCTCACGGAGTCGGTACGCCATGTGCTCGATGCAAATCAGGAACTGGAAAAGACGCTGGAGGAGTTCGGTACGCTCTTCGCCACCCATGTCACGAACGATTCCACCATCCGCGCCATGCGCATGGTGATCGCCGCCAATCATCGCCTTCCGAAACTGTGTCGCAATTTCTTCTCCACCTCGACGGTCAATCCCATGTCCGTTCTCCAGGCCTATCTGGACAGGCAGGTCACGGCGGGTGTCCTCGTCTGCGACGACACGGCTCATGCGGCCCGGCAGTTCATGGAACTCACCACGGTCGGCCTCTTCAAGCCCCGCATCTTCGGCGTGATGGAAGAAGCGCCGCTGAAAGCGACGATCGAGAAGAATGTAGCCTCCGCGATCCGGGTTTTCACCGCCGCCTATGGCGCAAGGCCCTGAAAGCGCCGCCATCGTCGCAATCTTATAACGAATTCGTGAAATAATGTGCGCCGGGTGGCTCATCCGCTTGTCAGCCGCCAATTTCCTCATACATACGGAACCGTTCACACACCGTACCTTGGAGAGGAACACACCGGATGGACAGCATTCTTGCACTCATGCAAGACCCGGCCGCTTGGATCGCACTCGTCACGCTCATCGTGATGGAAGTCGTCCTCGGCATCGACAACCTCATCTTCATCTCGATCCTGACGAACAAGCTCCCGGTGGAGCAGCGCGAACGCGCGCGGCGCATCGGCATCGGGCTTGCACTCGTTATGCGCCTCGCCCTGCTGGGCACGGTCGCATGGATCGTCAAGCTGACCACCCCTATTTTCGAACTCTTCGGCCACGGCTTCTCCTGGAAGGACGTCATCCTCATCGCCGGTGGTCTCTTCCTCGTCTGGAAGGCGACCAAGGAAATCCATCACAATGTGGACCCTATCGACCACAAGGAAGACATGGTCGGCCGCACGGTAGCAACGAACTTCGGCGCAGCGATTGGCCAGATCCTGTTGCTCGACCTGGTTTTCTCGGTCGACAGCATCATCACCGCCGTCGGCATGACGCCGCATCTGCCCATCATGGTCGTCGCCGTGGTCTTTGCCGTGGCTGTCATGCTGCTCGCCGCAACACCGCTCGCGAACTTCATCGAAAAGAACCCGACCATCGTCATGCTGGCGCTCGCCTTCCTGCTGATGATCGGAACGACGCTGATCGCCGAAGGCATGGGCTTCCATGTGCCCAAGGGCTACATCTACGCCGCCATGGCGTTCTCCGCTCTCGTTGAACTTCTCAACATGTTTTCTCGCCGGGCACGGCAGAAAAACAAGGGCACCACCCATCACTGACAGGAAAACCGGCGGGACATTCATCCCGCCGGTTTCTTTTGTGGGTGCCGATGAAGGTCGAAGGCGGACCGGACGGGTTGGGAGCTCGCCTGCCGTTTCGTTGGCCACGGGAAGAAACCGGAAAAATCCCCGTGTTCTCCATCGCCGTCGGGTCCGGTTGACACGGCCCGCCCTCCCCTTGCAAACCGTGCCGGAGACGGATTGTTCCTGAAAGAAGCGGCGCATATCTTCTCACGCCCACGGTGGAACCGCAGCCGTTCCGAAGGAATTTCCGCAGACATTTGCTTCATGCATGGATCCCGACATGACCCTAGAGCAGACCTTCGCCTTCGCCGTTATCGCGCTGATGATGGCGGCGTTCATGTGGGGTCGGTTCCGGTATGATCTGGTTGCATGCTGTTCGCTGCTTCTTGCGCTGGCGCTCGGCATCGTGCCCTTCGACAAGGCTTTTTCCGGGTTCTCCGACGACATCGTGATCATCGTCGGCAGCGCACTGCTGGTGAGCGCGGCCGTCGCGCGCTCGGGCATCGTCAACGTTGCGGTGAAGCGCTTCTTCCCGAACCTCACGGCAATGCGCGCCCAGCTTGCCCTGCTGCTCGTATCGGTCGCGGTGCTCTCGGCCTTCATCAAGAATATCGGCGCGCTCGCGATCATGATGCCGCTCGCCTTCCAGTTCGCGCGCAAATCCGGCGCGCCCGCCTCGAAGTTCCTGATGCCCATGGCCTTCGCGGCGTTGCTCGGCGGCCTCATGACCCAGATCGGCACCTCGCCCAACATCGTCGTGTCCCGCATGCGCCAGGAGATCACCGGCGAGAGCTTCACGATGTTCGACTTCACGCCGGTCGGCGCGACGCTTGCCGTCTGCGGCATTCTTTTCATGCTGTTCTTCAACCGCATCGTGCCGAAGCGCGGCAACAACAATGCCAGCATCGAGGAATCGCTGGAGGCCGCTCCCTATTCCTCGGATGCGACAGTTGAAGAAGGCTCGTCCTCCGTCGGCAAATCCCTGAACGAGGTGCTGCGCAATGGCGACGGCGAGGTGATCGCGACCGCCGTCATCCGCGGCAACACCCATCTGCGGCCGCTACCCGACATCGTCCTGCAGGCCTACGACACCATCTTGATGGAAGGCACGGCCGGCGGGCTCGACAAGGTGGTTTCGGCGGCAGGGCTCGCGCTCTCCGGAAAGCCGATCCTCCTGGAACGCGGAGAAGACGGAGAAATCAGCGCGATCGAGGCGGTGGTCGGCACGGAATCGCGCCTTGTCGACCTCTCGGCACGCAGCATCGGCCTTTTCCACTCCTATGGCATCAACCTGCTGGCGGTGAGCCGCCAGGGCCAGCGCCTGCGGGAAAAACTCTCGGAAGTGCGCCTGCGCCCCGGCGACCTCATCGTCATCCAGGGCAACGACCGCACCTTGCCATCGCTCCTGCCGGAACTCGGCCTTCTGCCCCTCGCCCAGCGCGAAATCCTGCTCGGTGCGCCACGGCGCGCCATGATACCCGTGCTGATCCTGGTGGCCGCCATGGCGGCCACCGCTTTTGGGATTGTGCCTGTCGCGACGGGATTCTTTGCCGCGGCCGTCGCCATGGTCCTGTTCAAAACCGTGCCGCTGCGTGAGGCCTATGCCGCGCTCGACGGGCCTATCCTCGTCATGCTTGCGGCCCTCATTCCCGTATCCGACAGCCTGCGCACGACGGGCGCCAGCGAACTCATCGCCGAATGGCTCGGCGCAGTCGCCGTGCACCTGCCGCCCTTCGGGGCCATAGCCCTGATCCTGCTCACAGCGATGGCCGTGACACCCTTCCTCAACAATGCCGCCACCGTGCTCGTGATGGCCCCGATCGCGGCGAGCTTTGCCGCCACGCTGGGCTACAGGCCCGAGGCTTTCCTGATGGCGGTTGCAATCGGCGCCGGCTGCGACTTCCTCACGCCCGTCGGCCACCAGTGCAACACGCTGGTCATGGGGCCGGGCGGCTACAAGTTCTCCGACTACCCGCGCGTCGGCCTGCCGCTTTCGGTCCTCATCGTCATCGTCAGCGTTCCGGCCCTGCTCGCCGTCTGGCCCGTACGGTAACAGGCCGAGTTTTTCTTGACGCGCCGGGCTGAATATGGTCTCACCCAGCCCAATGGAAAGCCTCTTTCCGCCGTGTGAAACGGCTCAAAACCGGGCTCTCCCCTCCATAAGTCAAGACGGGCCACATCATGAGCACTTCCGGAACCGCATCCGGCGTTCGCGTACGCATCGCACCCTCCCCGACCGGCGAACCGCATGTCGGCACCGCCTATATCGCGCTTTTCAACTATCTCTTCGCCAAGAAGCACAACGGCACGTTCATCCTGCGCATCGAGGATACGGACGCCACGCGCTCCACGCCGGAGTTCGAACAGAAGGTGCTCGACGCGCTGAAATGGTGCGGCCTGGAATGGTCCGAAGGCCCTGACATCGGCGGCCCCTACGGTCCCTATCGCCAGTCCGACCGCAAGGACATCTACGGTCCCTTCGTCGACAAGATCGTCGAGAGCGGCCACGGCTTCAAGTGTTTCTGCACGCCCGAGCGGCTGGAGCAGATGCGCGAGGCCCAGCGCGCCGCCGGCAAGCCGCCGAAATATGACGGCCGCTGCCTGCATCTGACGGCAGAAGAAGTGACCAGTCGCGTCGAAGCCGGCGAGCCGCATGTCGTGCGCATGAAGATCCCGACCGAAGGCTCCTGCAAGTTCGTCGACGGCGTCTATGGCGAGGTCGAGATCCCGTGGGATGCGGTCGACATGCAGGTTCTGCTCAAGGCCGACGGCATGCCGACCTACCACATGGCCAATGTGGTCGACGACCACCTGATGAAGATCACCCATGTGGCGCGCGGCGAGGAATGGCTCGCCTCCGTACCGAAGCACATCCTGATCTATCAATATCTCGGGCTCGAGCCGCCGGTCTTCATGCACCTGTCGCTGATGCGCAATCACGACAAGTCGAAGCTGTCGAAGCGCAAGAACCCGACCTCGATCTCCTATTACTCGGCGCTCGGCTACCTGCCGGAAGCGCTGATGAACTTCCTCGGCCTGTTCTTCATCCAGATCGCCGAGGGCGAGGAATTGCTGACCATGGATCAGCTCGCCGAGAAGTTCGATCCGGAGAACCTGTCCAAGGCCGGCGCCATCTTTGACATCCAGAAGCTCGACTGGCTGAACGGCCGCTGGCTGCGCGAGCAGCTGACGGAAGTGCAGTTCACCCAGCGCGTGCTGGAATGGGCCATGGAGAACGACCGCGTCCGCCAGGGCTTGAAGCTCTCGCAGTCGCGCATCTCCAAGCTCGGTGAACTGCCCGACCTCGCCGGCTTCCTGCTGAAATCCGATCTCGGCCTGACGCCGGAGTCCTTCGCCAAGGTGAAGTCCACGCCGGAAGAGATTCTGGACGTGCTGAACCAGGTGCAGCCGGATCTCGAAAAGATGCCGGAATGGACGGTCGAGAGCATCGAGGCGGAACTGCGCGCCAGCGCCGACAAGCTCGGCAAGAAGTTGAAGGTCGTCGTCGCCCCGCTCTTCGTCGCCGTCTCCGGCTCGTCGCGCTCGCTGCCGCTGTTCGACTCGATGGCCATTCTCGGCCGCTCCGTCGTGCGCCAGCGCCTCAAGGTCGCCGCGCAGGTGGTGGCCTCGATGGTCGGTAGCGGGAAGTAAGAAAGAGGGGTTCCCCCTCATCCGCCTGCCGGCACCTTCTCCCCGAGGGGAGAAGGAGAATATGGCGCCCACGACGCACTCCAGTCCCCTCTTCCTCGGGGAGAGGGTTAGGGTGAGGGGGTAGCCAGGGGCGGCGTTTTGCAATTAATTGCGCGGCAAGCGCCGCAACAGAGTTCGAAAAAATGACCGACACGAAGACAGAAACCGCCCTTTCCTCCGATCCGACGGAAGTCCGCCGCCAGAAGCTCGAGCAGCTGCGCAAGACGATCGGCGATGTGTATCCGGCGCATTTCCACCGCACGATGACCAATGCGGAACTGGCCGACAAATACGAGACGCTGGAACCGGACACGGAAAGCGGCGACGTCGTGACGGTCGCCGGCCGCGTCTATTCCTCGCGCAATTCCGGCATGTTCATGGACATCCATGACGCCTCGGGCAAGATCCAGATCTTCAGCCACAAGGATACGACCCCGCAGGAGGCCCGCGACCTGCTGCCGATGATCGATATCGGCGACATCATAGGCGTGACCGGCACCGTGCGCCGCACCAAGCGCGGCGAGCTGACGATCAACGCGCAAGAGATCGTCATGCTGACGAAGACGCTGCTGCCGATGCCCGAGAAGTGGCATGGCGTTTCGGATGTCGAGATCCGCTACCGCAAGCGTCACCTCGACATCATGACCAACGAGGAATCGAAGCTGCGCTTCCAGCAGCGGTCGAAGATCGTCTCGGGCATCCGCCGCTTCATGGAAAACGACGGCTTCATGGAAGTCGAGACGCCCATGCTGCACTCGGTATACGGCGGCGCAACGGCCGAGCCCTTCAAGACGCACCACAACACGCTGAAGCTCGACATGTACCTGCGCATCGCGCCGGAACTGTTTTTGAAGCGCACGCTGGTCTCCGGCCTCACCGACAAGGTGTTCGAGATCAACCGCAACTTCCGCAATGAGGGCGTGTCGACACGGCACAATCCCGAATTCACGATGATGGAGTGCTACTGGGCCTATGCCGACTACGAGGACATCATGGACCTCGTGGAACGCCTCTTCGCCGAACTGGCCGTCAAGATCCACGGCTCGACCGAATTCGCCTATGGCGACAAGGAGCTCTCCTTCAAGGGCCCGTTCAAGCGCGTGCCGATGCCGGACGCCGTCAAGGAAGCGACCGGCATCGACTTCCTGGCCATCAAGACGGACGAGGAAGCCCGCGCCGCCGCCAAGGCTGCCGGCTTCGAAGTCGAGAAGGACTGGACCTGGGGCGAGTGCCTTGCCTTCATCTTCGAAGAGAAGGTCGAGGGCACGCTGATCCAGCCGAGCCACGTCACCCATTTCCCGAAGGACATCTCGCCCTTCGCCAAGGAAGTGCCGGGTGAGCCGCGCCTCGTCGAGCGGTTCGAGACCTATTGCAACGCCTGGGAACTCGGCAATGCCTTCTCCGAACTCAACGATCCGGAAGAGCAGCGCGCCCGCATGGTCGAGCAGCTCAACCAGGCCCATGCCCGCGGCGAGAAGGACAAGCAGCTCGACGACGAGTTCCTGGATGCGATCGACCAGGGCATGCCGCCCGCCGGCGGCCTCGGTATCGGCGTGGACCGCCTGATCATGTTGCTCACCAACGCCCCGTCGATCCGCGACGTCATCCTCTTCCCGGCCCGCCGCGCAAAGGCGGACTGAGGCCGGATCATAATCCGAAAACACAAAGCCCCGTCACCGGCC
Organism: Shinella sp. AETb1-6; assembly: GCF_009826875.1. NCBI lineage: Bacteria > Pseudomonadati > Pseudomonadota > Alphaproteobacteria > Hyphomicrobiales > Rhizobiaceae > Shinella > Shinella sp. AETb1-6. Next base: position 35,694 of record NZ_WUMM01000007.1, on the reverse strand, counting down.
GGTGACGGGGCTTTTTATCGAGATCGTGCAGCGCTGCCTTACGCTTCGATCGACACGTCGCCGATCGGCCGCGAGCAGCAGGCAAGGATGTAGCCTTCCTCGATTTCATCATCGAGAATGCCGCCATTGTGGTTCATCTCGACCTCGCCGGAAATCTTCATCACCCGGCAGGTGCCGCACAGGCCGCCTTCGCAGGCCGCGCCGATACGCACCCCGGCCGATCGCGCCGTCTGGAGGATCGTCTGGCCGGGCGGGCATTTCGCATCCTTGCCCGCCATGGTGAAGGTGACGGTCGAGACCGCGTTGGCATCGACCTCCTGCTCACCCGCACCCGCACGGATCGCGATTTCCTCCGGCGCCGGCGCGGCCGCCGGCTGGAAGCTTTCCTCGTGGTAGCGGTCCATGTTGAAGCCGCAGACCTTGAGCATGTCGCGCACGCCACGCATGAAGGGTTCCGGGCCGCAGCAGAAGACGGTGCGGTCACGGAAATCGGGTGCCAGCAGCGACAGCCGGGCGGCATCGATACGGCCGCGCACGCCGTGCCATCCGTCACGCGGATTGTGGCCTTCCACGACGAAGCCCAGCGACAGGTTGGGCATCTGGGCCGCAAGACATTCGAGCTCCGCCTTGAACAGCAGGTCTTCCGGCTTGCGGGCGCAGGTGACGAAGGCGACATCCGATTGCGGGCTGCAATCCGACATCCACCGCGTCATCGACATCATCGGCGTCACGCCGGAGCCGGCCGAGATGAAGAGGTACTTTTCCGCGGGATAGCGCACGAAGGAGAAATCGCCGAGCGGGCCGAAGGCCTTCAGCTTCATGCCGGGACGCAGATGATCGAACATCCACCGCGTGCCGATCGAGTTCTTCTGCGCCTTCACCGTCACGGCGACGGAGAAGGGACGCGAAGGCGTCGAAGACAGCGTATAGGTCCGCATGACGGGATCGTCTTCCGAGACCGGCAATTCCAACGTGACGAACTGGCCCGGCAGGTACCGGAACCAGTTGTCGCGATCGGAACGGAAGGTAAAGGTCATCACATCAGCCGTCTCCACCGTGACAGCGATGCACTCCAGCATATGCTGGCGATCGTTCCACGGCTGGAGTTCGTCGAAATGGCGGAAATCGCTCGTGGCCGTCATGTCAGGCGACCCGCGACAGCGGCTTCTTGGCGCCGTCGAGCCGCTCCACCATGAAGTTGGTGTACCACTCGACGAACTGCATCACGCCGCCCTCGTCTTCGGGCGAGTAGGGGCCGGGCTGGTAGGCCGGCGAGCGAATGCCGAAGGCGTTTTCCTCGACGATCCGGCGGTCCTGGTCGTTGGTTTCCGTCCAGACATGCGTAAGCTCGTCGAGCCGGTAGTCCACGCCCTCGACCGCATCCTTGTTGACCAGCCACTTCGTCGTGACCTGCGTCAGCTCGGGGCCGAGCGGCAGGACGCGGAAGGTGATGGCGTGATCGGCCAGCACATGGTTCCAGGTCGTCGGGTAATGGAAGAGCAGCAGCGTGCCGATATGGCTTTCCAGCACGTCGCTCGACAGCGGCCGCTGCACGGCGCGCGCGCCGGACATGGTGTAGCTCTCGGCATCCTGGATGAGCGGCATGCGGGCGGCACGGAACTGGCCAGACGGCGAGATCTTGAACTCGCTCGGCAGGCCGGCGGCTTCGCACTTCGCCCAGTGCTCCGCGATGACAGGATCATCCTTGGCGCCCTGTACGCCCGTCGCGCTCGGCGCTTCGGGATAGGTGCGGCAGAGTTCCGGATGGTTGGCGGCGCAGTGGTAGCACTCGCGGTTGTTTTCCCACACGAGCTTCCAGTTGCCCTTCTCGATGATCGTGCTCTCGAAAGCGACCTTCGTCTCGCCGAGGCGGTGGCGGGCGAGATAGGGATCGACGAGATTGCGGAACGGCGCGAAATCGGGCGCCTCGTCTGCAAGGCAGATGAAGATATAGCCGCCGACCGTCTGGCAGTGGATCTGCTTCAGGCCGTGCTGGGTCTTGTCGAAATCCTCGGCCATGTGGCGCGCGAAGAGCAGCGAACCGTCGAGTTCGTAGGTCCACTGGTGGTAGGGACAGACGAGCTTGGCGGAAGAGCCCTTGTGCTGCGTGCACACGCGCGAGCCGCGATGGCGGCAGGAATTGTGAAGGGCGCGAACGGTGCCGGTCCGGTCGCGGGTGACGACGACGGGATAATCGCCCACCTGCACCGTGAAATAGTTGCCGGACTTGGGGATCTCGCAGTCGTGGCCGATGAACAGCCAGTCGCGGTACCAGATCGTCTCAAGATCGAGCTTGTAGTAATCGGGGTCGATGTAGAAAGCCTGCTCGAGGCTGTGGCCTTCGCGCCGGTTCTTGAGCTTGCGGAGCACGTCGCTGTGAATGTCCATGCCGGATCCTCAGAATATCCAATAATTTGCCGAGGCGCGCTGAGGAGACGGCATCCGGGCGGCAAGCCGCACGGTCTGCACGCTTCCCGGCCGCCCGCCGCAGCCAGTCACGATCGTTACTCCAGGCTGGTTTCCGGGCTGAGGAGTGTCCTTGGCCGATCATGATCCGGACAGAAAGCCTCGCGGCTCGTCTGGGACCATGCCTTCCGGACCTGGTGCAGCGCCTTCCCGGACCTCCCGTCCAGTGGCTTCCTGCTGCACCTTGCTCCAACACCGTTGCGGGGGCAGCGCCGGATTTAAACCGGCTTCCCAATTCTCCACCCCTCCCTTGGAGGCGGGCACCTTGAGTGTTCTTATCTAACCGCAAGAATGTCCGGGCGGCATGCCGGAAAACGACATGCCATCATGTTTTGACGACAGCCGCCTTTGCAGGGGTTCCATCTGCATCGCTTTCATTAAGCCAAAGGTTTCAATGCGATGAGCCTAATTTTGCGGCGCTATGCGTATAGTTTTGGCAGCGGACTGCCAAATGACGTCAGGTTGTCATATTGCGACCACAAAGGGTGCATCTGGAAACGGCACGCTGTCGGAAAGGAAAGCTTAACGACGTTTCCATACTCTTTCGTCGATAAAGGCGCGACGATGGGGTGCGACGGGTGCAGCAGACAGGTTTCCGATACTACGACGCTGTCGCCTTCAAGCGCGCGAACCCGCCCCGATCCGCGCATACCGAATTCCTGCGCACGGGGCGGATCGATCGCACGCCGACCTGGAGCGCTACGGAAAAGCGGTATCTCAGCTACGAAGAAGTCGCCGAGCGCACCGGCCGCAAGCTGGAACGGGCCGGCAGCATCACCCACGGCCGCATCAACCGCTTCCACCAGTCCATCCAGTTTCCCCGCCTGATCTTTCACCGAACGCTCGCCGGCACGCCGCATCTCGGCTATTGCCACATCACCGTCGCCAAGTCCCGCTTTGCCGAATTCGAGAATGTTCAGTGGGCCTTCTACATGGCCAATTTCCAGGCCGAGATCGGCGCCGACAGCGACCACGGCGAGCAGTTTTTCGATAGCATCTCCCACACGCCGGGCCGCATGTATTTCGCCGTCGCCATCATGCCTGCGGAAGAAGCCGGACGGCTCAGGATCGACAGCAAGATACGCGGAAACGGCGTGCTGTTTCGCACCGATGACCCGAAGCTGGCGATGAAGAACGTTCTCATGCTTGGCGCAGGCAACGAGGCGCTGCGCAAGATCATCCGGGCGATGTAGCGGGGCAGCGACCGTTGGCTCAGGACGCCCGGTAGAGCATCCAGTCGCGACCGGAAGCGGCGGATTCGCCCGGTCCATGCACGACGACCCTGTCACCGCCGCCAGCCCGCGCCTCCGCCAATGCCTGTTCGCAGGCCGATGACAGAGCCAGCGCGCTATCGGCCCGGTCGGCCATGCAGACACCGGCGGACAGGGTCAGATGGCCGAGATTGCGGCCCGTGCGCGGATCGCGCAGCGCCACCGTCTCGAACGTATTGCGCAACTGATCGATGAGCCGCAACACCTCGGCTTCGTCCCCCGTGCGGAACAAGAACCCGAAGCGCAGGCCATCGAAACGGACGGCGAGGTCTTCACCGGGGAACACCTGGCGAATGAGGCCGCCATAGAAGGTCACAAGGTGATCCGAAAGCGCCTCGATCTGCGCGGGAGAAAAGCGCCGTCCTGCATCGACCTCGGCGATGGCGACCCCGCACAGCATGGGCAGTTCGGCATTGGCATAGACGCCGGCAAGCGCCTTGTTGAAGGCCCGGCGATTGCCGAGTTTCGTCGGCGGATCGATGAACTTCATCGCCTCGAATTCCGCCATCTCCTTCTGGATGCCGTCCATGACGACCGATTGCGCCGCGACCTTCTTCTCCATTTCCGCCGTGTGCGTGACACGCAGCTCCGTTGCCCGCTGGAGCGCCTCGAGCGAAGTGCCGAGCGCGCCCTCGCCCATGCCGCTGGCATTGCGGATCACCTGCGACGCTTCGCCGATCAGGCGGCCATAGTCGGAAAGCGAGGCGCGCTCCTGGCCGAGCAGGTCCATGAAATTGGCCATCTCGTTGGTGATCGCGCCCGCCGAGCGCTGCAGCACGCTCGCCTCGTGCTGATGCGGCAGGTATTTGCGCCCGAGCTCGTCGAGCCCCGCCTGGGTCTTGTATTTGCCGAGCGCAATGAACTCGCGCACGAGGTCGGGGTTGTTGCCCGCGTAGGCCTCGTAAACCAGCTCGTAGTTTCGCGGCAGGCCCTCGATGCCCATCTGCTTCATGGCCGTCGCAACGCGCAGCGCAACATCGATCGTGGAGGATTTCTTGTGTGTCATCAACCGGAACCTGTGGGCACAACCTGTTACCATCAGGCATATCAGTGCGCCCTTACGGCCAGTCTAATCAGGTCGCTCCAATTTTAGGCAATGGGCTGGCCTCTTGGCATTCGCTGCCAAAGCCCTGTAAAGGAAGCCGACGAAACGGAAGCGCGAAATGGCTGATATCGTGGACACGAGGACGGATGCGGCGGCAGCCCTGGAGCGCGCCTGCGAGGCCCTGTCCCGCGGCGTGCCCGTCGCCATTCCCACGGAAACGGTCTACGGCCTGGCAGCCGACGCCACCGACCCGCTGGCGATCACCCGCATCTATGAAATGAAGGGCAGGCCGCGCTTCAACCCCCTGATCTGCCACATGGCCGATCTCGCGATGGCGGAGCAACACGCGGTCTTCGATCCCCTGTCGCGGGCACTCGCGCAAGCCTTCTGGCCGGGACCGCTGACGCTCATTGTGCCGATCCGTCCCGAAAGCGCCATCCATCCGCTGGCGCGTGCCGGCCTGGATACGGTCGGCATCCGCGTGCCGGCGGGCTTTGCAAGCCGTCTGCTCACCGCCTTCGGCCGCCCGCTGGCGGCACCCAGCGCCAACACGTCAGGCAGGATCAGCCCGACGACGGCTCGCCACGTCGCCGATGACTTCGGGGACAGGCTGGAACTGGTTCTCGACGGCGGTCCGGCAGCCGTCGGGCTCGAATCCACCATCCTCAAGGTCGAGGGCGACGCGATCCGTCTGTTGCGGCCGGGCGGCCTCGATGTCAGCGAGATCGAACGCGTGACCGGCCGGCGCGTCCAGCGCAACGAAAAGGCCGGTGCCGCCATCGAGGCCCCCGGCATGCTGGCCTCGCACTATGCACCCGTGGCGCCCGTGCGGCTTGACGCAAGCGACGTCAAACCGGGCGAAGTGCTCATTCGCTTCGGCGGCGCACCGCTTCCCGGCGAGGATGCCGCAGCACTCGTGCTGGATCTGAGTCCGGCCGGCAACCTGGCCGAAGCGGCCGCCAATCTGTTCGGCTATATGAAGCGTGCGGACGCGACCGGTGCCGGCTCCATCGCCTTCTCGCCGATCCCGGAGACCGGCCTCGGCGAGGCCATCAACGACCGCCTGCAACGGGCCGCCGCGCCGCGCGGCTAGATTTATGACGGCATTCCCCGGCGCCGATGCAATGCGTTTGGGCGGGAGATGCACAGGAAGGAACGACGACGCATGGTCCAGGCGACCCTTTCCCCCGACCTCATCGCGCGGTTCGCCGCCATCGTCGGCCCGGCACACGCCCTTGTCGACGACGGCGATATCGCCCCCTACCTGATCGAAAGCCGCGGCCTGTATCACGGTGTCTCGCCACTGGTGCTGCGGCCCGGAACCGTGCAGGAGGTTGCCGATATCCTGGCGCTCGCCACGGAAACGCGCACGGCGATCGTGCCGCAGGGGGGCAATACCGGCCACGTCGGCGGCAGCGTCCCGCGCGAAGGGGCCGCCGACGTCGTGCTCTCGCTCTCCCGCCTCAACCGCATTCGCGATGTCGATCCGGTGGGCGATGTCATCGTCGCCGACGGCGGCTGCGTTCTGGCCGACATCCAGGCGCAAGCCGAGGCGGTGGGCCGGCTCTTTCCGCTGTCGCTCGGCTCGGAGGGCTCCTGCCAGATCGGCGGCAACCTTTCCACCAATGCCGGCGGCACCGCCGTGCTCGCCTATGGCGGCATGCGCCAGCTCTGCCTCGGGCTTGAGGTCGTTCTGCCGACGGGCGAGATCTGGAACGGGCTGCGCCGCCTCAAGAAGGACAATACGGGCTACGATCTGCGCGACCTCTTCATCGGCGCGGAGGGCACGCTCGGCGTCATCACCGGCGCCGTGCTCAAACTGTTTCCCCGTCCACTCGGCCACGAAGTCGCCTTCGCCGGGCTGAAATCGGTCAAGGACGCGCTGGCGCTGTTCGAACGCGCTTCCAGCCGGTGCGGTACCGCGCTTACCGGGTTCGAACTGATGCCGCGCCTCGGCGTCGACTTCACCACACGGCACATTCCAGGCGTCCGCAACCCGCTTGCCACCGTGCATGACTGGTATGTCCTGATCGACATCTCGACCTCCGATGCCGCCGAGACCGCCACGCGCATGATGGAGGCACTTCTGTCCGAAGGTTTGGAAGCCGGGCTGGTCGAGGATGCGGTGGTCGCGGCAAGCGAGGAACAGCGCAAGGCGCTCTGGCACATGCGCGAAAGCATGTCGCCGGCGCAAAAGCCGGAAGGCGGATCGATCAAGCACGATATCTCGGTGCCGGTTTCCGCCATCCCGGACTTCATGGCGGAAGCGGACGCCGCCGTCATGGCGGCCATTCCCGGCGCGCGCATCTGCTCCTTCGGGCACATGGGCGACGGCAATATCCATTACAACATCTCCCAGCCCGTCGGCGCCGACAAGCAGGCGTTCCTGGACCGTTGGCGGGAAATCAACCACCTCGTCCACGGCATCGTGCTGAAATACCACGGCTCGATTTCAGCCGAGCATGGCATCGGCCAATTGAAGCGCGACGAGCTTGCCGCGGTGCGCGCGCCGATCGAGATGGACCTGATGCGCAGGGTCAAGCGCGCCTTCGACCCCGCCGGCATCATGAATCCCGGCAAGGTCCTGAAGGCCTGACGTCAGGCGCCGCCGGTGCGCAGCTGCGCCAGCGACATCATGAGATCGGCGCTGATACCGGCCGAACCATTGCTGGTCAGCACCGACAGGGCGGGATCGGTCGTGGCCTGATTGTCCAGATCGTAGAGCACCGAGAACTTCACGATCATCTTGGACACCTTTTCCGGGTCCTGCAGGTCCTTCAGGTCGAGATGGCGCTTGATCATGTCGGCCTGCGCATCGATGTTGGCGCTGCCGACCTCGTCGGGCAATTGGAACAGCGTCTTGAAGACCGCAAACAGCGCGTCGTCGGCAAGGATGTCGTAGGCGCTGCCGACCGATGGAGCCTTGCGCTCGAAATAGAGTGCGAGGCGCACGCCGGCATTGTCGCTGCCTGCCTCCTCTTCCAGCATCTGTCGGACATGGCTGTCGATGGTCTCGTAGATGCCGCGCCGCGACTGCACGGCATCGGCGTCCGGCTGCACGACCCTGCCATCGGAGTTGAAGTTGAAGGAAGCGACCATCTTGCGGTAGGCGCGATTGGACTGCTGGTTCACGAAGCTCTTGGGGTCGTCGAGATCGGAGGTGAAGATCTTCGCCATGAACTCCGCATCGACGCTTTGGGTGTCGATCCCGTTTGCCGTGAGCACGAAAGCCACGAGGCGTTCGTCCGACAGGAATTCCTTGACGGTCTCCACCTTCTGCATCTGGGCGGAGTAATATTCCGCCTCCTTCTGCGCCAGTTCCTTGTCGTCTTTCGTGCCGAAACGGGATTTCGCCGTGAGATAGGCGCGCGACATCACGAGAATTTCGGCTTCCGACTGTGCCAGCTTTGGGGCCGTGACATTGCCGTCCGGCCCGAAATTGAACGCCTTCGCCAGCTCGACGAAGCGCTCGTCCTTCAATTGATACACGTAGCTTTTCGGATCGTTGAGATCGCTTTTCAGCACATTCTTGATCGTAAACGCCGAGACCTTGGCCGGATCGATGCCGAAGGCCTTCAACGCGAAGCTGTAGAGCGTGGACTCGCCCAGGAAGTCCTGCACGGTCTTCACCGCGCCGATCTGCCCCTTGAAGCGCTTGATGGCGAGTTCGTCGGCCTCTTCGTCCTTGTCATTGTAATGTGTGAGATAGGCGCTGGCGGTTTTCGCGGTCTGCGTGGCCGTCTGGGCGCTGTCGCCTGCCGCAAGCGAGCCGTCTTCCTGGAAATTGAAGGCCGCCCGCAGCGCGATGTATTTCGCCTTGTCGGCACCGCCGAAGGCGTTGATATAGCTCGACGGGTTGTCCGGATCCGGATCGCTCGTGATGATGTTGCGGATCGTCAGGCTGCCGACCGACAGCTTGTCGAGCCCGTAGGCGACCTTGAGATAGGAGACGAGACGCGCGTCGTCGGCGAGTTCCTGCGCGGTGGTGATGCTGCCGATCCGGCTTTCGAAATAGTCCTGATGGATCAGCGCCGCAGCCGTCGTCACACGCGGATTGGAAAGCGTGTAGAGTTCCTGCGTGCTCGTCTTCTGGCTTGTATCCTGAGCTGTTCCGGCCGCAGCCGTCCCGTCTGCTGCGAAGTTGAACGCTGCCGCGAGCATGAAGTACTTGTTGGCGCTCGAAATGATCGTGTCCTGACGCGCGATCTCCGTCTTGAGCGACGCGATGCGGGACGCCGCCTCCGCGCGCGGAACCAGCACCGCATCGAGATCGGCCACGGCGGCCTGCTTTTCGACCAGCTCGGCCTGGTAATCCGACCGGCGGGTCTGGAGGGTTGCCTTCGCCGCCTCCTTGCTGTCGATGAGCGCCTGCAGCTCCGCGGCGCCAAGCCCATCTGGATTGGTCGAAAGCCGGGCGATCTCGGCATCCAGATCGGTGATCTGCGTCTGCAAGGCCGGAATATCGGTTTCGAGCTTGGTGATACGGGCGAGATGCGTCTCGCGCAGCTGTAGCGGCGCCAGTGCATCGCTCGCCACCTGCCTGGCCTCCTGCGCCGCCGTTACGCCACCACCGAACTGTGTGTTGATGTAACTGGACGGATCGTTCAGGTCGCTCGACAGCGCCCCACGCACGGCCTCGCGCGAGTATGTCTTGGGATCGATACCGAAGGCCGTGAAGACATAGCTTCGCAGCCGGTCATTGTTGAGAAGCTGATCGACGTTTGTGACCTGATCGATCACGGCGTTGTAGTAACGGCTCTCTTCCTTGATCGCCGCTCCGGCATTGGCGGCGCCCGCCGTATAGAGGCCGATGACCTCATCGAGCTGCGCCTCGGTCTGGGCCGTCGCCGTCGTGGAGGTGTTGAAGGTGAAGGCGCTTGCGAAGTTCCGGTAGCGCTCGTCCGTCAGCTTGTTGGCAAAGCTGTTGGGATCGGCGAGGTCGCTGTCGAGCACCTTGCGCATGAAGGCCTTGGCATAGCCCATGTCGTCCAGGCCATAGGCCTTGACCGCATAGGAGTAGAGCCGGTGATCATCGAGGAACGCGTCGACCGAGGTAACCTTGCCGATATTCTCCTTGTAATAGGCGGCGTCGCGCGCATTGACCGTCTCCGCCGCCGTTCGGTTCAGCGACTTCAACAGGTCCTTCGCGATGAGGTTGTAGCTCGTATAGGTCGACAGCATCGGGAACCGTTCCTTCCAGTCATCGGCAAGCCGATCGGCGTCATTTTCGCTGCCGAGCCTTGCCCCGGCCTGTCGGGCCGGCACGCCACACATCGCGCCGCCGGCATTCATAAGTTCGAAACCCTAGCCGGTTCGGTTTTGCTAACCATCGGGAACCGCAAAGTTTTCTTAACCGCAATTTTTAAGCGGCTCGGAAGGGGCTGCGCCTATTCTCGCCCTCAGAGGACGGAAAGTCCCGATGAGAAGACCGGAAACCGGCTCTCAAGGAAAACAAGGGTGAAAGACATGCTGAATACCGTTTCCAAGCCGGCATGGGCCGGCAACACGCTCCGGCTCGATCCCAAGCGCTTCCCGCAGCAGGTATCGTTCGAGCTGCGCGCCGAGGGAACCGATGCCACCATCACCCTCGACGAGCGCGGCGCCGTTTTGCGCAAGGTCCTGCCGTCGAGCGGGCTTCCGCTTTCCATCGCGCTGCCTGCCCGCGCCTTCAAGGGCGTCGCCGCGCGCGCCATCGACCATGGCAACGGCGACGTGACCGTTACCCTCGAACTCCACCACGACGACCCGGACCTCTGCATTCCGCTGCTGGTGGCGCACGATCTTTGCGATATCGCCGCCGACTGGCGCAGCTGGTCGGATGCCTACCGCATTCCGATGCTGATGGTGGAGGCCGACGGCATCGCCCGGCCCCTCGATGAAAACCTCACCGTCGGCAGCCGCCCGGCCAAGCCGCGCCGCCGCCATTCCTACTTTGCGGACCGCCGTCCGCGTTTCCTCGTGCGCCGCACGACGGGCAAGCTCGGCGTCCAGATGAAGATCGACGGACGGGAAATCATCGCCCGCCGTTGAGCATGCGCTGACCTCCATGAAAAGCCGGCCGTTCCCTGCGGCCGGCTTTTTCGCGTCCCCCTGTTCCCGCAGGAACAGCCGTCTCCGCCCCTCCATGCCACATAGCGTCAACGCCGGCCCGGCCGGAAACGAGCGCAAGGGACGGATCACATGGCAAAGCTCTTCACCGCACTCCTCATCCATCTGCGCAAGGCGGATGCAGCCCTCGTCTCGCACGGCCGGCCGCCCCGCCGCGGCTTCGAGCTGGCCATGCATCCCGCAACGCTCCGCCGCACGGGCCTTTGCCCGCAGAACAGTGCGCGCCGGGGCTAAGGATCAGGCGAAAGGAATGGCGACGGCCAGCGCGAGAAAGATGCTGAGGCCGACGACGCCGTTGAACTTGAAGAGCGCCAGACACTGCTCCGGATCGTCGATGTCGAGCGTCCTGATCTGCCAGGCCAGCATGAAAGCCGCGACGACGAGCCCCAGCCAGGCGACGATGCCGACGTCGGCAAGCCAGAACGAGGCGGCGATGAGCGCAACGGTCAGGCCGTAAAGGGCGACAAGCCACGGCTTGGTCCGATCGCCGAACAGGCGCGCGGTGGAGCGCACGCCGATCAGCGCATCGTCTTCCTTGTCCTGATGGGCGTAGATCGTGTCATAGCCGACCGTCCACGCGATGGCGGCGACATAGAGGGTGCCGGCGGCCAGGGAGAGCGTCCCGAATTCGGCGGCCCAGCCCATCAGCGCACCCCAGGAAAACGCCATGCCGAGAAAGAACTGCGGCCAGTCCGTGAAGCGCTTCGCAAAGGGATAGATTGCGACGATCAGCAACGAGACGATGGCAAGCAGCACGGCGAAGCGGTTGAATTGCAGCAGCACGACGAGGCCGACCAGCGTCTGCAGGAGCATGAACACCTTCGCCTGCCGGCGCGTGACGCGACCGGATGGCAGCGGGCGCGAGCGGGTGCGCGCCACCGCATTGTCGATATCGTGGTCGACGAGGTCGTTATAGGTGCAGCCCGCACCCCGCATCGCCACCGAGCCGATGAAGAACAGCACGAGATGGAAGACGAAGCGCGTCCAGTCGAACGTCCCGGCGGCGGCCGCGACATTGGCGGCGAGCGCAGTCGACCAGAAGCACGGCCACATGAGCAGCTGCCAGCCGATCGGCCGGTCCCAGCGGGCAAGCTGCGCATAGGGCCAGAGCGCGCGCGGCAGCACGCGATAGACCCAGTTGTTGGACGGTGCGTCGGCGACGCGGCCGGAATCGGTCGAGGTGGTGATCATGCACCTTGATCGCAAGCGCTCACGTTCCGGTCAAGCGTCACGCCGTCGCAACCGTGAGCCTGCGACGGCGCCCTGTTGCGGTTTAGCGGAGCGTGAAATCGAACTTGTAGGTCGCCGCGACGCCGATCAGGAACTGATCGCGGTCACCGCGCTGCTTGACGAGGCTCGAATCCGCCGCCGGGCCGACGAGGCGTTTGTATTCCGCAAAGGCGCTGGTCTCGATCTTCTCGTTGACCTGCCAGGTGATCGCCGCACCCGCGCCGACGGACTGGATGCCGCCGCCCGGATCGTAGGCCGCGAGACCGGACGCGGCGACTTCGCTCGGCTTCACGCCGTAGTAGGTCTTCATGTAGTCCTTGGACGCGATGGTCATGCGCGGGCCGGCCGAGACGCGGACATTGGGCACGACGTCGACGAAGGCATCCGCCGCGATATCGGCGACCACACCATGATGACTGCGGATGCCGTGGCGCACTTCGCCGCGCAGGCGCAGGAAATCCGTCGGATAGACCTCGGCGAAAGCACCGAGTTCGCCGCCGAACTTCACCGGCGTCAGGCCCTTCAGATCGTCCGAATCGCCCTCGTCGCGCGGCATGATCAGCTTGCCGGTCGCGCCCGCGCGGAAGGCGCCATTATCGATCAGCGCGAAGGACGGGTTGTCGTTGCGCGAGGAGAAACGAACCGTGCTGCCGGCCTTGCCGAGCGAGATCAGCGGCGTGACCTGGAAAAGGTACTTCTTGGAGCCTTCGTAACGCGGAGCGGAGAAGCCCGCCGCACCCACCTTCAGATACCAGTCGCCGGACCAGAAATAATCGCCGGCACGGGCGGATATGGGCGCAAACAGAAGCGCAGCCGCAGTCATTGCGGTCGTAACACGGATACTCAAAACACAATCCTCGTTTGACCGACGGCCCCGCAGTAGGCCGCCGTGAACTTTGATTGCCTAGAATTATCCATGTTTGATTACCGATTCGCTAACCATCGCGTTCCCGCGACTGGTACGAGGACGTGCAGCTGATCGACACCGAACTGGAAAACCTCGGCCGTCCCGTCGCGGAAAAGGGTGCCGCCACCCTCTGAAGCCGCAGGCCCTTGACCTTTGCGCCCCGTCCCCTTAACCCGCCTGCTAATCACGGACGGATCGAGGGTACGGGCATGAAGGTTCTGTTGATCGGATCAGGCGGACGCGAACACGCCCTTGCCTGGAAGCTGGCGCAGTCGCCGCTGCTGACCACGCTCTATGCCGCACCCGGCAATCCCGGCATAGCCGAATGCGCGACGCTCGTCGCGCTCGATATCGAAGACCACGAAGCCGTTGCCGCCTTCTGTGCCGATAACGGCGTATCCTTCGTCGTCGTCGGTCCGGAAGCGCCTCTGGTCGCAGGTTTGGCCGACGTGCTGCGCGCCAAGGGCATCGACGTTTTCGGCCCGTCGGCGGCGGCCGCCCAGCTCGAAGGCTCCAAGGGCTTCACCAAGGATCTCTGCGCGAAATACGACATTCCCACGGGCGCCTACCAGCGCTTCACCGATGCAGCCGCCGCCAAGGCCTATGTCAACGAGCAGGGTGCGCCCATCGTCATCAAGGCCGATGGCCTTGCCGCCGGCAAGGGCGTGACCGTCGCCATGACGCTGGATGAGGCACTTGCAGCGATCGACGATTGCTTCGACGGCGCCTTCGGCGCGGCCGGTGCCGAAGTGGTGGTGGAAGCCTTCCTCGACGGCGAGGAGGCGAGCTTCTTCTGCCTGTGCGACGGCGTGAACGCCCTGCCGCTCGCCTCGGCGCAGGATCACAAGCGCGTCGGCGACGGCGATACCGGACCCAATACGGGCGGCATGGGCGCCTATTCGCCCGCCCCGGTCATGACGCCTGACATGGTCGAGCGCACGATGAGGGAAATCATCGAGCCGACAATCCGCGGCATGGCGGCGGATGGCCATGCGTTCCAGGGCGTGCTTTTCGCCGGCCTGATGATCACCGCCAAGGGTCCCGAACTCATCGAATACAACGTGCGTTTCGGCGATCCCGAATGCCAGGTGCTGATGATGCGCCTGGACAGCGACCTGCTGCCGATCCTCCACGCATCCGCCGTTGGCCGGCTCGACAAGGTCACCACGGAATGGCGCGACGCGCCTGCGCTCACCGTCGTCATGGCATCGAAGGGTTATCCGGGCGCCTATGAGAAGAACACGCCGATCCTGTCGCTGCCGGCGGATGACGCGGCGACGAAGGTGTTCCACGCCGGGACAGCCCTGAAGGACGGACACCTGGTCGCGACAGGCGGCCGCGTTCTCAACGTCACCGCCGTCGCGCCGACGGTGGCGGAAGCGCAAAAGGCCGCTTATGCCGCCGTCGACGCCGTGACATGGGACAACGGCTTCTGCCGCCGCGATATCGGCTGGCGCGCCGTCGCCCGCGAACAGGCCTGAGGCCCGGCCGAAACGGGCCGGTTTGCTCAAATTTTACCATCTCTCCTGACGGGACCGTAACCGGTAACGGCTATTCTTCCCTCAACCATGAGGGAGACCCGTTGATGCGTACCCTGCTGCCGACCTTTGGCTTGCTCCTGCTCGCCGCGCCTGCCTTTGCCGGTTCGATCGAGACCATGCCTGCCACCACGTCATCCTCGAGCATCTCGACGGTGCGCTGCGATGCGTGCCCCGCGCTGAAGCCGAAGGCAGAGACCTCGACCTATCACGTCGATGCCATCGCACCGGGCACGCAGAAGATCGAAATCCGCGAACAGAACGGCGAGCGCAAGGTTTTCCGGACGGAAGCGTGGATGGGCGGCTCGCCCGTGCTGTTCGTCAACAAGGCGCCCGCTGAAACCGTCCAGGCGGCCGAGGCTGAAAAGCCGCTGGACGAGAACGCCGCGGCCGAAACCGTCGACACCAGCGCCAAGACGAGCGCGCTGGGAACCGATGCAGCGCGCGAAACAGCGACCGCAGCCGTCGCCACCTCACGGGAGTTTGATCCGACAAAATTTGAACTTCGCGTGGAATGACCCCATATTGGAGGAACCCTGCCTCTCGGTCCCTCCAGACTGACGGGAATTCGCGAAAGCGGACGTTGCGCCCCTGACCTCAAGCAGGGGCGTATGCGTGTCAGGCGGTCTCCGCGAGATCACGCGCCAGCGCATCCACTTGCCCGTCGGAATAGACGGCAATGCCGTTGCGGCGCAAAAGCGCAGCCGTCACGCCCTTCCCGACATGCCGGACGCCGGAAAACGAGCCGTCATAGACAAAGCCCGAGCCGCAGGACGGGCTACCGTCGATCAACAGCGCATGCCGGCAGCCATGCGCCAGCGCCACATCGAGCGCGATACGCGCGCCTTCGATATAGGCCGCCGACACATCCCCGCCGGAAATTTCCAACACGCGCGCCCGCCCGTCGAGCACATCGTCGCCATCCAGACCGTTTTCGATTTCGGCAGGCGGCCGTGGCACGGCAAAGCCGCCGGCCAGTTCGGGACAGAGCGTCACCAGCCGCCCGGCCGCACGCCAGCGGTCCACGGCCTCATGGAGCAGCGGCTTGGCCGATCCGTTGTAGCGGACCGGCAGACCGGCGAGGCAGGCGCTGATGAGGATCTTTCCTGTCATCAGCGCAGCACCTCATCCCGCGATCTTGGAGAAATCGGCAACCGTGCCGGTCGCCGCGCGAATGGAAGACAAGAGCGCCAGCCGGTTGGCGCGGATCGCCGGGTCTTCGTCATTCACGAGAACGTCGGTGAAGAACTGGTCGACCGGCGCGCGAAGCGTCGAAAGCGCGGCCATGGCGGAGCGGAAATCCTCGCCGGCCACGGCCGCCGCGGCATCCCTGGAGGCTGTCTCGATCGCGGCATAAAGCGCCTTTTCGGCACCCAGTGTCAGAAGATCGGGCGAGACGGCGACTTCGATCACCGTGCCCTTCTTCTCCTCGGCAGCCAGCAGCTGCGTCGCGCGCTTGGTGCCGGCGAGCAGGTTGCGCCCCTCCTCCGAGGTGATGAACGCCGTCAGTGCTTCCACGCGACGGGCCACCATCAGGAGATCGTCGGCGTCAGGCGTCAGGACCGCGTCGATCAGGTCATGGCGCGCGCCCATGTCGCGCAGGTAGACCTTCAGACGGTCGTGGAAGAACGACACGAGGTCGGCATCCTTCACCACGGTCGAGAGCGGCAGCCGGATGTTCTTTTCGAGCAGCATGCGGATCACGCCGAGCGCGGCGCGGCGCAGTGCATAGGGGTCCTTCGAGCCGGTCGGCTTTTCGTCGATCGCCCAGAAGCCGATCAGCGTATCAAGCTTGTCGGCCAGCGCGACCGTGAGGCCGACCTTGCCCGACGGCACCCGGTCGGACGGGCCCTGCGGCTTGTAGTGATCCTCGATGGCCTCGGCCACCGACGCATCCTCACCCTGCAGGAGCGCATATTTGCGGCCCATGATGCCCTGGAGTTCGGGGAACTCGCCGACGGCCTCCGTGCGCAGGTCCGCCTTGGCGAGCACCACGGCCCGGTCGACCAGCGCCGGATCGGCGCCGATGATCGGGGCGAGTTCGGCTGCGAGCGTGCGGATGCGCGCGACGCGCTCGCCCTGCGTGCCCAGCTTCGCGTGGAAGGTCACGTTGAGAGCGTCGAGCTTGGCCATGCGCTGGTCGAGCGGCTTCGAAAGATCGAGACCGAACTTTTCGGCCGAGGCCTGCAGCGTGTCGAGATCCGGCAGGTCGCCCTGGTCGCGCAGCCAGAAATGCTTGGCATCGGAGAGCCGCGCACGCACGACCTTGCCGTTGCCATGCACGATCTCCTTGCCGCCATCCTTCGCCTCGATATTCGAAACGAGGATGAAGTGGTTGGAAAGCGTGTCGGCGCCCGGCTTGCGGGTCACGAAACACTTCTGGTTCGTCTTGATCGTCAGGCGGATGATTTCCGACGGGATCGACAGGAAATCCTCCTCGAACGTGCCCATCAGCACCTGCGGCCATTCGACGAGACCGGACACCTCTTCCAGCAGCCCCTCGTCCTCGACCAGTTCAAGACCGTTGGCAAAGGCGATATTGTTGGCGTCGGTCGCGATGATCTGCTTGCGGCGCTCGGCATCGAGCACGACCTTCGCCTTTTCGAGGCTGGCGGCATAATCCTCGAAGCGGCGCACGGTGATCGGCTCCGGCGCGTGGAAACGGTGGCCATAGGTGACATTGCCGGCGACGATGCCGCCGATCTCGAACGGCACGACGCGGGTTTCCTCGGTTTCCGAACCGAAGGTGCAGACGATGGATTGCAGCGGGCGCACCCATTGCAGCGAGCCGGGCCTGGCCGATTCCGCGCCGGAGCGCATCGGCTTCGGCCAGGGGAAGTTCCTGATGATGCCGGGCATCACCTCGGCGATGATCTCATCGGCTACGCGGCCCGGCTTGACGACGTGGGCGACGTAAAAGTCGCCCTTCTTCGGATCGCTGTGAACGTGGGCCTCGGCAATCGAGGCAAGGCCCGCCTTGCGGAGGAAGCCCTGGATCGCCTGCTCCGGCGCGGATGTTGCCGGGCCCTTGATATCCTCGCGCACGTCGCTGGAGCGGGCGTTGAGGCCGCGGATATCCAGTGTCAGGCGACGTGGGGTCCAGTATTCGCGTGCGCCCTCATAGGTCAGGCCCGCCTCGACAAGCGCATCGGTGACCAGCTTCTTCAGGTCGCCTGCCGCCTTGCGCTGCATGCGGGCAGGGATTTCCTCGGAGCGGAGTTCAAGCAGAAGATCGGGCATGTCAACTTTCCTCACCCTCTCCGCCGGGAGAAGGTCGGCACACCGGCCGGTACGGGGTCAAAATCGTGTGCTTCTGCTAGCAAAGTTGGGCGGTGCTGTACAACGGCAAAGTTGCCGTGCGGCGGATGGAACCGCCGTCAGTGACCGCTCGCGGCAACCTCGTGCGAGCCTTCCTCGGCCGTGTCGGCAGAGGCGTGGCCATCGGCCGGCGCCTCGTGGCCGCCCTCCTCCGGCTTCGCCTCGCCATGCCCGCCGGATTTGCCGGCCTCGGCCACCGCATTGGGATCGACACAGTCTTCCCGTTCCGTCATGGCGGTGACGATGGTCTTGATCTCGTCGAGCGAAAGCTCCTTGCGTTCGCCGTAGAATTCGCCGTTGCCCGCCGGCTTTCCATCCGTATAGCGGGCGACGAAGGGCGCGCTCATGCCGGGAATGGCCGAGGGGTCACGCGCGAAAAGCACTTCGGCGCCGATGGCACGGCCGCGCATGTCGGCCCGATAGACCGGACCGGCGGCATCGAGCATGATCACCTGGTAGAGATCGGCCTCTTCCGCATTGGAAACCGCACCGGCGACACGCAGCGCGGTCTTGACGCGAACCTCGCCGTCCTTGGCGTCGGAGCGCACATATTTGCGCAGCCACTGCTGCCCGTCGCGATCAAGCCGCACGGTGGTGACCGTCGTGCAGGCGGCCCCTGATACCGTTTCCGTCGAGGGGCCGAGCAGAACGTCGCGCCCGACGAAGATGGCGGCGGCACCGGACGCACCGGTCAGCACCGTTACACCGGCAACAATGATCAGAAGCTTCCGGGACAAGCGGAACGAGATCGGGAGCAGCTTCACGGGCGACGGACTTCTCTTGGAACGCAGAACAACGAACGCGCCGAGAGCGCGCGAACTGAGCGCACTCTACAAGCAGGGCGTTTCGGAAGTTTTAAGGGGGACGGGTTCATTTCGGCACATAGTTGCGAATGATTTGCAATAGCGTTGACAGCGGCCAAAAGCGCCCTATAGTTTAATGCAACTCATTCGCAAAAGCAGTTTAGGACCCTTCATGTTCCGCCGTTCGTTCAATGCCCTTATCCTCAGCCTGCCCCTTCTCGCCGTAGCGCCCGCCTTCGCCCAGGAAAAGCCGAAGGTGGTGACGACGTTCACGATCATCGCCGATATCGCTGCCAATGTTGCCGGTGATGCCGCAGTGGTGGAATCCATCACCAAGCCGGGTGCGGAGATCCACAACTACCAGCCGACGCCGCGCGATATCCTCAAGGCGCAGGACGCCAAGCTGGTGCTGTGGAACGGTCTCAACCTGGAACTCTGGTTTCAGAAATTCCTCGCCAATCTCGGCGACGTGCCGAACGTCGTCGTGAGCGACGGCATCGAACCGATGAGCATCGTCGAGGGCCCCTATCAGGGCAAGCCGAACCCGCATGCCTGGATGTCGCCGGACAATGCGCTTGTTTACGTCGAGAACATCCGCAAGGCGCTGGTCGCGCTCGATCCGGCGAACGCCGCGACCTATGACGCCAATGCCAAGGCCTATGGCGAGAAGATCAAGGCGCTCGACGAGGAGATGAAGGCGAAGATCGGCGCGCTGCCGGAAGAGAAGCGCTGGCTCGTCACCAGCGAAGGCGCCTTCAGCTACCTCGCCCGCGATTTCGGCCTGAAGGAACTCTTCCTCTGGCCGATCAACGCCGACCAGCAGGGCACGCCCAAGCAGGTGAAGGCCGTCATCGACGCGGTGCGCGAGCACAACATCCATGTCGTCTTCAGCGAAAGCACCGTCTCGGCCGACCCGGCCAAGCAGGTCGCGGCCGAAACGGGCGCAGCCTATGGCGGCGTGCTCTATGTCGACTCGCTGAGCGAAGCGGACGGCCCCGTCCCGACCTATCTCGACCTCTTGCGCGTGACGTCGGAGACAATCGTGGAAGGCCTCTCGAAATGATGATGGGAAGCAAGCCCAGGAAGGTCGACGGCATCGTCGCCGACAATGTGACGGTCACCTATCGCAACGGGCACACCGCCCTTCGGCAGGCCAGCTTCTCCGTGCCGAAAGGCACCATCACCGCCCTTGTCGGCGTCAACGGCGCCGGCAAGTCGACGCTCTTCAAGGCGATCATGGGCTTCGTGCCCATCGCCGCCGGAAATGTGACGATCCTCGGCCTTTCCGTACAGGAAGCCTTGAAGAAGAACCTCGTCGCCTATGTGCCGCAGGCCGAGGAGGTCGACTGGACCTTTCCCGTGCTGGTCGAGGACGTGGTAATGATGGGGCGCTACGGCCACATGAACTGGCTGCGCATCCCCTCCAAGCGCGATCACGAGATGGTCGACGAGGCGCTTTCGCGCGTCAACATGAGCGCCTATCGCAAGCGCCAGATCGGCGAACTCTCGGGCGGACAGAGAAAGCGCGTCTTCCTCGCGCGGGCGCTTGCGCAGGAAGGCCAGGTGATCCTGCTCGACGAGCCGTTCACCGGTGTCGACGTCACCACCGAGGAGCAGATCATCGAACTGCTCGGCAAGCTGCGCGACGAAGGCCGCGTCATGCTGGTTTCCACGCACAATCTGGGCAGCGTCCCGGATTTCTGCGATCGGACCGTCTTCGTCAAGGGCACGGTCATCGCCTCCGGCCCGACCGCCGAGACCTTCACCGAGGCCAATCTCGAAAAGGCCTTCGGCGGCGTGCTGCGCCACTTCATTCTCGGCGGCCAGGACCTGCACGACGACGAGGACAAGCGTTCGGTCAAGGTCATCACCGACGATGAGCGCCCGTTCGTCATCTACAGCGAGCGCGAGCAGGAGAAGGTGCCGTGACCGACCTGCTCCTCGAGCCCTTCACCTATGGCTACATGGTCAATGCCATGTGGGTGAGCGCGCTGGTGGGCTGCATCTGCGGCTTTCTTTCGGCCTATCTGATGCTGAAGGGCTGGTCGCTGATCGGCGACGCGCTCTCGCACTCCATCGTGCCGGGCGTGGCGGGCGCCTATATGCTCGGCCTGCCCTTCGCGGCGGGCGCGTTCCTGTCCGGCGGGCTTGCCGCCGCGGCCATGCTGTTCCTGAACCGTCAGACGCGGCTGAAGGAAGATGCCATCATCGGCATGATCTTCTCCTCCTTCTTCGGCCTCGGCCTCTTCATGGTGTCGCTCTCGCCCACCCCGGTGAACATCCAGACCATCGTGCTCGGCAACATCCTCGCCATCACCCGCGAGGACACGATCCAGCTCGCCATCATCGGCTTCGTCACGCTGGTCATCCTCCTTCTCAAGTGGAAGGACCTGATGGTCGCCTTCTTCGACGAGAGCCATGCCCGCTCCATCGGCATAAACCCGACGGGCCTGAAGATCCTGTTCTTCACGCTGCTCAGCGCCTCCACGGTCGCCGCCATGCAGACCGTCGGCGCCTTCCTCGTTGTCGCCATGGTGGTGACACCGGGCGCAACCGCCTACCTCCTGACGGACCGCTTCCAGCGTCTCATCGTGATCGCCGCCGCGCTCGGGGCGGGAACGAGTTTCGTTGGCGCCTATCTTTCCTATTTCCTGGATGGCGCGACCGGGGGCATCATCGTCGTGCTTCAAACGGCGATCTTCCTCCTTGCCTTCCTGTTCGCACCGAAACACGGATTGCTGGCCGCCCGCCGCAAAAGCCGGCTGGCGCTTGCAACCACCGAAAGCCTTCCGTCATGAGCGAAACGCTTGAACTCGCGCTCCTGCCCTTCCAGCTCGGCTTCATGCAGAATGCCTTTCTGGTGACGCTGATGATCGCCGTGCCGATGGCACTGCTATCCTGCTACCTCGTCCTGAAGGGCTGGTCGCTGATGGGCGATGCCGTCTCCCATGCCGTGTTGCCCGGCGTCGTCGGTGCCTATGTGCTCGGCCTGCCCTTCGCGGCCGGCGCCTTCGTCGCGGGCCTGTTCTGTGCGCTGGCGGCCGGCTACCTCAAGGACAACAGCCGCGTGAAGGAGGATACGATTCTCGGGATCGTCTTTTCCGGCATGTTCGCGCTCGGCCTGGTGCTCTATGTGAAAATCCAGCCCGATATCCACCTCGACCACATCCTGTTCGGCGACATGCTGGGTATCGGTGCTTCCGACCTTCTGGAAACCGCCGTCATCGCAGCGGCCTCCACAAGCTTCATTCTCGCCTTCCGCAAGGATCTGCTGGTCCATGCCTTCGACCGGCAGCACGCGTCGGCCATCGGGCTGCCGGTCAGGCTGCTGCATTACGGGCTGCTGGCCGTGCTGTCGCTCGTCGTCGTCGGCGCGCTGAAAGCTGTCGGCATCATCATCGCCATCGCCATGCTGGTTGCGCCGGGGGCCATCGCCGCGCTCCTGACGCGCCGCTTCCCGGCCATGCTGGCCGTCGCCGTGCTCGTCGCCGTCGGGTCCTCGTTCTGCGGTATCTGGCTGAGTTTCATCATCGACAGCGCACCGGCACCGACCATCGTGCTTTTGATGTCGATCCTCTTCGTTTTCGCCTTCCTGCGGCAGATCGCCCGCAACCGCAGGCCGGCCGAACAGGTCTGATCGAGACGCTTTGCGCGCTGTCGACAGCCATGCCGTTTGCGTTTATCGTCCCGCGCAAACGGCCGGCATGCTTCGGCCGCCAGCGTGGAAATCGACACAGACGGGACGGCATGGCGCATATCGGAATCGTCGGCGGCGGCATCATCGGCTGCGCCACAGCCCTTCATCTGCTTGAGCAAGGCCACAGCGTCACCGTTCTGGAGCGCGACGCCGGCGGCCTTCCCGCATCCGTCGGCAATGCCGGCATCCTGGCGGTGCCGGAAATCGACCCGATCGCCCGTCCGGACATGTTGCTCTCCGTTCCGAAATGGCTGCTCGATCCGCTCGGCCCACTCACCCTGCGATGGCAGGACCTGCCGGCACTTGCCCCGTGGCTCATCCGGTTGCTGCTCTGCGCCCGCGCCGGCAAGGTCGCCGCCAGCCGCGCCGCCCTGCTGCATCTCATGAAGACGGCCGAGGCCGACCATGTGCACCTCGGCCATCTCGCCGGTATTTCCGGCCATATGCGCGACACCGGCGCGCTGACGGTCTTCGATAACGTTGCCGCGCGCGACAAGGCGTTCGCCCACGAGGCGGAGAATGCCCGGCTGATCGGCTGCAATGTCGAGAAACTCGATCCGGAAGAGGCACGCCGCCGCGTGCCGGCCCTGCAGGGCACCTTCGCCGGCGCCATCTTCAACGATGGCTACCGCACCTTCGATTATCCGCTGACCTTCCTGCGCCGCTTGCAGGCTGTATTGCGCGAGCGCGCCACGTTGCTGGATGCGACGATCGCGTCCGTGGCGCAGGCCGCAGACGGCGTGACCGTCAGGACCGAGGGCGGGCGGGAGTTCACCTTCGACAAGCTGGTGATCACCGCCGGCGTCTGGTCGCGCCGCTTCGTGGCCGATCTCGGCCTGAAGGTGCTCCTGGAAACGGAGCGCGGCTACAACACGACCTTCATGAACCCGTCGACGATGCTCGAAATGCCGGTGTTCTTCTCCGAGCACGGCTTTGTCGCGACACCCTTCGAGAACGCCTTGCGCATCGGCGGCGCCGTCGAGCTCGCATCGCCGGAAGCGCCTACAAACTACAAGCGCGCCGCCGCCATGCGCAGGAAGATGCGCCGCTACGTGCCCGATCTTCAGGAGGAAGGCGGCACGGAATGGATGGGGCGTCGCCCCTCGACACCGGATTCGCTGCCGGTGATCAGCCTGCACCCGCGCGACCCGCGTATTGCCTTCGCCTTCGGCCACGGCCATCTCGGCCTGACGCTTTCCGCCACGACCGGACGCCACGTCGCCCGGCTGCTGGCCGGCGAACGCGACGATGCGCTTGCCCCCTTCTCCATCACCCGCTTCCAGTAAGCGGCACCTCTCATAAGAACAACAAGACAGAGAACCATATGCATAAGGTAATTTTCGACACGGACCCGGGCGTCGATGACGCCATGGCGCTGCTGTTCCTGCACAACCATCCCGAAATCGACCTGATCGGCATCACCACCGTCTTCGGCAATGCCTCTATCGAGACGACCACGCGCAACGCGCTGTTTCTCAAGCGCGAATGGGGCATCGATGCCCCCGTCGCCAAGGGCAACGGCCAGACCTACGATCCCGCACGCAACACGGCCGACTGGCCGGTGATGATCCACGGCCATGACGGACTGGGCAATATCGGCGTGCCCGAGACGATCGATCTTCCCGTCGATCCGCGTCCTGCCCACCGCTTCATCATCGACACCGTTCGCGCCAATCCGGGTGAAGTGACGCTGATTGCCGTCGGCCGCATGTCGAACCTCGCCGACGCGCTGCGGGAAGACCCTGACATCGCGAACCTCGTGAAGCAGGTCATCATCATGGGCGGCGCCTTTGACGTGCCGGGCAACATCACGCCCGCCGCCGAGGCCAATATCCATGGTGACCCGGAAGCGGCCGACGTGGTGATGGGCGCATCTTGGAACGTGGTCGTCGTCGGTCTCGACGTCACGATGAAAACCGTGATGACGCGCAAGCGCCTTGCTGAACTCACCGCAGCCAACGGCAGGCACCTGAAGCTGCTCTCCGATATCTCCCGGTTCTATATCGATTTCTACGGCCGGCACGTGCAGGACGAGGGCATGGTGGTGCATGACAGCTGCGCCTGCGTCTACCTCGTCGCACCGGAATTCTTCACCACCCGCCGCGGCGCGATCCGCGTCGTGACCGGCGGTATCGCGGACGGCCAGACCATCCAGAAGCCGGACGGTCGCGCTTTCCCGCCGGGCGACTGGGACGGCCTGCCGAGCCAGCACGCCTGCATCGGCATCGACGCGGAAAAGGTTATGGCCCTGCTTGACGAGACACTGGTGCGTTAAGAAGCAGCCGGCGCACTACTGAGGCGTCGCCGGCAACTGCCAGTCGATCGGCTTGCGGCCATGCTTTTCGAGAAAGGCATTTGCCTTGGAGAAGGGCTTGGTGCCGAAGAAGCCGTTATGCGCCGAGAGCGGCGAAGGATGCGGCGAGCGCAGCACGAGGTGACGGCGGCTATCGACGAAGGCCGCCTTCTTCTGGGCGTAGGAGCCCCAGAGAATGAAGACGACGGGCTTTTCCTGCTCGTTCACCACGCGGATCACCGCATCGGTAAAGCGTTCCCAGCCCTTGCCCTGATGTGAGGCCGCGCGGCCCATCTCCACCGTCAGCACGCTGTTCAACAGCAGCACGCCCTGTTTCGCCCAATGCTCCAGAGAGCCGTGCCGCGCCGGGGGAATGCCGAGATCATCCTGCAATTCCTTGTAGATGTTGACGAGCGAGGGCGGAATACGCACGCCCGGCTGCACCGAAAAGGACAGTCCCATGGCCTGTCCTTCGCCGTGATAGGGATCCTGGCCGAGGATGACGACGCGCACCTCGTCGAGCGGCGTCAGATCGAGCGCCCGGAAATATTCCGCGCCCTTGGGAAAGATCCGCTTGCCCTCCTGCTTCTGTTCCAGCAGGAAGGCTTTCAGCTCCGCCATGTACGGGCTGGAGAATTCCGCCGCCAGCGGCGCCTTCCAGCTCTCGCCGATCTTCACGTCGCCAGCCGTCATATCCTGCTCCCGTCACACATTTCGAGACCGGGAGTTTAACGCCTGACGGCGCGATCGACCGGCCAAACGGCCGGTCATCCACAGCTATCTCAGGAAACGCCGAGCACCGTCATCAGGCTTTTCATCCGTGCGGCCGCCAACTCCGGCTTGTCGAGCACATTGGCCTTGTCGGCCAGACGGAAAACATCCGCATAATGCACGACACCGCGGGCGGACTGCATGCCGGCCGGCATGGTGAAATGATCCTGGTGGCCATTCAGCCAGGCAAGGAAGACGACGCCCGCCTTGTAATACTGCGTCGGCGCTTCGAAGATCTTGCGCGACAGCGGAACCGTCGGTTCGATAATGGCCCGGAACGTTGCCACGTCGCCTGCCGCAAGTGAAGCCAGTGCCTGCGAGGCCTGCGGCGCGACGGCATCGAAGATGCCGAGCAGTGCGTGGCTGTACTTCACCCCGTCGCCTTCGATCAGTTCGGCATAGTTGAAGTCGTCACCCGTGAAGCAGAGCACCCCTTCCGGCAGGCGATTGCGCAGCGCCACTTCGTAGGCATTGTCGAGCAGGGAGATCTTGATGCCTTCGACCTTGGCGCGGTTCTCCCCGATGATCGAGATGACCGTATCAAGTGCCGGCTCGAAATTCTGCGAGCCCCAGTAACCCCGCAGTTGCGGATCGAACATGTCGCCCAGCCAGTGCAGCACGACCTTGTCCTTCGCCTGGCCGAGAATTCGGCCATAGACCTTGCGGTAGTCGTCCGGCGAGCGAGCGATGCGCGCCAGCGCCCGGCTTGCCATCATGATGGAGCGCCCGCCCTGCTTTTCGACAAAACCGACCTGCTCCTCATAGGCCCTGATGACATCATCAAGGGAACGGGCATCCACCGGGTTGAGGTGATCCGTGCCGGCACCACAGGCGAGGTCCGCGCCCGGCACCGTTTTCGCCTCGGCAAGCGAGCGGCGGATGAGTTCCTGCGCACCGGCCCAGTCGAGCCCCATGCCGCGCTGCGAGGTGTCCATCGCCTCGGCAATGCGAAAGCCGAGCGACCAGAGGTGATGGCGAAAGGCCATCGTGCGCTCCCAGTCGATGGCCGGCGCCTCCCAGGGCCGGGCGTCGCGGCGCGGATCGGAAACCACATGCGCGGCGGCATAGGCGATGCGGTTGAACGACGGCGTGGCTGCCGGGCGCGGTGTGGGCGTGCCCACCAAGGCATAGGCTTCTGTTCCGCCATCGGCGAGCGGCAGGGAAAGGCTGATTGACACGACATCCTCCCAAGGGTTTTCAAGCGCAATAATTTAGATCGTTCCAAATTTCAAGAGGCATTGCGATCTTCGCTTTCTACTTTGACCGCCCACGTCACGATACGGCCCTCTTCATCAAAACCGCCAAAACGCCCGTGGATGCACTGACGTTGCGCGACAGGATGCCTTAAAGAAGATCGACGACACCAAGATGCCGAAAATCCACTTGACATATTTGGAACGTTCCAATTAATTACCCGCCAACAAGCGAGCGAAAAGCTCGATGTCGGGAGGATGACAGTGAGCAAAAGCCGGGTGACCGTTGTCGACATTGCGCGCGCCGCCGGCGTGTCGAAGTCGACCGTCTCGCTCGTCCTGCAGGCAAGCCCGCTCGTCAATGAGGCGACGCGCGCCAAGGTGAACGCGGTCATCCGCGAGCTTGGCTATGTCTACAATCGCGGTGCGGCAAACCTGCGCCAGTCCGCCTCGTCGCGCATCATCGGCATCATCGTGAACGATCTGACGAACTCGTTCTTCGCCGAGCTCGCCGTCGGCATGGACATGGTCATGCAATCCGCCGGCTATGTGCAGTTCCTGTCGAACTCCGCCGAAAGCGTGGATCGCCAGCGAGAGGTCGTCGCCTCGATGCGCGAACACGGCATTTCCGGCCTGATCATCTCGCCAGCCCGGGGAACGGAAGCCGCCGACCTGAAACCGCTGGCCGCCAGCGGCATCCCGGTCGTATCCGTGGTGCGCAATGTGGTGGGCGCCAAGGTCTCTTCCCTCGTTTCCGACAACTATGCCGGCGCGAAGGCCGCCGTCGCACACCTCGTCTCGCTCGGCCACAGCCGCATCGCCTTTCTCGGCGGCATCGCCAACACCACCGTCTTTGCGGAACGGGTGCAGGGCTGGCGCGATGCGCTGGTGGAAGCAGGCTTCGAGGCGCCGGATATGCTGGTGATCGGCTCGACGGCCTCGCGCGCCGGTGGCGTCGCCGCCATCGAGCGCGCCCTGTCGCTGCCCGCTCCGCCGACGGCCGCGCTCTGCTTCAACGACGCGGCCGCCTTCGGCGTCTGTGACGGACTGCGCGCCGCCGGCAGGGAGCCCGGCCGCGACTTTGCAGTGGTCGGCTTCGACGACGTGATAGAGGCCGAGACCGCCGTGCCGGCGCTGACGACGGTTTCCGTCGATCCGCAGGGCATGGGCCGCCGTGCCGCGCAACTGCTGCTGAAGCAGATCAATACGGGCAAGGTGGAGCCCGAAGCCATCGTCGGTTCCGTGCGCCTCGTCGTGCGCCAGAGCTGCGGGGCGGGAGAAAAAGCAGGGAGGATGTCTGCATGACGCGGTGGGGTTTGATCGGGGCAAGCACGATTGCCCGTGAATGGATGATCGGCGCAATCCGCGCCACCGGCGGCGACGTCGTCTCCGTAATGAGCAGCAACGCCGAACGCGGCCGCAAATACGCCGACGACCACGGCATCGCCAAGGCCGTCACATCGCTCGACGACCTCGTGAAGGATCCCGCGATCGATGCCGTCTATATCTCCACGACCAATGAACTGCATCGCGACCAGGCGCTCGCCGCCGCGAAAGCCGGCAAGCATATCCTGTGCGAAAAGCCGCTCGCCATGTCGCTGGACGACGCCCGCGCCATGGTGCAGGCCGCGAAGGATGCCGGTGTCGTCCTGGCGACCAACCACCATCTGCGCAACGCGGCCACCCACCGCGCCATGCGCAAGGCCATCAAGGCCGGCCGCATCGGCACGCCGCTGGCGGCCCGCGTCTTCCATGCCGTCTACCTGCCGCCTCATCTGCAGGGCTGGCGCCTCGAAAAGCCCGAAGCCGGTGGTGGCGTCATTCTCGATATCACCGTACACGACGCGGATACGCTGCGCTTCGTTCTCGACAGCGACCCGGTGGAAGCGATCGCCCTCTCGCAATCGGGCGGCATGGGCAAGGCCGGGCTGGAAGACGCCGTGATGGGCGTGCTGCGCTTCCAGAATGGCGTGGTCGCGCAGTTCCACGATGGCTTCACGACGAAATTCGCTGAAACGGGGCTTGAAGTGCATGGCACCGAAGGCTCGCTGATCGGCCGCAACGTCATGACGCAGCGCGCGACCGGGTCTGTAACGCTGCGCGATGCCGACGGCGAGCACGACCTGCCGCTCGACCAGGCGAACCTCTATGAAACCGCGCTTTCGGCTTTCCATGCCGCCATCGCGGGCAACGGAAAGCCCTCCGCGACGGGCGAAGACGGCATCTGGTCGCTGGCGACGGGGCTTGCCGTGGTGGAGGCCGCGCGCAACGGCGGCGCGGTCAAGATCGCGCCCGGCATTTGAGACGAAATTCGGAACGGACAATGGGCAAGCACATCACACCGCGCGAGGCCGCAGACCTCATTCCTGACGAAGCCGTCGTTTCGGTCTCCTCGTCGTCGGGCCTCGGCTGCCCGGACCTCATGTTGCAGGCGATCGGCGCGCGTTTCGAAGAAACCGGCCACCCCAGGAACATCACCACGCTGCACCCGATCGCAGCCGGCGACATGAGCGGCATCAAGGGTGTCGACCATATCGCCCGGAAGGGCCTCCTGAAGAAGATTATCGGCGGCTCCTATCCCTCCGGCCCCTCCTCGTCCGAGCCGCCTCTGATCTGGCAGATGATCACCGGCAACGAGATTCCGGCCTACAATATCCCCTCGGGGATTCTCTTCGATATGCATCGCGAGGCCGCCGCCAAGCGGCCCGGCGTCATCACCAAGGTCGGCCTCGAAACCTTCGTCGATCCCACCCGCGAAGGCTGCGCCATGAATGCCGCGGCGTCGCAGGAACCGGTGGTGGAGAAGATCACCTTTGCCGGCGAGGAATGGCTTTACTTCAAGGCCATAGCACCGCAGGTGGCGATCATCCGCGCCACGACGGCCGACGAGCGCGGCAACCTGACCTATGAACATGAGGGCGCCTATCTCGGTGGGCTCGACCAGGCGCTGGCCGCCCGCAACAATGGCG
The DNA here is from genome assembly GCF_009826875.1 of Shinella sp. AETb1-6. NCBI lineage: Bacteria > Pseudomonadati > Pseudomonadota > Alphaproteobacteria > Hyphomicrobiales > Rhizobiaceae > Shinella > Shinella sp. AETb1-6. The sequence goes on along the minus strand of NZ_WUMM01000007.1, from coordinate 6,085 downwards.
GCATCGTCATCGCGCAGGTCAAGCGCATCACCAAGGATGGCGCGCTCAAGCCGCACGACGTGCGCGTCCCCGGCGTGCTGGTCGACTATATCGTCGTCGATCCGGACCAGAAACAGACGACGCAGACGCTCTACGATCCCGCCATTTCAGGCGAGATCTTCCGGCCGCTGGACACATTCCGCGTGCCTGAATTCAACATCCAGAAGGTCATTGCCCGGCGTGTCGCGCAGGAGCTCGAGGCGGGCAGCGCCGTCAATCTCGGCTTCGGCATTTCCGCCAATGTGCCCCGCATCCTGCTGGAAGAGGGTCTGCACGGCGCGGTGACCTGGGTGATCGAACAGGGTGCCGTTGGCGGCGTGCCGCTGCTCGACTTCGCCTTCGGCTGCGCCTCGAACGCCGATGCCTTCATGCCCTCGCCCTATCAGTTCACCTATTTCCAGGGCGCGGGCTTCGATGCGTCGCTGCTGTCCTTCCTGGAGATCGGCAAGGATGGCTCGGTCAATGTCTCGAAGCTTTCCTTCCGGCCGCATGTGACGGCCGGCGCCGGCGGCTTCGTGGACATCACGGCGCGGGCGAAGAAGATCGTCTTTTCCGGCATGTTCAACGCCGGCGCGAAGCTCGCCATCGAGAACGGCAAGCTCGTCATCGAGAAGGAAGGCAAGCTCAAGAAGTTGGTCGATGCCGTCGAGCATGTCACCTTCTCGGGCCCGCGCGGCGTCGCGCAGGGTCAGGACATCACCTATGTCACCGAGCGCTGCGTGCTGAAGTTGACGCCCGCAGGCATCGTGCTGACCGAAATCGCGCCCGGCGTCGATCTCCAGGCCCATATCCTCGACCAGTCGGAATTCGATCTCATCGTCTCGCCGGATATGAAGGTGATGGACGCCGCGCTCTTCACGGATGCGCCGATCGGCCTGACACTGCCGCAGAAGGCCCCGCGCACACTGGCGAGGGACAACCATGGCTGAGCCGCGCATCAGGGTGAGAGTCGAGGGCGCCGTTGCGATCATGACCGTCGCGCGGCCGGAAAAGGCGAATGCCTTCGACATCGACATGCTGAAGGAACTTTCCGCCGCCTGCGACGACGTCGAAGCCAATGCGGCCGTGCGCGTCGCGATCCTGACCGGCGAGGGCAAGGCCTTTTCCGCCGGCGGCGACATCCGCGCCTGGGCGGGCATGGAAGCCAATGAGTTCGGCCACGCCTGGGTGCGTTTCGGCCACCGGGTCTTCGAACGGCTGGCGACGCTGCGCATGCCGCTGATCGCCGCGGTCAACGGACACGCGCTGGGCGGCGGGCTGGAACTGGCGGCCGCCGCCGATATCCGCATCGCCGAAAGCCAGGTGAAGATCGGCCTGCCGGAGGCCGGTCTCGGCATGGTGCCCGGCTGGTCCGGCACACAACGGCTGGTCAAGCGCTTCGGCGCACAAGCCGTGCGGCGCATGTTGCTGGGCGGCGAGGTGCTGACGGCAGCGGAGGCCCTGGCGCTCGGCATCGTCGATCAAGTCGTCGAAACGGGCACGGCCGTTGACGCGGCCCGGGCCTATGCGGCCCGCATCGCTGTACGCGGGCCGGCCGCGACGGAAATTTCCAAGCTAATGATTTCCGTGGCGAATGGTGAGGATAACGGCGCGGCGGTGGAAGCGCTCGGCTCCATCCTCGTCGCCAAGACCGGGGACCTCAAGGAAGGTGTCGCCGCCTTCACGGGCAAGCGCCCCGCAGATTTCAAGGGAGAATGGTGATGACCGCGCATGTGAAGCCGAAGGCGCTGGAGAACTTCAAGGCACGCGATTTCCGCATGCTGATCGACGGGGCGTGGACGCAAGGTGCTGACAACGCAATCGAGCGCGTCGCGCCGGGTCACGGCGTCGTCGTCAGCCGCTATCCGGCCGGCACGAAGGCCGATGCCGAACGCGCGATAGCCGCCGCGCGGAGAGCCTTCGACAACGGCCCATGGCCCAACATGACCGGGGCGGAGCGCTCCAATATCCTGCTCAAGGCCGCAGACCTCATCGCCGCACGCGCGGACGAACTGGCGTTTCTCGACACGATCGAAAGCGGCAAGCCGATCAGCCAGGCCAAGGCCGAGCTGGGCGGCGCCGTGGATATCTGGCGCTATGCCGCGGCCCTCGCCCGCAACCTGCACGGCGAAAGCTACAACACGCTCGGCGATGGCACGCTCGGCGTCGTGCTGCGCGAGGCCATCGGCGTCGTGTCGATCATCACGCCGTGGAACTTCCCCTTCCTGATCGTAAGCCAGAAGTTACCTTTTGCGCTGGCGGCAGGCTGCACGACGGTCGTGAAGCCTTCGGAGATGACCTCCGGCTCCACGCTGGTTCTCGGCGAAATCCTCATCGAGGCCGGCGTGCCCGCCGGCGTCGTCAACATCGTCACCGGCACCGGCCCGGAGGTAGGCAGCGCGATGACGACGCATCCCGATGTCGACATGGTTTCCTTCACCGGCTCCACTGGTGTCGGCCGTCTCACCATGGCCAATGCAGCGCAGACGCTGAAGAAAGTCTCGCTGGAACTCGGCGGCAAGAACCCGCAGATCGTCTTCCCGGATGCCGATCTCGACGCCTTCGTCGACGCCGCCGTGTTCGGCGCTTATTTCAATGCCGGCGAATGCTGCAATGCCGGCTCGCGGCTGATCCTGCACGCGTCCATCGCGCATGACGTGACGGCGCGCATCGCGGAACTCGCGAAGAAGGTCAAGGTCGGCGATCCGCTCGATCCCACGACCCAGGTCGGCGCGATCATCACGCCGCAGCATCTCGACAAGATCGGCGCCTATGTCGACAGCGCGTCGAAGGCCGGCGCCTCGGTCGCACTCGGTGGCGGCGCGCTCGATCTCGGTCTCGGCCAGTTCATGGCGCCGACGATCCTCTCCGGCGTCAAGCCCGATATGGCCGTCGCCCGCGAAGAGGTTTTCGGGCCGGTGCTGTCGGTGCTGACATTCGATACGACGGAAGAGGCTATCCGCATTGCCAACGCCATCGACTACGGCCTGTCGGCCGGCGTCTGGAGCCGTGATTTCGATACGTGCCTCACCATCGGCCGCAAGGTGCGCGCCGGCACGGTCTGGATGAACACCTTCATGGACGGCGCGTCCGAACTGCCCTTCGGCGGCTACCGCCAGTCCGGGCTTGGCCGCGAACTCGGCCGCCACGCGGTGGAGGACTACACGGAGACCAAGACGCTCAACATGCATATCGGCGCACGCACCGGCTGGTGGATGCCGCGATGAACCGGATGGCCCCGACAACCAGGAATGGGACCGGCCGCGCCGCCCGCTCAGGGCGTCGGGAAACCGAATTGCGGTCCCAGCAGCATAGTCAGGTCTTCGGCACTCTCGCCGGCAATGCGGCGCAAGAGCAGCCGCCCCATCGCTTCGCCGGCAGCAGGCAGGTCTTCGTAGATGGTCTCGACCTTCGGCTGGATCTGACTGAGCAGGCGCGACGTCTGCTTGGCGACGATGTCGTATTCCGCGCAGAGCGTGAGGCCATTGTCGCTCATGCCGGTAATGGTCGCGAGCGCGGAGACCTCGCCGGGACAGGTATAACCGTCCGGCGGGTCGGGCTCGGCGCTGCGGCGGCGCACGTGGTCGCGGATCATGTCGGCGGGGCTGTCGAGATCGAGCGTCTCGGGGATCTCGTAAGCGACTCCCGCCTCGCGCACGGCGGTCATGAAGCCGTGCAGCATATACTGGTGGAACGTCAGCCGCCGGGGCGGCAGGATGATCGTGACCTTGCGCCGTCCCTTGGCGATCAGCCGCTTGGTCGCTTCATAGGCGAAGGCGAAGTTGTCGTAGTCGACGAAGGCATGCGGCGTGGAGAATTCCGTGCGCCCATGGGTCACGAAGGGAAAGCCGTTTTCCAGAAGCAGCCGCACGCGTGGATCGAAGGGCTCGGTGCGCGAAAAGATCAGGCCATCGGCCATGCCGTTGCGGATGATGTAGTTGACGGCATCGACATTGTTGCCGTCGAGAAAGTTCGGCGTGACGATAAGGTGGTAGGACGTCGCCTGCAAAGCGCGCGCAAGCCCATGCATGATCGAGGTGCCGAAGCCGAGGATTTCCTCGTGCGGGTCGAGCAGCACGGAGATGACGTTGGTACGGCCGGTCTTGAGACGCTGGGCGGCGCGATCCGGCAGGTAGCCGATTTCGGCAGCGACCGCATGAACGCGGCGGCGCGTGCTCTCCGAAATCTGCGGCGCATTGCCGAGCGCCCGAGAGACCGTCGTGATGGCAAGGCCCGTCATCTCGGCAATGGTTTTCAGCGTCGGCTTGCCCGCCCGGGAGACATTCGAAACGGCTTCTCGGACGGCGGACTTTTCGGTTGGAGACACGGCTGCAATTCTTCGGCTCGGGACGATCAATCGCCCGCACAATATCGAGGCGCCCAAAGCTCTGCAATCTTGCAGCGCACAGGAATTTATAACGTTTGCAATGCAGTGCACAATGTTTGGCCCCGCCCTAAAAATGGGCTGCCATCCCGAATGACAGGCCTTCTGAAATCGTGACCGGACGCTAAGCCACGGCGTCTTGACTTCGGAAATTTACAACGTTTTAAATTACACCGGCATTGAGCCAGAGAGACAATTCCGACGCCGCATGCGTCGGGGACATCGGCGGGAGGAGGTTCTCGCCCTTGAACTTGCAACCGGGAGGAAAACGATGCGCAAGTTTGTGACGACCACCGCGATCGCCGCGGTCATGATGGGCCTGGGCGGCACCGCCGCTCGCGCCGCCGAGAATGTGGAAGTGCTGCACTGGTGGACCTCGGGCGGCGAAGCCGCAGCGCTCGAAGTCCTCAAGAAGGACCTCGAATCCAAGGGCATCACCTGGACCGACATGCCGGTTGCCGGCGGCGGCGGCACGGAAGCCATGACCGTGCTGCGCGCCCGCGTCACGGCCGGCAATGCGCCGACCGCCGTGCAGATGCTCGGCTTCGACATCCTCGACTGGGCCAAGGAAGGCGCGCTCGGCAACCTGGACGAAGTGGCCAACAAGGAAGGCTGGGACAAGGTCATCCCGACGGCCCTCCAGCAGTTCTCCAAGTATGATGGCCACTGGATCGCAGCACCCGTCAACGTTCACTCCACCAACTGGATGTGGATCAACAAGGCGGCCCTCGACAAGGCCGGCGGCAAGGAGCCGACGAACTGGGACGAACTCGTCGCCCTGCTCGACAAGTTCAAGGAACAGGGCATCACGCCGGTCGCCCATGGCGGCCAGCCGTGGCAGGACGCGACGATCTTCGACGCGGTCGTGCTCTCCTTCGGCAACGACTTCTACAAGAAGGCCTTCATCGATCTCGATCCGGAAACGCTGGGCAGCGCCCAGATGAAGGAAGCCTTCGACCGCATGACGAAGCTGCGCTCCTACGTGGACGACAACTTCTCGGGCCGCGACTGGAACCTGGCATCCGCCATGGTCATCGAAGGCAAGGCCGGCGTGCAGTTCATGGGCGACTGGGCGAAGGGCGAATTCATCAAGGCCGGCAAGAAGCCCGGCGAGGATTTCGTCTGCATGCGCTATCCGGGCACGCAGGGCTCTGTCACCTTCAACTCCGACCAGTTCGCGATGTTCAAGGTCGCGGCTGACAAGGTTCCGGCCCAGCTCGTCATGGCCTCGGCCATCGAAAGCCCGACCTTCCAGTCGGCCTTCAACGTGGTCAAGGGTTCCGCACCGGCCCGTACCGATGTCTCGGACGAAGCCTTCGACGCCTGCGGCAAGAAGGCCATCAAGGACCTGGCGGAAGCCAACGCCAACGGCACGCTCTACGGCTCCATGGCCCACGGCCACGCCAATCCGGCTTCCGTCAAGAACGCGATCTACGACGTCGTGACCCGCCAGTTCAACGGCGAGCTTTCCTCCGAGGAAGCCGTCGAGGAACTGAAGTCCGCCGTCGAGGCCGCGAAGTAAGCGAACGAGGCCTCCCTTCACACCAGCCCTTTCCCCGCAAGCGGGGAGAGGGAGACGGAGAGGTCGCGGCATCGATCCTTCTCCCCAGCGGGGAGAAGGTGCCGGCAGGCGGATGAGGGGGACGGCGCGCAAACGAACCGTCGGAGCCCCCGCATCCGACC
>NZ_WUMM01000006.1:0-378340 GCF_009826875.1 Shinella sp. AETb1-6 | reverse complement strand
GACGGGCGCCGGGTTGTCCCGCGGCGCCCTCCTCTTTTCCAAACCGAGATTACTTTTCCCTTGCGGAAGAAGTGAAATCAGCCCTTTGCAGCGGCTGCGACTTCAGCGGCGAAGTCCGACTCTTCCTTTTCGACGCCTTCGCCGAGCAGGAGGCGGGCCATGCCGACGACTTCGATCGGCGCGCCGACGGTCTTTTCAGCTTCCTTGACGGCAGCGCCGACGGTCAGGTCGGGGTTCATGACGAAGGCCTGCGACAGCAGGGCGACTTCCTCGAAGAACTTGCGCATGCGGCCTTCGACCATCTTTTCGATGATGGCGTCCGGCTTGCCGGAAGCGCGCGACTGCTCGATGAAGACGTTGCGCTCGCGCTCGGCGACGGCTGCATCGACTTCTTCGGCGCGGATCGCCAGCGGCGCGGTCGCTGCGATGTGCATGGCAACCTGACGGCCGATAGCGTTCAGGGCTTCCTTGTCGCCGGTCGACTGGAGCGCGACGAGAACGCCGAGCTTGCCGAGACGGTCGGCGGCGGCATTGTGGATATAGGTCGCGACAACACCGTCTTCGACCGACAGGGCGGCCGAACGGCGCAGGTTCATGTTCTCGCCGATGGTGGCGACGGCGTCCTTGATCGTGTCGGTGACCGACTTGCCGGTTGCCGGGTAGGTCACGGCGCCAACGGCTTCGACGGTGCCATCGGTGGTGAGCGCAACGTCGGCGATGCCGCGAACCATGCCCTGGAAGGCATCGTTACGGGCAACGAAGTCGGTTTCGGAGTTGACTTCGACGACAACGGCCTTGGTGCCGGAAGAAGCAACGCCGATGAGACCTTCGGCAGCCGTGCGGCCCGACTTCTTGTCGGCCTTGGCGATGCCCTTGGCGCGCAGCCAGTCGATTGCCGCTTCGATGTCGCCGTTGTTTTCAGCCAGCGCCTTCTTGCAGTCCATCATGCCAGCGCCGGACTTTTCGCGCAGTTCCTTCACCAGTGCAGCGGTGATTTCAGCCATTGTGAGCCTCTTGTCGGTTGTTGCGTGCCGCCGAAAAACCTCGGCGAACTCAAGGTTTTGGGAACGAATGTACCCGGAAATATGACAGGGTGATGAAGATCACCTCCGGCCCGTGCCTCGAATGCAACCGCTTGGATTGCGGCAGCAGGGCCTTCAAACAAGCCGAGGCCAGGGATCGTCTCTCTGGCCTCGGTTGATCAGGAAGCTGGAGCGGATCGCTCCGGCCTTGGCCTTACGCTTCGGCTTCGAGAGCCGGCTCGACCGGAGCTTCGGCGGAGGCGCCGAGGTCACGGCCCGAGGCGCCCTGCTGGCGCGCGATGCCGTCGATGGCGGCGCGGGCGATCAGGTCGCAATACAGAGCGATGGCGCGCGAGGCGTCGTCGTTGCCGGGGATCGGGAAATCGATCGGGTCCGGGTCGCAGTTCGAGTCGATGACGGCGACGACCGGGATGCCGAGACGCTTGGCTTCCTGGATCGCGATCGATTCCTTGTTGGTATCGATGATGAACATCAGGTCCGGCGTGCCGCCCATGTCGCGGATACCGCCGAGAGCCTTTTCAAGCTTCTCGCGTTCGCGCTCGAGGTTCAGGCGTTCCTTCTTCGAGTAGCCCGAGCCTTCCGAGGCCAGGATCTCGTCGAGCTTGCGCAGGCGCTGGATCGAGTTGGAGATCGTCTTCCAGTTCGTCAGCATGCCGCCGAGCCAGCGGGCGTTGACGTAGTACTGGGCCGAGCGCTTGGCAGCGTCGGCGATGATGTCGGACGCCTGACGCTTCGTGCCGACGAAGAGAACGCGGCCGCCGCCGGCGACGGTGTCGCTGACGACCTGAAGGGCGCGCGACAGCATCGGAACGGTCTGTGCCAGGTCGATGATGTGAACGTTGTTGCGGTCGCCGAAGATGTACGGCTTCATCTTCGGGTTCCAGCGGTGCGTCTGGTGGCCGAAGTGGATGCCGGCTTCGAGAAGCTGGCGCATAGAGAAATCGGGCAATGCCATGCCTAGTTATCCTTTTCCGGTTGAACCTTCGCGAGACGAACAGCCCTTCCTTGGGAAGCGCCACCGGGCGGAACAGTCCGGATTTCTCCCGGACGATCCCATGTCTCACGTGTGGAATGGCTGCCCCATAACCGCAGTTTCCCGGCAAATCAAGGGCAGCGGGGTAAAAAACACGCCGGCGAGCGCTCTTTCCTCCCGATCAGGCGCTGCCGGCAACGGCCGGCACCGCCAAAGCGGCGGATCGCCTATTTGCAGTCCTGCTGCTTGAGCATTTCAAGCTTGGCGAGCTTTCCGCTCAGCACGAACTCGCCGTAGTCCATCGTCAGGTCGCGGGTGATGCCGTTTTCATAGAGCTTGAAGGACATGCGGTAGACCGGCACGGCGTCGCCATCGCTGGTGTCATTATAGTACGCAACGGAGACCGGCCAGAAGGCCTGCTTCGAGAAGGTGCCCGCCTTGTCCGCGTCGGGATCGCCCGCCTTGGGCTTCTCCTTCTTGCCGACGACGGCCGTCGTCATCAACGTCTTGTCGCCCGAATCGGAGCCATCGAAGATCCGCGATTCGAAGAACCGCTCCCCCTTCTTGGCGTGGTCGATCACCTCGAGCATGTGTTCGGTCGGAAAGCGGCTGGCGGCAAGTTCCACCTGCTTGGTGTCCGGCGCGGTCAGGTCGACGCTGACGCCGGTCTTTTCCTCGCGTGCCGTGCCGCGCACTTCCTTGTCCAGCTTCTCATCGGTGAAGGAGCGGGTCAGGAAGCGGAAGCTGCCGTTCTTCAGGTCCTCGTAGGTCGTCGTCTGCTGGTCGGTGAGGCGCGTTTCCTCGCCCGTATTGACCTGCGTGACGAAGCGGAAGCTCACCGTATAGCCGTCACAGGGGCTGCCGTTGAATTCGTAGACCATGCGGCCATACATGCCCGCGATTCCGGAACGCTCGCTCGCATCCTTGAGCTGGAGGTCATAGACGGCGCGGTGCGGCGCAAGCCCGCTCGCCGGGTTGGCGTAAGCGCCGGTCACGCCGCTGCCGGCGACACATGCCCCGGCTACAAGAGCCGTGACAAAGGATGAACGAAACATCCGTTTCCTCCTGTTGAATCCAGCGGCGATGTTATATGAACTCTTCCGGCAAAAGCGAGGCAATATCCGTGCGATGACATATTCATTTGCAATGGCGCGATCTGCCGTGTCGCGATGCCCCTGACAGTCGAACCGCGCCGACCCTATCTGAGGGTGGTGAACACACTACGGAGACCGGAATGTCCGCTGAAATCGAAAACCGCGTCAAGGAACTGGGTTACGATATCCCGGTCGCCGCAGCCCCCGCAGCCAATTACGTGCCCTTCGTCATCAGCGGCAATGTCCTCCACATCTCCGGCCAGCTGCCGATGCGCGACGGCAAGATCGCCGTGACCGGCCATGTCGGGAAGGACGTCGACGTGGCGGGTGCACAGAAAGCAGCAGAACTCTGCGCACTCGGCCTGCTCGCCCAGGCCAAGGCCGCACTCGGCGACCTCTCGCGCATCAAGCGCGTCATCAAGATCAACGGCTTCGTCGCCTCCACGCCCGATTTCGTCGAGCAGCACCTCGTCATCAACGGTGCGTCCAATTTCCTCGTCGGCGCGCTGGGCGATGCCGGCAAGCATGCGCGTGCCGCCGTCGGCATGGCCGCCCTGCCCCTGAATGCGGCGGTCGAGATCGACGCCATCATGGAAATCGCCTGATGCACAAATTCAACTGGCTGACCGAGCGCCCGATTGCGCATCGCGGCTACCACGATCTCAACCGCGCGGTCTGGGAAAACACGCTCTCGGCCTTCTCCCGCGCGGCCGAGGCCGGCTTCTCCATCGAATGCGACCTGCAATATGCGGCCGATGCCATTCCGGTCGTCTTTCATGACGACGGCCTGAGGCGCCTTTGCGGCATTGAGGGGGACGTACGCCAGCGCACGGCCGCCGAACTCGGCCTGTTGCCGATCGGCGGCACGGCGGACCGCATCCCGACGCTGAAGCAGTTGCTCGATCTCGTGAAGGGCCGGGTGCCGCTGATCCTGGAGCTCAAGGGTCGCAAGGGCGACGACGACGGTTTCGCGATGGCGGTTCTGGATGCACTTGAGGGCTACGATGGGCCCGTGGCGCTGATGAGCTTCGATCACTGGCTCCTCAAGGACCTCAAGGCGATCGGTACCGACCATCCGGTCGGACTGACGGCCGAGGGCGCGCGCCCGGAAAACTTCGCCGAGCACGAGGACGCCATGCAGTACGGGCTCGACTTCATTTCCTACTATTACGGACACCTGCCCAACGCCTTCATCAGCCGCCAGCGCGACCTCGGCAAGCAGATCATCACCTGGACCGTTCGCGACGACGAGGCGCGCACGATCACGGCCCTCAACGCGGACCAGATGACCTTCGAGGGCTTCGATCCCCGCGAGCCCCTGACAGCATAGGATGACGGAAACCGTGCGCATCCGCGTCGAAACGACTTTCGCCGATATCGCGGCGGACGACTGGGGCCGCCTTTCCGGCGCCTCCCGGGCGGATGCGCAGACGCCCTACAACCCTTTCATCAGCCACGCTTTCCTGTCCTCGCTGGAGGAATCGGGGTGCGCAGTCGCCGAAACCGGATGGCTCGGACAGCACCTGCTTCTGGAGGGCGACGATGGTGCCCTGCTCGGCGCCCTGCCCGCCTATCTGAAGAACCACAGCCAGGGCGAATATGTCTTCGATCATGGCTGGGCGGATGCGTTCGAGCGTGCCGGCGGGCGCTATTATCCCAAGCTGCAAGCCTCCGTCCCCTTCACGCCGGCCACGGGCCCGCGGCTGCTTTCCCGCGTCGGCCAACCGGTCGTCGCCACGCAGACGGCGCTTGCCGAGGGGCTCAAGGAGCTGGCGAAGCGCCATGACGTCTCATCGGCGCATGTCACCTTCGCGCCACAGGACGAAATGCCGGTCTTCGAAGCGGCCGGCTATCTCCACCGCACCGACCAGCAATTCCATTTCATCAATGAGGGCTACGGCTCGCACGACGATTTCCTGGAGACGCTGGCGTCACGCAAGCGCAAGGCGCTGAAGAAGGAGCGTCGTGCCGCCCTCGAGCACGGCATCGAGATCGATTGGCTCACGGGCAAGGACCTGACCGAATCCATCTGGGACCAGTTCTTCGCCTTCTACATGGATACCGGCAGCCGCAAGTGGGGCCGGCCTTACCTCAACCGGGAATTCTACAGCCTGATTGGCGAGCGCATGGCCGAGGACATCATGCTGGTCATGGCCAGGCGCGACGGCCGTTATGTTGCCGGTGCGATCAATTTCATCGGCAGCGACACGCTTTTCGGCCGGCACTGGGGCTGCATCGAGGATCACCCGTTCCTGCATTTCGAGGTGTGCTACCATCAGGCGATCGATTTCGCGATCGCCAGGGGCCTCAAGCGCGTCGAAGCCGGCGCGCAGGGCGAGCACAAGCTGGCGCGCGGCTATCTGCCGGTCACGACCCATTCCGCGCACTACATCACCCATCCAGGGCTTCGTCGGGCCGTCGCCGACTATCTGGAGCGCGAGCGGCGCGATGTGGAGATGATGGGCGAATATCTGGCCGAACACGGCCCCTTCCGCCGCGGCGGCGACAACAACGAGACTGAGTGAGACCGGGAGACGGGCATGAGCTACGACAGCAACAACATCTTCGCAAAGATCCTGCGCGGCGAGATCCCGTCGCACCGCGTCTATGAGGACGAGCATACCGTCGCCTTCATGGACGTGATGCCCCAGGCGAACGGCCACGCGCTCGTCATTCCCAAGGCGGCATCGCGCAATATCCTGGATGCCGATCCCGAAACGCTGTCGCGCCTCCTGCCCGTCGTGCAGAAGGTGGCGAAGGCGGCGAAGGAGGCTTTCCAGGCCGACGGCGTCACCGTCATGCAGTTCAACGAACCGGCTGCCGGCCAGACCGTCTACCACCTGCATTTCCACATCATCCCGCGTGTGGAAGGTGCCCCCCTCCGGCCACATTCCGGCACGATGGAGGATCAGGGCGTGCTGGCGGCAAACGCCGAGAAGCTTCGCAAGGCACTGGCCGGCTGAGCCTGCTCAGACACCGGTAAGCGCAAGTCCCGCGGCCAGGAAGGCCATGGCCGCGGCGATGCCCAGAGGCTGGCGGAAACGTCCGCCGATGAAAAAGAACAGGGCTCCGAACAGGATCGACCCGAGCCGCAACCACAAGGGCGAGTTTTCCAGCACGCCGGTCGGGAAGAAGATGAGCTTGGCGATGACCGCAGCCACCAGCGCCGTGGCGACCGCCCTCACCCAGTTCAGCATTTCCGAATTTTCGTCGATCCGCTTGCCGGCGATGACGCCGGCCCAGCGCCAGATGTCCGTTGCCAGCCAGCCGGCAATCGCGATGTAGATATAGGGCCAGACACCGTCGAAGCTCATTGCCCGGCCTCCTTCTGCCGCAGCTGCTTTTCCGCCCACCATGCCACCGTACCGCCGATTATGCCGGCCAGCAGGATATCGTATTCCGGCGCGATGACGGCGAAGAGGTAGCCGAGAGCAAGCCCGATGCCGAGCGCCCAGTAGATCACGCGATGACGGGCCGAAATCCAGATCGAGGTCAGGAAGTAGACCGGCGTCAGGAAGAAGAGGCAGCCCGAGACGATGGGCGGAAAGTGCGAGACGGCGCCGTATACCAGGCCGACGAGGATGATGTTGGTGACCGTCAGCGTGATGCCGAACCCGGCAAAGAACGCCACACGGCCGGAGCGCGGCACGTCGCGCACCTTCTCCATGGCAAAGACCCAGGCGGTGATCGCGACGAAGTGCGAGATGATGAGCAGCAGCCAGGTCGGCGTGCGGCGGTCGCGGATTTCCGGAATGAGCGCCGCCACCATCGGCATCATGCGCACGGACGAAAGCGTGACGGCGATGAAGGCGGCGGCGACATGCGCGCCTGATAGCATGGAGCCGACGAGGATCACCTTGGCGGGCAGCGCCCAGACCATGCCCGTCATGAACATCACCTGATCGACCGGGATGTTCGCTTCGGCGGTGAAGGCGGCAAAGCCCACGAAAGACAGCATGAGAATGATGGCCGGCAGGCTGAAGAGCCCGCGCATGCCGATGAGGAACCAGTGGGTCTGGGATTGGGTGTCTGGCGCGGTGTCGGCCGTCATCGGGATCTCGTGCAAAAAAAACAAAGCCGGGCAGTTTCCTGCCCGGCCCGTACCGTTTGTAAAGCCGTTATTTCTTGCGCGGCACCTTGGGAACGGCGCTGGAAGACTTGCGCGGCGGCTCGTCCTTCGGCTCCGGTGCCTTGGCCTCGGTCGCCTTCTTCGACGACTTCGCCTTGGCGGGTGCTGCCTCGGCGGCAACCGTTTCCTTGGCCTTGCGCGGCTTTGCCTTCTTGGCGGCAGCCTCTTCCACCTCGGCCTTGGGCTTGATCGGCGCGGTCTCCGGTACGGCGTCGAGGATCAGGCCCTTCGAGCCGTCTTCCTTGGTGCCGACGGAGACGCGGACGACGCCGCCCTTCTTGAGCTTGCCGAAGAGGATCTCGTCGGCCAGCTTCTTCTTGATGTTTTCCTGGATGACGCGCGCCAGCGGGCGGGCACCCATCTTCTCGTCGTAGCCCTTCTCGGCCAGCCAGGCGATGGCGTCCTGCTGGAGGTCGAAGGTGACGTTGCGCTCGGCCAGCTGGGTTTCCAGCTGCATGACGAACTTCTGCACGACCTGATGGATGACCGGGGTCGGCAGCGAGCCGAACGGGATGATCGCATCGAGACGGTTGCGGAATTCCGGCGTGAAAAGGCGGTTGATCGCCTCCATGTCCTCGCCTTCGCGCTTGGACGAACCGAAGCCGATGGCGGCCTTGGCCATGTCGGACGCGCCCGCATTGGTCGTCATGATCAGGATGACGTTACGGAAGTCGATCTTCTTGCCGTTATGGTCGGTCAGCGAGCCGTGATCCATGACCTGCAACAGGATGTTGTAGAGGTCCGGATGCGCCTTCTCGATTTCATCGAGCAGCAGCACGCAATGCGGATGCTGGTCGACGCCATCGGTCAGCAGGCCGCCCTGGTCGAAGCCGACATAGCCGGGAGGTGCACCGAGCAGGCGCGAGACCGTGTGCCGCTCCATGTATTCCGACATGTCGAAGCGCAGCAGTTCGACGCCGAGCGAGCTGGCGAGCTGCTTGGCGACTTCCGTCTTGCCGACGCCCGTGGGGCCGGAGAACAGGTAGCTGCCGATCGGCTTGTTCGGCTCGCGCAGGCCCGCACGGGACAGCTTGATTGCCGAAGCCAGCGCCTCGATGGCGAGATCCTGGCCATACACGACCGAGCGCAGTTCCTTGTCCAGGTTGGCGAGCACCTGCTCGTCGTCCTTGGAAACCGTCTTCGGCGGAATGCGGGCCATGGTGGCGATCGTCGCTTCGATCTCCTTTTCGGTGATCAGCTTGCGACGCTTGCCGGCCGGCAGCAGCATCTGGGCCGCACCGGTCTCGTCGATCACGTCGATCGCCTTGTCCGGCAGCTTGCGGTCGTTGATGTAGCGTGCCGACAGCTCGACGGCGGTCTTGATCGCCTCGTTCGAGTACCGCAGCTTGTGATACTCTTCGAAATAGGGCTTCAGGCCCTTCATGATCTCGATCGTATCGTCGATGGTCGGCTCGTTCACGTCGATCTTCTGGAAGCGGCGCACGAGTGCCCGATCCTTCTCGAAGAACTGGCGGTATTCCTTGTAGGTCGTCGAACCGATGCAGCGGATCGCGCCGGAAGACAGCGCCGGCTTCAGGAGGTTGGACGCGTCCATCGCGCCGCCGGAGGTGGCGCCGGCGCCGATGACGGTGTGGATCTCGTCGATGAACAGCACGGCGCCCGGATACTCTTCCAGCTCCTTGACGACCTGCTTCAGGCGTTCCTCGAAGTCGCCGCGATAGCGGGTGCCGGCGAGCAGCGTGCCCATGTCGAGCGAGAAGATCGTGGCATCCGCCAGCGCTTCCGGCACCTTGCCTTCGACGATGCGCTTGGCAAGGCCCTCGGCGATGGCCGTCTTGCCCACGCCCGGATCACCCACATAGAGCGGGTTGTTCTTGGAGCGGCGGCACAGCACCTGGATGGTCCGGTTGACTTCGGCGTGACGGCCGATCAGCGGATCGATCTTGCCACCCTTGGCCTTTTCGTTGAGATTGACGCAGTAGGCGGTGAGCGCATCCTGCTTCTTGGCCGGCTCTTCCTGTTCGTTGCTGCCGTTGCGCTGCTGCTTGGGTTCGCTTTCCGTCTCGTCCGCGCCGCGGACCGGCCGCTGCTCGGAAGCGCCCGGCCGCTTGCCGATGCCGTGCGAGATGAAGTTGACGGCGTCGTACCGCGTCATCTCCTGCTCCTGCAGGAAGTAGGCGGCATGGCTTTCGCGCTCGGCGAAGATCGCGACGAGCACGTTGGCGCCGGTCACTTCTTCACGGCCGGACGACTGGACATGGATGACCGCACGCTGGATGACGCGCTGGAAGCCGGAGGTCGGCTTGGAATCTTCCTCGTATCCGGTCACGAGGTTGGCGAGGTCGTGATCGACATAGTCGGTAACGGTCTTGCGCAGCGCGTCGAGGTTCACGTTGCACGCGCCCATGACGGCCGCCGCATCGGAATCGTCGATCAACGCCAGAAGCAGATGCTCCAGCGTTGCGTATTCGTGGTGACGCTCGTTTGCAAAAGTCAGTGCCTGATGGAGCGCCTTTTCAAGGCTTGCAGAAAATGTTGGCACGTTGGTTCCTCATTTCTTTTCCATGACACATTGCAGCGGGTGCTGGTGCTGGCGGGAGAAATCCATCACCTGTGTCACTTTGGTTTCGGCAACCTCGTAGGTGAATACACCACATTCGCCCACGCCATGATTGTGCACATGGAGCATGATCCGCGTGGCCGCTTCCCGGTCCTTCTGGAAGAAACGTTCCAGAATGTGGATCACGAACTCCATGGGCGTGTAGTCGTCATTCAGAAGCAGGACGCGGTAAAGACTCGGCTTCTTGGTCTTCGGCTTCGTACGGGTAATGACGGACGTGCTGCGGCCGGGAGTATCGCCGCCGTCTTCGCCATCCTGCATTCGAACCCGTCTCACTTCCATTTCCTGTTCATTCCCTGACTGCGTAGTCCGTCTCGAGGTTGCCTCTCGACGTGTTATCTAATGTCTCGACACACGATTGTAAGACCCTCGCTTCGCACTGCAATCATAATCGCGGACCGTCCGAAGGAAATAGCGAAATTTCCCGCCGGCGCGTCAGCCTCGCGCAATCCCCGAAACGGAAACGACCGGCTGCGGTTGCCCGCGGCCGGTCGTTGAACGTCATGCGCGTATTAGGGCGCGTCGGCCTCAGGCGGCGACTGCGGCCTTTGCCGCCGCGGTGGCCTTGGCAACCGGCGCTTCGTAAGGCTTGTAGGCGCCCTTGGCGAGATCGGCATAGAGTTCGCCGATCTTGGTGGCTTCGGCGACGAAGCTTTCATAGGAGGACTTCACGAAGGCGGACTGCAGCTCGACGGCGGTCTCGATGCTCTTGACGCCCGAAAGCTTCTCGAAATGGGCAAGGCCATTTTCGAAGGACTTCTTGGAATAGTCTGCGGCTTCGGTGGCGATGGCCTGCCAGCCCTGCGCGACAGTCGTATAGCTCTTCACGAACGTATCCATGGCTTCCTTGTTCTTCTTGCTTGCTTCGTCGAAATTGAACATCGAAGTCTCCTTTGGTCCCTTGTGACTTAGCTCGAAATATATATGCGATGCACAAAAAAGTCAATGTATATGCTGCAATGCAATATTCCGTAACCAAAGCAAGATGTTGGACGATACGTATGATTATTGGTGCTGACGAAAGCCAATTTGCCGCAAAACAATAACAAAAGGCCCGGCGCCAAGGGCGGCCGGGCCTTGTTTTGCTGGAAATCCTTCAGATCAGAGATCGATGTCGAGGATCGCCATGGAGAAGTTGTAGGAGAGCTCGCCGTCTTCGTCGTCGCGGAAGATGACACCGAGAAATTCGTCCGCGAGGTAGACTTCGGCGGATTCATCCTTGCGCGGGCGGGCCTTCACGACAATCTCCTTGTTGATATTGCGCTTGAAGTAGGCCTCGAGCTTTCTGATTTCTTCCGGCTTCACGATACGTCTCCGTCAACGATTTGATGTGCCGCGCTTCTCGCACCTGCTCCCGGGCGTGTAAACCCTTCAATGCCGGTGCGCGCCGACTTTTCCCGCGTTCAGGCTTTTGGCGCGGTGCCGCAAGCAAGGCCGTTTCGGCCCTGGCCGGCGCGGTCAGAGATCGTAATCGAAGGCCGCAAGCAACTGGTCCATCGCACGCGACGGCTCGTTGCAACCCGCCTCGCCCACGACGCGCGCCGGCACACCCGCCACCGTCGATTTCGGCGGTACGGGCTTGAGCACGACGGAGCCGGCCGCGATGCGCGAGCAATGGCCGATATGGATGTTGCCGAGGATTTTCGCGCCGGCACCAATCATCACGCCGTCGCCGATCTTGGGGTGGCGGTCGCCGCCTTCCTTGCCGGTGCCGCCGAGCGTGACATTGTGGAGGATCGAGACATTGTCGCCGATGGACGCCGTCTCGCCCACGACCAGACCCGTCGCGTGGTCGAGGAAGATACCCTTGCCGATGCGCGCAGCCGGATTGATATCGGTCTGGAAGATGCTGGAGGAGCGGCTCTGCAAATAGAGCGCGAGGTCGCGCCGCCCGCTGTTGTGGAGCCAGTGGGCAACGCGGTGCGTCTGGATGGCGTGAAAGCCCTTGAAATAGAGCACGGCATCGAGGAACCGCAGGCATGCCGGATCCCGGTCATAGACGGCCTGGATATCGACGCGCAGGATGCCGCCCCATTCCGGCCAGTCTTCAAGCATCTCGTCGAAGATCTGGTGCAGCAGATTGGCCTGCAGGTCCGGATGATCGAGACGCTCGCAGACCCGATGAATCACGCTTTCCTCAAGCGAGTGGTGGTTCAGCACCGTCGAATAGAGGAAGGCCGCCAGCAGCGGCTCGGCCTGGGCGGCAACACGCGCTTCCTCGCGCAGGCTGTCCCAGATCGGATCCATGGCCTTGAGCCGCTCGGCAGCCCGCAGTTCGTTCGTCGCGACCATCGCCGCACTCCTTGTCGTCATTCTCGTCCATATATAGAACAAACCAAGGGCAAGCGAAATGCCCCGGCCGTCATTGTCACGAACGCCGCCTCAACGTCCTTCGATCTCCGCATAGAAATCCAGCACAGCGCGCTTGAAAACCTTGTCGCCGACCGCGAGCATGTGATCGCGGCCGGGAATGTCGAGCGCGCGGGCATCCGGCATCAGGGCCGCCAGCGGCTGCGGCGCGCCGGCAATGTCGTCCTTCGTGCCGACGCCAATCAAGGCCGGCATGTCGATGCGCGCCATGTCGGCTTGCGTCAGCAGGTCGCGCGAGGTCATGATGCAGGCAGCAAGCGCCTGCCGGTCCGATTTCGTCTGCTCGGCGAAAGCACGGAACATGCGCCCGCGTGCATGGGTGACATCGTCGAGCGACGGCGCCAGCAGCGCATCCGCGATCGGGTCCCAGTCGCCCACACCTTCGATCATGCCGATGCCAAGCCCGCCGAAGACGACGGAGCGCACCCGATGCGGATGGGCAAGCGCCATGAAGGCCGTGATGCGCGCACCCATCGAATAGCCGAAGACGTGCGCTTCGGGGATCGCGAGATGATCGAGAAGGGCCGCGGCATCGCCTGCCATCAGCGGCGGGGTGTAAAGCGCTGGGTCATGCGGCTTGGCACTGGCGCCGTGTCCGCGATTGTCGAGCGCGATGACGCGGTAGCCGGCATCCCCCAGCGTCTTCAGCCAGCCGGGAAACACCCAATTGACATTGGCGCTCGAGGCGAAACCGTGGATCAGCAGAACGGGATCGCCGGAGGGATCGCCCTCATCGAAGAAAGCCAGTTCGAGGCCTTCGTGGGTGAAACGGGAAAAGGGCGGAGGATCAATGTTCATCGCGAGGCCGTCTTTCGTTTTCTCGCCCCGCTCTTACCGCCGTTTGCGCCCGGAGGAAACGCCCGGTGCGGAAATCTCGCACGCTCCCCCAGGCGCGATCGGAGGAAAACCACGGCAAGGATACGATCATCGTCTCGCCGCGGCGGTTTTGCATCTACACATTCCGGCGGAAGACGATTATGGTCCGGCCGACAAACAGACCTGCACGGAGCATGACATGGCTGGGCACAGCATTCCCCATTTCCAGAACGACGGCGGCCATAGTGCAATCGAGATCGGCGTGAAGGAATTCATGTGCGTCGGCGCATCGATCCCCTATGACCATCCGCACGTCTTCCTCGACATGGGCGACGACAACGAGAAGGTCTGTCCCTATTGCTCGACGCTCTACCGCTACAACCCGGCCCTGAAGGCCACGCAGACCAATCCGGTCGGCTGCACCTTCACTAACGTGGTGGCGGCGTGACGGCCGGAAGGCCGACACGATCATGTCCCCTGTAGAATCAGTCACGATCGTCGGCGCCGGCATTGCCGGCCTGACGGCAGCGCTTGCGCTCGCCCGCAAGGGTATCGCCGCGCACATCGTCGAACAGGCCTCGACGCTTGCGGAAGTCGGGGCCGGGCTGCAGCTTTCGCCCAATGCTTCCCGTGTCCTGGCCGAGCTCGGCCTTCTGCAGGACCTTGAACGGCGCTGGAGCGAACCGGATCACATCCAGCTTTCCTCGGGAAATACGCTTGCGCCGCTCGCCTCGGTTCCGGCCGGCGGCGCCGCCCGCGCACGGTGGGGGGCACCCTACGGCGTTCTCCATCGCGCCTCGCTGCAGGCCGTCCTTCTCGATGCGGTCAGCCGGGAGCCATCGTGCACGCTCGTCACGGGCCGCCGGGTCGAAACCGCCGAAGAGGCCGCAGCCGTCGCCGACACCGATCTGGTGATTGCGGCGGACGGCGTCTGGTCCAGGCTGCGCGGTTCCGTTCCGGGTGCCCTGCCCGCGCGATACTCCGGCAATGTCGCCTGGCGTTTTCTCGTGCCCTACGATTCTGCGCCCGCCCTGCTCAATCCCCGCACGGTCACGGCCTTTCTCGGACCGCAGGCCCATCTCGTCGCCTATCCGCTGGCCGAGACCCGTTCGTTTAACATCGTCGCCATCCACCAGCAGGCCGAGGCACCGCCGGAAGGATGGTCACGGCGTGGAGACACCGCCGCCCAGAAACGCCTGGCCAATGCTTTTTCCGGCTGGCATGCCGGCATAAGAGAGCTGATCGCGGCGGCAGACGATCCGCTGGTCTGGCCACTGTTCGGTTGTCCGGATGGTGCCTGGACGGATGGGCGCAAGACGGTGCTGATCGGGGACGCCGCCCACGCCATGACGCCCTTTGCGGCCCAGGGCGCCGCCATGGCCATCGAGGATGCCGCGCTTCTGGCAAACCGGCTTGCCGGCGCAACGGACCTCGGCGCAGCATTACGCCGCTTCGAGGCCGAGCGCCGGGAACGGGTCGCGAAGGTCCGCAATCGCGGCGCCTTCAACCGCTTTGCCTATCATGCGCGCGGTCCCGTCGCACTTGCGCGCAATCTGGTGCTGTCGCTGCGAAAGCCGGAGAGCCTGGCCGGCGATTTCGACTGGCTCTACGGCTACCGCACGCCGGACTGATCCGGCATGTTCCCCAACTTGCCGGGAAGCCCCGGCAAGCCGTGATCTCAAGCGCTTGCAGCCGTCAGACGGAACGCGCCGCGGCCAGGCCGCGTTCGATATCGGCCTTGATATCTTTGACGTCCTCAAGGCCGATCTGGAGGCGCAGCACCGGGCCCTCTTCCGGCGCCTTGGCGACCCGGCGGTCGTTGAGGTTCACATGCACCGCGAGGCATTCGAAGCCACCCCAGGAATAGCCGAGCCCGAAAATACCGAGCGCATCGAGGAATGCATGGGCCTTGGCCTTGTGACGATCAGGCGAACCACCGTTCAGCACGATCGAGAAGATGCCGCTTGACCCCTTGAAGTCCCGCTTCCAGAGTTCGTGCCCCGGGAAGCTCGGCAAGGCAGGGTGCAGGACCCGCGCGACATCGTCCACGCCCTCCAGCCAGCGCGCCAATTCCAGCGCGCTTTCCTGGTGACGCTCCAGCCGCACGCCCATGGTGCGCAATCCGCGCAGCACCTGGTAGGAATCATCCGGGGAGGCGCAGGTGCCCAGCGTGATCTGCGTATCGTGCAGCTGTTCCCAATGGGCGGCATTGGCCGAGACCGTGCCGAACAAAATGTCGGAATGACCGGCCGGATACTTCGTGGCGGCATGGATGGAAACGTCGACGCCGAAATCGAGCGGCTTGAAATAGAGCGGCGTCGCCCAGGTGTTGTCCATGGTGACGACCGCGCCATGCCGGTGCGCCGCAGCGGCGATGGCCGGAATATCCTGCATCTCGAATGTATTGGAGCCGGGCGCCTCGGTGTGCACGAGCCTGGTGTTGGGCCGGATCAGGCTCTCGATACCGGCGCCGATCAGGGGATCGTAATATTCCACGGTCACGCCCAGCCGCTTCAGCATGGTGTCGCAGAAATGGCGTGTCGGGTGATAGACGGAATCGACGATCAGCGCGTGGTCGCCCGCCGAAAGGTAGGCAAGGAACGGCACGGTCACGGCTGCCAGACCCGACGGCACGAGAATCGTGCCGGCCGAACCTTCCAGCTCGTCGATCGCGGCGCAGAGCGCATCCGTGGTCGGCGTGCCGCGCGTGCCGTAGGTGTATTTCTGCGCCCGGCTTTCCATGGTCGCAGCATTGGGAAAGAGAACCGTGGACGCATGCACGACGGGTGGATTGACGAAACCGTAATAGTCGGCGGGGTCGTTGCCTGCATGGGCAAGGCGGGTGTTCACGCCGGCGCCGGCGAGGATTTCGTCTCTGTTTTTCATGGATCAATCCGAACGATGCAATGTGTTACCTCCGGCGGACTTTTCGCCAGCATGAAGGTGAGGTCAACCCCGTGCGCAAGAAGAAGGCGAAACCCCGAAAGCGCTACAAATTTCCAACAAGCGGTTTTTTTGTGCGGCTGACTGCACTTGCCCCCATTTTCCTGCCCAAAACCGCGCCAACTTTCCTTAAATTTGGAGAAGTGAATGGAAAATGGGCTGTGTCACTTGACCGTGCGAAATTTTGAGCATGAGATAAGCGACCTCGCGCCGGGAGGGTGGCGAGTTCCGCATAGGTGTCCTTTCGGACCGCGTGACCTGCGGATAAGATAAGATAAGACAAGACAACAGAAAAAGGTCGTAAAAAATGGCAAAAAAAATCGTGACGGCGCTCGTTGGTGCAGCCGTACTGGGGTTTGGCGCAACAGCATCTCAAGCCGACACACTGTCTGACGTTAAGGCAAAGGGCTTTGTCCAGTGCGGCGTCAACGGCTCGAACCTTGCCGGCTTCGGCGCACAGGATTCGCAGGGCAACTGGGCCGGCCTCGACGTGGATCTCTGCAAGGCCGTGGCCGCTGCCGTCTTCGGCGACGCCACCAAGGTCAAGTTCACGCCTCTTTCGGCCAAGGACCGTTTCCCCGCACTGCAGTCGGGCGAAATCGATCTTCTGGCACGCAACACGACATGGAGCATCAGCCGCGACACGCAGCTCGGCTTCGACTTCCGCGCCGTGAACTACTATGACGGCCAGGGCTTCATGGTGAAGAAGGAGCTCGGCGTTAAGTCCGCTCTGGAACTGTCGGGCGCCTCCGTCTGCGTCCAGTCGGGCACCACCACCGAACTGAACCTCGCCGACTACTTCCGCTCCAACAACATGGACTTCAAGCCGGTCGTTTTCGAAGCGCAGGATGAAGCCGACGCCGCCTACAATGCCGGCCGCTGCGACGCCTACACGACGGACGCCTCGGGCCTCTACTCGATCCGCCTGAAGATGGCCAACCCGGACGACCATATGGTTCTGCCGGAAATCATCTCCAAGGAGCCGCTCGGCCCGGCCGTTCGCCAGAACGATTCCAAGTGGCTCGATATCGTCAGCTGGGCGCACTACGCGATGGTGGCTGCCGAAGAGTTCGGCATCACGCAGGCGAATGTCGAGGAAATGAAGACCTCCGCCAATCCCGACATCAAGCGCTTCCTCGGTGAAGAAGCCGATTCGACCATCGGTGCGGATCTCGGCGTGCCGAAGGACTGGGCCGTGCAGATCATCAAGGCCGTCGGCAACTATGGCGAATCCTTCGAGCGCAATGTCGGCGAAGGTTCTCCGCTCAAGATCGCCCGTGGCCTGAACGCCCAGTGGACGAAGGGCGGCCTGCAATACGCCCCGCCGATCCGCTAAGTCGGACGACACCGCTTCGGGAGGGCAAGCCATTGCCCTCCCTTTTTAGAACAACGCCCGGAAAACAGGGCGAACACAATGTCAGGGGACTTGCATGGCTCTTGCGGACACCCGAACCGGGTCCAGCGAACCGCCGAAGGTTTCGCTTCTCTACAATCCTGCGCTGCGAAGCGTGCTCTATCAGGTCGTTACACTTGTCGTGATCGTCGGTGCGGTGTGGTACGCCTGGAACAATGTCGTCCAGAACCTCGCCCGCGCCAACATGTCGGCCGGTTTCGGCTTTCTGAACAGCCGCGCCGGTTTCGACATCGCGCAGACGCTGATCGCCTATTCGAGTGACTCGACCTATTTCCGTGCCTTGCAGGTCGGTCTGCTCAACACGCTGGTGGTCGCCGCCGCCGGTATCGTCACCGCGACGATCGTCGGCCTTCTCATCGGTGTCGGGCGCCTGTCGAACAACTGGCTGATTGCGCGGCTCTGCACGGTCTATGTGGAAATCTTCCGCAACATTCCGCCGCTTCTCGTCATCTTCTTCTGGTATCTCGGCGTTCTCGCCCTGTTGCCGTCGATCCGCACGATCTTCCAGCATCTCGAGGAAAACCCGGACGCGATCTTCTTCATCTCCAACCGCGGCATCTACATGCCCGCCCCGATCTTCGGTGAGGGATTCGGCATGGTGGTCGGGGCCTTCGTCCTTGGTGTCGTCGCGGCAATCGCCTTCACGATCTGGGCCAATGCCCGCCAGCGGGCCACGGGCAAGCGTCCGCCGGTGCTGTGGGTCAATCTCGGCCTGATCGTGCTGTTCCCGATCCTCGTCTTCCTCATCATGGGAAGCCCGCTGTCGCTGGACTACGCCGTTCCGGGGTCGTTCAACATGCGCGGCGGCATGTCCATCGGGCCGGAATTCCTGGCGCTCTACCTCGCACTTTCCCTCTACACGGCGTCGTTCATCGCCGAAATCGTGCGGGCCGGCATCCGTGGCGTGTCGAAGGGCCAGTCGGAGGCCGCTTTCGCACTCGGGCTGCGGGGCGGACACACGACGCGTCTCGTCGTCCTGCCGCAGGCCTTGCGCATCATCATCCCGCCCCTCACCTCGCAATATCTCAACCTCATCAAGAACTCATCGCTCGCCGTCGCCGTCGGTTACGCCGACCTCGTGGCTGTCGGCGGCACCATCCTCAACCAGTCGGGCAAGTCCATCGAGATCATCGCGATCTGGATGCTGGTCTACGTATCGATCAGCCTCATCACGTCGCTGTTCATGAACTGGTTCAATGCCAAGATGGCCCTGGTGGAGCGCTGAGATGTCCCAAAGCATTACCTATGTCCGTGACGGGTTCATCGAGGCGGAAAAGCCGCCGACCTCGGATTCGTCCGCGTTTGCCTGGATTCGCCACAATCTCTTCGCCTCCTGGAAGGACAGCCTTCTGACGGTGATCGCGCTTGCGGTGCTCGTCTACTACCTGCCGAAGGCCATCGACTGGCTGTTCGTGTCGGCTGTGTGGACCGGGACCGACAGAACGGCCTGCCTGACCACCGATCAGGGCGGCCAGCTTCCGGCCGGCTGGAGCGGCGCCTGCTGGGCCTATGTGAACGACCGCTTCGTGCAGTTCATGTTCGGCTCCTATCCGCGCGATCAGCTGTGGCGTCCGCTGCTCGTCGCCGGCCTGTTCGTCGCGCTGCTCGTGCCGTTCCTCATACCGCGGGTGCCGCGCAAGGGCCTCAATGCCCTCCTCCTGCTCGTGGCGCTGCCCCTCGTGGCCTATGTCCTGCTGCTGGGCGGCTATTTCGGCCTGCGCCATGTGGAAACGTCGCTGTGGGGCGGCCTCATGGTCACCCTCATCATCTCCTTTGTCGGCATCGTCATGTCGCTGCCGATCGGCATCCTGCTGGCGCTCGGGCGCCGGTCGTCCATGCCGATCCTGAAGATGGTGTGCATCGGCTTCATCGAGCTGATCCGCGGCGTGCCGCTGATCACCGTCCTGTTCATGGCCAGCGTGCTTCTGCCGCTGTTCCTGGAACCGGGCAACAATATCGACAAGTTCCTGCGGGCCCTGATCGGCGTGTCGATCTTCGCATCCGCCTATATGGCGGAGGTTATCCGCGGCGGTCTTCAGGCCATTCCGAAAGGGCAATACGAAGCCGCCGATGCGCTTGGCCTGAACTACTTCCACAAGATGACCTTCATCGTGCTTCCGCAGGCCATCAAGCTGGTCATTCCGGGCATCGTGAACACCTTCATCGGCATGTTCAAGGACACCTCGCTCGTCACCATCATCTCGATGTACGATCTGCTTGGGATCGTGAAGGCAAGTTTTGGCGATTCGGGCTGGATCACGCCGGTCACCCCGCTGACGGGCCTGATCTTCGCTGGATTCGTGTTCTGGATTTTCTGCTTCGGCATGTCGCGCTACTCGGCCTTCGTGGAACGCCGGCTCGACAAGGGCCACAAAAGATAACTGAGAGGAAACAACAATGGCCAACCAAGCCAACGCACAGAAGATGACCGTCTCAGCGACCGATGTCGCCGTCGAGATCGTCAACATGAACAAGTGGTACGGCGATTTCCATGTGCTGCGTGACATCAATCTCAAGGTGATGAAGGGCGAGCGCATCGTTATTGCGGGACCGTCGGGTTCCGGCAAGTCGACGATGATCCGCTGCATCAACCGGCTGGAAGAGCACCAGAAGGGCCAGATCATCGTCGACGGGATCGAGCTGACGAACGACCTCAAGAAGATCGACGAGGTGCGTCGCGAAGTCGGCATGGTGTTCCAGCACTTTAACCTCTTCCCGCACCTGACCATCCTCGAGAACTGCACGCTCGCGCCGATTTGGGTGCGCAAGATGCCGAAGAAGGAGGCCGAGGAGATCGCGATGCACTACCTCACGCGCGTCAAGATCCCCGAACAGGCCAACAAGTATCCGGGTCAACTCTCGGGCGGCCAGCAGCAGCGCGTGGCGATCGCCCGCTCGCTCTGCATGAAGCCCAAGATCATGCTGTTCGACGAGCCGACCTCGGCGCTCGACCCGGAAATGGTCAAGGAAGTGCTCGACACCATGGTTTCGCTGGCTGAAGAAGGCATGACCATGCTGTGCGTGACGCACGAAATGGGCTTCGCCCGCCAGGTCGCCAACCGCGTGATCTTCATGGACCAGGGCCAGATCGTCGAGGAGAATGCACCCGCCGAGTTCTTCGACAATCCGCAGCACGAGCGCACCAAGCTGTTCCTCAGCCAGATCCTGCACTGAGCGGATCGAAATCCGGGTTTGGAAAAGGCGGGCGGAGTGCCCGCCTTTTTTTGTCCGTCTGGCTGGTCATGCCCTTCATTTCGTCCGAAGCCCCATCCGGAACTTGAGCGGACTTGCGCCGAAATGATTGCGGAAGGCGCGCGAGAAGGCCGAGAGACTGTCGAAGCCGCTGCGCAGCGCCACCTCCTGCATGGACAGCGGCGTATTGCGCACCAGACGCTGCGCCGCTGTCAGCCGCAGGCGCAGGTAATATTTCCCGGGCGCTGCGCCGAGCCCGTCGACGAACAGCGTCTCGAGCTTTCGCGTGGAGAAGCCGAGGCGGCGCGCCAGCGCCGCAATGGTCAGCGGCCGGTCGATCGTGCGCTCCATCAGGCGGATCGCGGCAGCAAGCTCCGGCCTGTGCTCGCCCAGGCGCCCCAATGAGACGAGCGGCTGTGCGTCCGTCGCGGCATGCGTCTCGTCATAGACGAACACGCTGGCCACATCGAGCGCCACCGCCGAGCCGAACCGTTCGCGCACCAGATGCAGCATCATGTCGAAGGTCGGCGAGGCACCGCCAGACGTCCAGAGCGGGCCGTCCGTGACGAAGCGGTCGGCGCGCACGTTGAGCGCAGGAAAGGCTGCCGCGAAGTCCTCCAGTTCCTCCCAATGCGCCGTCGCGTCGCGGCCGTCCAACAGGCCGGAGCGCGCCAGCAGCCAGCAGCCGGATTCGATGCCGGCCACGATCCCGAAACGCCGTGCCACCTTCTTCAGCCGCGCAACGAACGGTCGCCCGGCGTAGCAATCCTGGTTGAAGCCGGCGATCAGGAGCAAGGCATCGCCGCCCGTCACATCGGCAAACGCGCCGTCGACACGAACCTCCACTCCGCAGGTCAGGAGCACCGGCTGCCCCTCCGGCGAGAGTATCGTCCAGCGGAAGACCGGTTCGGGCACCACGCGGTTGGCCGCGCGCATGGGATCGAGCACGGAGGCAAGCGACATGATCGACGATTCCGGCAGCAAAACAATCGTGACGTCGAGCGGGCCCGACCGCGGCATTTCTCTGGTCATGCGGAAATTGTCAAAAAACAGACGTATTATGTCAATCGGGAAAAGATAAATCCGGCATGATCCCTCTCACAGGTGATCCGGAGATGCAGCCGGGTCATGGCGACAGCCCCTGTACCCCGAACCCTGATCCGCTTTTTATCGGAACGGGTTGGCGAGCCCGAGGGCGGACCAGCCCGTTTTTTTTGCGCTGTCCTCCGCCCCCTTTCGCTCATCAGGTTGCGGTCGCCCGGAACCTACACTTGTCTTGCGCGTTGAAGCGACAACCAAGCAGGAAAGGTTCTATCATGCAGAAGCTCAAGTCCATCTTTGCCACGGGTGCGCTCTCCATCGCCGTCGCGCTGACGTCCTTCGTCCCGGCACAGGCCATTACGTTCCCGAACGTTCCGGTTCCGTCGGCGTCGGCCGTCGAGCAGGTGCAGTATCGCTATGAGCGTCGTGAACGCATGCATCGCCGCGACCGGGCGGAGCGGCGCTGGCACGGCCATCGCGGTTACCGCGACCGCCGTCCCGGCTATCGCCGCCACTCCGATGGCTGGTGGTACCCGCTGGCCGCCTTCGGCCTGGGGGCGGCAATTGG
Organism: Shinella sp. AETb1-6; assembly: GCF_009826875.1. NCBI lineage: Bacteria > Pseudomonadati > Pseudomonadota > Alphaproteobacteria > Hyphomicrobiales > Rhizobiaceae > Shinella > Shinella sp. AETb1-6. The sequence continues at coordinate 356,176 of NZ_WUMM01000006.1, read as the reverse complement.
CGGCGCTGTGAGCAGCGACCGCAACGTAAGCGGCTCGCACGTCAACTGGTGCGCCAACCGCTATCGTTCATACCGCGCCTACGACAACACGTTCCAGCCGAACAACGGTCCGCGCCGAAGCTGCGTCTCGCCCTATTCGCGCTAAGCCGGAGACCTCTTCCCTACAAACAAAACGCCCGCGATGGATATCGCGGGCGTTTTGCATTGCTTAGGCATTATGGAGGGTCGAAACCCTCCTCCGGATACTTACTCGGCGTCGCCTTCAGCGGCCTTCTTCTTGGCCGGGGCCTTCTTCTTCGGAGCGGCTTCTTCGCCTTCCGCAGCGTCGGCCTTGGCAGCAGCCTTCTTCTTCGGCGCAGCCTTCTTGGCGTCCTTCTCGGAGCCTTCCTCGTCGTCAGCCATCAGCTCGTCCTTGGAGACGGTCTTGTCCGTCACCTTGATTTCGCCGAGCAGGTGATCGACGACCTTTTCTTCGAAGATCGGCGCGCGCAGCGAAGCGGCGGCACCCGGGGTCTTCTGGAAATATTCGAGGATCTGCTTTTCCTGGCCGGGGAACTGGCGCAGCTGCTGGTAGAGCGACTGCTGCATTTCCTCGTCGGAAACCTGGATGCCCGCCTTTTCCCCGATTTCCGAGAGAACGAGGCCGAGGCGGACGCGACGTTCGGCCAGCTTGCGGTATTCCTCGCGCGCGGCTTCTTCCGTCGTGTCTTCGTCAGCGAAGGTCTTGCCGGACTGCTGGAGGTCCGTGTTGATCTGGCGCCAGATGTTTTCGAATTCGGCGTCGACCAGGCGCTCCGGCGTGTCGAACTTGTACATCTCGTCGAGCTGGTCGAGGATCTGGCGCTTGACCTTCTGGCGCGTGACCGAGCCGTACTGGCTTTCGATCTGGCCGCGGACGATTTCGCGCAGCTTGTCGGCCGATTCGAGGCCGAGCTTCTTGGCGAGCTCGTCGTTGATCTCGATGTCGGCGGCAGCAGCGACGTCCTTGACCTTGATGTCGAAGGTGGCTTCCTTGCCGGCGAGGTTTGCAGCCGGGTAATCGGCCGGGAAGGTCACGGTGATGACCTTCTCGTCACCAGCCTTCAAGCCGACGAGCTGCTCTTCGAAGCCCGGGATGAAGCGGTTGGAACCGAGAACCAGTTCTGCGTCTTCATCCTTGCCGCCGTCGAAGGCTTCGCCGTCGACCTTGCCAAGGTAATCGATGGTGACGCGGTCGCCATTGGCGGCCTTGCCCTTCTTGGTTTCGTAGGAGCGAGCGCTTTCGGCGATCTGCAGGATCTGGTCGTCGACTTCCTTGGCGTCGATTTCCACGACTTCGCGCGTGACCGCGATGCCCGAATTGTCCTTCAGCTCGATGGCCGGAATGACTTCATAGGCCAGCGTGAACTCGAAATCGGCTTCACCGGCGAGAATCTTCTCGGCCTCGGCCTGGTCTTCGGTCATCGCGACTTCCGGCTGCGTGGCAGACTTTTCGCCGCGCTCGGAAAGAATTGCGGAGGGGCGGTCGCGAACGATCTCGTTGACCAGCTCGGCCATGACGGACTTGCCGTACATCTTCTTGAGATGTGCGAACGGCACCTTGCCCGGACGGAAGCCGTTGATGCGGACACGGCCCTTCACGTCCTCAAGACGCTCGTTCATCTGAGCTTCCATGTCCTTGGCCGGGATGACGACCTTGATTTCGCGCTTCAGCCCTTCAGCGAGCGTTTCGATAACCTGCATGTTCAAACCTTTATTTCGAGTTGGCGGTGTTCAAACCGGGCTGCCGGTTATGGCGAACACCCCGCCGGTCCATTTGCCGGCAGTGGCTTTACTGAATTCGGTGGCCTTTTGGCAAGCAAAATGGCGCGCTCTAACATTCCACACCCCGCGGAAACGTCCGGTTTCCACGTTTGGTGGCTCTGGTGCGGGTAGAGAGACTTGAACTCCCACGCCTTGCGGCACCAGAACCTAAATCTGGCGTGTCTACCAATTTCACCATACCCGCGTCTCAGAAACCGCTGTCCACAGGCGGCCGGGCCGCTCCAGTGGCGCCTTCCGAGCGCGGCGTCTCTATACCATCCGTTTCCAAGGGATCAAAGGAAAAATGACAGGAAAATGACCGTTCTCCGGCGCTTCGGCTCAATAGAGCGGCTCGTCGTAGACCGGCTCCCCGCGCAGCAGCAGCCGCGCGATCTGCGGCGTGCCATCGCTCGACACCCGCGCCTCCACATCCAGCTCCTGCGCATTGCGGGCATTTTCCAGCGCCCTGCCCTCGCCTTCCGGCACATAGTAGCGCTCGATGCCGTATTGCACGAAGAGCGTGTCAGCCAGGACGCCGGCCCCGTATGTATTGATAATGAAGGGCAGTGTTCGCAGGATGACCGAGCCCTCCTCGGGCGCCATGTCTTCGAAGCGCGCTTCCGTTGCGTTCCACAGGCCGTCCGCATCAGGTTTCAGGCGCACGGAGAGACGCGCACGCGTTCCATCTTCAGGAATGTCGCCGGCAACGATTGAGCTCGGAATGGTCGAGATCGGGTAGGACAGAATGACGTAGTCGCCGCGCAGCAGGTCGCGCGGATCGACCGGGCTGGTCTTCAGGCGGATATCCGCGCCGTTGCGCAGGATGGACGCCCGGCTTTCGACCATATAGCCGATCACGGCGGTCTGGAGCACGGCGACGATAAGTGCTGCAACGAGCGGCGACAGGCGGAAGGAACGCGTCCGGGTCATATCAGGCCTCCGCCTTGTCTTCGTTGGATGCAAGCCGGCGCTCCAGTGCGATCACCGCCCAGGCGATGGCGGCGACGACGAGGCCGGAGACGAGGAAGAAACCGGATGTGCCGATGATGGAGCCGATGGTTTCCGACGCGAGATAGAGTGTCTCCGCCGCGAAGGCCACGTATCCCAAGTACCGGACCGCGCCGTTCTCCTTCCCCGAAAGCGCGATGCCGGCGATCGCCGCGCCGAGCGTGACGATACCGACAGCCAGACGCTCGCCCACCGCATCGAACTCGACATGCAGGACCACGAGCCCGAGCATCAGCACGAGATAGGCGTAGAAAGCGGGCGCCGAACCGGCGCTGCGGGCGATGGCATGCAACGGCGACTGCGGCAGCGCGGCGGCAAGATAGGCAACGGCGCCGAAAACGACGATGGCGATTGCCGTCGTTGCAGTGGAGTATTCGCTGTAGATGAAGGCGAGCCAGGCGACCAACAGCAGATAGCCGAGGTGGCGTGCACGCCCGGCGCCGGTGTAGCGCGCAAGCGCGATGACGATGACCGCCATCAGCGGCATCAGCCAGAGCAGCAGCATCTGATCGGCCGCGTAGGATTGTGTCCAGTCCGTACCCGAGACGACGAAGGCGAGAAAGCCGGCGACGACGGTGACGGCACCCGACCGGAACAGCACGGCCGCCGCCACCGTCCCGCCGAACCAGACGAGCGCCGCCTGGAGCGCGTCGCCCGAGAGATGGTACATCTGCCCCACAAGCGCGATGGCCCCGCCGAAGGACAGCGCCCCCAGAACGAGGAAAGCGGCCGCAAGACGCTCTGCGCCGCGCGCCAGAAGCGCACCGCCGCCGAAATAGGCCGCCCAGATGACGCCGATAATGCCTGCCAGGCGCACGAGCCGCGGAATGGCTTCCCAATTGGCCGCGACAAGCAGGAGGACGGCGGCCGCAAAAAGAAGTGCCGAGATGATCAGAAGCACGCGCCCCACGCTGAAGGAGCTGGGACGCGAATCGTACTCGTTGAGCAGCACGGTTGCTGTTTTCGCGTCGATCAGGCCCTGCGCCGCCCACATTTTCAGGTCTCGTTCCAGCCAGCTCCTGTACATTGCCCCGCCGTCCCCTTCGAAAATCCGCCTTCGCCGCGATTCCGGCCCTGTCAACGGCCGCACTATAGGCTGGCCGAAAATGCCCGGTCACGGCAAAAGTGAAGAAAACCGTCAATGCGGCAGCAAAATCGCGACGTTTTCTGCGGACACGCAATCAGGATTAACAAAACATAAAGAAAACCATGAGAGATTTGGCCGTAACGATCCGGTCCAGACGGCATGCAGGCAGCGCATACCATCCATGACCATATTGCACTGCACAAAACCGAATGACCCGGTTATATTGCAAGCATCGGATCGATGATGATCCAGCCGCAACGAGGCGCTGCTTTAAGGCGACAGGTTGCGCAAAGGCCAGATGATCGGGCCCGGCATGACGCCGAAAGATCAGGTTACCGGAAACGGTGATCGATGGAATTCGGAGTGGCGCACTCCTCCTCCCAGCGCCCCTTCGATCGATTGGCAACACTCCTCCTCCCAGTTGCCAATCAATATCAATGACGCCCGCTGGATCTCCTCCCCCAGCGGGCGTTATTCTTTTGACCTCCCCGCGATTTCCAAGATCCATATCCCGTGGCCGTGGCGGCGCCGGCGCCTTTCTTCAGAGCGCTGCGCATCGCCCCTCGCCATTCGGGCCGGCCTATTCCGGATTTGCATGGCGAATGTTTACCAGTGTGGCGAGGCGGCCTTTTTTGGCCAGAATTTTGTCAAAATTTCTGCTTGACATGCAAGAAATGCATGGGTGCCGTGCCAATCGAGCGCTGTTCATTTTGCCGCTCAAGCGTATAGTCCGGCTCAACAGATCAGGGCGGCGCCAACGACGAGCGGCCGCTCAGTACGAAGCCCAAGAAAGGGGTATGAAAATGAACCTGGCACGCTCTTTCAACAACTGGCGCAAGTATCGTCAGACCGTCACCGAACTCGGCCGCATGTCGGACCGCGAGCTTCGTGACCTCGGCATCGGCCGCAGCGATATCCCGTATATCGCACGCAAGGCAACGATCTAAGCCAAACGGACCCACGGGTCGCAAATTGAACGCCCTTCGGCCTCCGCCGGAGGGCGTTTTCGTTTGCCGGTCTTTTTGCGCCGCACAATGTCGCAGATTACAGGCTGCGACATCCTGCAGATGGTCAGGTGACGCAGCTGTATTACTGTATCTGCCTGATATAGCGCCCTTATCTGCCTTTTTTGCATGCAGCCGCAGCAGTTGCCTCATCCTTGATCGTCTTATTGCACAAATGCATAGCAGCTGCATTTTCTTTGCACTGCACATTAACGGGGATGTCGCGTATATGAGCGTCAACGCCGGGGGAAAGCCTCCGGGTAACCCTTCTAGGACACGACCATGAACCCGCTCCGCATCGCAAAGAACTGGATTTCCTACCGCCGCACCCTGAACGAACTCGGCAACCTGTCGAACCACACGCTCTCGGACATCGGCCTGACCCGTTACGACATCCGTGACATCGCTTCCCGTTCCTTCCGCTAATTCATAGCCGGTTTCCGCCGCTGCGGCCGGAAACGGCGACGCGCGAGGAACGCTTCAAACGGCACCATATGGTGCCGTTTTTGATTCCGGGGGCATGTTGCCTCGCCTCCATGCTTTTCCTTGGAATTGCAGCGTTGCCCATGGTAACGAACCGGCCATGACCAAGACCTCTTCGCACACTCCCATCCATGTCATCGGCGGCGGCCTCGCCGGCTCGGAAGCCGCCTGGCAGATCGCCGAACGCGGCATACCCGTCATCCTGCATGAAATGCGCGGCGTGCGCGGCACGGATGCGCACAAGACCGATGGCCTCGCCGAACTCGTCTGTTCGAACTCCTTCCGCTCGGACGACGCGACGAGCAATGCCGTCGGCGTGCTGCATGCGGAGATGCGGCTGGCCGGTTCGCTCATCATGCGTTCGGCGGATGCCAATCAGGTTCCGGCCGGCGGCGCGCTCGCGGTGGACCGCGACGGCTTTTCCGACGCCGTGACGGCCGCCATCGAGGGTCACCCGCTGATTACCGTTACGCGCGAGGAAGTAACAGGGCTTCCGCCCGAGGACTGGGACCAGGCCATCATCGCCACCGGTCCGCTCACCGCCCCATCGCTGGCGGAGGCCATCCAGGCGCGGACCGGCGCCGATTCGCTCGCCTTCTTCGACGCTATCGCGCCGATCGTGCACACCGCCAGCATCGATATGGATATCTGCTGGTATCAGTCGCGCTACGACAAGGTCGGGCCCGGCGGCACGGGCAAGGACTATATCAACTGCCCGATGGACGAGGCGCAGTACAACGCCTTCATCGATGCACTGATCGCCGGCGACACGACCGGCTTCAAGGAATGGGAAGGCACGCCCTATTTCGACGGCTGCCTGCCGATCGAGGTGATGGCGGAACGTGGCCGCGAAACGCTGCGCCACGGGCCGATGAAGCCGATGGGGCTGACCAATGCGCATAATCCCACGGTAAAGCCCTACGCGGTCGTGCAGCTGCGCCAGGACAATGCACTCGGCACGCTCTACAACATGGTCGGCTTCCAGACGAAGCTGAAATATGGTGCACAGGCGGAGATCTTCCGGCTGATTCCCGGCTTGGAGAACGCCGAATTCGCGCGCCTCGGCGGGCTGCACCGCAATACCTATATCAACTCCCCCACCCTGCTCGACAGGTCGCTGACGCTGAAGGGTCGTCCGGGACTTCGCTTTGCCGGCCAGATCACCGGCTGCGAAGGTTATGTCGAAAGTGCCAGCATCGGCCTGCTGGCAGGACGCTTCGCGGCCGCCGAGCGCCAGGGCGCCACGCCTATCCTGCCTCCGGAGACCACCGCCTTCGGCGCGCTGCTCAACCACATTACCGGCGGGCATATCGTGTCGGACGATGAGCCGGGCAAGCGCTCCTTCCAGCCGATGAACATCAATTTCGGCCTGTTCCCGCCGCTTGAGCCGGGCACCGTGACGAAGCCGGACGGGGTGAAGCGCTTCCGCGGCAAGGACAAGGCGCTCGCCAAGAAGCATGCAACGGCCGCGCGCGCGCTGGAAGATTGCGCCCGTTGGCTGAAAGGCTGATCTTCAGGCTCAGATCGGCTGTTTCTGGGCGAGGTCGCCGGCAACGGCGGTCATCGGCCTGAAGCTGCCGAGCAGCCAGAGCGAAACTTCCGCGGCCTGCTGCTCATTGCGGAATTCGAATGTGCCGCCCTCGAAGGCGGCATTGGCGAATGTCACGGAAAGCCGGCGGGGACCGGCACTTTCGACGCGCACCGTGCCGGGCTCGATGAGATGGCAGGTGTAATGCAGGCCGTGTGCGTTCATGCAACCGGCTTTGCCGTCATGCAGCCGCAGAAACACGGTCTTGCCGTTTGCCGTGGTCACGACATCTCGGATGGCCTCGTCGGGAAAGGCCCGGCCGAACTCCACGATCGCCAGCCCCGAATCGTTCTCGGCTTTCTCACGCTCGTCCCGTTGAAACGCCTGGCGAAAGATCAGGCCCACCAGAAACAGACACACGATCGTGATGGTCCAGAGCATGGCGTGAACTCCCCCGCGCCGATAACATTCGGCCTCCCTAACAAACGAGGCTTGCGCCAGTTTTACGTGTCGCTCGTCAAACGAGGCCCGGGCCAAACGGTTCCACCGGGCGGCTCAGAAAGGACCGCGTCGCAGGGCCCGCCACATCCACCATTGCCGTCGCCATTGCGCCGGCTGCAGCACGCGTTCGAGTGTGTCCGCACCGGCCTTTTCGGCAGCGTCGAGGATGTGCGGCACGAGCGCAATGGGCAAGAAGGCCGGGCGGTTGCCCTTCGAGACACCACCCGCCGCACGTGCTTTGGCCAGATGCTCCCGCCCCAGGCCCACAAAAGCCTCGATGGCGCGCCCGGCGGCGGCCTTGTCGTCTCCCCGCAGCAGCGCCTCCGGCGACAGGCCCGTCGCCGCGAGCAGGTCCGCAGGCAGATAGACCTGACCACGCCGGCGATGAATGGGCAGCATCAGAAGCGCACCGGCAACGGTTTGCGCGACACCGGCATGCCCTGCCGCGTCGGCCGATTTCGGCGCGTTGACCGGATCGAGCACGAGGCTCGCAAGCTGGATGAGCGCCGAGGCCGTTTCGCCCGCATAGCCTTCGAACGCCGAACGGCTCTCCATCGGGTCGTTGTAGACGTCGAAGATGCGGGCCTCGATCATATCGGTCAGCACCGCGACCGGCAGATGATGATCCCGCACGCAGGCGAGAAGGCCCGCCGCCAGCGGATTGGCCAGCGCATCGCCATCCGCTTGCCCCTCCAGAAGATCCCGCCACCATTGCAGGCGGATTTCGCCCGGCAGTGCCTCGCGCACGACGTCGCGCACCCGTGCGAGCTCGGCATTGAAGGCATAGAGGGCGGCAAGCGCGCCACGCTTTTCAGCCGGCGCCAGAAGGCAGGCGAGATAGCGGTCGCGATCGGTGTCGCGAAGCACCGCCAGGCAGTGCGCATAATGGGTATCGTTATCGCTCACGTCGAAAAACCGCCTCGTCCGTCACACGGCGATAAGCGCGGCGGCAACCGCACGGCTCTCCGCCAGCATGACATTGAACGTGCGCACGGCCGCACCCGTGCTCATCGGATCGGAACTGATTCTGCGCTCCCGCAGGGCCGCCTTGATTTCCGGCGCAAGCGGGCGGATCTCCTTGCCGGTGCCGACAAGCAGGACCTCGATATCGCCGGCCTCGTTCAGCACGCGCTGCAGGTCGTCCAGCGTCAGCGGACTGCCATCCTGTTTGTCCCAGCCATGAATGCCCGAGGGCAGGCAGAGGATGGAGCCGCGGTGCGACATGTCGGCAAAACGGAAGCCACCATTGCCGTATGCATCAATCGGCGCGCGTCCGGGGAAGTGCGCCTCCCGTATTTCAATTCCCTTAGCCATTGGCTCCCGTCGCTTCCGGGGCCGTCACCGCACCGCCCTTGCCGGGGCGGTAGCGCTCCGGCCGCAGACGGAACAGGATGAGGATGGGCCCGGCAATGTAGATGGAGGATATGGTGCCGACCGCCACGCCGAAGAACAGCGTCAGCGCGAATGTGCGGATCGCCTCGCCGCCGAAGAGGGCAAGAGCGGCCAGCGCGATCAGCGTTGTCGCGGAGGTCAGGACCGTGCGCGACAATGTGCGATTGATCGCGTCGTCGATCAGGATCGGCAGCGGCATCTGCTTGAAGTGCCGGAGATTCTCGCGGATGCGGTCGTAAACGACCATCGTGTCGTTCAGCGAGTAGCCGGCGACCGTCAAGAGCGCGGCAACAGCGCTGATGTTGAACTCGATATTGGCGATGGCGAGGAAGCCGAGCGTGAAGAACACGTCATGCGCCAGCGCGATGACGGCGCCGATGGCGAAATGCCATTCGAAGCGCACCCAGATATAGGCGATCAGCGCGAGAAGCCCGGCGACGAAGCCGAGGGAGGCCGTATCGATCAACTCTCCCGATATCGACGGGCCGACAACCTCGACGCGGCGGAAATCGTAGTCGTCCTCAAGTTCACCGCGAGCGACGAGGACCGAGGTCTGCTCGGCGTTCTCGCCATCCCCTTGCGAGGTCAGCCGTACGATGGCGCGGCGCTCGTCCGCGCGTGTATCGACGGTCTGGATGGCGACGCCGGCATCGGCAAGGCGCGCGGAGATGTCGAACGGATCGGCCTTGCCCGATTTCGCCTGGACCTCGACCGCCGCGCCGCCGGTGAAATCGATCCCGAGCCGCAGCTCGCCGAGCGCAAGCAGGCCCGCGATCACGAGCGACAGGGCGGCCGTCGCCAGGAAAACGGCATTGCGCACCGCCATGAAGCGGAGGTTCAGGCTGTCGAAAAATCCGCTGCGCACGCCTTTGGGAAGGCGCATGGCATGGCTGCGGCCGAGCCAGATGCGCACAAGGCGGTGTGTCAGCCCGAATGTGGTGAACAACGTCGCCACCATGCCGACGCCGACCGCCAGCGCGAAGCCGCGCACAGGCGCCGCCGACAAGAGGAACAGGACGGCGACGGCGATCAGCATCGTCACCGACGCATCCAGAACCGTCGTGCGGGCGCGACCGAAACCGACCGACACGGCCTGCGACAACGGACGCCCGGCCTTTACCTCCTCGCGGATGCGTTCGAAGATCAGAACGCTCGCATCGACGGCAAGGCCGACGGTCAGCACGACGCCCGCGATCATGGAGAGGGAGATCGGCGCACCGATCAGCGCGAGCGCGGCGAATGTCAGCAGCACGTTGAAGAACAGCGCCAGCGATGCGATGACCCCGAGCACGCCGTAAAAGAACGTGATGAAGGCCACGACCGCCACGACGGCAACGACGAGCGCCAGGACGATGGAGCCGACCGACGTCGTGCCGAGTACCGGCTCGATCGACCGCTCCTCCAGAATGGTAAGCGCGGCCGGCAGCGGACCACTGGCGACGATGCGGGCGAGGTTTGCCGCGCCTTCGGCATCGAAATCACCGGAAAGCCGGCCGACGCCATCGCTGATGGCGCCCTGGATCCGCGATGTCGAGATCACCTGTCCATCGAGCAGGATCGCGATCGTTCGGCCGGCATTGTCGCGCGTGAAGGCGGCGAGCTTGTCGGCGGCTTCCTTGCGCAGCACGAATTCGATGAAGGGTTCGCCATCTGCCGATGCCCGCGCCGATGCGACGTCGGCGGCGGTGAAAAGGTCATCCTGGCGCACGAGATAACCGGTCGGCGGTTCGTCGGCGGAATAGAGCACTTCGGAACCGGCAGGCGCGCCGTTCTCGATGGCCGTATTGACCGGCACGCTGTCGTCGATCAGGCGTGCAGAAAGCTTGCCGACGGTCGCCAGCATATCCTTCACGCGCTGCGGGTCGGTCAGACCCGGCATCGACACGACGATGCGGCCGCGGTCGCCGCGCCCCACGGTCAGCGCGGGAATATCCAGGCTCTCCACCCGCCGGCGCACGGCATCGACCGCGCCGAGCGATGCAGCCGCCACGGCTTCATCGACGGCGGCATCGGACAGCACGATGCTGAATTCGCCGTTTTCGCCGGTATTGAGCGTACCGAGCCCAAGGCTTTCAAGCGCCTGCCTTGCCCTATCGGCGTCGCCGGCTGCCGATATCGTCACATCGACCTGATCGTCAGCGCCGTTGAGATTGCCGTAGGGGATCTGCGCTGCCCGCAAGGCGTTGCCGATCGTCTCGACGGCACCACGCAGGCGCGCATCGACGATGTCGTCACGGGAAATATCGAGAACGAGGCGGGAGCCGCCGGTCAGGTCCAGGCCCGGCTTCAGCCGATGCGCGGAGATCCAGTCCGGAAGGCCGGCGGCCATGCGGGCCGGCATAAGGCTCGGCAACAGGACGAGAAGGCTGGCCAGGAACGCGGACCAGAGAAGGAATGTTTTCCAGCGGGCGGATTGCTGCATTGCGATCTCGACAAAAACGGCGCCAGCGCCGCTGAAAACCAGTCGGGCCGCAGGCCGAGGTTACCCTCGGCCGAACGGCAAGCCAAGTCATTCCTTGACGGGTTCGCCCTTGACGCGGACTTCGCTGACGCCGCTGCGCACGACGCGCACCTTGATGCCTTCTGCGATTTCGACTTCGAGCTCGCTGTCGTCGACGACCTTGGTCACCTTGCCGACAATGCCACCGCCCGTGACGACCTGGTCGCCGCGGCGGATGTTCTTCAGAAGCTCTTCGCGACGCTTCATGGCTGCACGCTGCGGGCGGATGATGAGGAAATACATCACCACGAAGATCAGCAGGAACGGGAGGATAGACATCAGGATGTCTGCACCGCCTGCTGAACCGCCGGGTGCCGCCGTCTGGGCGAAGGCCTCGGTAATGAACATCAGCTACTCCTTGAAAACTTGGATTTATAAGGCCTGTAGACCCATTTCGGATGCCGGAATATAGGCAAGCACACATCCAATGCAACACACGAGACCGAGAAGCTCTCGTTTTTCAAGTGTTTTCCCCCTTTTCGCCCCCCTTCCCGCCATGCTACCCGGCAGAGAGCATGAGGAGAGACACAGTGCAGGAAGATCACGTCAAGCTTCTGCTGGCCGAAATCGGCCGCATCAATGCAACGCTGGAGCGCCTTGCCGGCCCGGCGCCCGCCGTCAACGACTGGAATGCGGCCGACGTCTTCGTCTGGTCGCCCGCGCGTCTCCAGGTGCAGCCGGTGAAGCGCCCCAACCGCATCGACATCGATCTTATCCGCGGCGTCGATCATGTTCGTGACATTCTCGTCGACAACACGATGCGCTTCGCACGCGGCCTTCCGGCCAACAACGTGCTGTTGTGGGGCGCACGCGGCATGGGCAAGTCCTCCTTGGTCAAGTCTGTCCATGCGCTTGCGGCAAGGGAGACCGGCAGCAACCTGAAGCTCATCGAGGTGCACCGCGAAGACATCGCCAGCCTGCCCGCGCTGATGGACATCCTCAAGGAAGCGCCCCATCCGGTCATCATCTTCTGCGACGACCTGTCCTTCGACCATGACGACACGTCCTACAAGTCGCTGAAGGCGGCGCTGGACGGCGGTGTCGAGGGCCGGCCGGACAATGTCCTGCTTTACGCCACCTCCAACCGGCGCCACCTCCTGCCCCGCGACATGATGGAAAACGAGCAGTCCACGGCGATCAACCCGTCGGAAGCCGTCGAGGAGAAGGTCTCCCTTTCCGATCGCTTCGGGCTATGGCTCGGCTTCTACAAGTGCAGCCAGGCGGAATATCTCGAGATGATCGACGGCTATGCGAGCCACTACACGCTCGACATCCCGGTGGAACAGCTTCACGCGGAGGCACTGGAATGGGCGACCACGCGCGGCTCCCGCTCCGGGCGCGTGGCCTGGCAGTATGTCCAGGATCTTGCCGGGCGTCTCGGCAAGCCGCTCAACCGCTGAAACCACCTCAATGACGAAAGGGCGATCCCGCAGGAACCGCCCTTCTTTTTATCGGCGATATCCGCCCGCCTATTCCAGATAGGTCATCGGGTTGACCGGGGTCGCGTTCTTGCGCACCTCGAAGTGAACCTTCGGCCGGGTGGCGCTGCCGCTCATGCCCGAGGTCGCGACGGTCTGGCCGCGCTGGATCTTCTGGCCGCGCTGCACGTTGAGGTCGCCGGCATGGCCGTAGACGGTAACGGTGCCGTCGTCGTGGCGGACGAGAACCGCGTTGCCGAGTTCCTTCAGGCTGCTGCCGGCATAGATGACCACGCCATTCTCAGCCGCCTTGATCGGCGTGCCCTCGGGCACCGAGATATCGATACCGTCGTTGCGGCTGCCGTTGACGTTGGAGCCATAGCCGGCAATGACCGCGCCGCGAACCGGCCAGCGATACTTGCCGATGCCAGTCGATTCGGGCGCTTCGTCCGTCACATCGGACTTTTGCGTCACCTCGGCGACCGAGACGGTCTTGACCGGCGCCTTATAAGACTCGGGCTTCTTCTCCGCCGTCTCGACCTTCTTTTCCTTGACCGGAACGGAGGCCGTCGTCGTCTTGTCCGTCGTTGTCTCGACGGCCGCGCCGCCCGCCGGGATCACCAGCTTCTGGCCGATGCGGATCGCGGCGGTATCGATGCCGTTCGCCTTTTTCAGGGCGTCGACCGACACGCCATTGCTGCGGGCGATCTTGGCGAGCGAATCGCCGGGCTTGACCTCATAGCCGCCTGTGCCTTCGCCGGCATTGGCGAGGTTGGTGTTGGCCTGATTGGCTTCGGACTTCACCTTGTCACGCTTCGACGTGCCGGGCAGGATGGCAACGTTCTGTTCCGTCTTGCGCTCGGGCGTCGGCAGCTTGTTGTCGACCTTCAGCGTGTGGTCCGTCGCAGCCTTGGCAGCGCTTGCCGTCGTGCTGAAGGTCGGGATGATGATCCGCTGGCCGGGCTCGGCGTCGGTCGAACGCTTCAGTCCGTTTGCGGCAAGGATTTCCTTCTCCGGCACACCATAACGGTTGGCGAGCGTCTTCACGCTTTCGCCCTGGCGCAGCATGACGACCGGGGCATTGTTCGTCGACCAGCCGGCCTTGGCCTTCTGCACGGTTCCGGTCGAGAGCGTATCCGTATTGTCGGCAACCGCTTTTGCCTGGCGCTGCCCACCGAAGGTCTCGCGCTCGGCCGGCCGGGTGCCGCCATCCGTGGGGTCGCTGAGCGAACCGCGCTGAACGGTCATCGGTGTCGTCGCCAGACGCGAACCCGAGCCGGTCGTCGTTGATGTGTTGATGGGATCGTAGGAAACACCGCCCTGATCCGGGAAGGGCTGGTTGAGCGCCTGATCACGGGTTCCCATCTGATTTGCCGATGCGAACTGCTCCTGACCGTTGCCGACCGTTCCGCGAGGCACGACGCTGTTGCTGCCAAACAGCGTGCGGCGCGGAACCGAACTGGTCGTCATGTTGTCCTGCCCGGAGCTGGAAAACAGACCGCCAAAACGGGACGCATCCGAGCTGCACCCGGTTGCGACACTGGCCAGCAGGGCTGCTGCAATAAGGCGGGTCGCGGTCCTGCCAAAACTCGGCGATACACTCTGACGCATGAGACTACCCAATCGGTACGCTACTTGAAGTGAACCGATTAAAGCGCGTTAGAGTTACTGCCCGGTTAAGGCCGGCTTATCCGCGAAGGTTTTTTGATGAATTGATAACCATGGCGCAAGGTCGGAAGCGCCGGCGGCGTCAGAAGCCGGCCGCGTACATGCTGTCGGCGCGGGAAATACGCGCGCCGATATGGGCACCATTCTCGATGGCGCCCTGGCCCGGCTGCAGGATCGCGGAGATGGGCGTCGCGCGCCGCGCCGCGCCTTCGATGACCGCTTCTGGTTCGCTCATGTCGAGCGCGCTTTCATTATAGGCGATGGCCCGCAGGGCGGACACGGCAGCCTCGCGTGTTCCCAGATAGCGGGCGCTGCGCTGGTCCTGCGCCGGCATGCTGTCGAAATATTCGATATAGGCGCGGTAATAGGCCTTGCGGTCGCCGGCATCGAGGAAATGGCCGTAGGCGCCGTATTCACGCGCCTCCAGTGCGGCTGTATCCAGGTTGTTGCGCTCGGCATCCGTCAAGGCCGGCTGGCTGTGGACCGCCTCTTCCTTGGCGACGCTGAGGACGAGAAGCGCATCGACCGAAAGGCCGACATGGGATGAGGGATCGGTCGTGCCGCCCGCGAGATTCGCTGACGATGCGGTCTCGGTGGCATCCTCGGCGACCTTTCCCGCCGCCTTGGTCGCGAGATAAGCGAGCCCCTCATGCGTCGAGCCGCTGGCTATCCTGTTTGAGACGTACATTTCCCTCTCCATCGGAATGGCCGGAAAGGTTGGAAAACCGGCATCCTGCTTGGAAACTGCTGCTTCGTTACCGGCCTACGCGCCAAAGCTTGCGCGAAACTTACGTCGGTTAACAAATGGTTAACGCTGCACTTTTCGGGACGGCCGGAAGGAAGGCGCACAGAAACGCGCGCGACAACGCGAAAAAACCGCCGAAACGACTCGGCCGGTACGCAGGCATGGAGGCAGGGTAAAACGTTCGGGCGCTCAGAGCGCCTGCGCCATCATCGGAACGATGGGCAGATAGGGCACCGCAAAGAGATCCTCACGGTCGAAGCGGCTGCCGGTCTTGGTGAGCTTCAGCATGCGACACTCGGTTTCACTGACCATGGCGGGCGCGATGAGAACGCCGCCGGAGACGAGCTGCTCGGCGAAGAAGCGCGGCAGGGCGGGAAAGGCGGCGGTGACGAGGATGCGGTCGAAAGTGCCCTCGCCCGGCATGCCGTTGCTGCCATCGGCCTGGCGGACGATGACGTTGCGGGTGCCCGCCTTTTCGATGGCCTGCTGGGCGTTCGTGACCAGCGTCCGGTAGCGGTCGATGGTCAGCACGCGCTCCGTCAGGCGTCCCATCACGGCGGCGGTGAAGCCGCTGCCGGTGCCGACTTCCAGCACGCGCTGCCCGGTCTTGAGGTTCAGAATGTGCAGGAGGCGCACGGCGAGATCGATGCCTTCGGCGAAGGAGCCGCATTCGAGCGGCAGCAGGCGGCTCGAATAGGCATCGCCGGCAAACTGCGGAGGAACGAAGAGCGTGCGCGGCGTCTGCTCCACGGCTGTCAGGAGTTCGAGATTGTTGATGCCCTCCCCCCGCAGGCGCAGCGCCAGCGCAGCAAAACCTTCCTTCTCGATCACCCGTCCCGTGCTCAATCGGCATCCTCACTGATCAGGGCGCGCTTCACGCGGTCCAGTACCGTATAGTCCGTCAGGTCGAGCTTGAGCGGCGTGACGGAAATCTTGTGGTTCTTCACCGCGTGGATATCGGTGCCCGCGCGGAAATCGCCCTTCCGCTCGCCGAAGCGCAGCCAGTAATAGGGAAAGCCGCGGCCGTCGGCGCGCTCGTCGATGGTCAGCCCGAAATCGAGCTTGCCCTGGCTCGTCACTTCGACGCCCTGGAGTTCCTTCGGCGCGCAATTCGGGAAGTTGAGGTTGAAGAACGTCCAGTCCGGCAGCTCGACATCCATCAGCTGGCGAATGAGCTTGGGCGCAAAGGTCTCGGCAACCTCCCATGGCACGATCCGGCCATTGGCGTGGTTGTAGGCCTGGCTGAGCGCCATCGACTTGATGCCCTGAAGCGTGCCCTCGATCGCGCCGGCAATGGTGCCGGAATAGGTGACGTCGTCAGCCATGTTGGCGCCGGCGTTGACGCCAGACAGAACGAGATCCGGCTTTTCGTCGAGAACCTCGCGCACGCCCATGATGACGCAATCAGTCGGCGTGCCGCGCAGCGCGAAACGCTTCTCATCGATCTTCCGGAGCCGCAGCGGCTCGGAGAGCGTAAGAGAATGAGCAAGGCCGCTCTGGTCGGTCTCCGGCGCGACGACCCAGACGTCGTCGGTCAGTTCGCGCGCGATCCTTTCGAGAGCCACCAGGCCCTCGGCATGGATACCGTCGTCGTTTGTCAGGAGAATGCGCATGCCCCGTCCCGCCCTCAGGCGGCCTTCTCGATCTTCGTCAGACCGCCCATATAGGGCAGCAGCGCTTCCGGCACAGTCACGGAACCGTCGGCATTGAGATAGTTTTCCATGACGGCGATCAGCGCGCGGCCGACGGCCGTTCCCGAACCGTTGAGCGTATGCACGAACTTCGTCGCCTTGTCGTCCTTGCCGCGGTAGCGGGCATTCATCCGCCGGCCCTGGAAATCGCCGCAGACCGAGCAGGACGAGATTTCGCGGAACGTATCCTGTCCGGGCAGCCAGACTTCGAGGTCGTAGGTTTTCCGGGCGCCGAAGCCCATGTCGCCGGTGCAGAGCGTCATGACGCGGTAATGCAGGCCGAGGCGCTGGAGGATCGTTTCCGCGCAGGCCGTCATGCGCTCATGCTCGTCCACGGCGCTTTCGGCATCGGTGATCGAGACGAGTTCGCACTTCATGAACTGATGCTGGCGCAGCATGCCGCGCGTGTCACGCCCCGCCGAACCCGCCTCCGAGCGGAAGCACGGCGTCAGCGCCGTGAAGCGCAGGGGAAGCTTTTCCTGCTCAAGGATTTCCTCACGCACCAGGTTGGTGAGCGAGACCTCCGCCGTCGGGATCAGCCAGCGGC
Source organism: Shinella sp. AETb1-6 (assembly GCF_009826875.1). NCBI lineage: Bacteria > Pseudomonadati > Pseudomonadota > Alphaproteobacteria > Hyphomicrobiales > Rhizobiaceae > Shinella > Shinella sp. AETb1-6. The sequence continues at coordinate 338,822 of NZ_WUMM01000006.1, read as the reverse complement.
CATCGGTGGTGCGGAAAAGGTCTTCGGAGAACTTCGGCAGCTGGCCCGTGCCGAACATGGCGTCGTCGCGCACGAGGAGCGGCGCATGCACTTCCGTATAGCCGTGCTCCTGCGTGTGCACGTCGATCATGAACTGGCCGAGCGCGCGTTCCAGACGGGCAAGCTGCCCTTTCAGCACGGTGAAACGCGAGCCGGCGATCTTCGCCGCGGCCTCGAAATCCATGTAGCCAAGGGCTTCGCCGATCTCGTAATGCTCCAGCGCCTTGTGGTTCCAGGCGGGCCTGTTGCCCCAACGGTGCTTCTCGACATTGCCCGCTTCATCCGCCCCGACGGGCACGTCCTCGAAGGGAATGTTCGGCAGGCGCGCCAGGGCGTCGCTGAGTTCGGCCGTGACCTGTCGCTCTTCCTCCTCGGCGGCGGGGAGCCGGTCCTTGATAGCGGAGACTTCCGCCTTCAGCTTCTCGGCAAGGTCCGTGTTCTTGGCGGCCATGGCCGCACCGATTTCCTTGGAGGCGGCATTGCGGCGCGACTGCATGTCCTGCGCGGTCTGGATGACGGCGCGGCGCTTCTCGTCGAGGTCGATCAGCGCCTGCGCGAGCGGGCTTGCGCCGCGCTTGGCGAGAGCAGCGTCAAGGGCGGCCGGATTGTCGCGGATCCATTTGATATCAAGCATTGTCGTTCCAGGCTCTTCCGTGGATGAAGGCCCATCCACGCCCGGCAGCGACCCGCAGGCGAAGGCTTATTCAGCCTCGCCCTGCGTTGCAGCGACCTCGTTTTCCGCATCCTGCGCGTTCGAGGCGCTCGCCCGCTGCCGTTCGATGAGTCGGGCCGTATAGATGGAAATCTCGTAGAGAAGGATGGCCGGCAGTGCAAGGCCGATCTGGGACACCGGATCGGGCGGGGTCAGCACGGCCGCCACGACAAACGCGATGACGATTGCGTATTTGCGCTTCTCCGCGAGCGTCTGCGACGTGATGAAGCCGGCGCGCACCAGGAGCGACGAGATGACGGGCAGCTGGAACACCAGACCGAAGGCCAAGATCAGCGACATGATGAGGCTGAGATATTCCGAAACCTTCGGAAGAAGCTGAATGGAAACCTGCCCTTCACCGCCGCCCTGCTCCATGGAGAGGAAGAACCACATGACCATGGGCGTGAAGAAGAAGTAGACGAGTGCAGCGCCGATAAGAAACAGGATCGGGGACGCGATGAGGAACGGCAGGAAGGCGGCGCGCTCGTTCTTGTAGAGGCCGGGCGCCACGAACTTGTAGACCTGCTGCGCAATGACCGGAAAGGCGATGACAAGGGCGCTGAACATGGCGACCTTGATCTGCGTGAAGAAAAACTCCTGCGGCGCCGTATAGATAAGCTCGACGTTGCGATGCGTCAGGCCGGCCCATTCGACGGACCATTTGAACGGCAGCACCAGGATGTTGAAGAGCTGCTTGGCGAAATAGAAGCACACCAGGAAGGCGACGAAGAATGCGCCGACGGCCCACATCAGGCGCTGGCGCAGTTCGATCAGGTGCTCGAGGAGCGGCTGGGGCTTGTCTTCGATATCGCCGCTCATGCCTCATCCTTCCGGGTCTTTACAGTCTTGGCCTTTGCCGTGGATGTCTTGGCGGCGACCGTGTTCTTCGCGCTCGAGGCTTTCGCGGCCGGCTTGACGGCAACGGTCTTGGGCTCGGCCTTCGCTTTGGCAGCCAGCTTGCGCGCAGCCTTCTCGGTGCTGGCCGTGGCGGGGTCGGCCTTCTTCGCCGCCGTCTTGCGCGTCGGCCCCTTCTTCAGCGGCTCGGCGGCGACCGGTTCTGCAGAGGCGGGCTTGTTCGCTTCCGATGGCACGGCCGAAACGGCGGAAACCGGCGTCGAGACGGATGAGGTCGACGAATTGACGGACTTCTGAAGGTCGGACTTGATCTCGTCGCCCACCTGGCGCAACGGATTGACCGCATCGCGGATGGTGTTGAGCGGGTTCAGCTTCTGAGCGTCGCCGATGGTCTTGCGGACATCGTCGAGATCGGCTTCGCGCAGCGCTTCGTCGAACTGCTGGCGGAAATCGCTCGCCATGCCGCGCATCTTTGTCACCATGCGGCCAAACGTCCTGAGCATGGGCGGCAGGTCCTTCGGGCCCACCACCAGGATCAGGACGATGGCGATGACGAGTATCTCGGTCCAGCCGACATCAAGCATTGGGTACTGTCCTCAGAAGCCGCGCACCACCGTCCGCAGCCGAATGCCGGTTACTTGACCTCGTCGGCCTTGTGGTCGACGGTCTTCGCCTGCTCGGCGTTGGCTTCCTCGTCCGTCATGCCCTTCTTGAAGTTCTTGATGCCCTTGGCGACATCGCCCATCAGTTCCGGAATCTTGCCGCGGCCGAACAGCAGCAGCACCACCACCAGAACAATCAGCCAATGCCAGATGCTGAAAGAACCCATTCGCTTGACTCCCTTTTGAACCTTGATCCCGATGTAAGACGTTCAGCCGTCTTTTTCAAACACAAGTATGTCGCGCTGGTTAGCCGAAAGCGTGACGTCGCGCAATCCGGCAGGCAGTTGATCGGCTCTCACCCGCGCCCGGACGGGACGGTCGGTTCCGTTAACGGCGAGCTCCAAAAGCTCCACGACGCCGAGGAAACGCCGCGAAAGGATGCGCGCCGGCGTGTCGCCGCCGGTTTCCTGCACCCGAATGCCTGTCAAACGCACCGCGACATGAACTTTCTGACCATCGGTAAAATCTTTGCCATCGACATTGCCGAGCGGCGTTTCCACCACGCCGCCGCGAACGTGGCCCGGAAATTCGTTGATCTCTGAGAAGAACGCCGCGGCGAATATGTCTTTCGGTTTGAGATAGAGGTCCTCGGCGGTGCCGACCTGGACGAGCCTGCCGTCCTTCAGGAGCGCGATGCGGTCGCCCATGCGCATCGCTTCCTCGGCGTCGTGCGTGACGACGATCGCGCTGGCGCGGGATTTGCGCAGGATGGCGAGCGTATCGGCACGGATGGAATCCTTGAGCCGCGAGTCCAGGCCCGAGAACGGCTCGTCCATCAGGAGAACGCTCGGACGGGGCGCCAGCGCGCGCGCAAGCGCCACGCGCTGCTGCTCGCCGCCCGACAGCATATGCGGGAACTTCGCGGCGTAGTGCGACAGACCGACGCGGTCCAGCGCCACGTTCGCTTCCGCCTCCGCTTCGGCACGCGGAAGCGCCGTCAGGCCGAAGCGTACATTGTCGAGCACGGACATATGCGGGAAGAGCGCAAAATCCTGGAACATCAGCCCGACGCCGCGTCGTTCCGGCGGCAGGAAGACATCCGGGCCCGCGATCTCGCGATCGTCGAGCAGGACGCGACCACGCGTCTGCGCCTCGATGCCGGCGGCGATGCGCAGCAAGGTGGTCTTGCCCGAGCCGGACGGTCCGAGCAGGCACAAGACCTCACCCGGTTCCGCCGTCAGCGAGAGGCCACGAATGGTGTCCTTGTTGTGATAGCTGTGATGAATGTCATCGAAGACGAGGCGCGACGCGAAGGTCACCGCCGAAGCCCGTCTCGCCTCGATGCCGTTGGAACCTGACGGGTCCGAAGCCATTGCCGAAGTCTTTCCCTGTCGCCGGCGCGGAGGTCGACGATGCAGTCTTGCATAAACCTTCGTCTATTCGTCCGCTTTTCCGCCCGGTGTCAAGAGTCCGAGTTCCTCAAGGTCGAGTTGGGTCAGCGGATCCTCGTCCTCCGCAAGCTCGTCCTCGCCAAGCGGCATGGGGATCTGGAAATTGGAGGGAATACGGCCCGACAGCAGGCCCGTTCCCTTCAGTTCGTCGAGGCCCGGCAGGTCGCGCAGCTCTTCCAGCCCGAAATGATCGAGAAAATCCCGCGTGGTGCCGAATGTCACGGGACGGCCCGGCGAGCGGCGGCGGCCGCGCAGGCGCACCCATCCGGCCTCCATGAGCACGTCGAGCGTGCCCTTGGACGTCTGGACGCCGCGGATATCCTCGATCTCGGCACGCGTAACCGGCTGGTGGTAGGCGATGATCGACAGCACCTCGAGCGCGGCGCGCGACACTTTGCGCACCTCCGTCTCGTCGGTGCGGATGACGAAGGACATATCGGGCGCCGTGCGGAACGCCCAGCTGTCCTCGATCTGCACGAGATTGACACCACGCCCCGCGTAGAACGCCTTCAGTTCGCGCATGACATGCAGGACGTCGACACCGCGCGGCAGCCGCTCGGCGATATAGGCTGAGGAAACGGGACCCGCGGACGCGAACACCAGCGCCTCGGCGATGCGCGTGGCCTCATATAGCCGCCGCGGATCGACGACCGTCGCGTTCTCCGTGTCGGCATCCACGTCGTCAGCCACCTTCTTCGCCCCCGCTGCCTTCTGCGGCCTTCTGGCCCCGGCGCAGATAGATCGGCTGGAAGACGCCGTCCTGGCGCAGTTCCAGCCGCCCTTCCCTGACCAGCTCCAGCGTCGCGGCAAATGCGCTGGCAATCGCCGTGGTCCGTTCGGCCGGATCGCTCAGGTAGCGCAGCATGAAATGATCGAGCGCAGTCCAGTCATCGTCGAAATCGCCGACGAGGAGTTGCAGGATCTCGCGCGCGTCGGCCAGCGACCAGACGCTGCGCTTTTCGATGGTGACCTGGGTGATCGCATGACGCTGGCGCAGCGACGCGTAGGCCGTGAGCAGATCGTAGAGCGACGCTTCGAAGGCCGAGCGACGTTCGGTCGGGATATGCTCGGGCATGCCGCGCGCGAAGACGTCGCGGCCGAGGCGGTTGCGGTTGACCAGCTTCGTCGCGGCATCGCGCATCGCTTCCAGCCGCTTGAGGCGGAAGGCAAGGCTCGCCGCCATCTCCTCGCCCGAAGGCCCATCATCCTTCGCCTGCCTGGGAATGAGGAGGCGCGACTTGAGATAGGCAAGCCACGCCGCCATGACGAGGTAGTCGGCGGCAAGCTCGATGCGGATCTTGCGCGCCCGGTCGATGAAGACGAGATATTGCTCGGCCAGCGCCAGCACGGAAATTCGCGTCAGGTCGACCTTCTGCGTGCGGGCAAGATGCAGGAGCAGGTCGAGCGGCCCTTCGAAGCCGGCGAGATCGACGACGAGGCTTTCCTCGTGCAGTCCCCGCCCCGAGGCGTCGTCCTGCCACAGGTCGTCCATCGGCGCATCCGCGCCGCGTCCTTTCCTCGGTGGCTTGCCGCCCGTTGCCTGCACGTCGCGCCTCTCGTGTTCGAACGCAGTTTCCGACGCACGCCGCAATGCGGCAGATCAGGCTACCGCGATCATGGCGTTGAATTCCTCCCGCAGCGCCTGCTCGTCCGCGCCGTCGGGCGCCTGGAAGCCTGCACGGACCGCTTTCGCCCGCCGCAGGCTCTCGCCGGAAAGGGGCGGAACGTTTTCGGTCACTGCCAGCATTTCGTCCATGATGCCATGGCAATGCAACACCATGTCGAGGCCCGCGGCGATGATTCCCCGTGTTCTTTCGGCAATATCGCCCCGCAGCGCATTCATCGAGACGTCATCGGACATCAGGAGACCGTCGAAACCGATCCTCTCGCGGATGATTTCGCGCACGACCGTCGGCGACGTGGTGGCCGGATTGTCGGGGTCGATGGCCGTGAAGACGATATGCGCCGACATCGCCATCAACTCGTCGTTCATGCGCCGGAACGGCACGAAGTCGCAGGCGTCGAGTTCTTCCAGGCTCGCCTGCACGACGGGCAGGTCATGGTGGGAATCGACCATCGTGCGGCCGTGGCCGGGCATGTGCTTCATGATCGGCAGCATGCCGCCGGCCTTCAGGCCTTCCGCCGCGGCCTTGCCCATGGCGGACACGATTTCCGGTTCCTGGCCGTAGGCGCGATTGCCGATGACATCGTGCACGCCGGGAACGGCCACGTCCAGCACCGGCAGGCAATCCACATTGATGCCGAGGCGCAGCAGGTCGAAGGCGTGAAGGCGCGACATCAGCCAGCTGGCGCGCAGGCCCTTTGCCTCGTCGGCACGATAGATCGCGCCGAGCGCGGCGGCGTTCGGATATTGCTGGACATGCGGCGGCTTGATGCGCTGAACGCGCCCGCCTTCCTGATCGATCAGCACGGGAATATCGGCATCGCCGCCGACGCAATCGCGCATTTCGGCAGTGAGATCGGCAACCTGCGCGGGCTCGCCGATATTGCGGCCGAACAGGATGAAACCCCATGGCCGCTCATTGCGGAAGAAGGCTTTTTCGTCGGCGGTGAGACTCAGGCCCTTGCAGCCCGAAATGAAGGATTTCGATTCGCTCATATCGGCAATCTTATTGGTTCGGGGAAGAAAGACGAGGCCCTGCTCTGCCGGCTATCCGCGATGCGCCTCGCGACGGAATCGAAAGGGCGCGGACAGGATCCGCGCCCTCCATGATGCTGACCGTCTGCCTCAGCGGGTCACGAGGCAGCTGCCGCCGGCGCCCTTGTAGCGATTGCAGAGGCTGTTGGCCTCCTCACGCGAGCCGGCCGGGATGCGGACGCGGTAGAACGTGCCCTTGTTGGGGATCGCCACCTGCTTGATATCCACGCCGCGACCGCCGATGACGCTGCCGAATTTGGCAGACAGCGAATTGTAGGTCTTCTGCGCTTCCGCCTCCGATGGCAGCGAGGCGATCTGCACGACGTAGCTGCCGGGCGTCACGGCGGCAACCTGGGTGGTGGTCTCAGCAGCCTGGCCCGTCGTCGCAGCAGCGGTCTGCTGGCCGCGGACATTGCCGTTTTCGGTCACAGTGCCGACGACGTTGACCGGCTGGTCGACCGGACGGCTTTCCGGCGTCGGCGTGTTGTTGCCGGCCGTCGTTGCGGTTTCCGCGCCGAAGGTCGTCGTCTTCACGGTGCGGACAGGCGCCGTGTCGTCGACCTCGGCATTCGCCACTTCGGCGAGCGCCGAACGCGGCTGCGTGCTGGTGGCAGCCTGTTCGGCACGCAGCGAGGCGTTGGGATCGACCTCGGCCTCGGCGGTGGCGGCTTCACCCGCCGTGCGGCCGGTGGTCGCCGTCGGCTTCGCGTCGAGCTGGGCGGTTTCCTGTGTCGCCGGCGTATCCTCGCGGGCGACCAGCGTGCCGTCAGGCTTGACGATCATGGTGCGTACCTTGCGGGGCGACACGAGCGGCTTGTTGGTATCGGCGGTCGCCTTTTCCGGCTCGTCCACGCCCGGAAGCAGGCGGTTGTCATCGTCAGCGCCAGCCGTCTCCTGTCCGTCATCGGCATCGTCGAACGGCAGGGTTTCCGGGGTCAGCGTGCGCTGGACGACATCGATCGGCTCTTCCGACGAGGTGACGAGCTGCTCCTGCTGCGGCGTGCTGGCGCCATCGCCTGCCACGCGATCGTAGACAGCCTTGTCCTGGTTGGGCACGGTCTTGCCGCCGCGCTCCTCGGGCACGACCTTGATCGGCTCCTTGTCGGCGAGGATCACGCGCGGCTCACCGGAACTCGCCGCGCCGCCGCCCGTAAACGAGGACCATGCGTAGACGCCACCGCCGCCGACAAGCAGCAGGGCCGCGACGGACGCCGCAATCAGCATGCCGCGGCGCGGACGCGACTGTTCGTCATCATAGCCGTCGCCCGCGTAAAGCGTGTTGGCCTGGCCGGGATCGACGGGGATGGCCATGCGCTCCGGCTGGTGCAGCGAGCGGCGGAAATCCTCCTCGAGCGCCCGTTCGAAATCATCGACATCGTTGATCTGCGCCGCCGGCTGGCCGACCGCGGCCGCACCCGCACCCGTGGCAGCGCCGCGCGACAGATCTTCCGCACGCACCGGAGCAGCCGGCTCGGTAAAGAGCTGGGCCATCTCCGCATCGAGGTCGAAATCGAAATCGGGCTGGTAGGCCTGCGGCTTTTCCTTCTCGACAACGGGAAGCTGCGGCACGTCCAGTTCCGTGACCGGCGCCACGCCGACATCTGTGTCGGCGATCATGGTCGGATCGAACGGCAGGGAACCGTCAGCGGTTTCCGCGATGATCGGCTGCGGCGCCGTGTAGGTCGACACGGGAACGGCGACAGCCGGCTCACGGCGCACGGGGCGTTCCGCGTCGACCGGACGCACCAGCTCTGCCGGGGCGACCTCTGCACGGGCCACGGGCGTCGTGGCGACCGGCGCCTCGTCCAGCGAGAAATCGGACAGGTCCAGATCGATGTCCGAGAGGTCGAAATCCAGATTGTCGAAATCGACGTCCGGCTCGGCGGCCGATATCGGGCTGGAAACCGGCTCGTGACGGGTTTCGACGACAGCTGCCGGCGCGGTGAAGGCGGGCTCGGTGAATGTCGGCGTGGCGGACGTGACGGCCTTCTCGGCCACGGTCTCGCGGCGTCCCGTCGGGGTCGCACGCCCGAAGATGGCCGAAACGTTCGCAAAGGAATTGCGCTGCGCAGCGGCGGCGGCGCTCACCGTTGCAGCCGTTGCAGCCGTAGCGGTGGCGACGGAAAAGGGCGAGTTTGCCTCCGGCACCGGATAAAGCTCGACTTCGGCCAGCAGCGAATCGCGATCGTAGCCCTGCCCCTTCTGGACGGACTGCACCTGATAATCCGGCTCCGCTTCATGCACGGGCTCCGTCTGCCACGACTGCTGGGCTTCGGCGACAGCGCGTGCATGATCTTCGGCGGTCTCGACCGGCATGTCGGAAACGAAATGCGGTTCCTCACCGGCATAGTAGGCGGTCTCTGCGTGGAAGGGCTCGGCATGCTCGACACCCGAGTCAGCCGGCACCCAGGTGTCCGCAACAGGCTCGACGGCACTTTCAACCGCTATCGCGGCGGCCGGCAGCGGCTGGACGAAGGCGGCCTCGGCGCTCGCGTCGTACGCCTGATCGCCATCCGTGAAAGCATCGCCGAGCGACAGTTCCAGTTCGCGCTCGAGGTCCACGCCAAGATCGGAAATCGTGTCACCTTCCACCGGCTGCAGGCCGAGGAATGTCGGCTCCGGCGCTGCATAGGTTTCGTGTTCCGTAACAGGCGAAACCTGCGGCAGCGCCTTGAAACGCGGCTCGAACCGGTCGGCGAACTGCAGGCCCGCATGCGCCTCCGCTTCGGCGGAAACCGGCGGCACGTCCTGAACAGCGCCTTCGAGCTCATCGGCCAGCAGGAGTGCAGAGTCAGCGGGCTCATCGGCCTGGAAGACCGGAGCATCGACCGCTACCGGCACCTCTTCGAACGACGGCTCCCAGTCGCCGGCCGCGTCGGCATGGACGCCATGCACCGAAAAATCCTCGACAGGGCTGGCGACGAACGCATCGGTGACTTCCGGCTCGAAAACGGGCTCGGCATAAACAGGGGACTGATAGACCTCTGCCGGCGCCTCGAAGGCGGGCTCGTCGACGAAGGAGGGCTCGGCGAACGACGGCTCCTGATGGCGCGGGGCGCTCACGAAGGTTTCCCGCGCGGGAATCTCGTCGATGATCGCGGCGCGGTCCTCGACAACCGGCGCCGGCACGTCGAAGACGGGCTCGACATGGCGCTCGGCGACCGGCTCCACCAGCGGCTGCGCCGAAACGCGGCTTGCGGGCGCATCGTATTGCTCGAAGGCGCGCATCAGCTCGTCCTCAAGCGCGAGAACGGCATTCTCGCGCCGGGACACCGGCTGCGCGGTCTCCGAGAAGGATTGCGTCACGCCCTGCACCGGGCGCGGATCGAAGTTCACGAGACGGGTAAGCTCGCTCAGCGGATCATCATCCGCCAAGAGGCCCGCATCACCGGTTCCGCTTCGCGCGAAGTTCTTGTCAGCCATACTGCTTCCCACTCATAAGCTACAAAGACGCATTGCCAGCTTATTATGGGTAAATGGTGACGTTATCGCATTTCATCCGGTGCTGCGGTGCCTGTAATGGACAGGCCCGACTTGAGAACGGAAGCGACAGCGTGCACCAGCCCAAGTCTGGCGATGGTCAATTCTCTATTTTTATCGTTAACAAACCGTAATTCCGGTTGTTCTTTACCCTTGTTCCAGTGTCCGTGGAATGCGCTGGCAAGTTCATAGAGATAAAATGCAATGCGATGCGGCTCCTGCGCCGCCGCCGCACCTTCGATGACACGGGGATATTCTGCCAGTTTTGCCAGAAGCTGCAACTCGCTGGGATCCGCGATATTTCCGGCGATCGCACCGGCAAGATCGAGCGCGTTCACATCGAGGTCCGGCAGCGCCTCGGCCGCCTGGCGGAACACCGACATGCAACGCGCATGGGCATACTGCACGTAGAAGACCGGATTGTCCTTGGACTGCTCGGTTACCTTCGCAAAGTCGAAGTCGAGCGGCTCGCTGCTCTTGCGATAGAGCATCATGAAGCGGACGGGATCGCGGCCGACCTCCTCGACGACATCGCGCAGGGTGACGAAATCGCCGGAGCGCTTGGACATCTTCACGGGCTCGCCATCGCGGAAGAGCTTGACGAGCTGGCACAGCAGGACGGTCAGCTTCGAGCTTCCATCGGAAACGGCCTTGGCGACCGCCTCCAGGCGCTTGACGTAACCGCCATGGTCGGCGCCGAGCACATAGATCATCTCGTCGAAGCCGCGATCAAACTTGTCCTTGAAGTAGGCGACGTCAGCGGCAAAGTAGGTATAGGAGCCGTCGGACTTGATCAGCGGGCGGTCGATATCGTCGCCCACCTCGGTCGAGCGGAACAGGGTCTGCTCGCGATCTTCCCAGTCTTCCGGAAGCTGGCCCTTCGGCGGCGGCAAGACACCCTTGTAAACATAGCCCTTGAAGGTCAGGTCGTTGATCGCGGTGCGGATCGGCGCACCGTTTCCGGCATGCAGCGAACGCTCCGAGAAGAAGACGTCGTGCACGACATTGAGGGCGGCAAGGTCCTCACGGATCATCGCCATCATCATCTCGATGGCCTTTTCCTTGACGATCGGCAGCCACTGCGCCTCCGACATCGCGCGCAGCGAGGTGCCGTGCTCGGCCACAAGCGCCTCCCCGACCGGAATCAGGTAGTCGCCGGGATAGAGGCCCGGCGGGATCTCGCCGATGGTCTCGCCGAGCGCCTGGCGATAACGAAGGAAGGCCGACCGCGCCAGCACGTCGATCTGCGACCCGGCATCGTTGATGTAGTATTCCTTGGTGACGTCATAGCCGGCGAAGCCAAGAAGATTGGCAAGCGCATCGCCAACCACCGCGCCGCGGCAATGGCCGACATGCATGGGCCCGGTCGGATTGGCCGACACATATTCCACATTGACCTTGCGGCCGGTGCCGACCGTGCTTCGGCCGTAATCGGCGCCAGCCGTAACGACGGCGGCCAGAAGCTTCTGCCAGTAAGCGACGGACAGGCGCACATTGATGAAGCCCGGCCCGGCCACGCCGACATCGGCGACTTCCGGATCGTTCTTCAGTTCGGCGACAATGAGATCGGCAAGCGCGCGCGGATTGAGGCCGAGCGGCTTGGCGAGAACCATCGCCGCATTCGTCGCGACATCGCCATGGCTCTGATCGCGCGGCGGCTCGACGGAGATACGGCCGAAATCGAGTTCGGCGCGCTTCTCACGGACGATTTGAAGTCCTTCGAGTACGTTTTTGATTCTGCTGTCGAAGTCTGTAAAAAGGTTCATCTCATCCATCCGCGCGCAGAAACCCGCATCGGGGGCTTTTCTGCGAAGAAATTCGGGGTGCCGGCTGACTATCGCAATTCAGGGGTATGGTCAAACAGCCGGCGATGGGTGTTGATCGCGTAATTGTCGGTCATGCCCGCCAGATAATCCGCGACGTGGCGAGCACGCGCCGATTCCGGCATGGTGGCGATGCGATCGACCCAGTAGTGCCCCTGCATGAGCTGCGGGTCATCCATATAGGCGTGGTAGAGATCGGTCAGGATCGAGGCGGCATTGGCCCGCACGCGCATGACTTCCGGGTGCCGGTAGATCCGCGAGAACAGGAGCTTCTTGATCTGCCGATCGGTCTGCCCCATGCCCTCGGAAAAGGTCGCCATGCATCGCCGCGCCTTGCGCACATCGTCGGCGCTCTCGGGGCGAACGTCCAGCAGCGCGCGTTGCGCGTAGCCGATCACGTCCTCCACCATCGCCGTGATCTGCCGGCGCATGATCTCATGGGTGAAGCGCGAGGCCTCCAGACCGGGATAGCGGTCATGCACTTCCTTCATCAGCCCCGCGAGGAACGGCACGTCCTCCAGCATGTCGAAGGTCAGGAAGCCGGAGCGCAGACCGTCGTCGATGTCATGGGTGTTGTAGGCGATATCGTCGGCGATGGCGGCGACCTGCGCCTCCAGGCTTGCGAAACTGCCGATCTCCAGGTCATGCAGCGCGCAATACTCGAGAATGGGCCGCGGCACCTCCTTGCCATGGGTGCATTCCCCGTTGGGGCCGATCAGCGGACCGTTGTGTTTGACCAGGCCCTCCAGGCTTTCCCAGGTCAGGTTCAGCCCGTCGAACTCGGCATAACGCCGCTCGAGCTTGGTGACGATGCGCAGGGACTGGGCGTTGTGGTCGAAGCCGCCGAAGGGCTCCAGAACCTCCTGCAGCGCATCCTCCCCGGTATGGCCGAAGGGGGTGTGGCCGAAATCGTGAACCAGCGCCACGCCTTCGGCGAGATCCTCGTCGAGCTTCAGCGCGCGCGCCAGGGCGCGGGCGATCTGCGCCACCTCGATCGTGTGGGTCAGCCGCGTACGGTAATGGTCCCCGTCGGCGGCGATGAACACCTGCGTCTTGTGCTTGAGGCGCCGGAACGCCGTCGTGTGCACGATGCGGTCGCGGTCGCGCTGGAAATCCGATCGCGTCGGGCTTTCGCTTTCGGGAAACAGCCGTCCACGGCTTGTCCAGGGATCGGAAGCATAGATGGCGCGCTGTCCGGCGCCGAAACCCAGCGCATGTCTGTCGAGTGTCATTCGTCACCTGCATTCACGCCGCCCATTGACGCGGCCTCAATGCCTTCATACCTATAGTGTGCATAGCAGCAAGTCCGGCCGCAAGCTCCGTCTTAAAGATCAGCGTTTTCAATGATCTGGCGACGGTTCCGCACGCAGCCGGGCCTCACGGCGCAGCCGCGCCGGCCAGTGCGAACAAGCGATTCTCTCCGGATCTTGACCCCGGCAGGAGGCAGACATGAACGACCAACCCGTAACCCTCTCCGATGCCGCCGCCCGGCGCATTGCGAGCATTCTCGGCTCCTCTCCCGAAAAGCAGGCGCTTCGCGTCTCCGTCGAAGGCGGCGGCTGTTCCGGCTTTTCCTACAAGTTCGATCTCGTCGAAGACCAGCAGGACGATGATCTCGTGCTGGAGAAGGACAATGCGCGCGTGCTGATCGATCAGCTTTCGCTCGTCTATATGGATGGCTCGGAGATCGACTTCGTCGACAACCTTCTCGGCCAGTCTTTCCAGATCAAGAACCCGAACGCCGTCGCCAATTGCGGCTGCGGCACCAGCTTCTCGATCTGACCTCACTTCGAACCCGGCCAACCAGGCTGGCCGGAACCACACACGAAACGGAAACCGCATGCCGATCAAGATTGCCACCTGGAACATCAACGGCGTGCGGGCCCGGATCGAAAACCTCGTCGCCTGGCTGAAGGAATCGAACCCCGACATCGTCGCGTTGCAGGAAATCAAGACGGTCGACGAGACCTTTCCCCGCCTTGAGATCGAAGCGCTCGGCTATCATGTGGAGACACACGGGCAGAAGGGCTTCAACGGCGTCGCGCTTCTGTCGAAGATCCGCCCCGACGAGGTGAACCGCGGCCTTCCCGGCGACGCGGCCGACGAACAGGCGCGCTTCATCGAGGGCGTCTTTTCCGTTGACGGCGGCGCGATCCGCGTCTGCTCGATCTACCTGCCGAACGGCAACCCCGCCGACGACCCGGTCAAATACCCCTACAAGCTTTCGTGGATGGAACGCCTCTTCGCCTTCGCGCAGGATCGCCTGGCGCTGGAGGAACCTTTGGTGCTTGCCGGCGACTACAATGTCATCCCCGAGCCGCACGACTGCTGGGACGTCAAGGTCTGGGAGCGGGACGCGCTCTATCTGCCGCCGACCCGGCAGGCCTTCCGGCGTCTGGAAAATCTTGGCCTCACCGATGCCGTGCGCGCCTCATCGGATGCCGCGCCGCTCTATACGTTCTGGGATTATCAGGGCGGGTGCTGGCCGAAGAACTACGGTATCCGCATCGACCATCTCATGCTGTCGGCCGAGGCATCGGACCGTCTGGTCTCGACCGGCGTCGAAAAGCACGTGCGCAACTGGGAAAAGCCCTCGGACCACGTGCCCGTTGTGGCCGTGCTCGACTACGCGGCGTAATACGCGCCTGATCGCTTGCGGATCAGGCTATTCGTTCGGGTTGAAACGGATGCTCTGGGCGAGCGCGACGCCCTTTCGGCGGTCTTCCTCGGTGGCGACGGAGAAGGCTTCTTCCTGCGTCGCCTGAAGCCAGCCACAGTCCTTGGGCGGGCAATGGTCCAGCGCCGCCGTCATGAAGGCGAGACCGCGGGCGGTGTCCCCTTCCTGGAAGAGAATGTTACCGAACAGGCCCATGGCGCCGGCATGGCCCTTGTTGCGCGCGCGGTTCAGCCACTTCTTAGCCTGGTGCACCGACACATTGCCACCCTCGCCGCGCAGCATCATGCGGCCAAGCTGGAACTGCGCTTCCGGGATGCCGAAGGTGGATGCAGCCTGGAAATAGAGTTGACGCGCCTGCGCCAAATCGATCCGGACAGGACTGTCCGGAATGCCGCGGCGATAATAGCTGGCGAGCGAAATCAGGGCACTCGCGAAATAACCCGTGTCTTCAGAGCCCGGCTCGACGCCGGCGCGGGCGATCTCGCTATAGATCTTGAAGGCTTCCAGATCATTTTCCGGTACGCCGTCGCCGTCGGCATACATATTGGCGAGCGCCCAGCGCGAACCCGTATGCCCCTTTTCCGCGGCGTAGCGATAGGCCTCGACGGCATCGCCCTTGCGACCTTCCTTGTAGGAGAAGAAACCGAACTTGAAGAGATCGAAGGGCCCGCTTTCCTTGGTAATGCCCGCATCGGGATCAAATGCCAGAGCCGTCGACGCCATCCCGTAGGAGAGCGAAAGGCAAAGACCCATTACAAGTACTTTCATCGGCATCAACTCAGACCTGGGTATCACTTCAACTATTCCGCGGCCGGCCGGTCTTCGACGACGAAACCGAGAGCGTACGGTTTTCATACGCTTTTCCGACAATTCCGGCGGCAATGACATCGTTTGGCTCATCGTTTCCCTTGAGCGCGGTCGCCCGCATCTGCATGTCCCCATCGCTGCGCCCCGTTTGTGGCGGGAAATGGACATTTCGTCGCTTGCCAGAGGGTGTAGCAAACTCTGGAAAAAAATGTGTTGCGATTCTGTCACAGAATTTCGGGCAACGCTGTGATTTCCCCACCGCAAGCGCTCAACAGTAAGGAAACATTAACTATAACGCTTGTCGCAGATGATTTGAGCACCATTTAGGCGCGCCCGATGGGCGTCGCTCGAAAGCTGCGGGAACGGCTGTGCGGAGGGAAGGGAAAACAGAAGCCCTGAAACGAGAAAACCCGGCACTAGGCCGGGTTCTTGGTGCGGTCGAGAAGACTCGAACTTCCACGGGTTGCCCCACAGCGACCTCAACGCTGCGCGTCTACCAATTCCGCCACGACCGCATCGTGGTAGATGTCGTCTTGCGGCGACGGGGGTGCATGTAGCAAAAGGATTTGGGGTGCACAAGGCCGCGTGACAAGAAAAATGAGGGAAAGCGAAACAATTTCAACAGCCCCCTCGAGAAGCCCCGGAAACCCCTGAAATCCTTGCATGATCGCTCCTATATCTGGCACAAGGAACCCGAAAGGAAGGCCGTCATGCACCGTCAGGACATCGAGACATCCCTTCTAGCGATTCCCGGCTCCCCGCCGGTGCGCTGGCGCGTCGCCCCGGGACTTGTCGCCTATGACGATGCGGTCGAAACGATGGAGCGCGAGGCCGCGGCCATTGCCCGCGGCGAGGCCGACGAACTCGTCTGGCTGGTCGAGCACCCACCCCTCTACACCGCCGGCACGAGCGCGGTGCCGGATGACCTCGTGGCCCCCGATCGGTTTCCGGTGTTTTCGACCGGACGCGGCGGCGAGTACACCTATCACGGGCCGGGCCAGCGCGTCGTCTATGTGATGCTGGATCTCAAGCGCCGGCGGCAGGATGTGCGCGCCTTCGTGGCGGCACTCGAAGCCGTCGTGATCGATGCGCTCGATTCCATGAACGTCCGTGGCGAGCGGCGTGAGGATCGTGTCGGTGTGTGGGTGCGCAGGCCCGAACGCCCGCCGCTGCCCGACGGGTCGCCCGCAGAGGACAAGATCGCCGCCATCGGCATTCGCCTGCGCCGCTGGGTGAGCTTTCATGGCTTCTCCCTCAATGTCGATCCGGATCTGGAGCATTTCAGCGGCATCGTGCCCTGCGGTATCCGCGGCTACGGCGTGACGAGCCTCGTCGATCTCGGTCTGCCGGTCATGATGAGCGACGTGGATGTCCGCATCCGCGAGTCGTTCGAGCGGGTCTTCGGTGAAACCACTCCCGACACCGACTGTCAGGCCATGAGCGCGTCGCAGGCATAGACGATGGCGTAGCCGTGCAGGGAAAGGGCTGCATAGAGGCCGAAGCCCGCCAGCAGCCGCTGCGGCGGCGTCATCGGCTCCAGCGCACGGCGAGGTTTCACACCACCGGCACCGATCAGGCTCAACAGCGTGAAGACGGCAAGGCCGGCGATGAGAAGCATGAACGGCAGGCCGATACGCCAGCCGACGAATATGATGGCAAGCGTCACGAGAAAGCTCGCCGAAAGCAGGCCGCTTCGACTGGGGAAAACCTGACGCAACACCTGTCCGCCGTCGAAGCGATGCATGGGCAGCAGATTGAGCAGGTTGAACGCGCCGAGGATCAGCAGGAAGACCAGGACGGCCGCACTTGTCGCGCGCGAGCCGGCATCGTGCAGCGCGATCAGCGGCGGCACCAGGAAGGCGGACATGCCCGCGCCCATCAGCGCGCAGACCGCCACCTCGAATCGTGAATTGTAAGGCCGCCCGCCGACGGCGATGCCGCCGAGCAGCGGCACGAAGATCATGCGTACGCGCTTGTGGCCGAAGGCCCGGTAGGCGGCCATGTGTCCGAATTCGTGCAGAACGATCACCACGGTCAGAAAAGACGACAGCAACAGGCCGCGGGCGTTGAGCCCGAAGAACGGCCAGAGCAGCAACGTGGACAGGACGGCGAGCGCCACCTGCGTCGTTGGCCGTTCCAGAACGCCCCTCACTTCGCCCTGGCCTGTGGCCAGCCACTGGTCGAGCGCCTTCATTTCCCGGCGCAGCTGCACATAGCGGAAAAGAAGAAAGGCGACGCCGCGATAACGATCCGTCTGTTCGACCGTCATCAGCGTGCCGCCCGGCACCGGACGCAGGAAACGCCGATCGATGTAGTCATGCCAGAAGGACGCATCCAGCGCGCTGTCTTCGATGACGCGCGTCTCGCAGGCGATGCCGTCGCCGTCGCGCGCTTCGCGCACCGACACGGTGCGCGTGATCGGCTCGCCCCGCCGGTCGGGATAGCGAAAGGTCTGCCGGA
This sequence comes from Shinella sp. AETb1-6, assembly GCF_009826875.1. NCBI lineage: Bacteria > Pseudomonadati > Pseudomonadota > Alphaproteobacteria > Hyphomicrobiales > Rhizobiaceae > Shinella > Shinella sp. AETb1-6. Next base: position 321,257 of record NZ_WUMM01000006.1, on the reverse strand, counting down.
CACGATCTGCGGAAAGCGGTTCGCTCGACAGGATCGCGGGATGCCAGTCGGCTTCCCTCCCGAGCGGGCTGACCAGCCCGGCGAGGCGGGACGGCGACGCCTTCACCACCCGGCTGAGCCGCAGGGTACGGCGGCCGACCGGCGCGGCGATCAGCAGCCAGATCAGGCCGAGATTGATTGCCAGCAGCAAGATCACCGAAACCGATGTCGACATGGCGTCCTCCCCGGCCTCGTGACCGGAGATTTCAGGCTAGCGGCGATTTCCTAACAAATTTCGAGACTCAGGCGAATTCCATGATGACGGCATCGACGGCCAGGCTTTCGCCGGGCCGGGCACGGATCGGGCCGACGGTCAGGTCGCGCTCGGCGCGCAGCACGTTTTCCATCTTCATCGCCTCCACGACGGCCAGGGTCTCGCCCGCCTTGACCTCCTGCCCTTCCTGCACGGCGATCGACACGACGAGGCCCGGCATGGGGCAGAGCAGCATTTTCGAGGTATCCGGGGGCAGCTTGACCGGCATCAGCGCATCGAGTTCGGCAAGGCGCGGCGTGAAGACGCGGGTCAGCACGGACAGCCCCTGCCAGTCGATGCGCATGCCGTTTCGCAGCGGCCGCACCTGCGCCGTCACCGATTGGCCGTCGACCGCGCCGCGCCAGACGGCATGGCCCGGCCGCCAGTCGCTCTCGACCGCATCCGCCGTCGTGAGCGCGTAATAATCATCGCCGATCTTCACCACCCAGTCGGATCGCAGCGCCTGCGCCGGGCGCAGACGGTCAAGATGTTTCGCGCGGCGCGCGGCATCGGTCAAATGGGCCGACAGGGCGACACGGGCCAACACCTGCGCCTCGTCGGCGCTCGGCGCCATCGGCATGAAGCCGTCGGGATATTCCTCGGCGATGAAACCGGTCGAAAGTCGTCCCTCCCGCCAGCGCGGATGCCGCATCAGCGCGGCAAGGAAGGGAACATTGTGCTCGATGCCGTCGACAGTGAAACCATCGAGCGCGTCGCTCATGGCGTCGATCGCCTCCAGGCGGCTCGGCGCCCAGGTGCAGAGCTTGGCGACCATCGGATCGTAATACATCGAGATTTCGGCGCCCTCATAGACGCCGGTATCGTTGCGCACGATCGTCGAACCGGTTTTCCCTTCCGCGGGCGGGCGATAGCGGGTGAGCCGGCCGATGGACGGCAGGAAGCTGCGATACGGGTCCTCGGCATAGAGACGGCTTTCGATGGCCCAACCGTCCAGGCGGATATCGTCCTGCGCCAGCGTCAGCTTTTCGCCGGCGGCGATGCGGATCATCTGCTCCACGAGGTCGATGCCCGTAACGAGTTCCGTGACCGGATGCTCGACCTGCAAGCGGGTGTTCATTTCGAGGAAATAGAAATTGCGGTCGCGGTCGACGATGAACTCCACCGTGCCCGCGCTCTGGTAATCGACGGCTTTGGCGAGCGCCACCGACTGCTCGCCCATGGCACGCCGCGTCGCCTCATCGAGAAACGGCGACGGCGCCTCCTCGACGACCTTCTGGTTTCGGCGCTGGATGGAGCATTCGCGCTCGCCGAGATAGAGCGTCGTGCCATGCGCATCCGCGAGCACCTGGATCTCGATATGGCGCGGGTCGACGATGTACTTCTCGATGAAGACGCGGTCGTCGCCGAACGCGCTTTTCGCTTCCGAGCGGGCGCGGTCGAAGCCGTCGCGCACCTCTTCCTCGTTCCAGGCGATGCGCATGCCCTTGCCGCCACCGCCCGCCGAGGCCTTGATCATCACGGGATAGCCGATCTCGCCGGCGATGCGCTCGGCATGGGCGGCGTCCTCGATGACGCCGAGGAAGCCGGGCACCGTCGAGACCTTCGCGGCATTGGCGAATTTCTTCGATTCGATCTTGTCGCCCATGGCGCGGATCGCCTTGGGCTTCGGGCCGATGAAGACGATACCCTCCGCCTCCAGCGCCTCGCAGAAGCTGGCGCGCTCGGACAGGAAGCCGTAGCCGGGATGAACCGCCTGTGCGCCGGTCTCCTTGCAGGCCGCGATGATCTTGTCTGCGACCAGGTAGCTTTCGGCCGCCGGCGCGGGGCCGATAAGAACGGCCTCGTCGGCCATTTCGACATGCAGCGCATCCCGATCAGCATCGGAATAGACCGCAACGGTGGCTATGCCCATCCTGCGTGCCGTCTTGATCACGCGGCAGGCGATCTCGCCGCGATTGGCAATCAGGATTTTCGTGAACATGCTTTCCTCCCGGCAGTCTTGTCAGGCGTTGTAGCCACAAAAGCGCCGGCCGTTCAACGGCGGCGCGCGGGCACTTTAGTCGAAGGCGATGTCCGCCCTCGCCTTTCGGCTCGTTTGTTCGCGCCAGATGATGAAAAGGCCTGAGGCGACGATGATCGCGATACCGAGCCATTTCGACGGCGTCGGGAAATCGCCGAAGATCGCATAGCCGAGCACGGTGGCCGAGATGATCTCGAAATACTGGAAGGGTGCCAGCAGCGAGAGCGGCGCCATGCGGAAAGCGCGCACCACCAGCATATGCGCATAGCCCGACAGCGCCCCCAGAATGAGCAGCAGAATGAGTGTGAAAAGCGATGGCGGCAGCGACAGTTCGAAGTCCGCAATGCCGGCATTGTTGCCGATCATCAGGGCCAGGCCCATGAACAGCGTTCCGCCGAAGCCGGCGATGGTCTGCATGGTGAGGGGAGAATCGGCATCGCCGATCGCCCGGTTCATGAAAAGATAGACCGAATACAGGAAGGCGCAGCCGACCGGCAGCAGCGCCGTCCAGCCGAACAGCACGAAACTCGGCTGGATGACGATGAGCGCGCCGCCGAAGCCGATGATGATGGCGAGCCAGCGCCGCCAGCCGACCCTGTCGCCGAGAAAGGCGGCCGACATCGCGGTCAGGATGAAGGGTTCGACGAAGTAGATTGCGAAGACATCCGCCAGCGGCATGTATTTGACGGCGGCGAAGAACAGCAGGCTTGCGGCACCGTGGATGGCCCCGCGCAAGAGGTTGAGCCAAGGACGCTTCGGACGCAACGTCGCGGCACCGGCCGCCGTGAAGATCAACGGCACGGTGCAGACCAGCTGGAAGAAGAAGCGGTAGAACGTGACCTGCCCCGGCGACATGCCGGCGAAATTGGCCATGTATTTGGCGATGGCATCCATGCAGGGCAGAAGCAGCATGGCGGCGGCCATGAGCGCCACGCCCTGCATGGTGTTTGCGCCGGACTGGCCGGCAGGGCCTGCGCCTGCATTCATGGTTTGTCTCCTCGTTACCTTCTCCTTAGACCTTTTCGCCCAACTGGCAATGCCGGATTTCAGGCCCTGCAAGGGCGGCGCGAAGCGGCGCATTTGAGGTAGAAACAAGACCCCCTCTGCCTGTAAACTTGCCGAAAACACATTGGAGGCCGCGATGACAATTGCCGGCGAGAACAACACCATCCCTTTTCCTGCCATCCGCACCGACGGCGACACGCTGGGCGGCCGCATCTGGCGCGCGCGCGATGCCATCGGCCTTTCCCTGGAAGACCTCGCGGCCCGGCTCGGCCTGCCGCAAGACACGATCGGCGGCTGGGAGAGCGATCGCGCCGAGCCGGACACCAAGGCGCTGTTCATGCTGGCGGGCGTCCTGTCGGTCTCGCCGTCCTGGCTGATCGCCGGCATCGGCGATGCGCCGAGCGATCCCGCCGGCGACGAACACCTCCATCCGCTGCTTCGCCAGCTCCGCGAGGTGCACCAGCTGCACGAGCGGACGGGCAAGGCGATCGCCACACTCGAAGCCGAGATCGCCAGGCTGATACAAAAAGATCAGGCCTGATTTCACCCCCAAGACTTGAGACGGCGGCCCGGCTCTGCAATGGTCTGGCCGCAAGAGAATCCGCATAGGGAGACGACTATGGACGTACGTGCCGCCGTTGCCGTTCAGGCAGGAAAACCGCTGGAAGTGATGACCGTGCAGCTCGAAGGCCCGCGCGCCGGCGAGGTGCTCATCGAGGTGAAGGCGACCGGCATCTGCCATACGGACGAGTTCACCCTGTCGGGTGCCGACCCGGAAGGCCTTTTCCCCGCCATTCTCGGCCATGAGGGCGCCGGCATCGTCGTCGATGTCGGCCCGGGCGTCACGTCGCTGAAGAAGGGCGACCATGTCATTCCGCTCTACACGCCGGAATGCCGCGAATGTTACTCCTGCCTGTCGCGCAAGACCAATCTCTGCACCGCCATCCGCGCCACGCAGGGCCAGGGCGTGATGCCCGACGGTACCTCGCGCTTCTCCATCGGCAAGGACAAGATCTTCCACTATATGGGCTGCTCGACCTTCGCGAACTACACGGTCCTGCCGGAGATCGCGCTTGCCAAGGTCAACCCGGACGCCCCGTTCGACAAGATCTGCTACATCGGCTGCGGCGTGACCACCGGCATCGGCGCCGTCATCAACACGGCCAAGGTGGAAGTGGGCTCGACGGCCATCGTCTTCGGCCTCGGCGGCATCGGCCTCAACGTGCTGCAGGGCCTGCGCCTTGCCGGCGCCGACATGATTATCGGCGTCGATATCAACAACGACCGCAAGGCCTGGGGCGAGAAGTTCGGCATGACGCATTTCGTCAATCCGAAAGAGGTCGGCGACGACATCGTGCCCTATCTGGTCAACATGACGAAGCGCAACGGCGACACGATCGGCGGGGCCGATTACACTTTCGACTGCACGGGCAATACGAAGGTCATGCGCCAGGCGCTGGAATCGGCCCATCGCGGCTGGGGCAAGTCGGTCATCATCGGCGTCGCCGGCGCGGGCCAGGAAATCTCGACGCGTCCGTTCCAGCTGGTCACCGGCCGCAACTGGATGGGAACGGCCTTCGGCGGCGCACGCGGCCGCACGGATGTACCCAAGATGGTCGACTGGTACATGGAAGGCAAGATCCAGATCGATCCGATGATCACCCACACCATGCCGCTGGAAGACATCAACAAGGGCTTCGACCTCATGCATGAGGGCAAGTCCATCCGCAGCGTCGTCGTCTACTGATGACGGCAACCGTCTACAGCGTCGATGTGCGGAGAATGGAAGCATTCTCCGCCGTCGAGCTTTATGCATTGCTGAAGCTGCGGGTCGATGTCTTCGTGGTCGAGCAGGCGTGCGCTTATCAGGAGCTGGACGGCAAGGACGCAGACGCGCTGCATCTGCGCCTGCTGATCGACGGCGAGACCGCGGCCTATGCGCGATTGGTGAAGCCGGAAGACGATTTCCCGCGCATCGGCCGGGTCATCGTCGCGCCGGACCATCGCGGCAGCGGGCTCGGCGGCGTTCTGATGCGCGCGGCGATCGATGTCTGCGGGGCGCATTTTCCTGGCCAGCCGATCGCGCTTTCGGCGCAAAGCCATCTCGAACCCTTCTACCGGTCCCTTGGCTTCATGCCGACGTCGGCAGAATATGTCGAAGACGGCATTCCGCATGTCGACATGGTGCGGCCGGCCGAGGGCCAGGAGCGGGCGAGCTGAAAAGACGGATCGTATGAGCGAAAACCAGCCTACCATCTTTGTCGATGCGGATGCTTGCCCGGTGAAGCCCGAGGTGCTGAAGGTTGCCGAGCGGCATGGCCTGCCGGTGACCTTCGTCGCCAATTCGGGGCTGCGGCCGTCTCGTGACCCGATGATCCGCAACGTCATCGTCTCCGGGGCCTTCGACGCGGCCGACAACTGGATCGTCGACAACGTGCGCGAAGGCGATATCGTCATCACCGCCGACGTGCCGCTTGCCGGGCGCACCGTCGCGAAGGGCGCGCATGTGACCGGCCCGACCGGACGGCTGTTCGACCAGACGAATATCGGCATGGCGAGCGCGATGCGCGATCTCGGCGCGCATCTGCGCGAGACAGGCGAAAGCAAGGGCTACAATGCCGCCTTCTCGCCGCGCGACCGTTCCGCCTTCCTGGAAACCCTGGACCGGCTTTGCCGCCGGGCGAAGAATGCGCGGTCGGGATCATGACGAGGGCACCGGCAGGCAGGATCTACGGCCGGCACGTGCCCTTCTATGCGGGTATCGGCGCCGCCATCGTCTGTGGCGTGCCGGCGATCTGGCTCAAGCCGGATTTCGCAATCGACATCGCGGCCGTCATGTTCTTCTCCTGCTACCTGGTGATGACGGTCATTCGCCTGCCCTATCTGACCGCGGCCTATCTCGAGCATCATGCCACCGACGCCGACGAACCGGTCTGGATCATCTTCGCCGTCACCTTCGCCGCCGCCGCCATTTCGATCGGCTCGCTGTTCGTCGTGCTCAATCGGAAGGGCGCCGGCGGTCTCGAGCTCGCTCTCGCCTTCGCCTCGGTCGCCCTCGGCTGGTTTACCATCCACACCATGGCCGCACTGCATTACGCCCATGTCTACTGGCGGCCGTCGAACACGGAGATGGATCGCGGCGGCGGCCGCAGCCTCTCCTTCCCCGGCGATACGAAGCCGGGGGTGTTCGACTTCCTGTATTTTGCCTTCGTGATCGGCATGACGGCGCAGACATCCGACGTCGCGATCACCTCGACGGCGATGCGCAAGGTCAACCTGCTGCACGCCATCGCCTCCTTCTTCTTCAACACGGTGCTGGTCGCAGCCGCGGTGAACGCGGCCGTGTCGCTCGCCACCTGACTTCAGGAGCTTCCATGAAAGTGCTATCCCAGAACACCGCCTTCGGCGGCATGCAGGGCGTATTCGCCCACGATTCCGAAGCCTGCAAGACGGAGATGACCTTCGCCGTCTTCGTGCCGCCGCAGGCGATCAAGGAGCCGCGCCCGGTGCTGTGGTATCTCTCCGGCCTCACCTGCACCCATGCCAATGTCATGGAGAAGGGCGAATATCGCCGCATGGCGGCGGAGCTTGGCCTGATCGTCGTCTGCCCCGATACCAGCCCGCGCGGCAATGAGGTGCCCGACGAGATCACCAACTGGCAAATGGGCAAGGGCGCCGGCTTCTATCTCGACGCCACGGAGGCGCCCTGGGCGGAAAACTACCAGATGTACAGCTATGTGACGGAAGAGCTGCCGAATTTCCTCAGCCAGCATTTCCGCATGGACATGGATCGCCAGGGCATTTTCGGTCACTCGATGGGCGGACACGGCGCCATGACCATCGCGCTCAAGCATCCAGACCGGTTCAAGAGCTGCTCCGCCTTCGCCCCCATCGTGGAGCCTTCGACGGCCGACTGGTCCGCACCCGCCTTCGAAAAGTATCTCGGCGCCGACAAGGCCGCCTGGCGCGAATACGATGCCTGCGCGCTGGTGGCCAATGGCGCACGCTTCCCCGAATTCCTCATCGATCAGGGCAAGGCGGATGGCTTCCTCGACAACGGCCTTCGCCCCTGGCTGTTCGAGGAGGCGATCAAGGATACGGACATCAAGCTCACGCTGCGCATGCACGAGCGCTACGACCACTCCTACTACTTCATCTCGACCTTCATGGACGACCATCTGAAGTGGCACGCCGAACGCCTCGGCTGACGGAACGGCTTCCCATGGCGGGGGCGCATGGCTGACATGCCGTCCCCGCTCTTGCGATCGGCCTGCCAATGCGCGATATTCCCACCCGGTAGACGGCTACCGCCGGGCAATCCGGTCACGATCGCGGGGACGGCCTCGCTCCTTTCAAACGGAGTAGGCAAAATGCCCTGGATTCTCCTCACCCTTGCAGGTCTCTTCGAAATCGGCTGGGCCGTCGGTCTCAAATATACCGATGGTTTCACCAAGCTCGTGCCGACCGTTCTCACCGCCGGTTCCATGCTGGTCAGCATCGTGCTTCTCGGCCTAGCCGTGAAGACGCTGCCCATGGGCACGGCCTATGCGATCTGGACCGGCATCGGCACCGTCGGCACGGTCATTCTCGGCATCGTCCTGTTCGCCGAGCCGGCCACCGCCATGCGGATCGGCTGCATCGCCCTTATAGTCACCGGCATTCTCGGCCTGAAATTCGTCGCCTAGACGCCGCCAGCACGGCCGGGGGCGAAGCTCCCGGCACGCTGTCGGACGGTCCCCTACAGCGGGATGTTGTCGTGCTTCTTCCAGGGATTTTCCAGGTCCTTGTTGCGCAACAGGCGGAGTGCGCGGGCAATACGCTTGCGCGTCGAGTGCGGCATGATCACCTCGTCTATATAGCCGCGCTCGGCCGCCACGAAGGGTGAGAGGAACCGGTCCTCGTACATCTTCGTGTGCTCGGCGATCTTTTCGGGATCGGCGATATCTTTCCGGAAAATGATCTCCACCGCGCCTTTCGCTCCCATCACCGCGATCTGGGCCGTCGGCCAGGCATAGTTGATGTCGCCGCGCAGGTGCTTCGAGGCCATGACGTCATAGGCGCCGCCATAGGCCTTGCGCGTGATGAGCGTTACCTTCGGCACCGTCGCCTCCGCAAAGGCGAAGAGCAGCTTGGCGCCATGCTTGATGAGGCCGCCATATTCCTGCGCCGTGCCCGGCAGGAAGCCCGGAACATCCACGAAGGTCACGACGGGGATGTTGAAGCAGTCGCAGAAGCGCACGAAGCGTGCGGCCTTGCGGCTGGCATCCGAATCGAGAACGCCCGCCAGCACCATCGGCTGGTTGGCGACGAAGCCGACCGTTGCGCCCTCGATGCGGCCGAAGCCGCAGACGATGTTGCGGGCGAAACTTTCCTGGATCTCGAAGAAGTCGCCCTCGTCGACGGTCTTGAGGATCAGTTCCTTGATGTCATAGGGCTTGTTGGCATTGGCCGGCACAAGCGTGTCGAGCGACGCGTCGATCTCCTCCACGGACTGGAAGCATTCGATCTCGGGCACGGGCGACGTGTTGGACTGCGGCAGGAAATCGACCAGGCGACGAACCTGCAGAAGCGCGTCGACATCGTTGTCGTAGGCGCCGTCGGCGATCGAGGATTTCGTGGTGTGCACGGAGGCGCCGCCGAGTTCCTCGGCCGTCACCGTCTCGTTCGTCACGGTCTTCACGACATCGGGGCCCGTCACGAACATGTAGGACGTGTCGCGCACCATGAAGATGAAATCGGTCATGGCAGGGGAATAGACGTCGCCGCCGGCGCACGGTCCCATGATGACGGAAATCTGCGGAATGACGCCGGAGGCCAGCACGTTGCGCTGGAAGACCTCGGCATAACCGCCCAGCGCCGCCACACCCTCCTGGATACGCGCACCGCCGGCATCGTAAAGGCCGACGATCGGCGCCCGGTTCTTGAGCGCCATGTCCTGGACCTTCATGATCTTCTGGGCATGGGTCTCGGAAAGCGAACCGCCGAAGACCGTGAAATCCTTGGCGAAGACGAAGACGGTGCGACCATTGACCGTGCCCCAGCCGGTGACGACGCCGTCGCCGGCGATCTTCGTCTTCTCCATGCCGAAATCCGTGGACCGGTGTTCGACGAACATGTCGAACTCCTCGAACGAGCCCTCGTCGAGGAAGACATCGATGCGCTCGCGCGCCGTCAGCTTGCCGCGCTTGTGCTGCGCATCGATGCGCGCCTGGCCGCCACCCATGCGGGCGCGCTCGCGCCGGACTTCGAGCTCGTGGAGAATTTCCTTCATGATCCCTCGGTTCCTCCCGTTCAGACAACGGCTTAGCACGGGGAACCGGGGGCTTGAAGAGGATTTGCCTAGATCGATGGTCTCAGAGTCCGTTTGGAAACCCGGTGGCGGAGGGTTTCCAAACGGACTCTTAGGTCAGCGCGGAATGCCGGCGAGAACAGAGGCGGCGACATCCATCTCCTCGCGCCGCAATTCCCGGCGCCGGAAGGCCTCCTCGTCGGTGCCCCAATGCTCGATCTGCCAGTCCTCGTCCACATGGGCGAGAGACCAGGCCGTCTCTGCGTCGATAACGCCTTCCGCCAGCGCCAGCGCCAGCAGCGCCGATCCGGTCAGCGTCGTGATCGTGTGCAGGCAGGCCAGCGCGAGCGAATCGGTGTGGGCGGAAAGTGCTGCGGCAAAAGCATCGATCGCCGGTGCCGGCTGCTCCTGATGCATCACGCCTTCGACGAGGATGAACCGGGCGCCCTTGGCGTCGGCCGCCCAGCGCAGGATCGGATCCCAGCCGTCGCGCTGGCGGTTGACGAGGCCCTCGGGCGAATCGGCGCGGTAGCACAGCATGTCGGTACCGGCGAACCGCACGATCTCGTCGGCCACCGCATCGAAATTGGCGGTGACGCCGTCGATGGCCGTGTTGACGAGGCGGGTGACCGGCATCTTCGCGGGATCGATCTCCTCGCCCTGCCCGTCCCATTCTTCGCGCAGGCGATCGGCGATCGCCTGGGACGGCACCGCCAGGACGTTCTTGCCCGGCGTGCGCACCGGACGGCCGTCGAGAAGGATGCGGAAGCCCTCCTCCGACGGCTCGGTCGTCACGTCCTTGTAGAACCGCTTCGGCAGCGGCCGCTTCATCTGGATTTGCGCGCGGCGCACCGGATCGGGATCGCTCATCGCGTCGGAAAGATCGCTTCGGATATCACGCATCGGAAATCTCCAGCCATTCGAGGAGGTCGGCCGGCGTGCGCAGGATATGGTCCGCGCCCGCATCGACCAGTTCGGGAACACTCGCATATCCCCAGGAAACGCCGATGGCCTTGGCACCGGCCGCCTTGGCCATCTGCATGTCATAGACGGCATCGCCGATCACGACCGTGCGGTCCGCATCGATACCCGCCTCGCTGCAGCATTCCGTAACCATAGCCGGATGCGGCTTGGAAGGGCAGTCGTCGGCGGTGCGGGATACGAAGAACGTCTTGTCGAAGCCATGCGAGGCGCGAATGAGATCGAGGCCGCGGCGGGACTTTCCGGTGACCGCACCCAGGATCAGGTCGTCTTCGCGCTCCAGCCGCGCCATCATCGGCGCGATGCCGTCGAAAAGCGGCTCCTGGAAACCGGGTTCGGCGCGCACGCCGGTAAAGATGGCCTTGTAATGCGCCGTCATTGCCAGCGCTTCGTCATCGACATGCGGCTTGCCCTGCATGCGGGCAATCGCGATGTCGAGGGTGAGCCCGATGATCGCCTTGGTCTCGGACACATCGGGCCGGGCATAACCGAAATCGACGAAGGTGCGCGCCATGACCTCGTGGATCAGCTTGACGCTGTCCACCAGCGTTCCGTCGCAATCGAAAAGCACGAGCCGCATCACTCTTCCTCATCCGCCGTATTCTGGTCGAAACCGAACAGGTTCCACGTCTGCACCATGTGCGGGGGCAGAGGCGCCGTCACGCGCAGGCGCCCGCCATTGGGATGGGGAATGTCGATGTGACGCGCATGCAGGTGCAGCCGGTTCTGCACCCCGCCCGGGAAATTCCAGTTCACGTCCGCATCGAAATACTTGGGGTCGCCGAGAATGGGGTGGCCGATGTGCAGAGCGTGGACGCGCAGCTGGTGCGTGCGGCCGGTATAGGGCTCCATCTCCAGCCACGCAAAATTCTGCCCCGCCTGCTCGACGACGCGGTAGAAAGAGACGGCGTGGTCTGCACCATCCTCGCCATGCCTGGCGATGCGCATGCGATCGCCATCCTGTGTCTGCTCCTTGACGAGCCAGGTGGAAATCTTGTCCTCGCGCTTCTTCGGCACGCCCTTGACCAGCGACCAGTAGGTCTTCTTGGTGTCGCGCTCGCGAAACGCAGCCGTGAGCTTCTGCGCGGCACCGCGCGTGCGGGCGATGACGAGAACGCCCGAGGTGTCGCGGTCGAGGCGGTGCACGAGGCGCGGCTTCTCGCCCTTCTGGCTCGTCCAGGCTTCCAGCATCTGGTCGATATGACGCGTGACGCCCGAGCCGCCCTGTACGGCGATGCCGGCGGGCTTGTTGAGCACGAACACCTTGTCGTCCTCGTGCAGCAGCATGCGCGACAGGAGTTCGCCGTCCGGGGAATGCTTGAGGTCGCGCCCGGCAATAGGGCCAGACTTCACGGCCTTCGGATCGACATCCATGGGCGGAATGCGGATCATCTGTCCGGGCTGCACGCGCGTATCGCTTTTCGCGCGCCCGCCATCGATGCGGACCTGCCCGGAGCGCAGCAATTTCTGGAGCGGACCGAAGCCGAGCCCCGGATAGTGGACCTTGAACCACCGGTCGAGGCGCATGCCCGCCTCGTCGTTCTCCACCTGCTTGTGTTCGATGCCTGCCATGTCAGCCTTCTTTCGTTGCGCCGCTCATAGCGCAAGAACGAAGGAATTAGAAGGCGCGGAAGGTCAGTGTCGTCAGGGAACGCACGATGCCGGGAATGGACGCGACATGATCGTTGATGAACTTGCCGATATCCTCTTCGCTTTCGACATAGATCTTGAGCAGCAGATCGAACTCGCCGCTCGTCGAATAGAGCTCCGAGATGAGCTCGGTCGCGTAAAGCGCATCCGCCACTTCATAGGTCTTGCCCGGAGCGCATTGCAGTTGCACGAAAATCGGCTTCATCGGTCCTCCCGCGCCATCGGCGGCATGCTTGAGCCGCGCGATCCCGGCGGCATTCCGCATTCCTTATGGCGGAATTGGCACCGCAAAGGCAAGACCGCGGGAGGACGCCGGCATCCGTTAAAATTCGATGAAAATACGACCGTCACAATTCACCGCAGCGAAATTCCCGACTGATAGGGTCTGCCATCCGACCAACCGTTGAAATGCCATGACCCAGATCGTGACAGTCTCTCCGGCAACCGCCGCCTATGCCGCGCTCGGCGCGAAGACCACCACGCGGAGCCATACGCTCTTCGAGGAACGCATCCATCACTGGAGCGAGGATGCGAAGGTGCGCGGCGATGCGCGCGTGGTCGCCGTCCTCAACGTCATCCAGCCGCCTGCGCTTGCGCTCGCCCTCCTCACGGCGCCGCAACTGCGCCCCCAGGTCACGGTCGCCGAAGCGCAGCGCCAATATGACGAGAACGGTCGGGAAATCCCGCCCGACGTCGACTGATCCCTCCCCGACAACAGCCGTCCCCAACACCTCGCCCCCGTTTGCGGGGGCTTTCTTTTTGCGAGGAGCAAACAAGACATGTAGAAATTTTGGTCCACTTTCCCGCCGCTGTGTTTGATCTCGCTTAAAAACCAACATCTTTGCCAGCTTGCGTATAGCGGAAGACAATCATACACTACCTTAACGGGAAACATGGCTTGTGGGGAGATGTTATGAGGGGGCAGAAACAAAACTTTGAAGATGGGGGATGGACATTCCAGTTCACAAAATTGGGCTGGCATTGGGAGCTTCGCGATCGGCATAATGATTTTATCGGTCGATCGATCGCCTCATTCCTTACAGAACGTGCGTGCCGTGAGAATGCTCTTGCGCACAGCAAAGCAAAAGCGCCAGTAATCACTGACGAGCAACACAGCCCGCCATTCGACGAAAGCGAAGCGCGCGCAGACCTCAACGTACTTCGAGAAAGGTTTGCCATGAAACAGCAAGCCTTCACAGCAGGCTTCGCCGAGGGAAGGGCGTCGTCATTGGAGCCTCGTGGCGCCGGTGGCAGCGAAGCAGACACATGGTACGTTTACATACTTGCGTCAGGTCCTGGTGATCGTCTGCTGTTGCAGGCGGCCAGCACGCTGGAGCCGCATATAAACAAGGCGAGAAACAGCTCTGCTGCCAAACACCCGAACGTACTGGTTTGGTGCGAATGGCATGACAGTAAGGAAAGCGCCATGAACCGTCTGAAGGAGATGCGGAAATGGTCGCGCCAGAGGAAGATCGGCTTCATCGAGGCGACCAATCCCGGCTGGAACGACATCTCTGAAAGCCTGACGACGCTGTAGCCGGCCAGGTTGTCATTGCGGTGCGGGATTGCACGGGCTACATGCGAACTTCCCGTTACGGGGAATCGCCTTTACGGCTTATCCCGTGATGCAGAAGGAACCGCCGATGCCCACAGCACCGCGCAAGGGAGCGATCGCCCTCGCCTACCGTGTTTTCGTCCTGCCGGGCGTCATTGCCTATCTTTTCGCCGTCAGCACCGTCGTGCTTGCTGCCGATCGCTTCTGGCTGGTGGACCTCGTCACCTTCGCCTGGCCCTACGTCGTCGCCGTCGGCGTGCTGCTGACCGTCGCGGCCTTCCTGACCCGCCGCATCAAGGCCATCACCATGGCGGTCATCGGCCTTGCCGTCGCGCTCCTGCCGGCCGCCGACGTGCCGACGGCGCGCGCCTCGTCCGCGCAAGGCGGCATCAAGGTGATGACCGCGAACATCTTCGGCGACAACATCAAGGATCGTACCGCCTTCCTCGCCCTGTTGAAGCAGGAACGGCCTGACATCGTCGTCCTCGAAGAGACCAGTCCGGCTTGGGAGCGGCTCCTCTCGTCATCCGGGCTCTATCCCTATGAGAGCAGCACGGAGGCGATGCTGCGGGACGCGCTCAAAGTCTATTCGACCCTGCCCATTCGCGCCGAAACGGAACTGAAGCGCGCCGTCACCGAGCCACAGGCCTATAAGCAGCCGCTGCGGCTGGAACTGGACCTCGCCGGAAAGCCGCTTTTCCTTTACGCCTTCCACCCGGAAACGCCACGGCGGCTCTGGCAGTGGCGTGACCGCAACGCTTACCTCTCGGCGGCCGCCGATGCCGTGAAAGGCGATCTCGAACGGGCACCGGTGATTGTTGCCGGCGACTGGAATACGCCGACATGGTCGCCCTTCTTCCGCACCTTCCTCCAGCAATCCGGCCTGGCCTCGACGGCGGTCGGATGGCTGCAGCCGGTCACCCGCTTCACCATGAAGCTCGAGGCTCTCGCCTATATCGGCTCCACAATCGATCATATTGCCGTTTCGCCCGACATCTTCCTGCGCGACCATCGTCTGGGCCCAGCCTTCGGCTCGAACCACCGTCCTGTCATCGTCGAACTGACCCTGCCGCAAACCTGAGACCTCGCCGCGCCGGAAAAACACGCTATCTTGCATGTGTACCCGCAACGAGGAGACGACGATGACGACCAGGAAGGACAGCCCGAAAGCCTCGCTCGAACAGGAACGTGCCCGGCAGAAGGAAAAGAGCCCGAAGGCCGAGCAGGACGATTACCTGGAAGAGGCGCTGGAAGAGACCTTTCCCGCCAGCGACCCCATCGCGCCCGGCGATGTGAAGGATCACGCCAAGTGAGCGGAACCGCAGCGTGACCGGCCGCTTTCTCTTCACCGGCCCTGATAACGCGCCGGTGACGCTGCTTCTGGCCCATGGCAGCGGCGCCCCGATGGATTCGCCGGCCATGAACGCCGCCGCAGAGGCCCTGGCGGCGCAAGGCTTGCATGTCGCGCGGTTCGAATTTTCCTACATGGCGGCACGGCGCACGGATGGTGGCCGCCGTCCGCCACCCAAGGCGGAGACGCTGAACCCGGAATTCCGTGCAGCCGTTTCCGCGCTCGGCGCAACGGGTCCGCTGGTCATCGGCGGCAAGTCGATGGGCGGGCGTGTCGCCAGCATGGTAGCCGACGACCTCCACGCCGCCGGACGCATCGCCGGCCTGCTCTGTCTCGGCTACCCGTTCCACCCGCCTGAGAAACCGACGCAACTGCGCACCGCCCACCTGATGACGCTGCAGATACCGGCGCTCTTCTGCCAGGGCACGCGCGATCCCTTCGGCACGAAGGACGAGGTGGATGCCTATGACCTGCCCGAACGCATCCGCCTGCTCTGGCTCGAAGACGGCGATCACGACCTGAAGCCGCGCAAGTCCATTTCCGGCTTCTCCGCCGCCGACCATCTCGCGACGATGGCGAGTACGGTGAAGGCGTGGACGACAACGCTCTGACGGACCGTCGAGCGAAGCTGAGGGATCGATTCAACGGTTTGACGAATTGAATCCGCTTGTCCTTGCAAGACGTTGAAACACGATCCATTTTCGGCAAAGGGAACATTAACCGGACCGTGCCATCATGCCGCCGTATCACACGACGCCGGGCAAGCCATGACGCACAGCTTTCCTTACACGCACTACGACCTCGACATGCAGCGCTCCGGGACGGTCATCGAAATCACGCTGTCGTCCATCGCCAATGTGCGCCTGATGACCCACGGCAATTTCGACCTCTTCAAGAACGCGCGTCACCACAAGTTCCTCGGTGGGGTGGCCAAGCAATCGCCAATCCGGCTGAAGATCCCGCAGAGCGGCCACTGGCACGTCGTGGTGGATATGGAAGGACATCCGGGCAAGGCGCAATCCTCGATCAAGATCGTGCCGAAGGGTCCGGAGAAGCCGGCGCAGCGCTTCAACGCCGCGTAACGCCGCCCTAGCTGCGCTCGCGGCGCAGCTTCGCCCACCATTCCAGCCGCTTGCGCAGCTCGCGCTCGAAACCGCGCTCCGGCGGATCATAGAAGGTTCTGCGGCCCATCTTCTCCGGGAAATAATCCTGGCCGGAAAACGCATCCGGCTGGTCATGGTCGTAGAGGTAACCGTCGCTATAGCCCTCGCCCTTCATGAGCTTGGTCGGCGCGTTGAGGATGTGCTTGGGCGGCAGCAGCGAACCGTTTTCCTTCGCCGCGCGCATGGCCGATTTGTACGCGGTATAGACGGCGTTGGACTTCGGCGCGGTCGCAAGATAGACGCAGGCCTGCGCCAGCGCCAGTTCGCCCTCCGGCGAGCCCAGGAAGTCGTAGGCGTCCTTGGCGGCATTGCACACGACAAGCGCCTGCGGATCGGCAAGGCCGATATCTTCCACGGCCATGCGCACCATGCGCCTGCACAGGAACAGCGGATCCTCGCCAGCGTCCAGCATGCGGGTGAGATAATAGAGCGACGCATCCGGGTCCGAGCCGCGCACGGCCTTGTGCAGCGCCGAGATAAGGTTGTAGTGGCCGTCCTGCGACTTGTCGTAGACGGGCGCGCGGCGCTGCACGATGCGAAAGAGATCGTCCTGCCCGAAGGTCTCGCCGGGGCGCGCGGCCCGCCAGACCTCCTCGGCCAGCGTCAGCACGGCGCGGCCGTCGCCGTCGGCCATGCGCAGGAGCGAAGCGCGCGCCTCCTCGTCCAGCGGCAGCGGCTTATCCTCCACCGTCTCCGCCCGTTTCAGCAGTTCTTCCAGGCTTTGCTCGTCATGGGGCTTGAAGGTCAGCACGCGTGCGCGCGACAGAAGCGCCGCATTCAGCTCGAAAGAGGGGTTTTCGGTCGTGGCGCCGACGAGCACGATGGTGCCGTCTTCCATGACCGGCAGGAAACTGTCCTGCTGGGCGCGGTTGAATCGGTGGATCTCGTCGACGAAGAGCAATGTCTGGCGACCACCCATGCGGCGCGCCCGCGCCGCTTCGAAGACCTTCTTGAGATCAGCCACGCCGGAGAAGATCGCGGAGATCTGCTCGAAGGCGAGCCCCGTCTCGCCCGACAGCAGCCGTGCCACCGTCGTCTTGCCGGTGCCGGGCGGCCCCCAGAAAATCATCGAGCCGAGCGAGCCCGCCTCGATCATGCGCGAAAGCACACCGTCGGGCCCGGTCAGGTGTTCCTGGCCGGAGACTTCGCCCAGCGTGCGCGGACGCAGGCGGTCGGCCAGAGGCCGTTTTGCCGCCATGTCCTCGGGTTCACGCGGGGCGAAGAGGTCGCTCATCGGAAGAACTGACGAATGCGCTGGCCGTCACGCTCGATCTCGACACGCCAGAAGGACGGGTTTTCGTTGACCAGCGCTTCCAGCGTCTCCGTCGTCGTCACGGGTGTACCGTTCAGCTCGATCACGATATCGCGCGGCTGGAGGCCGATACGGGCGGCGGGCGAGCCGCGATTGACCTGCGTGACGACGACGCCTGACGTGGTCTGGTTCGTCGGCATGCGCAGCTCGTCGGCCACGCGCGGCGAGAGATTGGCCACCACCGCGCCCGAGAAGGGATTGCGGCCTTCGATCAGGCGTTCGTCGCGCGGGGTCGTTTCGGGTGCGCGGTCGAGGGCGAGCGTCAGTTCCTCCTGCTTGCCATTGGCGATGACGGTGATCTTGGCCGTGCCACCGATACCGACGGTCGTCAGCCGGTAACCCAGGGCATCGGGATGCTCGACCGCGATGCCGTTGACGGCCGTGACGACCTGGCCGGGCTTCATACCGGCCTTTTCCGCCGGGCTGCCTGCCTGCACGCGCGAAATGAGCGCGCCGCGCGCGCGGTCGAGGCCGAGCGCCTCGGCGACTTCCGATGTCACCGCATCGAAGGTCGCGCCAATGAAGGGGCGGTCGAAGGTGGCATTGCCATGTTCGGCGCTCGCCACGAATGTCTTCACGAGATTGGCCGGAATGGCGAAGCCCACGCCGTTGGAGCCTCCGCCGCGCGAAAAGATGGCGGTGTTGATGCCGATGAGTTCACCGTTCATGTTGACGAGGCCGCCGCCGGAATTGCCGGGGTTGATCGCGGCATCCGTCTGGATGAAGAAGCCAAAGTCGCCGGAGCGCACCTGGTTGCGGGCAAGCGCAGACACGATGCCGCTCGTCACCGTCTGGCCGACACCGAACGGGTTGCCGATGGCCAGCACCAGATCGCCCACCTGCACCGCGTCGCTATCGCCGAGCGGCAGGGTGGAGAATTTCACATCGCCCTTGATCTTCAGGACGGCGAGGTCGATCCGCTCGTCTTTCAGGACGACCGTGCTTTCGAACTCGCGGCCATCCGCCAGCGCGACCTTGATGTCGCTGGCGCCTTCGATAACGTGGTTGTTGGTCACCACGATGCCGTTGGCGCCGACGATGACGCCCGAGCCGAGCGAGGACTGCTTTTCACTGCGGTTGGGCATGCGCTGGCCGAAGAACTCCTCGAAGAAGGGGTCGCCTTCGAAGATGGAGCGGCGCTCGACCGACCGTTCGGCATAGACGTTGACGACCGCGTTCTCGACCTTCTTGACGAGCGGCGCGAAAGACAGCTGCATCTCCGTCCTCGATTGCGGGACGGTGCGCTCCTCTGCCGTGGCGGGCGTCACAAGCGCCAGCGCCACGAAAAGCGGGGCGGCAAACAGCATTCTGGCTTTCGACATGGGCGAGTCTCCTTCGTCTGCGCGTCACGTTCAGATAGGATTTCGCAGGAAAAAAGGCAAACCGCGCCTTTGACTTCGCTCACGGCCTCTCACAGGCTGCGCACGCAAATGTGGTTGCAGAAAAAATCACCGCCATTGAAACAACGCCATCCTCCTTTACGTAGAGATGAGGGAATACACCCGAACGGATCGCGCCCCATGCCAATCTATCGCCCTCCCCGCATCCCCGCCTCGGAGATCACGCCCGAGCGCTGTTTTCTCAACCGCCGCGCCTTCATCGCGACGGCGGCCGGCGGCATGCTGGCGGCAACCGCTGCGCCGGCACTCGCCTCGGCGCTGAAGGCGTCCGAGAGCCGCTACAAGGTGGATGAGAAGCTGACGCCCGAAAAGGACGTGACGACCTACAACAACTTCTATGAGTTCGGTCTCGGCAAGGGCGATCCGGCGGCAAATTCCGCAAATTTCAAGCCCACGCCCTGGACCGTGAAGGTCGATGGCCTCGTCGGCAAGCCCAGAGAGTTCGGCCTGGAGGAACTGCTGGCCATGCCGCTTGAGGATCGCGTCTACCGGATGCGTTGCGTCGAGGCCTGGTCGATGGTCATCCCCTGGGTGGGCTTTCCGCTGGCAGCCTTGCTCGACAAGGTGGAGCCGCTGGGCGACGCGAAATATGTCGCCTTCGAAACCGTCGTGCGGCCGGAGGAAATGCCGGGGCAGTCGGGCTATTTCCAATCGCTGCCCTGGCCCTATGTGGAAGGCCTGCGGCTCGACGAGGCGCGCAATCCCCTCACGCTGCTTTCCGTCGGCGTCTACGGCAAGACGCTGCCCAACCAGAACGGGGCCCCCATCCGGCTCGTCGTTCCGTGGAAATATGGCTTCAAGGGCATCAAGTCGATCGTGAAGATCACGCTGACCGACAAGCAGCCGCCATCCACCTGGAATATTTCCGCGCCGAACGAATACGGCTTCTATGCCAACGTCAACCCCGAGGTGGATCATCCGCGCTGGAGCCAGGCGAGCGAAAACCGCATCGGCGAAGGTGGCTTCTTCGGCGCCAACCGCCGGCCGACGCTGCCGTTCAACGGCTATGCGGACGAGGTGGCGGGCCTGTATTCCGGCATGGACCTGCGGGCGAACTTCTGATGTCCGCCCTTCCCGCACTGCCGCGCAAATACCACGCCGCCTCGATCTGGCTTCTCTACGCCGTCGGCCTTCTGCCCGCGGTGTGGGGCTTCTGGCTCGGCGCGACCGGCGGGCTTCCCGGCAACCCGGTGAAGGAGTTCGAGCACCTGCTTGGCCTCTGGGCGCTGCGCTTCCTGGTCGCGACACTTGCGATCACGCCGCTGCGTGATCTGTTCGGCATCAACTGGATCCGCTACCGCCGCGCCCTGGGCCTACTGGCCTTCTGGTACGTGCTGATGCACTTCCTGACCTATATGGTGCTGGACCAGTACCTGAATTTCGCGGCCATCATCGACGATATCGTCCGGCGCCCGTTCATCACCATCGGCATGGCCGCATTCGTGATGCTCATTCCGCTGGCCTTGACGTCGAACAACTGGTCGATCCGCAAGCTCGGGCTGCGCTGGGTGAAGCTTCACAGGCTCGTCTATGTCATCGCCGCCGCCGGCGTCCTGCACTTTGCCATGTCGGTGAAGGTGGTGGGTCTGGAGCCCTGGACCTACATCACGCTCGTTGCGCTACTCCTGCTGTACCGACTGCTGCGTCCGATCCTGCGCAACCGCAATCGCGGCCGACGGACAGACGCTTCGCTCCCGGGACGCGAACGGTCAGCCTGACAAGCCTTCCGTCTCTCAGTCGCGTACGACGAAGAGCCGCGGGCCCGCCGCCGGCTGCACGCCCTCGGCGGCATTGCTGACGACCCGGTTGCGGCCGCTGCTCTTTGCCAGATAGAGCAACCGGTCGGCACGGCTGATCGCATCGTGGATCGTATGGTCGCCCGCCGCCGTGACCGCGACGCCGAAGCTTGCCGTGATTGCCCGGTCGATGCCGATGCCGCTCAAGTCGCGCTCCGCCAGCGCGATGCGGACGGTGTTGGCCAGCATATGCGCATCCGGCAGGCGGCAGTTCGGCAGGTAGGCGATGAACTCCTCTCCGCCGAAACGCGCGACGGCAAGGCCCGGCCAGGACACCGCCCGCAGGAGACGCGCGACCTCGCGGATCGCCTCATCGCCGGCGGCGTGCCCGAAATGATCATTGATCGCCTTGAACCAGTCGATATCGGCCACGATGATCGCAGCCTCGTTCCTTGCCGTCCGTCCGCCCTCGCCGATGAACTGCTCGAAACCGCGCCGGTTGAGCAGGCCGGTCAACGGGTCCTCCTCCGCATCTTTCCTGTGGCCGTCGAGGATACGCAGCGCGACGGATGCAAGCGCCGTCAGCGCCAGAAGCAGCGCACCGACCGTGGAGGTGATCTGCATCACATAGGCATAAGGCGAGCCCACGAAATCGTCGATGGCGGGCGAAGCGGCGATGAAGAAGAACACGAGCGTCCGGACGAGTGTCTCGAGAACCACGAAGACCGAGGCGGCAAACAGCGCCTTGTCCACGGGAGCACGCAACCGGAAGCGTATGGAGACCATGGCCGCGACCAGCAGAAGGCCGCAGGTGATGTCGCTCAGGAACAGTTCGTAGCGAAGGCTGCCGGCGCCAAGCACCGCCACGGCGATCGCGGCATAACCAAGCACGGCGATTGCACCGCGCAGCGCCAGGATGCGTGGTGCATTAAAATGGCAAATGAGCGCCTGGCTGTAGAGAAGAAAGGCGCAGACGAAAACCGCTTCCGCCACCAGGGCAACCACCGGCGCGGGCAAGACCGCAAGAAGCAGCGGTGCCAGGAAGCCAAGCGCGGCGCAGAGATAACCGCCACCCCAGAACAGCGCTGCACGATTGCCGTAGCGGGCAACGACGAGGAACGCGACGCCAAACAGGCTGAGGACCACTGGCAGCAGAAAAGCGAAGTTGTCGTCCATCACCCGAACTCGATTGGATTTCACCTGCACCTTAACCAGCAGGACTGAAAACACTACCTAGGGACATGGTTTACGAAATCCTACGCGCCTACAAAAATAGATGAAACGCAAAAAGCCGGACGCTTGCGCGTCCGGCTTTCGACCGTTCCAGAGGAACGAATCAGATCATGCGGCTTCGGCAGCTTCAGCTTCGGCAGCAACGCGGGCCTTGTCGGCTGCGCCCTTGGCATCGACGTCGCGCTCGACGAATTCGATGACGGCGAGCGGAGCGTTGTCGCCGTGGCGGTAGCCGGCCTTCATGATGCGCAGGTAGCCGCCGTTGCGGTTGGCGTAACGGGTCGCGATCGCGTCGAACAGCTTCGAAACGACGGCAACGTCACGGATCTGCGAGATCGCCTGACGGCGAGCGTGCAGGTCGCCGCGCTTGCCGAGGGTGACGAGCTTCTCGACGATCGGACGAATTTCCTTCGCCTTCGGCAGCGTGGTTACGATCTGCTCATGCTGGATGAGCGAAGCAGCCATGTTGGCGAACATCGCCTTGCGGTGGCTGGCGGTACGGTTGAGTTTGCGACCGGAATTCTGGTGGCGCATCTCGGTTCTCCTTCACATGCAGGCAGTTGCCTGCCGTTTGACGGGGCGCATGTCCGTCTCGCGTTCCGCGAAACCATGTCCATACGCGTTGATCTTGCTGAGGCCAGCCTTGCGCGCCCCCGAAGGGGCGCGTGCGGCATCAGTACTGGTCTTCGTAGCGCTTGGCGAGATCTTCGATGTTCTCGGGCGGCCATGCCGGCACTTCCATGCCGAGGTGCAGGCCCATGGAAGCGAGAACTTCCTTGATCTCGTTGAGCGACTTGCGACCAAAATTCGGAGTGCGAAGCATTTCGGCTTCGGTCTTCTGAATGAGATCGCCGATATAGACGATGTTGTCGTTCTTCAGGCAGTTCGCCGAACGGACGGACAGTTCCAGTTCGTCGACCTTCTTGAGGAGCGCCGGGTTGAACGCCAGTTCGGTGACCGATTCTTCCTCGGCTTCCTTCTGCGGCTCGTCGAAGTTGACGAAGACCGAGAGCTGGTCCTGAAGAATGCGGGCCGCGAACGCGATCGCATCCTCGCCCGTGACGGAACCGTCGGTTTCGATGGTCATCGTCAGCTTGTCGTAGTCGAGAACCTGGCCTTCGCGGGTGTTTTCCACCTTGTAGGACACTTTCTTGACCGGCGAGTAGAGGCTGTCGACCGGGATGAGGCCGATCGGTGCGTCTTCGGAACGGTTGCGGTCAGCCGGGACATAGCCCTTGCCATTGTTGACCGTGAACTCCATGCGGATCTCCGCGCCCTCGTCGAGGGTGCAGATGACATGCTCGGGGTTCAGGATCTCGATGTCGCCGACCGTCTGGATGTCACCAGCCGTCACGACGCCCGGACCCTGCTTGCGCACGACCATACGCTTCGCGTCATCGCCATCCATCTTGATGGCGATTTCCTTGATGTTGAGCACGATGTCCGTCACATCTTCCCGGACGCCCGGGATGGAGGAGAACTCGTGCAGGACGCCGTCGATCTGCACGGCGGTAACAGCCGCACCGCGCAGCGACGACAGGAGCACGCGCCGCAGCGCGTTGCCGAGCGTCAGGCCGAAGCCACGCTCCAGCGGCTCGGCAACAAGGCTTGCCTTGGTGCGGCCGGAGGAGGTGAACTCCACCTTGTTCGGCTTGATCAGTTCCTGCCAGTTTTTCTGGATCATATGTTTTGCCTTCCGTTCGCCGCCACCATCCAATCGTGGCGACCGAGCCCTGAAGTTCCGGAAAAGCCGACCGGCTTTTCCGGCAGTTCGAATGCGATGATCAGACGCGACGCTTCTTGCGCGGGCGGCAACCGTTGTGCGGGATCGGGGTCACGTCGCGGATGGACGTGATCATGAAGCCGGCAGCCTGGAGGGCGCGCAGAGCCGATTCGCGACCCGAACCCGGGCCGCAGACTTCGACTTCCAGCGACTTCATGCCGTGTTCCTGGGCCTTCTTGGCGCAGTCTTCGGCAGCGATCTGGGCAGCGAACGGGGTCGACTTGCGCGAGCCCTTGAAGCCCTTTGCGCCGGCCGACGACCAGGCAATGGCGTTGCCCTGTGCGTCCGTGATGGTGATCATCGTGTTGTTGAACGAAGAATTGACGTGAGCAACACCCGAGGTGATGTTCTTGCGTTCGCGACGGCGGACGCGTGCGGCTTCCTTGGCCATGGATAGTCCTTTCGTTGATCTCGACACCGCCGTAATGCCAGCGGCTCCACCGGGTCGGGGCAGCACCCCTTCCCTGAATAACAATTGCACGCGGCCTTCAGGCGATGCGTGCGGCGATATCGTCACTGCCGTAATACCAGCAGCTCCACCGACCAGGGCCCCGACTGAAGCAAGCCCCTGCTCGAAACTCAAAAGAGGCCGGCGCGAAGCGCCAGCCTCCCGTTCCCCGTTTCCGGGAAATTACTTCTTCTTGCCTGCGATGGCCTTGGCCGGGCCCTTGCGGGTGCGGGCATTGGTGTGCGTGCGCTGACCGCGAACCGGGAGGCTGCGGCGGTGACGCAGGCCACGGTAGCAACCGAGGTCCATGAGACGCTTGATGTTCATCGAGGTTTCGCGACGCAGGTCGCCTTCGACCTGGTAGTCGCGGTCGATGGCTTCACGGATCTGAAGGACTTCCGCGTCCGTCAGCTGGTGAACGCGACGATCAGCCGGGATACCGACCTTCTCGATGATTTCCTTTGCAAACTTCGGGCCGATCCCGTGAATGTAGGTCAGCGCGATGACTACGCGCTTTGCAGTCGGGATGTTGACGCCAGCGATACGTGCCACGCCTGTTCTCCTTGCTTCCAGTTGCCATCCGGCAAGTGGTCTTCTTCATTTGAAACGGCCTCGAAAGCCGCAACGCTCAATCGATGTTCGGTACGCACCAAAAGGACCGCACCCGGACTTCTCATCTGGAAATCCGCGCCGATCGCAATGGCATGTCGCGAGTTGGCGCTGTCTTAAGGGGAATCGGCCGAAAAAGTCAACTCCCCAGCCGTTCCTTTTTGCCTGATATCAGGCGCTCTCGAGGATTCCGTCGATCTCGGCGGTCACCTTGTCGACATTGGCCATGCCGTCGACGGTCTGAAGCTTGCCGGTCGAAGCATAATAGTTCGACAGCGGCGCGGTCTTCTCGCGGTATTCGGTCAGCCGGCGCTTGAACGATTCGGCATTGTCGTCGGAGCGGACGGTGCCGCCGGCGGCGATCGTTTCGGCGACGCGGTTCTCCATGCGCTTGACCAGCGCATCCTCGTCGACCTTCAGCTCAATGACCGCGTCCAGCGCGATGCCCTTGTCGGCCAGGATCCGGTCGAGGGCTTCGGCCTGCGGAACCGTGCGCGGATAACCGTCGAGAATGAACCCCTTGGCGCAATCCGGCTCGGCGACCCGGTCGGACACGATCTCGTTGACGATCGCATCCGAAACCAGCTGGCCGGCATCCATGACGGCCTTGGCGCGCTTTCCGACATCCGTGCCGGCGGCAACGGCCGCGCGGAGCATATCCCCCGTGGAAAGCTGCGGGATGCCGTACTTTTCGGTCAGCAGCTTGGCCTGCGTTCCCTTGCCGGCACCCGGCGGGCCCAGAAAAATCAGTCTCATCGTCCCCTCTTACCTCCACGCAGCTTCGACTTCTTGATCAGCCCTTCGTACTGCTGGGCGATCAGATGACCCTGTATCTGTGCTACCGTATCCAAGGTCACGCTGACAACAATCAAAAGCGATGTACCACCAAGGTAGAAGGGCACACCTGTCTGAGCGATGAGAATTTCAGGAAGAATACAGACGAACATCAGGTAGGCAGCGCCGATCACCGTAATACGGGTCAGCACGTAATCGATATATTCGGCGGTGCGCTCGCCGGGGCGGATGCCCGGGATGAAGCCGCCGTGCTTCTTCAGGTTATCGGCCGTGTCCTTCGGATTGAAGACGATGGCCGTGTAGAAGAAGGCGAAGAAGGCGATCATGGCGGCATAGAGCGCCATGTAGAGCGGACGGCCATGGCCGAGCGCGGCAATGATCGACGTCGCCCAGGACGGCAGCTCCGACGTGTTGGAGAAGCCCGCGAGCGTTGCCGGCAAGAGCAGCAGCGAGGACGCGAAGATCGCCGGGATAACGCCCGCCGTGTTCAGCTTCAGCGGCAGGTGCGACGTGTCGCCCTGGAACATGCGGTTGCCGACCTGTCGCTTCGGATACTGGATCAGCAGACGGCGCTGGGCGCGTTCGACGAAGACGATGAGCGCGATGACGCCGACCGCCATGACGACGACCGCGATGACGACGCCGATCGACAGAGCGCCGGTGCGGCTGAGTTCGAGCGTACCGGCCAGTGCGCCGGGAAGTGCCGCCACGATGCCGGCGAAGATGATCAGCGAAATGCCGTTGCCGATGCCGCGCGACGTGATCTGCTCACCCAGCCACATCAGGAACATGGTGCCGCCGAGCAGCGAAATGACGGTGGAAATGCGGAAGAACCAGCCCGGATCGTTGACGAGCCCTGCCCCGCTTTCGAGGCCGACAGCGATGCCGTAGGCCTGCAGCGTGCCGAGCAGCACCGTACCGTAGCGGGTGTACTGGTTGATGATCTTGCGGCCCTGCTCGCCTTCCTTCTTCAGCTGTTCGAGCGAAGGAACGACGGACGTCATCAGCTGCACGATGATCGACGCGGAAATGTACGGCATGATGCCGAGCGCGAAGATCGCCATGCGCTCGACGGCGCCGCCGGAGAACATGTTGAAGAGGCCGAGGATACCGCCCGACTGGCCGCGGAAGGCCTGCGCGAAGGCATCGGGATTGAGGCCCGGCAACGGAATATAGGTGCCGAGACGATAGACGAGCAGCGCGCCCAGCGTGAACCAGAGACGCTTCTTCAGGTCTTCCGCCTTGGCGAAAGTCGAGAAGTTCAGATTAGAGGCAAGTTGTTCCGCTGCCGAAGCCATGCATTTCTCCGCGTAGCCAATCCGGCGGCGGCGACGCCCGGCCAGGTCCGGAATGGCTTATCCGTTGGCATTCGCACCCTGCCCTGCCCGGGCAATGCGCATATGCTGAAATTGGTCGTGCCCTTCTGCCGTTGCGGCAAATCGGGCGGATGGAGCCTAAACCGGTTGAAACGCGGATTGTCAAGCAATCCCGGCCTCACCCTGGTTTTAATTCCGGATAACGATGCGGATTTGAGAATCCGTCTGCCGTTGTGAGGCTCACATATGGGAGCAAAATCGCCCGGTGTGAAGCACACCGGGCGACTATTTCGTGGAATTATTCGGCAGCTTCGGCTGCTGCCACCAGCAGCTTGATCGAGCCGCCGGCCTTTTCGATCTTCTCGATCGCCGGCTTGGAAGCACCGGCCACTTCGAAAGCGACCTTGGCCTTCAGTTCGCCGTCGGCGAGGATGCGAACGCCGTCCTTGATGCGGCGGATGATGCCGGCGGCCTTGAGGGCTGCGGCATCGACCGTTGCCTTGCCGTCGAGCTTGCCGGCGTCGATGGCCTTCTGAACGCGCTCCAGCGAAACGACGTTGAAGTCGGACGAGAAGATGTTCGTGAAGCCGCGCTTCGGCAGGCGACGGTAGATGGGCATCTGACCGCCTTCGAAGCCGTTGATCGCAACGCCCGAACGCGCCTTCTGACCCTTGACACCGCGACCACCGGTCTTGCCCTTGCCGGAACCGATACCGCGGCCGAGCCGCTTGCGGTTCTTCGAAGAGCCTTCGTTGTCCTTGATTTCATTCAGTTTCATGATCTTGTCTCCCTCACTTCTCGTCGACGACGCGGACGAGGTGCTGGACGGCGCGGATCATGCCGCGGACAGACGGCGTGTCTTCCAGCGTACGGACCCGGTGCATCTTGTTCAGGCCCAGGCCGACCAGCGTCGCGCGCTGAACGGCCGGACGGCGGATGGGGCTGCCGATCTGCTCGACAGTCACCGTCTTCTTGGCGGTTTCTTTCTTAGCCATGGATCAGGGCTCCTTATTCTTCGGCAGCGACGCCGGCGGACTGGCGGCGAGCCTGCAGCGTGGCGTACTTGAGGCCGCGCTGTGCTGCGATGTCCTTCGGGTGCATCTGGCTCTTGAGAGCGTCGAACGTCGCACGGATCATGTTGTAGGGGTTCGACGAACCGGTCGACTTGGCGACGACGTCGTGAACGCCGAGCGTTTCGAAGACGGCGCGCATCGGACCACCGGCGATGATACCGGTACCGGCCTTGGCCGAACGAAGCAGAACCTTGCCGGCGCCGTGACGGCCGTGCACGTCGTGGTGCAGCGTGCGGCCCGAGCGCAGCGGAACGAAAATCAGGTCGCGCTTGGCGGCTTCCGTGGCCTTCCGGATTGCTTCCGGAACTTCACGAGCCTTGCCGTGGCCGAAGCCGACGCGGCCCTTCTGGTCGCCGACGACGACGAGTGCTGCAAAACCGAAACGACGGCCGCCCTTGACGACCTTCGCGACGCGGTTGATCGCGACGAGCTTGTCGACAAACTCGCTGTCGCGCTCTTCGCGGTTCTGGCGGTCATCGCGACCGCGCTTTTCCTGTGCCATTGTCCTTTTCCTTTTTCTTTTCCGGGTGCAATCGGCAGATTGACGAAAGTCGCCCCCATTTTAAAGCAAATGGAAGCGACGGATACCCTGCTGAAACCGGCGGGGCGCCGAGGCGCCCGGCCGAATGATCAGAAGTTCAGGCCACCTTCACGAGCAGCGTCGGCAAGAGCCTTGACGCGGCCGTGATAGAGGAAGGCGCCACGATCGAAGACGACGTCCTTGACGCCGGCCTTGACTGCGCGCTCGGCAATGAGCTTGCCGACGGCAGCGGCTGCTGCCGTGTCGGCGCCCGTCTTCAGCGACGAACGCAGATCGGTGTCGAGCGTGGAGGCGGACGCAAGCGTCTTGCCGGCCACGTCATCGATAACCTGTACGTAGATGTTCTTCGACGAGCGATGAACCGACAGGCGCGGACGGCCATTGGCCACCGCCTTGAGGGAACGGCGCACGCGGTTGGCGCGGCGCACGAGAGCTTCTTTGGTGCTAGCCATTTCGCGTGATCCTTACTTCTTCTTGCCTTCCTTGCGGACGATGCGTTCTTCCGCGTACTTGACGCCCTTGCCCTTGTAGGGCTCGGGGCCACGGTACTCGCGGATTTCCGCAGCGACCTGGCCGACCTGCTGCTTGCTGATGCCGGACACGATGATTTCGGTCGGCTTCGGAACAGCGATCGTGATGCCTTCCGGCGTCTGGTAGACGACGTCGTGGCTGAAGCCGAGTGCCAGCTGCAGGTTCTTGCCCTGCAGCGACGCGCGGTAACCGACGCCGTTGATTTCGAGCTTGCGCTCGTAGCCGTCCTTGACACCCTTGAAGATGTTCTCGAGCATCGTGCGGGACATGCCCCACTTGGAACGAGCATCCTTCGACTGGCTGGTCGGCTGGACGACAACGGCGTTGTCTTCGAGCTTTACCGAAACTTCGTCGTTTGCGACGAAGAACAGTTCGCCCTTCGGGCCCTTCGCGGTGACCTTCTGACCATCGACGGTCGCGGTAACACCAGCGGGAACCGGAACGGGCTTCTTACCGATACGAGACATTGTTTTATCCTGTCTGTTCGTTATGGAGATCCATGCCCGATCTTAGAAGATCGAGCAAAGAACCTCGCCACCAACGTTCTGTTCGCGTGCCTGGTGATCGGCCATCACGCCCTTCGGGGTCGAAAGGATGGTGATGCCGAGGCCGTTCGCGACCTGCGGAATGGACTTGACCGAGACATAGACCCGGCGGCCCGGCTTGGAGACGCGGTCGATCTTGCGGATCACGGACGCGCCTTCGTAGTACTTGAGTTCGATGCTCAGCTCGGACTTGCCGTTGCCGAATTCGACTTCGGAGTATCCGCGGATGTAGCCTTCAGCCTGAAGGACGTCCAGAACGCGTGCGCGCAGCTTGGAAGCCGGCGTGGAAACGCTGGACTTGCGGCGAGCAGCACCGTTGCGGATACGGGTGAGCATATCGCCCAGGGGATCAGTCATTGCCATGTACCCGTCTCCTTACCAGCTCGACTTGACGATGCCCGGCACCTTGCCGAGATTGCCCAGCTCGCGAAGCGCGATACGCGACATCTTGAGCTTACGATAGAATGCACGCGGGCGGCCCGTGACTTCGCAACGGTTGCGGATGCGGGTCTTGGAGCCATTGCGCGGCAGTTCGGCAAGCTTCAGGGTAGCCTTGAAGCGCTCTTCGATCGGAAGAGCCTGGTTCTGGATGATCGCCTTGAGGGCGGCGCGCTTTGCAGCCTGGTTTGCAACCAGTTTGCGGCGGCGCTTGTTCTTCTCGACTGCGCTGGTTTTAGCCATAACAGTAATCCTTCTTTACGCTTGTCGTTACGGTCAGGCGCGGAACGGGAAGCTGAACTCTTTCAGAAGAGCGCGCGCTTCGTCGTCCGTCGGGGCCGTCGTGCAAACGATGATGTCCATGCCCCACATCTGATCAACCTTGTCGTAGTTGATCTCAGGGAACACAATGTGCTCCTTGATACCCATGGCGAAGTTGCCACGGCCATCGAAGGACTTCGGGTTCAGACCACGGAAGTCGCGTACGCGGGGCAGCGCGATGTTCACGAGGCGATCCAGAAATTCGTACATGCGGGCGCCGCGAAGGGTAACCTTCGCACCGATCGGCATGCCTTCGCGCAGCTTGAAGCCGGCGATGGAGTTGCGGGCGCGCGTGATGACCGGCTTCTGGCCGGCGATCGCCGCGAGGTCAGCGGCGGCAACCGAAGGCTTCTTCGAGTCGCCCGTGGCTTCGCCAACGCCCATGTTGATCACGATCTTGTCGAGGCGCGGGATCTGCATCTCGTTGGCGTAGGAGAACTGCTCCATAAGCGCCTTGCGGATACGCTCGACATATTCCTTCTTGAGCCGCGGCTCATACTTGGTGTCAGCCATCGATCGACACTCCCGAACGCTTTGCAACACGAACCTTCTTGTCGCCTTCAACCTTGAAGCCAACGCGGGTCGGCTTGCCGTCCTTGGGGTCGGCGATGGCGATGTTCGACAGATGGATCGAAGCTTCCTTGGTGATGATGCCGGCTTCCTGGGTCTGGGTCTGGCGCTGGTGACGCTTCACCAGGTTGATACCCTTGACGACCGCGCGGTCTTCCTTCGGCAGCACCTGCACAACTTCACCGGTACGGCCCTTGTCCTTGCCGGTGAGTACGACGACCTTGTCGCCCTTGCGAATCTTTTGCATAGCCATCGCTCCTTAGAGTACTTCGGGAGCCAGCGAGATGATCTTCATGTGGTTCTTGGCGCGAAGCTCGCGCGGAACCGGTCCGAAGATACGGGTGCCGATAGGCTCTTTCTTGTTGTCGATCAGGACAGCGGCGTTGCTGTCGAAACGAATGACGCTGCCATCGGGGCGGCGGATGTCCTTGGCGGTGCGAACAACGACCGCCTTCATCACATCACCCTTCTTCACGCGGCCGCGCGGAATAGCTTCCTTGATCGAGACGACGATAACGTCGCCAACGGAAGCGTACTTGCGCTTGGAGCCGCCCAGCACCTTGATGCACATGACACGACGTGCGCCGGAATTATCCGCGACGTCGAGGTTAGTCTGCATCTGAATCATGTCAGGTCGCCTTCTTGTTTTACCAGACCGGTTGGGCCAATCCCGATCAAGGAAAGGCCCCCTGTTCCAGCATATGGAAATTCATGTCTTCGCGCGGGAAGATGTGTTGCCAGGGTGGTTTCCCTTCGGCGAACCGACG
This sequence comes from Shinella sp. AETb1-6, assembly GCF_009826875.1. Lineage (NCBI taxonomy): Bacteria > Pseudomonadati > Pseudomonadota > Alphaproteobacteria > Hyphomicrobiales > Rhizobiaceae > Shinella > Shinella sp. AETb1-6. Next base: position 289,572 of record NZ_WUMM01000006.1, on the reverse strand, counting down.
GACCTTCCGTGCGCTCAAAGCAAAAGACGCTCGTGATTCCGAGCGTCCTTGCGCTGCTTCATACAGGTTTTCGCGCCAGACGCAAGGGCCGGCGCGAAATCAGCTGTTTTTAAGCCTGGGCCGCCACAACGGTCCAGCGCTTGTCCTTCGAAATCGGGGCGCATTCCTGGATGGAAACGACGTCGCCGACCTTGTACTGGTTGGTTTCGTCATGCGCCTTGTACTTCTTCGACCGGCGAACGGTCTTCTGAAGCAGGGGATGGGCAAAACGGCGTTCGACGCGCACGACAACGGTCTTGTCGTTCTTGTCGCTGACAACAGTGCCCTGCAGAATGCGTTTCGGCATATTTTTTGGTCCTTAGGCCTTGGCTTCTGCCGCCTTCTGGCGGGCAATGGTCTTGACGCGTGCGATGTCCTTGCGGACTTCGTTGATGCGCGAGGTCTTCTCAAGCTGGCCGGTGGCCTTCTGGAAGCGCAGGTTGAACTGCTCCTTCTTCAGCTTGGCAAGCTCTTCGTTGAGCTGATCGGCGCTGAGCGCCTTGACGTCTGCGGCTTTCATGGCGCTCGCTCCTTACTCTGCAATGCGCTGTACGAAGCGCGTCTTGACCGAGAGCTTGGCCGAGCCGAGACGAAGCGCCTCGCGGGCGATCTCCTCGGAGACACCGTCGATCTCGAACATCATACGACCGGGCTTGACCTTGGCTGCCCAGTATTCGACCGAACCCTTACCCTTACCCATACGGACTTCCGTGGGCTTGGCGGTGACGGGAACGTCGGGGAACACGCGGATCCACACACGGCCGGCACGCTTCATGTAACGGGTGATCGCACGGCGGGCCGCTTCGATCTCGCGAGCGTTCACGCGGTTCGGTTCCTGAGCCTTCAGGCCGAACTCGCCGAAGGCGAGCTCGGAGCCGCCCTTGGCGACGCCCTTGATGCGGCCCTTGAACTGCTTGCGGTACTTGGTACGCTTTGGCTGCAACATTTTTTTACTTCTCCGATATTGGCTGCCAAACGCGACTGTTACGCGTTTTCACGACGACGGTCGCCGCGATCACCGCGTTCGCGGCTTGCGGGACCCTGGCTGTCACTTTCGCTCGCGCGACGCTCAGAGGCCATCGGATCGTGCTCAAGGATTTCGCCCTTGAAGATCCAGACCTTGATGCCGCAGATACCGAATGCGGTTTCGGCTTCAGCCGTACCGTAGTCGATGTCCGCACGCAGCGTGTGAAGCGGAACGCGGCCTTCGCGGTACCATTCGGTACGGGCGATTTCCGCACCGCCGAGACGGCCGGCGCAGGTGATCTTGATGCCTTCGGCGCCAAGACGCATGGCCGACTGAACAGCGCGCTTCATCGCACGGCGGAAAGCCACGCGACGTTCGAGCTGCTGGGCGATCGACTGTGCAACGAGGGTTGCGTCGACTTCCGGCTTGCGCACTTCAACGATGTTGAGGTGCGTTTCGGAGTTCGTCATCTCGGAAAGCTTCTTACGGAGCTTTTCGATGTCTGCACCCTTCTTGCCGATGATCAGACCCGGGCGAGCCGAGTGGATCGTGACGCGGCACTTCTTGTGCGGACGCTCGATGACGACCTTGGCGATACCGGCCTGCTTCAGTTCATCCTGAACGAACTTGCGGATCTTCAGGTCTTCGTGAAGCAGCTGGCCGTATTCGGCGTTGTCGGCGAACCAGCGGCTGTCCCAGGTACGGTTGATGCCGAGGCGGAAGCCGATCGGATTAATCTTCTGGCCCATTATGCGGCCTCCCCTTTGGCTTCGACTTCACGGACGACGATCGTCAGATGCGAGAACGGCTTCTCGATCCGCGATGCGCGGCCGCGGCCACGAGCGTGGAAACGCTTCATGACGATCGACTTGCCGACATAGGCTTCGGCGACGACAAGGCTGTCGACGTCGAGATCGTGGTTGTTTTCTGCGTTTGCAATCGCGGATTCGAGCGTCTTCTTGACGGTCTCGGCGCTACGCTTGCGCGAGAATTCAAGTTCTGCAAGGGCGCGATCGACCTTCTTGCCGCGGATGAGCGCAGCAAGCAGGTTGAGCTTCTGGGGGCTGACGCGGATCGTGCGCGCAACGGCCTGCGCCTCATTATCCTTCAGCCGACGTTCGGCTTTAGCCTTACCCATCGTTACTTCCTCTTCGCCTTCTTGTCCGCGCCGTGACCATAATAGGTCCGCGTCGGAGCGAATTCACCAAACTTGTGGCCGACCATGTCTTCATTGACGGCCACCGGGATGTGCTTGGAGCCGTTGTAGACACCGAAGGTCAATCCAACGAACTGCGGCAGGATCGTGGAGCGACGGCTCCAGATCTTGATAACTTCGCTGCGACCGCCTTCACGAACCTTCTCAGCCTTCTTGAGAAGATAGCCGTCAACAAACGGGCCTTTCCATACTGAACGAGCCATTTCTGACTAACCTCTCTTACTTCTTCTTCAAGTGGCGCGAGCGCATGATGAACTTGTCGGTCGACTTGTTCGAGCGGGTCCGCTTGCCCTTGGTGGGCTTGCCCCACGGGGAAACCGGGTGACGACCACCGGAGGTGCGGCCTTCACCACCACCATGCGGGTGGTCGACGGGGTTCATGACGACACCGCGGTTGTGCGGGGTCTTGCCGCGCCAGCGCGTGCGGCCGGCCTTGCCGTCGTTGATGTTCCCGTGTTCCGGGTTGGACACCGCACCGATCGTTGCGAGGCAGGACGAGTGAACCAGGCGCTGTTCGCCGGAGTTCAGGCGAAGGATCGCCATGCCCTGGTCGCGACCGACCAGCTGGACGAACGTACCGGCCGAACGGGCGATCTGACCGCCCTTGCCGGGCTTCATCTCGACGTTGTGGACGATCGAACCGACCGGCATGTACTGCAGCGGCATGGTGTTGCCGGGCTTGACGTCAACGGCCTTCTCGGACGCGATGACCTTGTCGCCGACTGCCAGGCGCTGCGGCGCCAGGATATAGGCCTGCTCGCCGTCGGCATAGTTCACCAGAGCGATGAACGCCGTGCGGTTCGGGTCGTATTCCAGACGCTCGACCGTGCCTTCGACGTCGAACTTGCGACGCTTGAAGTCGACGAGACGGTAGGTACGCTTGTGACCGCCGCCGATGAAGCGGGCGGTGATGCGACCTGCGTTGTTACGGCCACCGCTCTTGGAGAGACCCTCGGTCAGAGCCTTTACGGGCTTGCCCTTGTAAAGGCCCGACCGGTCGACGATGACCAGCTGACGCTGGCTCGGAGTGGTCGGGTTGTAGCTTTTCAATGCCATTTTCTTGTTTCCTCTTTAGCCGACTGCTCGATTAGAGCCCGGTGGAGACGTCGATGGACTGACCGTCAGCAAGCGTGACGATCGCCTTCTTGACATCTCCCTGCCGGCCGGCGAAGCCGCGGAAACGCTTTACCTTGCCCTTGCGGACGAGCGTGTTCACAGCCGTGACCTTGACGCCGAAGAGAGCTTCCACGGCAGCCTTGATTTCAGGCTTGGAAGCGCGCTTGGCGACGTTGAAGACGATCTGGTTGTTCTCGGATACCAGCGTCGACTTTTCGGTGATCGAAGGAGATACGATCACATCGTAGTGGCGAAGATCCGTCATTTGAACCGCTCCTCGAGGGCTTCTACAGCAGCCTTGGAGAGCACGAGCTTGCCGCGGCGCAGGATATCGTAAACGTTGATGCCCTGAATCGGCAGTACATCCACGTTCGGGATGTTGCGTGCTGCGAGCTTGAAGTTGCCGTCAAGTTCAGCGCCGCCGATGAAGAGGACATTGGTGAGGCCGAGCGAAGCGAACGTTGCGGCCAGAGCCTTCGTCTTTGCTTCTGCGGCGACGAGGTCGTCGATGATGATGACGTCGTCAGCCTTGATCTTGGCCGAGAGAGCGTGACGCAGGCCGAGCGCGCGAACCTGCTTGGGCAGGTCGTGAGCGTGGCTGCGGGATACCGGGCCGTGGGCCTTGGCACCGCCGCGGAACTGCGGAGCGCGCGCCGAATGGTGACGAGCGCGGCCCGTACCCTTCTGCTTGTACATCTTGGAGCCGGTGCGCGAAACTTCGCCGCGGGTCAGCGACTGGTGCGTGCCCTGCTGCTTCTTCGCGAGCTGCCAGCGAACGACGCGGGCGATGATGTCTTCGCGCGGCTCGAGGCCGAAGATCGCGTCGGAAACGGAAACCTTGCCGGCGTCCTTCCCTGCGAGGGTCGTGACTTTGAGATCCATGATCAGGCTCCCTTACTTAGCTGCGGCGCGCACGGCGGCCGGACGCGGAGCGTCGGACGGGGTGCCGGACTTGACGGCGTCGCGAACAACGATCCAGGCGCCCTTGGAGCCGGGGACCGCGCCCTTGACGAGGATGAGACCGCGCTCTTCGTCGGTGGAGACGACTTCGAGGTTCTGGGTGGTGACGCGCGTCTGGCCCATGTGACCAGCCATGCGCTTGCCCTTCCAGACCTTGCCCGGGTCCTGGTTGTTACCGGTCGAACCGTGCGAACGGTGCGAAACGGAAACGCCGTGCGTTGCACGAAGGCCGCCGAAGTTGTGGCGCTTCATGGCGCCGGCAAAGCCCTTACCGATCGTGGTGCCGGTAACGTCGACCAGCTGGCCGGCGACGAAATGGCTGGCGGTCAGTTCCGCGCCGATTTCGATGAGGTTGTCCTCCGATACGCGGAACTCGACGAGCTTGGCCTTCGGCTCGACGCTTGCAGCGGCGAACTGACCGCGCAGCGCCTTTGCCGTGTTCTTCACCTTGGAAGAGCCGGCGCCGAGCTGAACGGCCGTGTAGCCGTTCTTGTCCTGCGTACGCTGAGCAACGACCTGGACGTTGTCCAGTCGCAATACTGTTACGGGGATGTGCTCACCTGCGTCGTTATAGACGCGAGTCATCCCTACTTTCTGTGCAATCACACCTGAACGCATGGTTCAATCCTCTTAGAAGTCCTGGCGGGATCGTGACGTCCCGTCATGCCTCTTGGTTTAAGGATTCCACTCGGGCCTCAAGGCCGTCGGGTTTCCCGTTTTTAGAAGACGTCGGCTTTCGCCACGTACCTTCCTTGTTATTCGGCTTGCGCCAGGACTTAGAGCTTGATCTCTACGTCCACACCGGCCGCAAGGTCGAGCTTCATGAGAGCATCGACCGTCTGCGGCGTCGGATCTACGATGTCGAGCAGGCGCTTGTGGGTGCGCATCTCGAACTGTTCACGGCTCTTCTTGTCCACGTGGGGCGAGCGGTTGACAGTGAACTTTTCAATACGGGTCGGGAGCGGAACGGGGCCGCGGACGCTTGCGCCGGTGCGCTTTGCCGTCGACACGATCTCGCGCGTGGAGGCATCAAGGATCCGGTGGTCAAACGCCTTGAGGCGGATGCGGATGTTCTGGCCGTTCATACGACTTTTCCTTAGTTCGTTATTCGCGCGATTCTCTTGGGGAATCCGCGTTTTTGATTCTGGCGGTTCCATAAAGGAACACGCACGAAAACACAATTGCCGAAAGGCCAGTCCGCTAAATTTTCAAAGACCGGAGGGGCAGGATGTCTCCTGCCCTTCCTATTTCAGCGGCCTTGGGGCCTTCAGTCTTACTCGACGATGGAGGCGACGATGCCTGCGCCGACGGTACGGCCGCCTTCGCGGATGGCGAAGCGCAGCTTTTCTTCCATCGCGATCGGAACGATCAGCTCGACGTCAACGGTCACGTTGTCGCCCGGCATGACCATTTCCGTGCCTTCCGGCAGCGAGACGATGCCCGTCACGTCCGTCGTGCGGAAGTAGAACTGCGGACGGTAGTTCGTGAAGAACGGCGTATGACGGCCGCCTTCTTCCTTCGTCAGGATGTAGGCTTCGGCCTTGAACTTCTTGTGCGGCTTGACCGAACCCGGCTTGCACAGGATCTGGCCACGCTCAACGCCGTCACGGTTCACACCGCGCAGCAGCGCACCGATGTTGTCGCCGGCCTGGCCCTGGTCGAGCAGCTTGCGGAACATTTCAACGCCCGTGCAGGTCGTCTTCGTCGTCGGACGGATGCCGACGATCTCGATTTCCTCACCGACCTTGACGATGCCACGCTCGACGCGGCCGGTCACGACCGTACCACGGCCCGAGATCGAGAACACGTCTTCGATCGGCATCAGGAAGGGCTGGTCGATCGGACGCTCGGGCGTCGGGATGTAGTCGTCGACTGCGGCCATCAGGGCGCGGATCGCGTCTTCGCCGATTTCCTTGTTCGAATCTTCCAGAGCCGCCAGAGCCGAACCCTTGACGATCGGAATGTCGTCGCCCGGGAATTCGTAGGACGACAGAAGTTCGCGCACTTCCAGCTCGACGAGCTCGAGAAGCTCGGCGTCGTCAACCTGGTCGACCTTGTTGAGGAACACCACGATCGCGGGAACGCCGACCTGGCGGGCCAGCAGGATGTGCTCGCGCGTCTGCGGCATCGGGCCGTCGGCTGCCGAAACAACCAGGATCGCGCCGTCCATCTGGGCAGCACCGGTGATCATGTTCTTGACGTAGTCGGCGTGGCCGGGGCAGTCGACGTGCGCATAGTGACGGTTCGCCGTCTCGTATTCGACGTGTGCCGTCGAGATGGTGATGCCGCGCGCCTTTTCTTCCGGAGCAGCGTCGATCTGGTCGTACGCCTTGAACTCGCCGAAGTACTTCGTGATCGCTGCCGTCGTCGACGTCTTGCCGTGGTCAACGTGCCCGATCGTGCCGATGTTTACGTGAGGCTTGTTGCGCTCAAACTTGCTCTTTGCCATTTCCGGCTCTCCGTTCGTGATCCCTGGACGGGAAATTCATACAAATTGGGTGGGGCGTACCCCGGTCACTTCTGACCGGAGTACTTTGCCTGGATTTCCTGTGCGACGTTCGAGGGAACCGGCGCATAGTGGTCGAAGACCATCGAGTACTGGGCGCGGCCCTGCGACATGGAGCGCAGGTTGTCCACGTACTTGAACATGTTGGCCAGCGGTACGTTGGCGGAGATCACGACGGCAACGCCGCGGCTCTCCTGGCCCTGGATCTGGCCGCGACGGGAGTTCAGGTCGCCGATAACGTCGCCGACATAGTCTTCCGGCGTTACGACTTCGACCTTCATCATCGGCTCGAGCAGCTGGGCGCCAGCTTCACGGGATGCTTCACGGAAGCAGGCACGCGATGCGATTTCGAAGGCGAGGACCGAGGAGTCGACGTCGTGGAAGGCGCCGTCGATGAGCGTCGCCTTGACGCCGAGCATCGGGAAGCCTGCGAGCGGACCCGAAGACAGAACGCTTTCGATACCCTTCTGAACGCCCGGGATGTATTCCTTCGGAACAGCACCACCGACGATCTTGGATTCGAAGAGGAAATCTTCGCCTTCCGGGTTGGGTTCGAAGACGAGCTTCACGCGGGCGAACTGGCCGGTACCACCGGTCTGCTTCTTGTGCGTGTAGTCCTTCTCGGTCTTGCGCGTGATCGTCTCACGGTAAGCAACCTGCGGAGCACCGACGTTGGCTTCGACCTTGAACTCGCGACGCATGCGGTCGACGATGATGTCGAGGTGAAGTTCACCCATGCCGGCGATGATCGTCTGGCCGGATTCTTCGTCGGTCTTGACGCGGAAGGACGGGTCTTCTGCGGCCAGGCGGTTGAGCGCGAGGCCCATCTTTTCCTGGTCGTTCTTCGTCTTCGGCTCGATGGCGATCTGGATAACCGGCTCCGGGAACTCCATGCGCTCGAGGATAACCGGCTTCAGGGGATCGCAAAGCGTATCGCCCGTCGTCGTGTCCTTGAGGCCGGCGAGAGCAACGATGTCGCCTGCATAGGCTTCTTCGATGTCTTCACGGGAGTTGGAGTGCATCTGAAGCATACGGCCGACGCGCTCGCGCTTGTCCTTGACCGTGTTCATGACCGACGTGCCCTTTTCGAGCTTGCCGGAATAGATGCGGGCGAAGGTCAGCGAACCGACGAAGGGGTCGTTCATGATCTTGAACGCGAGCATGGAAAGCGGCTCGCTGTCATCGGCATGACGCTCGATTTCGGCTTCGGTCTTGACGTCGATGCCCTTGATGGCCGGGATGTCGACCGGCGACGGCAGGTAATCGACAACGGCGTCGAGAAGCGGCTGAACGCCCTTGTTCTTGAAAGCCGTACCGCAGAACATCGGGTGGAACTTCACGTCGATGGTGCCGCGGCGAACGAGTTCGCGGATCTTGTCGTTGTCCGGGTAGGTGCCTTCGAGGTAGGCTTCCATCGCGGCTTCGTCGATTTCGACGACGGTCTCGATGAGCTTCTCGCGATACTCCTCGGCCTTTTCCTTCATGTCTTCAGGAATTTCGACGACGTCCCACTGGGCGCCGAGCGATTCATCGCGCCAGACGAGAGCGTTCATCTCGATCAGATCGATAACGCCCTTGAATTCGCTTTCGGCGCCGATCGGCAGCTGCATGACGACGGCGGTCGCACCGAGACGCGACTTGATCATGGAAACCGAGCGGTAGAAGTCCGCGCCGGTCTTGTCCATCTTGTTGCAGAAGATCATGCGCGGAACGTTGTACTTCTCAGCCTGACGCCAGACGGTTTCCGTCTGCGGCTCAACGCCGGCATTGGCATCGAGAAGGGCAATCGCACCGTCGAGAACGCGCAGCGAGCGTTCGACTTCGATGGTAAAGTCAACGTGGCCGGGGGTGTCGATGATGTTGAAGCGGCGGGTCTTGCCGTCACGGCCCTTCCAGAAGGTCGTGGTGGCAGCGGACGTGATGGTGATGCCGCGTTCCTGCTCCTGCTCCATCCAGTCCATGGTGGCGGCGCCGTCATGGACTTCGCCGATCTTGTGGGACTTGCCGGTGTAGTAGAGGATGCGTTCGGTCGTCGTCGTCTTGCCGGCGTCGATATGCGCCATGATACCGAAATTTCGGTAGTCTTCGATTTTATATTCGCGAGCCATTGGAGCTCCTTTCGAGACGTCTAGTTTCGGTTACCAGCGGTAGTGCGAGAAGGCACGGTTGGCGTCAGCCATCTTGTGCGTGTCTTCGCGCTTCTTGACCGCGCTGCCGCGGTTGTTCGAAGCGTCCATGAGTTCGCCGGAAAGGCGCTCGACCATGGTCGTTTCGTTACGCTTGCGGGCAGCAGCGATCAGCCAGCGGATGGCCAGAGCCTGACGACGCTCCGGACGAACATCGACCGGAACCTGGTAGGTCGCACCACCGACGCGGCGCGAACGCACTTCGACGTGCGGCGCAACGTTGTCGAGAGCCGAATGGAACACGCCCAGCGGGTCGGCCTTGGCCTTGCCCTGAACGACGTCGAAGGCGCCGTAAACGATCGTTTCGGCGACGGACTTCTTGCCGTCCAGCATGATGGCATTCATGAACTTGGTGACAACGAGATCGCCGAACTTCGGGTCCGGATTGATCTCGCGCTTTTCTGCTCTATGGCGACGGGACATACTTTTCGTCTTTCTTCAAAAGGTTCCGACCAGCGAAATGGCGCCGGTTACTGTATTATTTCGGACGCTTCGCGCCGTACTTGGAGCGGCGCTGCTTGCGGTTCTTGACGCCCTGGGTGTCGAGAACGCCGCGGATGATGTGGTAGCGCACACCCGGAAGGTCCTTTACGCGGCCGCCACGGATCATGACGACAGAGTGTTCCTGCAGGTTGTGGCCTTCGCCCGGGATGTAGCCGATGACTTCGAAGCCATTGGTCAGGCGGATCTTGGCGACCTTACGCAGAGCCGAGTTCGGCTTCTTCGGGGTCGTGGTATAAACGCGGGTGCAAACACCACGCTTCTGGGGGTTTTCCTGCAGGGCAGGAACCTTGTTGCGCTTTACCTGCGCCTGGCGCGGCTTGCGGATCAGCTGGTTTACGGTAGGCATAGACCCATCCCTTGTTCGTCTCATTTACCCTTGCGGGCGGATACATGGCCACACGCGTGTTCATGCGCAATAAAAGGCCGATCCACTTGAGTGGATGACCCCAATAGGCAGAGGACGCGTTATAACCGCGTCATGCGTGCAGCATTCATGTTCTCAACGTGCGTCGAGCCCTGTTTGAGGCGAACTCCAGAACGAGTCGTTCCGAACCAGCCAGCCTCACATAGGCTCTGATGGCGTGCGGAATACTGACTTAAGGGCAAAAGGTCAAGGGGCGCGGCGAAAGAATCCCGGGCCGCGGCGGCAGATATGCCTGAAATGCAGGGCTTTCGGCCTTGCCCCCTGCCCTGTACGGGCAGCGGGCCAGCCATCAATCCATCACGAATGAATATTAAGAAAGCATGAAAGCGGAATCAACCGGGAAGAGTCAGCGCCCGCCGCCTGCATCCACTGATTCTCTTGACCGGCTGGCCGATGCTTGCATTTTGCCATTGGGCCCGGCCACCCTACCCTTTATAGAATGTCCAGCACTCAATCCCGAAAGGAGCCCGCCATGGCGTCCAGCGCCGACAACGACAACAATACGCTCGACGAACCGATGGTCTTCATCATCATCGGCAAGGCCTATGAGCGGGAGGGCGACGACGGCCTCGACATCCACGTCATGCTGCGCGCGCCCGATGACGACAGCGCCGTGCGGGAGGCCCTCAACGCGCTTTCCGAGGAAGGCTTCATCGAGGCGGACCTCGACCAGATCGGCACCCTGACCGGCGAACCGGAAGAAGAGCCGCATGCCTCCGCCTACAAGGGCGCGCTGGAAGGCGAAGTGGCGATCATCCGCTTCGCCTGAACGCCCGCCGCACTTCGCTATTCATAAGCCGCCCGGCCACCCGGGCGGTTTTTCTGTTTCTTCGAACCACTTCTGCCCGGCAGAAACAAAAACGCCGGGCGCGAGGCCCGGCGTCTTCATAGTCATAGAATCCAGCCTTACTCGGCTGCGGCACCCTCGCCACCGGCGAGTTCCGTGAGCATCGGGGTGGCGACGCCGGCGCCCGTCGACTTGCGGCGCTCGTCGAGGATCATCTCGTCGCGAGCCGTCGCGATGCGGCGGATCTGGGTCATGGTGCCACCCGTACCGGCCGGGATGAGGCGGCCGACGATGACGTTTTCCTTGAGGCCCTGCAGGCCGTCGGTCTTGCCGGCGATCGCAGCTTCCGTGAGAACCTTGGTGGTCTCCTGGAACGAAGCGGCCGAGATGAACGACGGGGTCTGCAGCGACGCCTTGGTGATGCCGAGAAGGACAGGTTCACCGTATGCCGGCTTCTTGCCTTCCTCGATCAGCGCGTCGTTGACGTCTTCGAGCTCGATACGGTCGACATTGTCGCCGACGATGTAGGTCGAGTCGCCGGCATCCGTGATCTCGACCTTCTGCAGCATCTGGCGAACGATCACCTCGATGTGCTTGTCGTTGATCACGACGCCCTGCAGTCGGTAGACTTCCTGGATCTCGTTCACGAGGTAGGAAGCGAGTGCTTCCACGCCCTTGATCGCCAGGATGTCGTGCGGCGCCGGGTTGCCGTCGAGGATGTAGTCACCCTTTTCGATAAAGTCGCCGTCCTGAAGGTGGAAGGGCTTGCCCTTCGGGATCAGGTACTCGACCGGTTCGACACCGTCTTCCGCCGGCTCGATCATCACGCGACGCTTGTTCTTGTAGTCGCGGCCGAGACGAACCGTACCATCGATCTCCGCGATGATGGCGTGGTCCTTCGGACGACGGGCTTCGAACAGTTCGGCAACACGCGGCAGACCACCGGTGATGTCCTTGGTCTTGGCGCTTTCCAGCGGCGAACGGGCAAGAACGTCCCCCTGGGAGACCTTCTGACCCGGCTCGACCGAGAGGATCGCGTCGACCGAGAGCATGAAGCGGGCTTCGCCACCACGGGACAGCTTGGCAACCGCGCCATTCTTGTCCTTGATGACGATGGCCGGCTTCAGGTCCGAACCGCGCGGCGTCGAACGCCAGTCGATGACCGAACGCTTGGTGATGCCGGTGGACTCGTCCGTCGTTTCCAGAACCGAGATGCCGTCGACCACGTCTTCGAAGTGAACGGTACCCTCGACTTCCGTCATCATCGGACGGGTGTAGGGGTCCCACTCGGCGAGACGCTGGCCGCGCTTCACCTTGTCGCCATCGTCGACGAAGATCTTCGAACCGTAGGCGACGCGCTGCGAGGAACGCTCCACGCCACGCTCGTCCAGGATGGTGATCGCCATGTTGCGGCCCATCGCGACGAGTGCGCCTTCGGAGTTGCGCAGCATGTTGCGGTTCTTCATCTGCACCGTGCCTTCATACGATGCTTCCAGGAACGACTGGTCGACCACGGTCGCCGTGCCGCCCAGGTGGAAGGTACGCATGGTGAGCTGGGTGCCCGGCTCGCCGATCGACTGTGCCGCGATGACGCCAACGGCTTCGCCCATATTGACGGGCGTGCCGCGTGCGAGGTCTCGACCGTAGCAGACGCCGCAGACGCCGGTCTGGATTTCGCAGGTCAGCGCCGAACGGATGCGGATCGACTGGATACCAGCCTTCTCGATCTCGACGACATCGGCCTCAAGGATCATCCTGCCGGCATCGACGATGCGCTCACCCGTGACCGGATGATCGATGTCGTCGAGTGCGGTACGGCCCAGAACGCGGGTGCCGATCGAAGCCACGACCTGGCCTGCATCGACGATCGCGGTCATGGTGAGGCCCTTGTCAGTGCCGCAATCCACGTGCGTGACGATGCAATCCTGCGCGACGTCGACGAGACGACGGGTCAGGTAACCGGAGTTCGCGGTCTTCAAGGCGGTGTCTGCAAGACCCTTGCGGGCGCCGTGCGTCGAGTTGAAGTACTCGTTCACGGTCAGGCCTTCCTTGAAGTTCGAGATGATCGGCGTTTCGATGATCTCGCCCGACGGCTTGGCCATGAGGCCACGCATGCCGCCCAGCTGGCGCATCTGGTTCGGAGAACCGCGGGCGCCCGAGTGGGACATCATGTAGATGGCGTTCATCGGCTTCTGGCGACCGGTTTCCGGGTCGAACTCGACGGCCTTGATGCGGGCCATCATGTCTTCGGCAACCTTTTCGGTCGCCTTGCCCCAGGCGTCGACGACCTTGTTGTACTTCTCGCCCTGGGTGATCAGGCCGTCGTTGTACTGCTGCTCGTATTCCTTGACGAGGGTTTCGGTGTCACCGACGATCTTCGCCTTGGTTTCCGGGATGATCATGTCGTCCTTGCCGAACGAAATGCCGGCGCGGCAGGCATGGGCAAAGCCGAGCTGCATGATGCGGTCGCAGAAGATGACCGTGTCCTTCTGGCCGCAGTGACGGTAGACCGTGTCGATCATCTTGGAGATGTTCTTCTTGGTCATTTCCTGGTTGCAGATGTCGAACGGAATGTTGCCGTTCTTCGGCAGCAGTTCGCCGATGATCATGCGGCCGGGCGTCGTTTCATAGATCTTGGTGTACGGCTTGCCGTCGGCATCGACCGACTTGAAGCGTCCCTTGATCTTGGCGTGCAGCGTGACGACCTTGTTCTCCAGCGCATGGTGCAGTTCGCCCATGTCGGAGAAGGCCATGCCTTCGCCCGGCTCGTTCTGGTTCATGATCGCCAGATAGTAGAGGCCGAGAACCATGTCCTGCGAGGGAACGATGATCGGTGCGCCGTTCGCCGGATGCAGGATGTTGTTGGTCGACATCATGAGCACGCGCGCTTCCAGCTGGGCTTCCAGCGAGAGCGGAACGTGAACAGCCATCTGGTCACCGTCGAAGTCGGCGTTGAAGGCCGTGCAGACGAGCGGGTGCAGCTGGATCGCCTTGCCTTCGACCAGGATCGGTTCGAAGGCCTGGATGCCCAGGCGGTGCAGCGTCGGTGCGCGGTTCAGGAGAACCGGATGCTCGCGGATGACCTCGTCGAGGATATCCCAGACCTCAGGCTTTTCCTTCTCGACCAGCTTCTTGGCCTGCTTGACGGTCGAGGAGAAACCCTTCGCGTCGAGGCGGGCGTAGATGAACGGCTTGAACAGTTCGAGCGCCATCTTCTTCGGCAGGCCGCACTGGTGCAGCTTGAGTTCCGGACCGGTCACGATGACCGAACGGCCGGAATAGTCGACGCGCTTGCCGAGCAGGTTCTGACGGAAGCGGCCCTGCTTGCCCTTGAGCATGTCGGACAACGACTTCAGCGGACGCTTGTTGGCGCCGGTGATGACGCGGCCACGGCGGCCGTTGTCGAACAGGGCGTCAACCGATTCCTGAAGCATGCGCTTCTCGTTACGGATGATGATGCCCGGTGCGCGCAGCTCGATGAGACGCTTCAGACGGTTGTTGCGGTTGATGACGCGGCGATAGAGATCGTTGAGGTCCGACGTCGCGAAACGGCCGCCATCCAGCGGGACGAGCGGGCGCAGGTCCGGCGGGATCACCGGAACGACCTTCATGATCATCCATTCCGGACGGTTGCCGCTTTCCATGAAGTTCTCGACGATCTTCAGGCGCTTCATCAGCTTCTTCTGCTTCAGCTCCGACGTGGTGTCCGCCAGATCCGAGCGCAGGTCGCCTGCGATCTTCTCGAGGTTCATCGAGGCGAGCATCTCGTAGATGGCCTCGGCGCCGATCATCGCCGTGAACTGGTCTTCACCATATTCATCAACGGCGATCATGTATTCTTCTTCGGAAAGAAGCTGGTTTTCCTTGAGCGCGGTCAGGCCCGGCTCGGTCACGATGTAGTTCTCGAAATAGAGAACGCGCTCGACATCCTTCAGCGTCATGTCGAGCAGCGTCGCGATGCGCGACGGCAGCGACTTCAGGAACCAGATGTGGGCAACGGGCGCAGCGAGCTCGATATGGCCCATGCGCTCACGGCGAACGCGCGACAGCGTGACTTCCACGCCGCACTTTTCGCAGATGATGCCCTTGTACTTCATGCGCTTGTACTTGCCGCACAGGCACTCGTAGTCCTTGATCGGGCCAAAGATGCGCGCGCAGAACAGACCATCGCGTTCCGGCTTGAACGTGCGGTAGTTGATGGTTTCCGGCTTCTTGATCTCACCGTAAGACCAGGACAGGATCTTTTCCGGCGACGCGATCGAAATCCGGATGGAATCGAACGTCTGCGCAGGCACCTGCGGGTTGAAAAGGTTCATGACCTCTTGGTTCATGCCTATCTCCTTAGTGGGCCTTGGGCCCTCTGCTTAGCAAGCAATTGCGGCGATACCCGGGTGCCGCAACGCTGCCTTAAACGGATGAGCCGCCCCCTGCCGAACGGGCGGGAGGCGGAAACGGTGCGCGCCTTTGCGGCGCGCACCCGATCAGATCACTCTGCCGCGTCGGGAAGCTGGCCGGCTTCCGCGTTCGGATCGATCTTGGAGTTCTCGAGTTCGACCGACAGACCGAGCGAGCGCATTTCCTTGACGAGAACGTTGAAGCTCTCGGGAATGCCCGCCTCGAACGTGTCGTCGCCACGAACGATCGCCTCGTAAACCTTGGTGCGGCCCGCGACGTCGTCCGACTTCACGGTCAGCATTTCCTGCAGCGTGTAGGCGGCGCCGTAAGCTTCGAGCGCCCAGACCTCCATTTCCCCGAAGCGCTGGCCGCCGAACTGCGCCTTGCCGCCCAGCGGCTGCTGGGTAACGAGCGAGTACGGACCGATCGAACGGGCGTGGATCTTGTCGTCCACGAGGTGGTTCAGCTTGATCATGTACATGTAGCCGACGGTGACCTTGCGGTCGAAGGCTTCACCCGTACGGCCGTCGTAGAGAACCGACTGGCCGGAGGAGTTGAGGCCTGCACGCTCCAGCATGCTGGCGACGTCGGGTTCATGCGCACCGTCGAAGACCGGCGTTGCGATCGAGACACCCTTGCGGGACTGCTCGGCAAGCTTGACCAGGGCGTCGTCGTCGAAATGGGCGACTTCGTCCTTGGCTTCGCTCTCGTAGACTTCCGTCAGCTCGCGCTTCAGGTCCGAGATGTCCATCGTCTTGCGATACTCGTCGAGCAGGTCGCCGATCTTCTTGCCCATGCCGGCGCAAGCCCAGGCAAGGTGGGTTTCGAGGATCTGGCCGACGTTCATGCGCGAAGGCACGCCCAGCGGGTTCAAGCAGATGTCGACATGCGTACCGTCTTCCAGGAACGGCATGTCCTCGATCGGCAGGATGCGCGAAACCACACCCTTGTTGCCGTGACGGCCGGCCATCTTGTCGCCGGGCTGGATCTTGCGCTTCACAGCGACGAAGACCTTGACCATCTTCATGACGCCCGGAGGCATTTCGTCGCCGCGCTGGACCTTCTCGACCTTGTCCATGAAGCGCTGTTCAAGGCGCGACTTGGATTCGTCGTACTGGCCACGAAGCGCTTCGATCTCGCCCTGGACCTTCTCGTCCTCGACGGCGAACATCCACCACTGCGAGCGGGGATATTCGGAGATGACGGCGTTCGACAGCTCGGTGCCCTTCTTGAAGGACTTCGGGCCGGCAACGGCGACGTGGCCACGCAGCATGTCGATCAGACGGCCGTAGACGTTGCGGTCGAGGATCGCCTGCTCGTCGTCACGGTCCTTGGCCAGACGCTCGATCTCTTCGCGCTCGATCGCCATCGCGCGTTCGTCCTTCTCCACGCCGTGGCGGTTGAAGACGCGAACTTCGACGACCGTACCGAAGGTGCCGGGCGGCATGCGCATGGAGGTGTCGCGAACGTCGGAGGCCTTTTCACCGAAGATGGCGCGCAGGAGCTTTTCTTCCGGCGTCATCGGGCTTTCGCCCTTCGGGGTGATCTTGCCGACCAGGATGTCGCCCGGCTGAACCTCTGCACCGATATAGACGATACCGGCTTCGTCGAGGTTCTTCAGCGCTTCTTCCGAAACGTTCGGAATGTCGCGCGTGATTTCTTCCGGGCCGAGCTTCGTGTCGCGGGCCATGACTTCGAATTCCTCGATGTGGATCGAGGTGAACACGTCGTCGGAGACGATGCGTTCGGACATCAGGATCGAGTCTTCGTAGTTATAGCCGTTCCACGGCATGAACGCAACGAGCGCGTTGCGGCCGAGTGCCAGGTCACCGAGGTCGGTCGACGGACCGTCCGCGATGATGTCGCCCTTGTTGAGAACGTCGCCGACGGTGACCAGCGGGCGCTGGTTGACGCAGGTGTTCTGGTTGGAGCGCTGGAACTTCTGCAGACGATAGATATCGACGCCCGACTTCGACGGATCGAGGTCTTCGGTGGCGCGGATAACGATGCGGGTCGCGTCGACCTGGTCGACGACACCGCCGCGGCGGGCCGCGATGGCAGCACCCGAGTCACGGGCCACGATCGGCTCCATGCCGGTGCCGACGAACGGTGCTTCCGCCCGAAGAAGCGGAACGGCCTGACGCTGCATGTTCGAACCCATGAGCGCGCGGTTGGCGTCGTCGTTCTCGAGGAACGGGATGAGCGCCGCCGCGACCGAAACGAGCTGCTTCGGCGAAACGTCCATCAGGTTGATCTGGTCGCGCGGGGCGAGCATGACTTCGCCGGCGTGACGGCAGACGACGAACTCTTCAGCGAAGGAGTTGTCGGCTTCCAGCACGGAGTTGGCCTGGGCAACGTGGTACTTGGCCTCTTCCATGGCGGAGAGGTAGACCACGTCCGTCGTCACCTTGCCGTCCACGATCTTGCGGTACGGGCTTTCGATGAAGCCGTACTTGTTGACGCGGGCGAAGGTGGCGAGCGAGTTGATCAGACCGATGTTCGGGCCTTCCGGCGTCTCGATCGGGCAGATACGGCCATAGTGGGTCGGGTGAACGTCGCGGACTTCGAAGCCGGCGCGCTCGCGGGTCAGACCACCCGGGCCAAGAGCCGAAAGACGGCGCTTGTGGGTGATTTCCGACAGCGGGTTCACCTGGTCCATGAACTGCGACAGCTGCGAGGAACCGAAGAACTCGCGAACGGCGGCAGCCGCCGGCTTCGCGTTGATCAGGTCCTGCGGCATGACCGTGTCGATCTCGATCGAGGACATGCGTTCCTTGATCGCGCGCTCCATGCGGAGCAGGCCGAGACGGTACTGGTTCTCCATGAGTTCGCCGACCGAACGCACACGACGGTTGCCGAGGTTGTCGATGTCGTCGATCTCGCCCTTGCCGTCGCGCAGTTCGACCAGCATCTTGACCACGGCCAGGATGTCTTCCTTGCGCAGCGTGCGGACCGTGTCGGCGACATCGAGGTCAAGGCGCATGTTCATCTTCACGCGGCCGACGGCGGAGAGATCGTAACGCTCCGCATCGAAGAACAGCGTGTTGAACATGGCTTCGGCCGAATCCATGGTCGGCGGCTCGCCCGGACGCATGACGCGGTAGATGTCGAACAGAGCGTCCTGACGGTTCTCGTTCTTGTCGGCTGCGAGCGTCGAGCGGATGTAGGCGCCGACATTGATATGGTCGATGTCGAGAACCGGGATCTCGTCGAAACCGGCCGACAGGATGACCGGCAGGGTCTTCTCGTCGATTTCGTCGCCGGCTTCGAGATAGATTTCACCCGTCTCGTAGTTGACGATGTCTTCGGCGAGGTAGTTGCCGTAGAGATCCTCGTCGGTCGCCTTGAGAGCCTTGAGGCCCTTTTCGGAGAGCTGGCGGAGCAGGCGCGGCGTGAGCTTCTTGCCGACTTCGACAACCACCTCGCCCGTATCGGCATCGATCATGTCCGCGACGGCCTTCTGGCCCTTCAGCACGTCGGGATTGAACGGAATGCGCCAGCCTTCGCCGTCGCGCTGGTAGAGCGACTTCGTGTAGAAGGTCGACAGGATGTCTTCGCCGTCCATGCCCAGCGCCATGAGGAGCGAGGTGACGGGGATCTTGCGGCGGCGGTCGATGCGCGCATGCACGATGTCCTTGGCGTCGAACTCGATGTCGAGCCAGGAACCGCGATACGGGATGACGCGGGCTGCGAAGAGCAGCTTGCCGGAAGAATGGCTCTTGCCCTTGTCGTGATCGAAGAACACGCCCGGCGAACGGTGCATCTGGGAGACGATGACGCGCTCGGTGCCGTTGACGATGAACGTGCCGTTGTCGGTCATGAGCGGCATGTCGCCCATGTAGACGTTCTGTTCCTTGATGTCCTTGATGGACTTCGCGCCGGTATCCTCGTCGATATCGAACACGATGAGGCGCAGCGTCACCTTGAGCGGCGCTGCATAGGTCAGATCACGCTGGCGGCATTCCTCGACGTCGAACTTCGGCTGTTCGAACTCGTAGGAGACGAATTCGAGCATGGAAGCGCCGGAGAAATCGGTGATCGGGAAGACCGACTTGAAAACCGACTGAAGGCCCTCGTCCGGACGACCGCCGGCGGGCTCTTCAACCATCAGAAACTGGTCGTAGGATGCCTTCTGAACCTCGATGAGGTTCGGCATTTCTGCGACTTCGGGGATTTTTCCAAAAAACTTGCGTACGCGCCTACGACCGTTAAACGAAAGGGTCTGAGCCATCGTCGCTCCTTCAAATTAAGCATCCGGGCCTGCAACGGACGGGGTTCGCTGGCCAGTCGATCCCGTCTATCATGGGTTGGTTCAAACTCGTCTCGCCTGCCGCGCACCGGGCCGGATTGCCCTGACTTGCGGGGAAAGACCATCCTCTTGAAGAACCCATTACCCAAAAGCCGTTTTTGCGGCTTTTGGGTAATCAGTCCGGAGGAATCATCAATGGGAGAGGGTCGAAACCCTCTCCCATCGCATTCCGGTATTACTTGACGTCGACCTTGGCGCCGGCGTCCTCAAGCTTCTTCTTGAGGTCAGCGGCTTCAGCCTTGGAGACGGCTTCCTTGACCGGCTTCGGAGCGCCTTCGACCAGGTCCTTGGCTTCCTTGAGGCCGAGGCCGGTGATGCCGCGGACTTCCTTGATGACGTTGATCTTGTTGGCGCCAGCGTCAACGAGGATAACGTCGAACTCGGTCTTTTCTTCTTCAGCAGCAGCCGGAGCAGCGCCACCGCCAGCAGCGGCAACAGCGACCGGAGCAGCTGCAGAAACG
Source organism: Shinella sp. AETb1-6 (assembly GCF_009826875.1). Classification (NCBI taxonomy): domain Bacteria; kingdom Pseudomonadati; phylum Pseudomonadota; class Alphaproteobacteria; order Hyphomicrobiales; family Rhizobiaceae; genus Shinella; species Shinella sp. AETb1-6. Next base: position 269,702 of record NZ_WUMM01000006.1, on the reverse strand, counting down.
CCCCACTTCTCTTCGAGCAGCTTGGAAAGCTCAGCAGCTTCCAGAACAGTCAGAGCAGACAGGTCTTCAACGATCTTTGCGAGATCAGCCATTGTAGTAGTTCCTTATATTCGGTTCGAACTGGTTAGTTTGATTTACAGCGAAAAACCGCCTCAAGCGGCTTCGTCCTTCTTGGCGTAGGCTGCGAACACACGGGCAAGCTGGCTTGCCGGTGCTGCAACGACCGTGGCGACGCGCGTTGCCGGGGCTGCAAGCAGGCCCAGGAGCTTTGCGCGAAGCTCGTCGAGCGAAGGCAGGGTCGCGAGCGACTTGACTGCTTCAGCGTCGAGTGTGGTCGAGCCCATGGCGCCGCCGAGCACAACGAGCTTGTCGTTGGTCTTGGCGAAATCCATGGCAACCTTGGGAGCAATCATCGGATCATTTGCATAAGCAATGAGCGTCTGACCCTGGAAGAGATCAGACATCCCTTCCGACTCCGTACCCTGAAGGGCAATTTTGGCCAGGCGGTTCTTCGCGACCTTGACGGTGCCGCCGGCAGCACGCATCTTCGTACGAAGATCGTTCATCTGCGCGACGGTGATACCGGCGTAGCGGGCCACGACAACCGAACCGGAAGCCTTGAAGACTTCGTTCAGCTCCGTGACGAATTCGCGTTTTTCCGCTCTTTCCACTGTGCCTATCTCCAGTTGACAGGACCGTGAGTTCTCACGGGACCTGCCGGGTTTACCTTTGCCGCCAGAGGTCCACTTTGAAATGGACCCCGAGCGACGCTCGAGGATCCTGTCCCCCCGCGCTCGGCCCTTTCGGGCCGCGGCACAAGGTAAGGTAGGTTCGAACCGAATTCCGGCGTCATCCGACGCTGAGATGAAATCCAGGTCTCACCCCGTCTCATGCAGGCAAAGTGATTAAGGTCCAACCACCTGCAATCTCGGACAGGAGTTCCGGGGTTTGGCCCCGGAAATCCCCGGCCAGACAAGGCCGGGAATTCTGTTGGGTCCGGCCTGAGCCGGACCCTTGTCTATCAGGCGACGGTCGCCGGGTCGATCTTGACGCCCGGGCCCATGGTCGACGAGATGGCAACGCGCTTGACGTAGTTGCCCTTCGCGCCGGCCGGCTTCGCCTTGACGACGGCGTCGGCGAACGCCTTGATGTTTTCTTCCAGAGCCTTGGCGTCGAAGGAAGCCTTGCCGATACCGGCGTGGATGATACCAGCCTTCTCGACGCGGAACTCGACAGCACCGCCCTTGGATGCCTTGACGGCGCCTGCAACGTCCATGGTGACGGTGCCGACCTTCGGGTTCGGCATCATGCCGCGCGGACCGAGAACCTTACCGAGACGGCCGACGAGCGGCATCATGTCCGGGGTCGCGATGCAGCGATCGAAATCGATCTTGCCGCCCTGGACGATTTCCAGCAGGTCTTCGGCGCCGACGATGTCTGCACCGGCAGCCTTGGCTTCGTCAGCCTTGGCGCCACGGGCGAAGACGGCGACGCGAACGTCACGGCCCGTGCCGTTCGGCAGGTTGACCACGCCGCGGACCATCTGGTCTGCGTGACGCGGGTCGACGCCGAGGTTCATGGCGATTTCGACGGTTTCGTCGAACTTGGCGACGGCACGCTCCTTGACGAGAGCGATGGCATCCGAAAGGGCGACCAGCTTGGTGGGGTCGATGCCTTCACGGATCTTCTGGATACGCTTTGCAATCTTGGCCATGGTCTTAACCTACCACTTCCAGGCCCATGGCGCGGGCAGAGCCCTCGACCATTGCCATCGCGCCTTCGATGTCGGCGGCGTTGAGATCCTTCATCTTGGCTTCGGCGATCGACTTGATCTGAGCCTTGGTGAGCTTGCCGACCGTGGCGCCCTTGCCCGGGGTCTTCGAGCCGGACGTGATCTTGGCTTCCTTCTTGAGGAAGTAGGTCACCGGCGGCTGCTTCATCACGAACGTGAAGGACTTGTCCTGGTAGTAGGTGATGACGACCGGGATCGGCATACCCTTTTCCATTTCCTGCGTCGCTGCGTTGAACGACTTGCAGAATTCCATGATGTTAATGCCACGCTGACCAAGCGCCGGGCCGATCGGCGGGGACGGGTTTGCCGATCCTGCCTTGACCTGAAGCTTGAGCTGGCCTGCAACTTTCTTAGCCATTTTCTCTGCCTTTCAGAATGCGGCCGGTTGCCCGGCCCTTGATGCCGATCCGGGGACCGGCGGCTGCGGTTGCGTGGTGCGGTTTTCAGCGCCCGGCTACAGGCCGCCTTCCCTTCCACGCGATTGGCGGAAACTTCCGCCGCCGATCCTGCAAGCAGGACCGGATTTCAGATGGACGGCCCCGCGGTCGCAAAACCGGGAGCCACCGAAATCAGATTTTCTCGACCTGGGCGTATTCCAGCTCGACCGGGGTGGCGCGACCGAAGATCGACACCTCCACCTTGAGGCGCGAACGCTCCTCGTCGACATCCTGCACCGTGCCGTTGAACGACGCGAAGGGACCGTCGGAAACGCGGACCTGCTCGCCGATCTCGAACGAGACCGAGGGCTTCGGACGATCGACACCGTCCTGCACCTGCGACAGGATGCGCTCCGCCTCGCTGTCGGGAATCGGAACCGGCTTGTTGTCGGAACCGAGGAAACCCGTGACCTTCGGCGTGTTCTTGATGAGGTGATACGCCTCGTCCGTCAGGTTCGCCCGCACCAGCACGTAGCCGGGGAAGAACTTGCGTTCGGAATCGACCTTGCGGCCGCGACGCACCTCGACAACCTTCTCGGTCGGGACGAGGATCTTTTCAAAGAGATGGTCAAGACCCTTCTGGCGGGCCTTGTTCTCGATGTCCTCGGCGACCTTCTTCTCAAAGTTCGAATAGGCGTGGACGATGTACCAACGCGAAGCCATGTTCATCTCCAACCAATCAGACGCCAGCGTTCAGGACGAGCGCGATCAGCCAGGCCAGCAACTGGTCCGCAGCGAAGAAGAACACCGCGGCAAGGAAGACCATCACGAACACCATTGCGGTCGAGATCATCGTCTCGCGCCGCGAGGGCCAAGTCACTTTTGCCGTTTCGGAGCGTACCTGCTGCAGAAACGCAATCGGATTCGTTTTCGATGCCATTGAATATCCACGCCATTACGGCGCGTAAAGCTGAATTATCAGCCCCACGCACCGCGTGTCTGTTTTGCCCTACATAAAGCCCGATTCCCTTTTTCACAAGAGGTAACCGGACTTTTCACGAATTTAGGCGGCTCTCGCCGCCGGTGCCATGTTCCGCCGTCGCTGCTGGTGGTCCGCGCCATCAGGCGAAAATGGCAGGGGCAGAGGGGCTCGAACCCCCGACCTGCGGTTTTGGAGACCGCCGCTCTACCAACTGAGCTATACCCCTTTACGCCTGCCGCATCCGGGTGAAACACCGCTCGCCGGCAAGGCATGGCGTCTTTACGGCGCGCAGCCGGACTTGGCAAGGGCGAGGACGTGTTTTTTTCACAGCTTAGCAAAGCCAACACCCCTCCCCGATGGATCACCAGTCCATGCGGAACCGCGCGCGGATGGTGCCGACCAGTTCGGCATCCTGCCTTTGCACGGTCGCGGCGACGTTGAGGCCGCGCATGACGTTCTGCTCGACGCGGAACTCCGTCTTCACATGCGGCTGACCGGAGACGGCCGTGCCCGAAGCGATCAGGGACGTGCCCGTCGTGACGGACTGAAGCTGCGCTTTCTGCGTCACGCGTACGGATCCCGTATGGCCGTGCCGCATATCCGAATCGGCCCAGACGGACGGATTGATGAGAATGTCGACGGAGGGCGTGGCCATCCAGCGGTGCGAAACGCCCGCGCTTGCCGTCGCACGCCCCGTGGCAGGGTTATACCCGGCTGCCACGTTGCCCTCCGCACCCGATGCGCCCCTGCCCTGCATTTCCGCCCAGAACCGCGCATTGTCGCGGGTGTGTCGGACAGTGCCCGTCGAGGAGGTCGTGACGGAGAAATCCACACCGGCGCGCGCATCGCTGCCCGGCGGCGTCTTGGCGCCCATGCGCAGGCGATAGGCATTGCCGGAGATCTTGCTCGGCGACCAGATCAGGAGGGAGCCCTCAGCCCGGGCAGCCCCAGCCGGAAGAATCACAAATGCCATCGAAAGGGCGAGCGCTGCGCACGCCGCACGAAAGAAAGGCGTCATGGGAAACGGATCCGTCTCGTGTGAGCGTTGTTGCGCGCGGCAGGGCCTCATGCCCGCCACGCGCACGGGCGCCTTTTGCAAAACAGAGGACCGCAGTCCAAAGGCGCCGGGCCTTGGCGCATGCCAGGGCCGGTCGCACGAAGCGACGCCATGACCCTACACATCGACGTCCGATGCCTCCATCCCCAGAACTGGCGAGTTATCGGCGATCCCTAAAGTATAAAGCCATAACGAAAAAGCCCCCGCTGTTGGCCAGCGGGGGCTTCTAGATCTGTCGTAATCCCTAGAGATTACTCGACGATGGAGGCGACGATGCCTGCGCCGCGTGCAAATCGCGCTTGCGCGCCATTTGCACATTTTGACTTGCCGTCGGCAAGCTTACGGCATCGTCAGCAATCGTTACTCGACGATGGAGGCGACGATGCCTGCGCCGACGGTACGGCCGCCTTCGCGGATGGCGAAGCGCAGCTTTTCTTCCATCGCGATCGGAACGATCAGCTCGACGTCAACGGTCACGTTGTCGCCCGGCATGACCATTTCCGTGCCTTCCGGCAGCGAGACGATGCCCGTCACGTCCGTCGTGCGGAAGTAGAACTGCGGACGGTAGTTCGTGAAGAACGGCGTATGACGGCCGCCTTCTTCCTTCGTCAGGATGTAGGCTTCGGCCTTGAACTTCTTGTGCGGCTTGACCGAACCCGGCTTGCACAGGATCTGGCCACGCTCAACGCCGTCACGGTTCACACCGCGCAGCAGCGCACCGATGTTGTCGCCGGCCTGGCCCTGGTCGAGCAGCTTGCGGAACATTTCAACGCCCGTGCAGGTCGTCTTCGTCGTCGGACGGATGCCGACGATCTCGATTTCCTCACCGACCTTGACGATGCCACGCTCGACGCGGCCGGTCACGACCGTACCACGGCCCGAGATCGAGAACACGTCTTCGATCGGCATCAGGAAGGGCTGGTCGATCGGACGCTCGGGCGTCGGGATGTAGTCGTCGACTGCGGCCATCAGGGCGCGGATCGCGTCTTCGCCGATTTCCTTGTTCGAATCTTCCAGAGCCGCCAGAGCCGAACCCTTGACGATCGGAATGTCGTCGCCCGGGAATTCGTAGGACGACAGAAGTTCGCGCACTTCCAGCTCGACGAGCTCGAGAAGCTCGGCGTCGTCAACCTGGTCGACCTTGTTGAGGAACACCACGATCGCGGGAACGCCGACCTGGCGGGCCAGCAGGATGTGCTCGCGCGTCTGCGGCATCGGGCCGTCGGCTGCCGAAACAACCAGGATCGCGCCGTCCATCTGGGCAGCACCGGTGATCATGTTCTTGACGTAGTCGGCGTGGCCGGGGCAGTCGACGTGCGCATAGTGACGGTTCGCCGTCTCGTATTCGACGTGTGCCGTCGAGATGGTGATGCCGCGCGCCTTTTCTTCCGGAGCAGCGTCGATCTGGTCGTACGCCTTGAACTCGCCGAAGTACTTCGTGATCGCTGCCGTCGTCGACGTCTTGCCGTGGTCAACGTGCCCGATCGTGCCGATGTTTACGTGAGGCTTGTTGCGCTCAAACTTGCTCTTTGCCATCTCTTATTTCCTACTGAACGAAAGTTGGGCTAACCGGCCCGTCCGGTTTGGCAGGCGTTTAAGGGTTTCACAACGAATGCGCAAGCCTTAAATGCACGGGAAAAGGGACCGGGAGGGGGCCGGGCTGTGCCGGATTTCCGAAATATCGTGATGAGGAATCGCTTTTTCAAGGCAGGGCTTTACAGCAGCTGCTTGATTCTTCGTTTCAACTCGACGATTGGAGCGGGTAGCGGGAATCGAACCCGCGTATTCAGCTTGGAAGGCTGCTGCTCTACCATTGAGCTATACCCGCGGGGGTCTTGATCCGTCTGACAGAATGGTGGAGGGAGTTGGATTTGAACCAACGTAGGCTGAGCCAACGGATTTACAGTCCGTCCCCTTTAACCACTCGGGCATCCCTCCATATTCTGTCGGGATCAAGCGACCGGTATCGATCTTGGCTGGCGCTTCGCAGCGGCGCCTTCGATCTGGCGGCGTATATGACGGGCACAGTTCATCCTGTCAACACGACGCCACGGAAAAAATTGCGAAAAATGCCAGCATCTCCGCTTCGCGCCGCAAGCCTGTGGACGGGCCTGTCGCCGCCGCCCGATTTTTCCCGCGCCCTTCCTGCAAAACCCCTGCACACTTTGCCGGGACATGCTTTATAAGGCCCCCATGAGCAAAGACGATACCGGCGGCAAGTCCGCAAAAGACACCCACTATGCCAAGCTGCGCCGGGCGCATCGCGACCAGCGGCGCGAGCGCGGCGAGATCCCGACACCGAAGGACGATCGCCGCCGCAAGCAGGCGGAAGGCTGGAAGGCGCCGGCCCTCGCACCCGATCAGGTCTATCTCTACGGCCTGCACACGGTGCGCGCCGCCCTCGACAATCCCGAACGGCAGATCATCAGGCTTTCGGTCAGCCAGAACGCGGCCCAACGCCTGGAGCTGCCCGACATCTCGACCCTGCCCTACCCGGTCGAGACCGTCCTGCCCTCCGACCTCGACAAGGTGCTGGGGCCGGAAGCCATACATCAAGGCGTCATGCTCGAAACCCGTCCCCTGCCGGTGCGCCGGCTGGAGGCGCTGAAGGACAGCCCGCTGCTGCTCGTGCTCGACCAGGTGACCGATCCCCACAATGTCGGCGCCATCATGCGCTCGGCCGTTGCCTTCAACGCCGGCGCCGTCATCACCACGCAGCGCCATTCGCCCACCGAATCGGGCGTGCTCGCCAAAACCGCGTCCGGCGCGCTGGAGCTCATCCCCTATATCCAGATCACCAACCTCTCGGATGCGCTGGAAGAGCTGCACAGGCTGGGCTTCCTGACGGTCGGCCTCGATTCGGAGGGACCGGCACCGCTCGAGGGCACGCTGTCGGGCCAGCGCGTCGCGCTCGTCATGGGTTCCGAGGGCAAGGGCCTGCGCCAGAAGACGCGCGCCACCTGCAAGGCGCTCGCCCGTCTCGACATGCCCGGCGCGATCAAGTCGCTCAATGTCTCGAACGCTGCGGCTATCGCCCTCTATGCCACGCACCGCCATCTGTTCGGCTGATGACACATCCCGGAATACAGAAAAGCCCGCCGGTTTCCACCGGCGGGCTTTTGCATGAAGGACGGCAGGATCAGCTTGCAGCCTTGAAGCCGCCGCGGGCGGAAATGCTGCGTTCGGCTTCCGAGATCGCCTCGATCTTCGAGTCGGCGCTGAGGTTCAGGCCTTCGGCACGAACGATTTCGATATCGGTCACACCGAGGAAACCGAAGACGGTGCGCAGGTAGCTTTCCTGGTGGTCCATGGCGGCGGCGGGGCCGGCGCTGTAGTGGCCGCCACGGGTGGACACGATGATGACCTTCTTGCCGGTGGCGAGGCCTTCGGGGCCTTCGGCGGTATAGCGGAACGTCTTGCCCGCAACGGCGATGCGGTCGATCCAGGCCTTCAACTGGCTCGGCAGGGAGAAATTGTACATGGGCACGCCCAGCACGACCGTGTCGGCCGCCAGGAATTCGTCGAGAACGACCGCGCTTTCGGCAACATCGGCGGCAACCTGCGCGTCAACGTCGGCGGGATTGGCATTGGCAGCCATGAGATGCGCACCCGACAGATGCGGCAGCGGGTTGGACACGAGGTCGCGATAGGTCACGGAGGCGGCGGGATGTTCGGCCTTGATCTGCGCGACGACAGCGGCGGTCAGGCGAGGCGAAACGGAGTGCTCTCCGAGAATGCCGGAATCGATATGGAGGATGTTCATAGGTCAGCACCTTGGTTGAATTGGCTGCCAAACATATGTTCTGAAAACAATGCGATGATTAGACAGCAAAAATCCAATTGACTGTTTCCTCAAGGAAACAATAAATCCAGGGGTGATCCCGGAGACGCGTGCCATGCAGGACCTCAACGACCTCGCCCTCTACGCCGCCGTGGTGCGGCACAAGGGATTTACCGCGGCGGCCAATGCGCTGGGGGTCCCGAAATCGAAGATCAGCAAGCGCATCGCAGCACTTGAGGAGCAGCTGGGCGTGCGGCTGATCGAACGGTCCACCCGCAAGCTGAGCGTCACCGACATCGGCAAATCCTTCTACGACCGTTGCGAGGCGGTTCTATCGGGCGTGGAGGCTGCCGAGGCGGTGGTGGCGGTCGCGAAGGCCGAGCCGGCGGGCACGGTACGCATGTCCATGCCTCCGGGCTTCGCGCCGATGATCGCCGCTGTTCTTCCCGGCTTCATGAAGCGCTATCCGCTCGTACGGCTGTCGATCATCACCACGGGGCGCCCGGTCGACCTGATCGAGGAGCGGATCGATATCGCGTTGCGCGTCCGCGATACCTATGACACCGACCAGTCGCTGGTCGTACGCCGCTTCGCCAGCACGCGGCGTCACCTGGCGGCAAGCCCTGCCTTTCTGGAACGCTACGGCCATATCGATTTCGATACCATCAGCCGCGTGCCCACCTTGTCCATGCAGGAGAGCACGCCGCGCGCCATCTGGACGCTGCACAACGCCAGCGGGGACGTGCGCGACATCGCGCATTCACCGGTGCTGTCCTGTTCCGATTTTGCGGTACTGGAACGGGCGACGCTGGAGGGAATCGGCCTCGGCCTGCTGCCGGACATGATTGCCGAACGCGGCTTCCGCGCCGGTGTGCTCACGCATGTCCTGCCGGACTGGTCGAGCGCGGAAGCGGCCGTCCATGCCGTCTTCACATCCCGGCACGGCATGCTGCCTGCGGTGCGTGCTCTCATCGACCACCTGGCGGAGAACCTGCCGCGATCGCTTGAGCGCTGCCAGGAAATTACCCCCGGCGAGCGCTCGCCCGGCACATGGTCTATCTAAGCCGCCCCTTTTTGCTTTACAGCGGCGGAGAATATGCTAACTCCCTCCACGCAGTGCCCTTATAGCTCAGTTGGTAGAGCACCTGATTTGTAATCAGGGGGTCCCGGGTTCGAGTCCTGGTGGGGGCACCATTCTTCCCAAATCTTTGGATGTGCACGCGCGGAGCCTGACGCCTGCTTGCGCAGGACGCGTCACGCCTGTTCGAATCAGGCGCGTCGAGGAGCACGTGCGATGACGCTTCTCACTCAGCCCGCATCAAACCAATATCGTGCGCTTATCGTTCGGTCGTGATCGTTTTCAGGTTGGTGACGACTTCCGCCTGCTCCTTGTCGCTCAGCACTTCCACATTTTCTTTCCAGAAGGCTGCGGCTTCGGCGGGCTCGTCGTCCCATTGGCGGGTCGAAACCAGGTTGTCGTCGAGCTTGGCCAGGCGCTTTCCGCCCAGTCTTTGATATTCTTTCGCTATATCCGCTGCATGGGTCATGACGGCCTCCTTTGTTGAGGAAGGAAACGGCAATGCCCCGCCGAGGTTCCGGACGCACGGCGATCGACAGCGAAGACCTGTTTATCGGCAGCCACCCATCTCCAGGACTCCGGAGTCCGACGCCGCGAATGCCGCCCTTTCGGCGCGCTCTTGATTTTCGTTCCAGAATAGAACATATAGAGAACAAACGGAGATACGATATGCAGAACGATACCCTTGATCGCGCGGTTGCCATCATCGAGGCGTGCCGGTCGCTTCGGGAGCGACAGGTCCAGAACCGCATGGAACTCCAGCGCAAGGCCGCGGCGGCCGCAAAACCGCTCTATGTGCTCAAGCACAAGACGCAACTCGAACTGCCGCTGCAGTGAACGCCCGCATGCGGGGATACGCCGCCGGACGCGGGATGCCGACGCCGTGCATTGCCGCCGAAGGCTGACTGTCCTATAGGGCGTTTCACGGGGCGATGCGATCGGGCATCGCGACCAGCGCTTGCCTGGAGGAACGGACATGGCGGACAAGGAACCGGTTTCGCAGGTCACGGTCGAGAAGGACCGCAGGGGCCAATATTTCTTCGCCCTGACCTTTCGCGGCGTGACCTACCCTGTGACAGGGCCTTTTACCAACCCGCTCCAGGCTGCCGCCGCGGGACAGGCTGCACTCAAGAGCCTGGAAGCCCGTACGCCAGGTAAGAAAGCCTGACGGCCTGAGTTCCCCCGCGGCCGGTCCGCGGCTCGTCCGGTCTGTCATATTTTTCAGATGCACATTGCATAAAGGCGTGCAACAAGGATCGCCCGGGCGTGTTGCGTGCCGGCGATTTCGGGAAGGGACCGTCGTCTTCACTGGATGACGGCAACGTCCCCCCGATAACATGAGTGAAGTCGGGCGAAGGCGGTACAGCCCAAGAGGAGACGGACGGACACATGGCGCGCCAGTTCAACACCTTCTCCTTCGTTGCGTCGCAGGCGGCCGAAGCGCAGGAAGCGCGTGCGGAACTGATTGCCGCCTATGGCAATACCGATCCGGAAGAGGCCAACGTGATCGTCGCGCTCGGCGGCGACGGCTTCATGCTCCAGACGCTGCATACGACGATGAACACGGGCAAATGCGTCTACGGCATGAACCGGGGCTCCGTCGGCTTCCTGATGAACCGCTATGATGCAAAGGATCTTCCGGCCCGTGTCGAGCGGGCAGTCGAAAACGCGTTCCGTCCGCTGGAGATGGTCACGAGCGACGCCAGCGGCCTCGAGCGCCGGGCGCTCGCCATCAACGAAGTCTATCTGTTTCGCCAGTCCTACCAGGCGGCAAAGCTGCGCGTCAGCGTGGACGGCCGCGTGCGGCTGGAGGAGCTGATTTGCGACGGCCTGCTCCTGGCGACGCCTGCCGGCTCGACGGCCTACAATCTCTCCGCCCACGGGCCGATCCTGCCGCTGGAAGCGCCGCTGCTGGCGCTGACGCCGGTCAGCGCCTTCCGGCCGCGCCGCTGGCGCGGTGCGCTGCTTCCCAACAAGGTGACGGTCGAGATCGAGGTGCTGGAGGCCGAAAAGCGCCCGGTGAACGCGGTCGCCGACAATACCGAGGTCAAATCGGTAACGTCGGTACGCATCGCCGAATCGGTCGGCCTGGCGGCGCGAATCCTCTCCGATCCGGATCATTCCTGGTCCGACCGGATTCTCGCCGAACAGTTCGATTACTGATCGCACGACACTGCCGGGGAGGAGTTCGCCATGAATGCGCCGATCAAACGGTTCACGCCAGCCGCCGCCATCGCCCTGCTCGTCCTCGCCTGCGCACCGGCCCAGGCCGCCGGCGATGCTCCGCCCGTTGCGGAAACGGTCACCTTCGTCGTCAGCACCGGCTTCTGGGAGGAGCCTGCGGAGGAGACGGGATCGGAGGCGCGGCGCGGCTACTACAAGCTGATCGCCGTGCGCCAGCCGGATGGAACGGCCGAAGTGCATCTCCAGCAGATCGAGGCCACCGCGGAGGGGCCGCAGATCGCGTCCACCACCGCTCTGGAGGAATTTTCCGCGATGAAGCCCTATGTGACGGATATCCGCCCGGAAAATTCGTCCGGCATCACGGCACAGCCGGGTTTCTTCGCGACGGTCTACCTGAAGACGGATCCCAAGGCGAGCGAACCCGAGAGCTGGACGGTGCTGATCGACGATCTCGGCGAGATCAAGGTGGAGCGCGCCACAAACTGAAACGGGCGCCGAAGCGCCCGTCTGCAATCGCTCACCTGCCTATCAGGTATCAGTTCAGGTCATCGACCACGGCATCGCTGCCGCCGTTCACGCGGTGCGCCAGCGCGGCTTCCATGAACTCGTTGAGTTCGCCGTCGAGCACATCCGACGGTGCCGTGCTTTCGACGCCGGTCCTGAGGTCCTTCACCAACTGGTAGGGCTGGAGGACGTAGGAGCGGATTTGGTGACCCCAGCCGATATCCGTCTTGGAAGCGGCCTCGGCATTGGCGGCGTCTTCGCGCTTCTTCAGCTCGGCTTCGTACAGGCGTGCACGCAGCATGTCCCACGCCTTGGCGCGGTTCTTGTGCTGCGAACGCTCCTGCTGGCAGGCCACCACGATGCCGGTCGGAATGTGCGTGATGCGCACGGCCGAATCGGTCGTGTTGACGTGCTGGCCGCCGGCGCCGGACGAACGGTAGGTGTCGATCCGGCAGTCGCTTTCGTTGACCTCGATGTTGATCGAGTCGTCCACGACCGGATAGACCCAGATCGAGGAGAACGAGGTGTGGCGGCGTGCATTGCTGTCATAGGGCGAGATGCGCACGAGGCGATGCACGCCCGATTCCGTCTTCAGCCAGCCATAGGCATTGTGGCCCTTGACGAGCAGCGTGGCGGACTTGATGCCGGCCTCTTCGCCGTCGTGGATTTCCAGAAGCTCCACCTTGTAGCCCGACCGCTCCGCCCAGCGCGTATACATGCGCAGAAGCATGTTCGCCCAATCCTGGCTTTCCGTGCCGCCGGCGCCCGAATGCACTTCGAGATAGGTGTCGTTGCTGTCGGCCTCGCCGGAAAGCATGGCCTCGACCTGCTTGCGCGCGGCCTCGACCTTGACGGCCTTCAACGCCTCCTCGGCTTCGCTGACGATGGATGCATCGCCCTCTTCCTCGCCGAGTTCGATCAGCTCGATATTGTCACGAAGCTGCTGTTCGATGGCCCTCACGGCATTGATGCTCTCGTCCAGCTGCTGGCGTTCGCGCATCAGCTTCTGGGCTTCCTGGGCATCGTTCCAGAGGTTGGGATCCTCTGCCTTGTTGTTCAACCAGTCCAGTCGTCTTACCGCCTGATCCCAGTCAAAGATGCCTCCTCAGCAGGCTTATGGCCTGCTTGATTTCGTCGACGATATTCTCGATTTCCGCGCGCATGTCCGTTTCTTCAATGCTCGTGTTTCGGTGGCCCCGAAATAGAGAGGGCGGGCGCGGATGTAAACCCCCGCGCCCGCCCTCAAAGGGATGCGAGATGGATCAGAACAGGCCGCCGCTGCCGCCCGTTACCGCCTGGTTCGCCTGCGGCGAGCTCTTCAGGATTTCCTCCGGCGTTGCGTATTCGTCGCCGCCGATGACCGAGAAGACATCGGCCGGGCCCGTGCCGGGCTTGAAGGCTTCCATGATGGTATCCGGCTCGCCTTCATAGGCCTGCATGCCGGTCTTGCGGTTGACGGCGATGAACTGCATGCCCTCGGGAACGATGAACTTGGTGGGACGCGTACCCTCCAGTGCCGCCTGCATGAACTCGTTGAAGATCGGCGAGGACAGCGAGCCGCCAGTCGCGCCGCGGCCCATCGGCGCCGGGCTGTCGAAGCCGATATAAAGGCCGGCCACGAGATCCGGCGTATAGCCGACGAACCAGGCATCCTTCTCGTCGTTGGTGGTGCCGGTCTTGCCGGCGACCGGACGGTCGAGCTTGATCTTGCCGGCGGCGGTGCCGCGCGTGATGACGCCCTCCATCATCGAGGTGATCTGGTAGGCGGTCATCGGGTCGAGAACCTGCTCGCGATTGTCGACGAGCTCCGGCTCGGCCTGGTTTTCCCAGTCGTTGGTATTGCAGTTCTCGCAGGTACGCTCTTCATGCCGGAAGATCGTCTTGCCGTAGCGGTCCTGAATACGGTCGATCAGCGACGGCTTGATCTGCTTGCCGCCATTCGCGAGCACCGCATAGGCCGAGACCATGCGCATGACAGTCGTCTCGCCGGAGCCGAGCGACATGGCCAGAACCGGCAGCATCTTGTCGTAGATGCCGAAGCGCTCGGCATATTCGGCGACGAGGTTCATGCCCATGTCGTTGGCAAGGCGGACGGTCATGAGGTTGCGCGAGCGCTCGATGCCGAGACGCAGCGTCGACGGGCCGGCGGAACCGCCGCCGTAGTTCTGCGGGCGCCACACCTGGCCGCCGGCGACGATCTCGAACGGCGCATCCATGATCACCGACGCCGGCGTATAGCCGTTGTCGAGAGCGGCCGCGTAAACGAACGGCTTGAAGGACGAACCCGGCTGGCGCATTGCCTGCGTGGCGCGGTTGAACTCCGACTGGCCGTAGGAGAAGCCGCCGACCATGGCCAGCACGCGGCCCGTATGCGGATCCATGGCAACGAGGCCGCCCTGTACCTTCGGCGGCTGGCGCAGGCGGTAGCCGCCGTCTTCGGTCGGCTCGACATAGACGACATCGCCGACTTCCAACACGCCCGCCGGCGACTTCGCCGTCTTGCGGTCTCCCTTGGCGGAACGATAGGCCCAGGTCATGCTCTTGGCTGCGATGCGGCCGGTCACACGCTGCTCGACGACCTTGCCGGATGCATCCTTGCCGGGCTGCAAGCCGATATCGGCGCCACTGTCGTCTGCCGACAGCACGACGGCGAGCTTCCATTCCGGCACATCGGAGAAGGCGTCGATCTTGGCAAGCTCGACACCCCAGTCGCCACCGATCTGAATGCTCTTGATCGGGCCGTGGAAACCGCGACGCTCGTCATAGCTGATCAGGCCGTGCTGCAACGCCTTGCGCGCGGCGACCTGGATGCGCGGATCCAGCGACGTGCGGACCGAAAGACCACCTTCATACAGCGCGTTGTCGCCATAACGCTCGATGATCTGGCGACGCACTTCTTCGGAGAAGTAGTCGGAGGCGAAGAGATAGGTGCCGCGATGACGCGGCGTCACGCCGAGCGGCTGCGTCTTGGCGTCTGCGCCGTCGCTCTGGGTGATATAGCCATTCTCCACCATGCGGTCGATGACCCAGTTGCGGCGCTCGAGCGCTGCCTCGGTCCGGCGGAACGGATGGTAGTTGGACGGGCCCTTGGGCAGCGCGGCCAGATAGGCCGTCTCGGCGATCGTGAGTTCCGTGACGGACTTGTCGAAATAGGTGAGCGCCGCGCCGGCGATGCCGTAGGAATTCAGACCGAAGAAGATCTCGTTGAGATAGAGTTCGAGAATGCGGTCCTTGGAGTAGGCCTGCTCGATGCGGAAGGACAGGATCGCTTCCTTGACCTTGCGGTCTATCGTCTGGTCCGACGAGAGCAGGAAGTTCTTGGCGACCTGCTGGGTGATCGTCGATGCACCGACGGGACGGCGGCCCGAGCCCATATTCTGGAGGTTGACGACGATGGCGCGGAAGAGGCCGGTCACGTCGACGCCGGGGTGCTGGTAGAAATTCTTGTCTTCAGCCGACAGAAAGGCAGCCTTCACCCGGTCGGGAATGGCCTGAATGGGCAGGTAGAGGCGCCGTTCGCGGGCATATTCGGCCATCAGCGCGCCGTTGCCGGCATGGACACGCGTCGTCACCGGCGGCGCATAGCTGTTCAAGACCTCATAATCGGGAAGATCCTTGGTGACACTTCCGAGATAAAGGGCGACCGCGCCTGCCACGACGAGGAAGAAAACGGCGCCAATCCCGAAGAAATATCCAATCAGTCTGATCATGAGCCAGTTACCGATGCCTTATGTCTTTATAATTTCGTCGCGCGGACCTGCCGGCCGGTCTTCACCGACGCGACGACATGCGTCACGCCGGCACTCTGAAGACGAGTCACGCCTCAATTTTCTCGAACCCGTCTAGCGATCGGAATGTGAGGAAAATAGGGCTTTACAGTATGCTTGCCCGCTTCGCCACCGCACATTGGCGACCGTTGTCACTTTTCCGGCACAGCAGCCAGACTAGCATATCGCGCATCGCCTTGCCGCTACTATCGCACGAAAGGCTTAACCACCGTTGGAGGCAACGGTTGTGCGGTAATCCTTCACGGCCTCGGCGATGAGGCCGGCGACCTTCTTTTGCCATTCCGGATCGGTCAGAAGCTTCTCGTCTTCCTTATTCGACATGAAGCCGAGTTCGAGCAGGATCGACGGCACGTCCGGCGCCGTCAGCACGCGAAAGCCGGCATGCCGGTGCGGATTGTTGATCAGCAGGACCTGGTCCTTGAACTTGCCGACCACGCTCTGCGCCAGATTGATGGAGAAGGCCTGGGTTTCGCGGCGCGTCAGGTCGAGCAGGATGTCGGCGACCTCGGCCGGTTCATCGACAAAGGCGATGCCGGCGATCTGGTCCGACAGGTTTTCACGCTCGGCCAGGCTTGCGGCAAGGCTGTCGGAGGCCTTGTCGGAGATCGTATAGACCGTCGCGCCGCGGATATCCTTCTGCCGCAGCGTATCGGCATGGATGGAGATGAGAAGGTTCGCGCCTTCGCTGCGGGCAAGCTGCACGCGCTGCGAGAGCGAGAGGAATTCATCCTTGTCGCGCGTCAGGATGGCGCGCGTATCCGGCAGCGTGTTCAGCGCTTCGGCCAGCTGCTTGGCAAAGGCGAGCGTGACGTGCTTTTCCTCCATCTTGGTGACGCCGCCACGCGCGCCGTTGTCGATGCCGCCGTGGCCTGCGTCGACCGCAATGACGAAGGGACCGTCGGCCTTGCTGCCGGGCAGCTGGACCGGCAGGTCGCTGCCGGCCTGCGCGGACACTTCCTTCCAGCTCTGCTTTTCCATCTGCGCCTGGAAGACCGTCTCGGTGACGATGGCCGCGTCGATGACGAGGCGGTGGCTGGACGCCCCCTCCTCCTGCTGCACCTCGGCCAGCGCCACGCCGACCGGACGGGTCGCCGTCAGCACGATGCGGGAGCGGCCGGCGGCCATGGCGCCGTAGCGGATGTCCGTGAAGATGCCGCGCGCCTCCAGCTCCTCCGCCTTGATGCCGAAATCCGTCTGCGGCAGGTCGATGAGGATACGGTAGGGATTGGCGACGTAGTGCACCTCGAAATCCGGCTTGCGGTCGAAATCGATGATCAGGCGGGTGCGCGCGTCATCACCGGCGATGCGGGCGGCGAAGGCGAGCAGCGGCGACGCGTCCGCCGACGCCGCGAATGCCCCTGCGGGCACGCAAAACAGCAGCGCGGCGAGAAACAGGCCCGGGACAAGCCGGGAAAATCTGTGGTTCAGGGAGCGTAGCATCACCACTGGCAGTCCGTTCAAACGCGTGAAAACCGCGCGATGCGGTGCAGGACGAGGCCTATAGATGCTATCATATGGTTAATCAAATCTTGCGATCCCGCGCACACGCTGCAAGCGCGCACACAGACCGGCAATTGGATCAAGATTATGACGCAAGGGCTTTTCCCTTGCCATTGTGACATATCCGCCATAAAAGCAAAATCAGGGAGAAAGAACAGACGGGATAGAATCGCTTAGAGCAGGCAGCCAATCCATCGGAACTTGGCGCCGAACCGGGCCTTCATCCGCCGTCGCAAACCTTTATCCCGGCCGATTAGATCGCGTAAACCGGCGGTGGCCGGAACAGTCAAGGTGGTTATCCACCGCTCGCCCTTACCCAAGGGCATTTCATCGGACCGAACAGGTCTATGGCACTGGCATTCTCGTTGGACGTTGATGTTGTCACGGCGGATTCATTCAGAGGGTAACAGGCAACGGGACGCTCGCGTGCCGGCCTCCCTTCGTCCGCTTACCCCTCACCGGGGCCCGACGAGACCTTACTTATCCGGCGCATCCCTCTCCTCCCCCGGCTCGTTCCCCTCAGGGAAAAGCTCGCCGCCAGGATTGCGGCTGCGCCGAGGAGCACAATTTAAATGGCAGAGAAAATGCTTATCGACGCGTCTCACTCCGAGGAGACGCGGGTTGTCGTCGTACGCGGGAACCGCATAGAAGAGTTCGACTTCGAATCCGAACACAAGAAACAGATCCGCGGCAATATCTACCTTGCCAAGGTGACGCGCGTGGAGCCCTCGCTCCAGGCCGCTTTCGTCGACTACGGCGGCAACCGCCACGGCTTCCTGGCCTTCGCCGAAATCCACCCCGACTACTACCAGATTCCGCTGGCCGACCGTCAGGCGCTGCTCAAGGCCGAGGCCGAGGATCATCGCCGCGATGACGATATCGAGCCGGTCGAGACCGCCCCGCACGCATCCGGCAGCGGCGATAACGAATCGATCGCCGATACGATCGAGGCCGTGGAAGCCGAAGCCGTAGAAGCCGTCGAGGAAATCCAGGCCGAGCCTGCCGCCGAGCCGGAGGTCGTCGAAGCCTCCGCCGATCTCGCGGCGGAACCCGAAGCGCCCGCCGAAAAGCCGAAGAAGGCACGTCGCCCCCGCAAGGCCAAGGCGAAGGCCGAGGAGGCTCCGGCCTCCGAGGAAGCCGCTTCGTCCGAAGGCAGCGACGACGAGACGCCCGGTGGCGCCATGGCCATGGCGGTCGATACCGACGAAGTGTCCGAGCCCGCCGAGCGCAAGCGTGGCCGCCGCCATCGTGACGACGACGACGATGATGACGACCACAATGGCGAAGAGAAGGAAGTCATCGAATCCGTCGGCGCCGAAGACGCCATGGAAGAGGTTCCGGATCGCGTGAGCCGCAAGCCGCGCAAGCAGTACCGCATCCAGGAAGTCATCAAGCGTCGCCAGATCCTGCTCGTGCAGGTCGCCAAGGAAGAGCGCGGCAACAAGGGCGCTGCCCTCACCACCTACCTGTCGCTTGCAGGCCGCTACTCGGTCCTGATGCCGAACACGGCGCGCGGCGGCGGCATTTCCCGCAAGATCACCAACCTCCAGGACCGCAAGCGCCTGAAGGAAATCGCCCGCGACCTCGAGGTCCCGCAGGGCATGGGCGTCATCCTGCGCACGGCCGGTGCCAACCGCACCCGCGTCGAGGTCAAGCGCGACTTCGAATACCTGATGCGACTGTGGGAAAACGTCCGCACGCTGACGCTCGCCTCCACGGCCCCCTGCCTCGTCTATGAGGAAGGCTCGCTGATCAAGCGCTCGATCCGCGACCTCTACAACAAGGACATCAGCGAGATCGTCGTTGCCGGCGAGGAAGGCTACCGCGAAGCCAAAGCCTTCATGAAGATGCTGATGCCGAGCCATGCGAAGGTCGTCCAGCCCTATCGCGACGTGCATCCGATCTTCTCGCGCTCGGGCATCGAAGCCCAGCTCGACCGCATGCTGCAGCCGCAGGTGACGCTGAAGTCCGGCGGCTACATCATCATCAACCAGACCGAGGCGCTCGTCTCGATCGACGTCAACTCCGGCCGCTCGACGCGCGAGCACTCCATCGAGGAGACCGCGCTCCAGACAAACCTGGAAGCGGCGGAAGAAGTGGCGCGCCAGCTGCGCCTGCGCGACCTTGCCGGCCTCGTCGTCATCGACTTCATCGACATGGAGGAGAAGCGCAACAACCGGGCCGTCGAGAAGCGTCTGAAGGACCATCTCAAGAACGACCGCGCGCGCATCCAGGTCGGCCGCATCTCGCATTTCGGCCTGCTCGAAATGTCGCGCCAGCGCATCCGCGCCTCGGTTCTCGAATCGACCATGCAGACCTGCCCGCACTGCAACGGCACGGGCCATATCCGCTCGCAATCGTCCGTGGCGCTGCATGTCCTGCGCGGCATCGAGGAATATCTCCTCAAGAACACCACGCACAACATCACGGTGCGCACGACGCCCGATATCGCGCTCTACCTGCTCAACCACAAGCGCGGCACGATCATCGACTATGAAGGCCGCTTCGGCGTGGCCATCCTCATCGATGCGGACGCCCATGTCGGCGCGCAGCATTTCGCGATCGACCGTGGCGAACCCGTCGAGAACCCGGTCAAGATCGAGCAGATCCTGCATTTCGAGCCGGAACCCGAAGACGACGACGTCGTGATCGAAGACGAGATCGACGAGGAAGAGGAAGAAGCGGCACGCCCGGCCGCAACCGCCGCGGCGAGCCAGTCCGCCGCATCCGATGAAAACGGCCGCAAGCGCAAGCGTCGCCGCCGTCGTCGCGGTCGTGGCCGTGAGAACGGCGACGGTGCCGATACCGCCTCGTTCGGCGGCGAGCAGGCCGGCGACGAAGACGCACTGGATGACGACGACGCGGAAGGCGACGCCGAGGGCCTTGAGGGCGCGGAAGCCACCAAGGCCGACCAGTCTTCCGAAGACGGTTCGGATCGCCGCAAGCGCCGCCGCCGCGGCAAGCGCGGTGGCCGTCGCAACCGTCCGGAAGACGGCAGCGTCGAGGCTTCGGCCGACGGTTCCGACGAGGATGGCGATGACAGCGAAGGCGAGGCCGGAGAGGTTGTAGCCGTCGAGGTCGACGTGACCGAAGTCGCTGCCCCCGTCGAGGAAACTCCGGCCGAGGTTGCAGCGGAGGACGCGTCGGCCAAGCCCAAGCGGGCACGCCGCAGCCGCGCCAAGGCCAAGGAAGAGGCCGTGACCGACGAGGTTGCCCGCAGCGAGATCGAAGCGCAGCCGGCGGCTGTCCCTGAAGAGGCGGAAGTGCCTGCGGAGACGGAAGTCGAAGAGGCCTCCGAAGACCTCGATGCGCCCGCCAAGCCGACCCGCGCCAACCGCGATATCAACAAGATCGCGTCGGAGCCCGTCGTGAAGTCGTCCACCGCCAAGGAGACGCCTTCGGACAACGAGGCCGACAAGCCCAAGAAGGGCGGCTGGTGGCAGCGCCGCGGGTTCTTCTGAGACCCCTTGGACAATCTTGACTTCAGAAGGCCCGGTTTCGACCGGGCCTTTTTCGTTCTCGGGGCCGCACCTGTATCGGGTGGTTGCCCGCCCCGTCGTCTGCGACACGGATGTCCTTGGTCATCGCAAGGAGACATTCCATGACACGCCTTTCCGGCAAGGTCGCCATCATCACCGGGGCCAGCTCGGGCATCGGCCGCGACGCCGCACTGCTTTTCGCCCGTGAGGGCGCGAGCCTCGTTCTTTCCGCTCGCGGGCGTGAACGGCTCGTGGCCGTCGCGCAAGACATCCGTGCGCAGGGCGGCAGAGCGATCGCCCTATCCGGCGATGTCGGCGAGGAGGCACACCACGAGGATCTCGTCACCGCGGCGCAGGCAGAGTTCGGCGGCCTCGATATCGCCTTCAACAATGCCGGCACCACCGGACCCGTCGGTGCGCTTCCCGCGCTTTCGCTCGCGGACTGGCAGGCCGTCGTCAACGTCAATCTCACGAGCGGTTTTCTTGCGGCGAAGCATCAGCTGCCGGCGATGGAAGCGCGCGGGGGCGGCTCCATCGTCTTCACGTCAACGTTTGTCGGCTACACCGCGGGCTTTCCGGGGCTGGCGGCCTATGCCGCCTCGAAATCCGGCCTCGTCGGCCTCACCCAGGTTCTCGCTTCGGAGTATGGCCAGAAAGGCATTCGCGTGAACGCGCTCCTGCCCGGCGCGACCGATACACCGATGGGCCGCCACGTCGCCAATACGCCGGAGGCATTGGAATTCGTGGCGAGGCTCAATGTCTTCAAACGCATCGCCGCGCCGGAGGAAATTGCCGAAGCCGCACTCTTCCTGTGCTCGGATGCGGCCAGCTTCATGACGGGCACGGCGACGCTGGTCGATGGCGGCGTATCGATCAACCGGGTCTGAGAAAACGATTCAGGTGCCTGAGAAAGTGAGTCCGCCTGTCGCGGCAAGTCCCTGAGACGGAATCGCTTTAAGCCATCAGGCCAGCCAGCGCGCGAGGCGGTCGACCGCCTCGTTCATCTCCTCGAAGGCGCCGGCATAGGAAAAGCGCATGGTGTGGTTGCCGTCGCGCGGGTCGAAGTCGATACCGGGCGTGGCGGCCACATCGGTTTCGGCCAGCATGCGGCGCGCGAAGGCCATGCTGTCATTGGTGAAACGGCTGACATCCACATAGGCGTAGAAAGCGCCGTCCATGGGAGACGCGATGGAAAAGCCGATTTCGGGCAGGCGCTTCACCAGGAAATCCCGGTTCACGCGATAGGCGTCGCGATAGACGTTCAGCTCCGCCTCGGCCCCCAGCGCCGCTTCCGCCGCGATCTGCGACAGTTCCGGCGCCGAGATGTAGAGGCTTTGCGCGATGCGCTCGACGGGGCGTACCAGCTTTTCCGGCAGCACCATCCAGCCGATGCGCCAGCCGGTCATGCAATAATATTTCGAGAACGAGTTGATGATGACCGCGTCCTCGCCGAATTGCAGCGCCGTCGCTTCCTCGCCGACGAAGGTCAGCCCATGATAGATCTCGTCCGAGATGAAGGCGATGCCGTTGTCGCGGCAGTATGCGGACAGGGCGGCGAGATTGGCCTGGCCCGTCACGGTGCCGGTCGGGTTCGCCGGGCTTGCGAGAAGCACGCCATCGATACGTCCGTGCGCGGAAGCCGCGGCCTCCAACGCCTCCGGTGTCAGGGTAAAGCCGTTTTCCGCATTCACCTCGATTTCCACCGTCTCGATGCCGAGCGCGGCGAGGATGTTGCGATAGGCGGGATAGCCCGGGCGTGCGATCGCCACCCGATCGCCGGCGTCGAACAGCGCGAGGAAGGCGAGGTTGAAGCCGGCGGAGGAGCCCGTGGTGATCGCGATGCGGGCGGGATCGACCGTCACACCATGGCGATGCCGGTAGAAATCCGAAATGGCGCTCCGCAGGGACAGGAGGCCGAGCGCGTCCGTGTAGCCGATACGGCCCACGTCGAGAGCACGGCGCGCGGCTTCGCGGGCGGCCTGCGGCGCGGGATGGACGGGCTGGCCGACCGCCATGGAAATGACGGGCCGGCCGGCGGCGCGCCGCCTGGTCGCTTCGGCAAGAACGTCCATGGCGTGGAAGGGTTCGACGGCGCCGCGCGCGGAGAGCTTCATGAGGTTGCCTTTCGCTTCCTGACTGCGGCTTTCCTGCCGCAAGACGCCGACATTCACAATCCCGCGAGGGCCGAAAATCCGCCGCTTTTTCCCTGTCGTTTGCGTCACCGCGCCCATAAGGTCGTTGAAAGTGGCCGCGCGCGCATTGACGCGCCGGTACGGCCAATGGCACTTCTGCTGCGCATCACGACGAGGACAGGACAGACATGACTTTCAAGACGAAGCTCGCGGCCACCGTAGCCCTTACACTGGCGGTCGCAGCCCCCCTTCCGGCGCTTGCCCTCGACGACGCGCAGAAGAAGGAAATCGGCGAGTTCATCAAGGAATATCTTGTCGAAAACCCCGAAGTCCTCCTCGAAGCACAGGAAGCCCTGCAGAAGAAGCAGGAAGAGCAGCAGCAGGCCAAGGCCCAGTCCGCGATCACTGACAACACGAAGGCGATCTACAACTCGCCCTACGATATCGCGCTCGGCAATCCCAAGGGCGACGTTACGATCGTCGAGTTCTTCGACTACAATTGCGGCTACTGCAAGCGCGCCCTGTCCGACATGGAAGACATCCTCAAGGAAGACAAGAACGTCCGCTTCGTCCTGAAGGAACTGCCGATCCTCGGCCCCGATTCGCTGGCCGCGCACAAAGTCAGCGCCGCCGTGCGCGATCTTGCGCCGGAAAAGTACGGCGAATTCCACCGCACGCTGCTGGGCGGCGAAGGCCGCGCGACGGAGGAAAGCGCCATTGCGCTCGCCGCCAGCCTGGGCATTTCCGAAGCCGACGTGCGCAAGACGATGACAGAGAAGCCGCATGACGACGCGGTGCGTCAGGCCTATTCGCTCGCCAACGATCTCGGCATTACCGGGACCCCCTCCTATGTCGTCGGCGAGGAAATGGTCTTCGGCGCCGTCGGGGCGGACGACCTGCGCGAAAAGATCGCCAATGTCCGCGCCTGCGGAAAGGCGAGTTGCTGACCACCGCCATCTTCTCGCCATGCTGGCGGTGTTGGAGCCTAACCGCTTGTGGACACGACCCTTCGACCGGGAAAGCCCACGCCTTGGGGCTTTCCCTGCGCAAACCGCCGGTCTATAGGTAATCCTCCATCCAGCATGCGGAATTTCGAATGGCTTCAATAGTTTTCGTGCTCAACGGCCCCAACCTGAACGCACTCGGCAAACGCGAGCCCGGCATCTATGGAGGCCAGACGCTCGCCGATATCGAGGCGCTGTGCCGGGCCGAAGGCGAGAAGCTGGGCCTTGCCATCGATTTCCGCCAGTCCAACCACGAAGGCGATCTGGTCGACTGGATTCACGAGGCCGGCGATGTCGCCGCCGGCGTCGCGATCAATGCCGGCGCCTACACGCATACCTCGATCGCGCTTCACGACGCCATCCGCGCCGTGAAGACACCGGTGGTCGAACTGCACCTTTCCAACGTGCATGCCCGCGAGGACTTCCGCCACAAATCGATGATCGCACCCGCCGTGAAGGGTGTGATCTGCGGTTTCGGTGCGCAGAGCTACGTCCTGGCGCTCCATGCGCTTTCATCCATCACGAAATAAGAAGAACCAGAGGCTCATTCCCATGGCTGACAAGAAAAACGGCATCGATCAGGCCCTGATCCGCGATCTCGCCAATATCCTCAACGAGACGGATCTGACCGAGATCGAAGTGGAGCAGGATGAACTGCGCATCCGCGTCTCGCGCGCCGGCACGCCGCAATATGTCCAGGCGCCGATGGCCGCTCCGGCGCCCGTTGCCGCTCCCGCCGTCAGCGCAGCAGCCGCCGCACCTGCCGCAGACGCGCGCAGCAACAAAAATGCCGTCACCGCGCCGATGGTCGGCACGGCCTACCTGTCGCCCGCACCGGGCGCCCGCCCCTTCATCGAAGTCGGCGCGACGGTCAAGGAAGGCCAGACCATCCTCATCATCGAAGCGATGAAGACGATGAACCAGATTCCCGCGCCGCGTTCGGGCAAGGTCACCGAAATCCTCGTTCAGGATGCAAGCCCGGTCGAATATGGCGAACCGCTGATCGTTATCGAATAAGGCGGGTCCCATGATCTCCAAAGTCCTCATTGCCAACCGCGGCGAAATCGCCCTCCGGGTCCTTCGGGCCTGCAAGGAGCTCGGCATCGCCACGGTCGCCGTGCATTCCACGGCCGACGCCGACGCCATGCATGTGCGCCTCGCCGACGAGAGCGTGTGCATCGGCCCGCCGCCGTCGCGCGAAAGCTACCTCAACATCCACCAGATCGTCGCGGCCTGCGAGATTACCGGCGCGGACGCCGTGCATCCGGGTTACGGCTTCCTGTCGGAAAACGCCAAGTTCGCCGAAATCCTCGATGCGCACGGCATCACCTTCATCGGCCCGACGGCGGAACATATCCGCATCATGGGCGACAAGATCACCGCCAAGCAGACCGCGCAGGAACTCGGCATCCCCGTCGTTCCGGGTTCCGACGGCGAGGTAAAGCCGGAGAACGCGCTGGAAGTCGCCCGCAAGATCGGCTTCCCGGTTCTCATCAAGGCGACCGCCGGCGGCGGCGGCCGCGGCATGAAGGTCGCCAAGACCGAGGCCGATCTGGAAGAGGCCGTTTCGACGGCGCGCTCGGAGGCGCTTGCCGCCTTCGGCAACGATGCCGTCTATATGGAAAAGTATCTCGGCAAGCCGCGCCACATCGAAATCCAGGTCGTCGGCGACGGCATGGGCAATGCGGTGCATCTCGGCGAACGCGACTGCTCGCTGCAGCGCCGGCACCAGAAGGTGTGGGAAGAGGCGAATTCGCCGGCCCTCAATGTCGAACAGCGCATGAAGATCGGCCAGATCTGCGCCGACGCCATGAAGAAGCTGAAGTACCGCGGCGCCGGCACGGTCGAATTCCTCTACGAGAACGGCGAGTTCTATTTCATCGAAATGAACACGCGTCTCCAGGTGGAGCATCCGATCACGGAAGCGATCACCGGCATCGACCTCGTGCATGAGCAGATCCGCGTCGCGTCCGGCGCCGGCCTCTCCGTCACGCAGGAGGAGATCGTCTTCTCGGGTCATGCCATCGAATGCCGCATCAATGCCGAGGATCCGCGCACCTTCGTGCCCTCGCCCGGCACGATCACGCATTTCCACGCGCCGGGCGGTCTGGGCGTTCGCGTCGATTCCGGCGCCTATGCCGGCTACAAGATCCCGCCCTACTACGACAGCCTCATCGGCAAGCTGATCGTGCATGGACGCACACGCGTCGAATGCATGATGCGCCTGCGCCGCGTGCTCGACGAGTTCGTCGTCGACGGCATCAAGACGACGCTGCCGCTGTTCCAGGACCTGGTCGCCAACCAGGACATCGCAAACGGCGACTACGACATCCACTGGCTGGAGAATTACCTGGCCAGCACGACCGACGCCTGAGAGGCGTCGGACCATGGCAAGGCGTCGCGGCGGCAACCCGGAAATAACACCGGACCTTCTGCTGCGCGCCTATTCCATCGGGCTCTTCCCGATGGCCGATTCGGCCGACGACCCGGAGCTTTTCTGGGTCGAGCCGGACATGCGGGGTGTCATCCCGCTCGACAGCTTCCACGTCTCGCGCAGCCTCGCCAAGGCAATCCGCCAGAAACCCTTCGAGATCAGCTTCGACAAGGCCTTCGACGCCGTGGTCGCGGCCTGCGCGCAAGCCGCGCCGGACCGGCCGTCCACCTGGATCAATGGGAAGATCAAGTCGCTCTACGGCACGCTGCACCGCATGGGCCACGCCCATTCGGTCGAGGCATGGGAGGGCGACCAGCTCGTCGGCGGCCTCTACGGCGTATCGCTCGGCGCCGCCTTCTTCGGCGAGAGCATGTTCTCGCGCCGGACAAACGCCTCCAAGATCTGCCTCGTCCATCTGGTCGAGCGCCTGAGGGCAAACGGCTTCCGCCTGCTCGACACGCAGTTCACCACGGATCATCTGAAGACGTTCGGAGCGATCGACGTGCCGAAAATCGACTACGAGGACATGCTGGCGAATGCACTCGCTTCGCCGCACCTGCCGTTTTGAAACGATGAATTGCGCTGTGAGGACATAGGTCTTCGGGGCAAACCCCGGGGATCGACAGCCGTAAACGCAGCTCTTACTGCGCCTTCGCCTCGGAATCGTCCGGCGGCGGGACGTCGGACTTCGCCTTGCATTCGGTGAGCCAGACGTCATAGACGGGGTGCTCGACGGCGTTGAGGCCGGGGCTGTCGGCGAACATCCAGCCGGTGAAGATGCGGCGGATCTTGCGGTCGAGGGTGATTTCGTCGACTTCGACGAAAGAGGTGATCTTCTGCGCTTCGGTATCGTCGCGGCTGTAGCAGACCTTCGGGGTCACCTGGAGGGCGCCGAACTGGACGGTCTCGCCGATATAGACATCGAAGCTGGTGATGCGGCCGGTGATCTTGTCGATGCCCGAGAAGACGGCGACCGGGTTCTCGATACGGGCGGCCTTGGCCGAGGCAGGCACAAGGGCAAGCCCCACGGCCACTGTTGCCAGCATGGCCGAAAGGAACCGCCGTCCGGCGCCTGTCCGCGAAAACCCTGATGTCATGAAAGCCGTCTCCTGCGATCTGCGCCAGCATCCGCCGGCCGCTTCGGGCTACCGGCGAAATGTGGCCAAATCGGTATCAGTTGCCCGGTGTCCAGGCGTCATAGTCGCCCGTGACGCGCGGACGCTCACCGGTCGCGGCGAGCGAGCCCGGCGGACGATAGGCTTCGGACGTGCCGGTCGGGTTGGCGCGATGCGGCTTCTGCCATTCGCGCGCCTTGTAGTCCTCGTCAGCGGGCGAGACATCGGTACGGTGATGCATCCAGCCGTGCCAGCCTGCCGGAATGGCGGAGGCGTCGGCATAGCCGTTATAGATGACCCAGCGACGGGTGCGCCCTTCGGAATCCTTGCCACCCTGATAGTAGACGTTGCCGAACTCGTCCTGCCCGACCTTCGTGCCGAAGCGCCAGGTGTGAAAGCGGGTGCCGATCGTCTGACCGTTCCACCAAGTGAAGATCTGCGTGAGAAGGCTCATGGCTGGCGTCCTTGGCAGGGCCATGCCGAACACGGCCCGAGACTGATATTTCCTCCGCTTATGGCGCGGCAGGGTGCGAATGTCCAGCGATTCCCGCGTCTTCGCCCACGGCTTTTCGCGTCTCCAAAGTCCGTTCTTTCCCCGTCCGCCGATGCTCGAAACACCGGAGAAAAAGGCGTTGGAACGCCGACAGCAATATTCAAGGGCGATCACGCGATTGCGATAAATTATTGAAATACTGTTTTTTTTTTCCGAACGCTGTGGTCACAGTTCTTGCACTAGTAACCATTTAATGAGGGCCCTAAATTCTACTCATCGAAGCGGCCAACACGGCGCTTCGGCAGACACACAGCAAATAAGGTGAATACCATGAAAAAGACCGCTCTCTTCGCCGCCGCTCTCGCTGTTCTCGCAGCCGGCTCGGCTTCTGCGGCATCCGTCAGCGGCATCGTTCATGACTACGATGCCCGCACCGGCGTCATCCGCCTCCAGGACGGTAAGGCGATCGCCCTGCCCGTAAGCGTTCCTGTTCCGGCGAACCTGAAGTCCGGCTCTGCCGTCAACATCCTGCTCAACGCAGACAACAACCAGCCGCGCGCCGTTCTGGCCCGCTGAATTTCTCACGTCCAAACACAAAGGTGATTAAAATGAACACTGTAGCTCTCTCCACCGCCGCCCTCGCCCTCCTCGTTGCCGGCTCGGCTTCCGCAGCATCGCTGAGCGGCATCGTTCAGGATTACGATGCCCGCACCGGCGTCATCCGCCTCCAGGACGGCAAGAGCGTCGCCCTGCCCGTAAGCGTTCCTGTTCCGGCAAACCTCAAGTCCGGCTCTGCCGTCAACATCCTGCTCAACGCAGACAACAACCAGCCGCGCGCCGTTCTGGCCCGCTGAATTTCTCACGTCCAAACACAAAGGTGATTAAAATGAACACTGTAGCTCTCTCCACCGCCGCCCTCGCCCTCCTCGTTGCCGGCTCGGCTTCCGCAGCATCGCTGAGCGGCATCGTTCAGGATTACGATGCCCGCACCGGCGTCATCCGCCTCCAGGACGGCAAGAGCGTCGCCCTGCCCGTGAGCGTCCCGGTTCCGGCAAACCTGACGTCCGGCGCTTCGGTCAACATCCTGCTCAACGCAGACAATAACGAGCCCCGCGCCGTTCTGGTCCGATAATATCGTCAAGGCCTGACATCATGCCGAAGCGGCCCGCCACCCGAAAGGACGGCGGGCCTTCATGTTTTCGGCGCCTGGCGGTTGCCGGTAAGGCTGCGCTCTTTCCTTAGAAATCGAGCCGCTTTTCCAGAATCAGCATGGCAATTCCCGCCGCAAAGTCATCGGCTGTTTCGCCGATGGTCGCAAAACCCAATCGTTCGAAAAACGAAACGGCCAGAAGATTGTCCTTCTCGACGTGAAGCCGCATCGTCTCGGCATCGGGAAAGCAGGTTTCGAGTTCCGCGAACATGTCGCGGCCAATGCCCTGGCGCTGGTAATCCGGCAGGACATAAAGCTGGTGAAGAACAGCCGTCTTCGGCCGGTCCTCCGCCATGGCGGCATAGCCCATGCCGGCGAAGGCCTTGCCATCATCGGCGACGACGAATTCGCTGTCCTTGCGCGCGAGCCGCTCCTTCAGCGCCGGCACGGAATGCCGGCGCGCATTGATCTCGCTTACCTTGTCGGCGCCGTAGAGCGCGTCATAGGTCGCATGCCACGTCGCCGACAGCAGTTCGCTGACTTTCGCCAGGTCGCGTTCCGAAGCCGTGCGGACGAAGAACATGGCCGTTTCCTTGTTTTGAAGCCATTCCGGACGGAAAACCGCTTCACACTTTTCCTGGAATTGCTTCAGTCCTCGATACCGAGCTTGGCCTTGACCAGGGCCTGAACGGCCTGCGGGTTGGCCTTGCCGCCCGTCGCCTTCATGACCTGGCCGACGAACCAGCCTGCAAGCGTCGGCTTGGCGAGAACCTTGGCGACCTGATCGGGGTTGGCGGCGATGATCTCGTCGACCGCCTTTTCGATGGCACCGGTGTCCGTCACCTGCTTCATGCCGCGCGCTTCGACGATCTCGGCGGGGCTGCCGCCCTCGTTCCAGACGATTTCGAAGAGGTCCTTGGCGATCTTGCCCGAGATCGTGCCATCCTTGATGAGATCGATGATGCCGCCGAGCTGATCGGGGGAAACGGGGGTCTCTTCAATGTCCTTGCCGGCCTTGTTCAAGGCGCCCAGGAGGTCGTTGATGACCCAGTTCGCGGCGATCTTGCCGTCGCGGCCGGCCGCCACGGCCTCGAAATAATCGGCGATCGCCTTTTCGGAGACGAGAACCGAGGCGTCATAGACCGAAAGACCGAGATCCTTGACGAAGCGGATCTTCTTGTCGTCGGGCAGTTCCGGCAGATCGGCCAGAAGCTTGCCGACGAATTCGTTGTCGAACTCCAGCGGCAGCAGGTCCGGATCGGGGAAGTAGCGGTAGTCGTGCGCGTCTTCCTTGGAGCGCATGGAGCGGGTCTCGCCCTTGCCGGGATCGAACAGGCGCGTCTCCTGGTCGATGACGCCGCCATCCTCGAGAATGCCGATCTGGCGGCGGGCTTCGTACTCGATCGCCTGGCCGATGAAACGGATGGAGTTGACATTCTTGATCTCGCAGCGCGTGCCGAAGGGCTCGCCGGGCCGGCGCACGGAAACGTTGACGTCGGCGCGCATGGAGCCCTCGTCCATGTTGCCGTCGCAGGTGCCGAGATAGCGCACGATGGAGCGCAGCTTCGTCATATAGGCCTTGGCCTCGTCAGACGAACGCATGTCCGGCTTGGAGACGATTTCCATCAGCGCCACGCCCGAGCGGTTGAGGTCGACATAGGACATGGTCGGATGCTGGTCGTGCATCGACTTGCCGGCGTCCTGCTCCAGATGCAGGCGTTCGATGCCGATCTCGATATCCTCGAAATTGCCCTGGCGATCAGGGCCGAGCGAGATGACGATCTTGCCCTCGCCGACGATCGGGTCCTTGAACTGCGAGATCTGGTAGCCCTGCGGCAGGTCGGGATAGAAGTAATTCTTGCGGTCGAAGATCGAGCGGTGGTTGATCTCAGCCTTCAGGCCAAGACCGGTGCGCACGGCCTGCTTGACGCATTCCTCATTGATCACGGGCAGCATGCCGGGCATGGCCGCGTCGACGAGCGACACATTGGCATTCGGCGCCTTGCCGAATTCCGTGGAGGCGCCGGAGAAGAGCTTCGAATTCGAAAGAACCTGTGCGTGCACCTCCATGCCGATGATGACTTCCCAGTCGCCGGTGGCGCCGGGGATCAAGCGTTTGGGATCGGGAGTGCGGACGTCGACGAGGGTCATTTTAGGCTCTTGCTGTGGTGTCTTCGGTGTTGTCTCGGTAGAACATATGGGCAGGCGGCGCAAGGATTTCAGCGGATGCCGCCGGCCTTCATTAGCCGGCCGGCAAGGTTGTGCGGGTAAAAGCGCGCCATGGGCACGCGGGCAACACTTCTGATCATCTTCCTCCTCTTCAACGTCGTGACGTTCTGCGTCTACTGGTGGGACAAGGAAGCCGCGCGCGACGGCCATCGGCGTGTTTCCGAAACACGCCTGCTGCAACTCGCCGTCTTCGGCGGCAGCCTCGGCGCCTTCGCGGCGCAACGGTTGTTGCGGCACAAGACCCGCAAGGAGCCCTTTCGCACGATGCTTCTCGCGATCCTGATTCTGCATGCAGCGCTGGTCCTCGCGGCGCTGATCTTCGGTGCCGACCTCCAACGGCTGCTGCTCGCCGGCTGACATCCTATCCCGCCGCTTCTTGACATCCATCATAATTCGTAACTATTATTGTTACATGAAAAGGAACAGCCGTCTTTCTGCCGTGCTTCATGCACTCATGCATATGGCCGAACGCGAGGAGCCGATGACCTCGGACGATCTCGCGCGCTGCCTCGATACCAACGCCGTCGTCGTGC
The DNA here is from genome assembly GCF_009826875.1 of Shinella sp. AETb1-6. Taxonomy (NCBI): domain Bacteria; kingdom Pseudomonadati; phylum Pseudomonadota; class Alphaproteobacteria; order Hyphomicrobiales; family Rhizobiaceae; genus Shinella; species Shinella sp. AETb1-6. Next base: position 238,090 of record NZ_WUMM01000006.1, on the reverse strand, counting down.
GCCGCACCATGGCCGGGCTTCGTGATGCCGGGATCGTGCAATCCGGCCGCGGCCATGGTGGCGGCTGGCACTTCGCCAGGCCGCTCGCCGAAATCTCGCTGCTCGACATCTACAATGCACTTGGCGAGCCGATCGTCTTCCAGATCGGCCCGGCGACGGAGATGCCGGGTTGCGTTGTCGAGCAATCCGTCAACCGGGTGATCGGCGACGCGCTGAAGGATGCGGAAGCCATCCTGATGGCGCGCTTTGCCGGCACGACGCTGGCCGACCTTGCCGCCGATTTCCGCGCGGCGGCGAAACGCTGCCGGACCGACACCGGCTAAAGGCAGCCACTTCCCTGGCATCCCTTCGAACGCCCGGTACATGCCGGGTGAAGGATGCCGCACACTCACAGGAAAGGACGATCATGACCGAAGATGCCATCATCATCGGCGGGGGCTTTGCCGGCCTGTCCGCTGCCATGCAGCTCGCCCGCGCCCGTCGCCGCATCACCATTCTCGACACGGGGCTGCCGCGCAACCGGTTCGCCGCCCGCTCGCACGGCTTCCTCGCCCAGGACGGCAGGCCGGGGGGCGACATCCTCGCCGATGCCCGCCGCCAGCTTGCGGCCTACGAGACCGTCACCTTCCGCGACGCGCCGGCCGAACGGCTGGAGGGCGAAAGAGACGCCTTCTTCGTCGTCGCTGGCGATGGTGCACGCATCGACGCGCGGCGCGTGCTGCTCGCCACCGGTTTCGAGGACCAGCTCCCGGATATTCCCGGCCTTGCGGAGCGGTGGGGCAAGACGGTGCTGCATTGCCCCTACTGCCATGGCTACGAAGTGGGTGGAGGGGCGGTCGGCGTCCTGGCGCGCACATCCGACGCCGCGCGCTTTGCGGCCGTGGTCGCCGACTGGGGCGATGTGACGCTCTTCACCAATGCGGTACCGGAGCCGGACGAAAAGGATCTGGCCGTGCTCGAGGCACGCAATGTGAAACTGCGGCCCGGCCGCGTGACGGCCGTCACGGATGGGCCGGGCGGCATGCTCGCCGTCGAAACGGGTCCCGGCATCCCCACGCTGGTCAAGGCGCTGTTCGTCAGTCCGGAAGCCCGCGTGCGCAGCGACATCCCGCGGGATCGCGGCCTCGAACTGAAGCAAACGCCGATCGGCAACATCCTCAAGACCGACGATACGGGACAGACCTCCCTGCCCGGCCTCTACGCCGCCGGTGACATCGCGCTTGGCGCAGCCAATATCGCGCTTGCCTCGGCCAACGGCGTGAAGACCGCCGTCTTCCTGCATCACTCGCTGATCTGGTCGTGACGTTGACGATGAAAGATGTCGGATTTATCTAAGGGACATCCGCAAATGGAGTCTTGATGTCCAACTCGTCTGAGTCCCGCTAGAGACCCTGTTCGCAGCTTTTGCGCACAGGGTCGGAAAAACGATGAGCCCTGCCACCAGCCGGTGGCGGAACGTTTTTTCGCGTTCGTTCGAACGCCAGACGGATTCCCACGACAATGGACATTTCCCGCGCAGAACAGCGCATTCTCCACCTGCTCGCCCAGGGCGGCAGGATCGACATCGAAAAAGGCGAGAACCGCAAGATCATCGCCGTCGCCTGCATCACGCGCGACGGATGGCGGGCGAGCGGGCTCGACCTCGATCTTTTCCGCAAGCTGAAACGCCGGCGCTGCATCGCGTCTTCCGGCGGCAGGCCCTACCGCATCACGCAACGGGGGCTTGAGCTCGTGCGATCGCAACTTGACAACCAGTGACAGGAAGGAGGCGTGGCGAAGGCCGCGCCTCCTTCAAAACCCGCCCGGCCCGTAGCCGACCGGGAGATCGGCGACGAGCTGGCGGCGCAGCCCGATCGATTCGACATTGCGATCGAGACGCGGCGAATAGTCGACGGAAAGCCAGTTCACCGAATAGCCATGCTTCTGGAAGAAGGCGACGGCGGCGATGTTGCGCGCGTGGGTCTGCAACCGGGACGCCTCGAACCCAGCGGCAACGATTTCCGCCTCCATAGCCGCCAGCAGCGCGGTCCCCAATCCCCTTTTCTGCTGGAGAGGATCGATCCAGAGGTCGCTGATCTCGTCGTCGAGCGCCTCGCGCGCCGCCCAGCCTGCGGGCGCGCCGTCTGTTTCGGCCACGCTGACATGCAGCCAGTGGCCGGACAGGAACTGCTCGAAGGCGTTGCGCGCATGGTCGCGCCGGACCTGGAGATCGGCGACCCCGACCACGGCCTGCTCCCACGCCCTCGTCCCGATTTCGACGAGCGCCGCGACATCGCCTTCCCGGGCATTTCGAACCATGACCATGCGCCAGACCTTTCCGGCACGATGAAAGCACCCTTGGCGTGAGTCGGCGAGAGACCGGCGGCGGCTATCCACGACGATGATCCGCCCGAAACGACACCGCCCGGCACATGGCCGGGCGATCCCTTATTTGTCGCGAAGATGGGCGAGGTCGTTCATCAGACCTGCTGAGGGCTACCTGCCGCTTACCACCACTTGGCCGGCGTGAAGCGGCCGGCGGCCTGCTCGATGACGTGGGCCGTCCGGAACAGGCTCTCCTCGTCGAAGGGCTTGCCGATGAGCTGGAGGCCAAGCGGCAGGCCCTTGTGGTCGAGGCCGGCGGGAACCGTGAGGCCCGGCAGGCCGGCCATGTTCACCGTCACCGTGAAGATGTCCTGAAGGTACATCTTGACCGGATCGGACGCGAGTTCCTCGTCGGCGATGCCGAAGGCCGACGACGGGGTCGCCGGCGTCAGGATGGCGTCGACACCGGCATTGAACGCCAGTTCGAAATCACGCTTGATCAGCGTACGTACCTTCTGGGCCTGCAGGTAATAGGCGTCGTAGTAGCCGGCCGACAGCACGTAGGTGCCGATCATGATGCGGCGCTTCACTTCCGTGCCGAAGCCGGCGGCGCGCGTCTTCTCGTACATGTCGACGATGTCCTTGCCGTCGACGCGCAGGCCGTAGCGCACGCCGTCGTAGCGGGCGAGGTTCGACGAGGCCTCGGCGGGCGCGACGATGTAGTAGGCCGGCAGGGCATATTTCGTATGCGGCAGGGAGATATCGACGATTTCGGCGCCGGCATCCTTCAGCCAGGCGATGCCCTGCTGCCAGAGCGCCTCGATCTCGTCCGGCATGCCATCGACGCGGTATTCGCGCGGGATGCCGATGCGCATGCCCTTCAGCGACTGACCGAGGGACGCTTCGTAATCCGGCACCGGCCGGTCGACGGAGGTCGTGTCCTTGGCGTCGACGCTCGCCATCGACTTCAGCAGGATCGCGGCGTCGCGCACGTCGCGGGCGATCGGGCCGGCCTGGTCGAGCGACGAGGCGAAGGCGACGATGCCCCAGCGCGAGCAGCGGCCATAGGTGGGCTTGATGCCGACGGTGCCGGTGAAGGCCGCCGGCTGGCGGATGGAGCCGCCCGTATCCGTCGCGGTCGCGCCGGCGCAGAGGAAGGCTGCAACGGCCGCGGCCGATCCGCCGGAAGAACCGCCCGGCACGAGATCGGCGTTGGAGCCGTTCGCGCGCCACGGGTTCTTCACGGCGCCGTAATAGGAGCTTTCGTTGGACGAGCCCATGGCGAACTCATCCATGTTGAGCTTGCCGAGCATGACGGCGCCATCGTTCCAGAGGTTCTGGGTGACGGTGGATTCGTATTGCGGCTTGAAGCCGTCGAGGATGTGGCTGCAGGCCTGCGTGTGCACGCCTTCGGTCGCAAACAGGTCCTTGATGCCGAGCGGGATGCCTTCGAGCGCACCGGCCTTGCCTTCGGCAATGCGGGCATCGGAAGCCGTCGCCATCTCGCGTGCCTTTTCCGGCGTCACGGCGACATAGGCGTTGATCGCCGGATTGGCCGCCTCGATCGCGGAAAGATACGCGTCCGTCAGCTCGACCGCCTTGATCTCCTTGGCGGAGAGCTTTTCGCGGGCTTCGGCAATGGTCAGGCGGGTCAGGTCGGTCATGGGTGCGGTCACTTCAGGTCAGGCAGCACGAAGCTGCTTTTGATAGAATACGGAATAGGGTGAATCCGGGTAGTCGAGCACGGGGCCGCAGCGGGTAAAACCCGCCTTCTCATAGATCGCCCATGTCGCCGGATGCTGGTCGCCCGTTTCGAGCACGAGCGTCTTCAGCTCCTCCCGTTCGGCGGTCTCCAGGATCTTGTCGAGCACAGACCGGCCGACGCCTTGCCCCTGCCAGGCCGGCCGGGTGAACATGCGCTTGACTTCGCCCACGGTGTCGGAATGGCGCTTCAGCGCGCCGCAGCCGATCGCGGCGTCGCCGTCGCGTGCGATCCAGACCGTCACCGTGGGATCGGCCATCTCCTCGACGGTGAGGTTATAGCACGCCTCCGGCGGCGACAGCGCAAGCAGCACCGTGTTCAGCTCTGCGATCAGCGTGCGAACCTCATCCGTAAGCGGGCTTTCGACGTCGATTGTGACGGTCAAGGATTACTCCACAACCTTCGGAACCTGGAAGAAATTGCGGTCGGTGGCCGGGGCGTTGGCGACGATCGCATCGGCCTTGTTGCCGTCGTTGACGATGTCCTGGCGCTTGCGCATCTCCATCGGGGTGACTGAGGTCATCGGCTCGACGCCCTCGACATTCACCTCGGACAGCTGTTCGACGAAGCCGAGGATACCGTTGAGCTCGCCGGTCATGCGGTTTGCCTCTTCTTCGCTGACGGCGATGCGGGCAAGGCGCGCAACGCGCTTTACGGTGGCTAGATCTACGGACATGGACGGTCTCCGGTGGGAAATTTCCCCTTCGCTATAATGACCAAGCCCAAGGGGCGCAACGGGGGAATGGCCGGTTCCACGCCCCCTCGCCCGATTTCCCGCCGCTCAGCGCGTGACGACGCCACCGACCTGCGGCACCTCGATGCGGGTGGATGCACCCTCCATGGCCTGCACGAAAAGGTCCGCCGTCTGGTCGATGATGCCGAAGGAACCGTAATGGCAGGGAATGACGGTGCCGAAGGTGAAGAAGCGCTGGCAGGCGAGTGCCGCCACCGCACCGCCCATGGTGAACCGGTCGCCGATCGGCACCAGGCCGATTTCCGGCTGGTGCAGCTCGTTGATCAGCGCCATGTCGGAAAAGATATCCGTATCGCCCATGTGGTAGAGCGTCGGCTCGTCCTCGAAATGCAGGACCAGGCCGTTGGCGCTGCCGAGCGAGTGGGAGGTGCCGTCCTCGGTGATCTGCGCCGACGAATGCAGCGCATTGACGAAGGTGGTCGAAAAGCCGTCGAAATGCACGGTGCCGCCGGTATTGCCCATATCGATATTCTCAACCCCCTTGGCGCCGAGCCAGGTTGCGAGATCGGCATTGGCGAGCACGGTCGCGCCGGTTTCCTTCGCGATCCCGATCGTATCGCCGACATGATCGCCGTGGCCGTGGGTCAGCAGGATATGGGTGAGGCCGGAAACGGCGTCCTTGCGCGTCGCCTCGTCGAAGGCGGGATTGCCGGTGAAGAACGGGTCGATGAGGATCTTCGCCTTCGCCGTTTCGATGCGGAAAGCCGAGTGGCCGAGCCAGGTGATTTTCATGGGAAGTCTCCGGTTTGGATTCGTCACGCAATATAGTCGGCGCGAAGGCCGTTTCCATCCGCCGCCGGATCGTTATAAGCGTGGCGCTCATGATTTGAAGAAGGAGTTCGCCGTGAGCGACGACGACTACATCTATGACGAAGCGACCGGCGAATGGCGCCCGGCTTCGGAGATCGCAGCGGAAAAGGCTGCGCAGAGCGTCGTGTATGACGCTGCCGGCAATGTGCTGGCGGATGGCGATTCGGTCGTGCTCATCAAGGACCTGAAGGTCAAGGGTGCGGGCCAGACGCTGAAGCAGGGAACGGTGATCCGCTCGATCCGCCTGACGGACAACCCGGAAGAAATCGACTGCCGGCATGAAAGCATCCGCGGCCTGGTGCTGCGCACCGAATTCGTCCGCAAACGCTGAGAGGCTGCCCCATGGCGACGCTGACGCTGGAAGAACTGTCGCAGGTCCTCGCCCCCGGCCAGCCTGTCGCGGGCCTCGATCTCGGCACCAAGACCATCGGCCTGTCGGTCTCCGATATCGGCCGACGGCTCGCGACACCCCGGCCTGTTCTGAAGCGCGTGAAATTCACGCAGGACGCCGAGTTGCTGCTGGCCTTTGCGGCGAAAGAGAAGATCGCGGCCTTCGTCATCGGCCTGCCCGTCAACATGGACGGCAGCGCCGGGCCGCGCGTGCAGGCCACCCGCGCCTTCGTGCGCTCCATGTCGGAGAAAACGGATATTCCCTTCGTCTTCTGGGACGAACGGCTTTCGACGGTCGCGGCGGAACGCACGCTGATCGAAATGGATGTCTCGCGCAAGAAGCGGGCCGAGCGCATCGACTCGGCGGCCGCGTCCTTCATTCTTCAGGGCGCGCTGGACAGGCTTTCATCCCTGGCCAGGACAGCCGGCGCCGACTGACGGCGCGCCTGCCACCAGGCCGCGATCTTCCTGCGGCGGCGGAAGGCGATGATGCCGAGCACCAGGAAGCTGTCGAGGATGATGGCGCGCAGCACAAGCGGCGGAATGCTCTCCGGCGGAATGCCGAGAATGTGCCCGTAGATGCGGAACACCAGATCATGGGCATCGCGCGTCAGCATGAAGATGCCGAAATTCATGTCGTAGTAGGACAGCCCGTACCAGCTGCCCAGCAGCGCAATCGGCCCCGCCCAGAGAATGAGGAACCACTTCATGCCGCCCTCCTGCGCGTTGCGAGAAGGTCCGCGGCGACAAACAGCGTTTCGCTGATCGCCACGACCGCGACAAGAACGATGAGCGGAAGCACGATATCCACCGCCGCGAAGGAAAACAGGGTCGTCATGACCGATATCCGGGCCGCCATGGCCATACTCGTCACTCGCTACATGGTTAACAGCAGGTTAATGCCAGCTTTGCCGGTTAACCCTGTCCGCGCAATGCAAACCTGCGATTAAGGTTAATTTCCACACGTGCGGCGGTCACAACCGCACTTGCCACCACCACCGCGACAGGGCATGAGCGGATAATCGTCTCTCGGCCCTCCGGTTCCATGCTCCCCATCTTCGAAAGCATCCTGCCCATCTTCCTGCTCGTCGTGTTGGGCGTGATGCTCAAACGCTGGCGCGCCATCGACCGCGACATGTGGAACGGCCTCGAGCAACTCGGCTTCTATGTGCTGTTTCCATGCCTGCTCTTCACGACGCTCGCCAAGGCCGAGTTCTCGGGGATCGCAGCCGGCAGCGTCGCGGTCAGCTCCATCGGCTCGGTGACGCTCATCGCGCTGCTGCTCGCCTTGTCCTGGCCGCTCTTCCGGGCCGCCGGGGTGTCGGGTTCGTCCTTCACCTCGGTCTTCCAGACCTCGACCCGCTGGAACGCCTTCATCGCGCTCGCCATAGGGGAAAAGCTCTACGGGCAACAAAGCCTCGCGCTCGTGGCGCTGGTGGCCACGCTGATCATCATTCCCCTCAATTTCTACAATATCGCCATGCTGATCTGGTTCGGCGGCGGCAGCCGGAGCCTGAAGACCTTCCTCTGGAAGGTGCTGACAAACCCGATGATCATCGGCTCGGCGCTGGGCGTTGCCGTCAATTTGCTGGAAATCCCGCTCTATCGGCCGGTCATGCAGACGGCGGAACTGGTCGCGAGTTCGTCGCTGAGCCTGGGCCTCATCCTGGTCGGTGCCGGCCTGAAACTCGCAGATGCCCTGCAACCGCGGCCGCTGGCGCTGCTGCCGGTGTTCCTGAAACTCGTGTTCATGCCCGTCGTGATGACGGCGGCGGCCTATGCGCTGGGCATGCGCGGCGAGCTCCTCATGACGATTACCATGGGGGCGAGCGTGCCGACTGCCATGAACGGCTACGTGCTGGCAAAGCAGATGGGTGGCGACGCGCCGCTCTATGCGGCGGTGGCGACGCTTCAGACGGTCGCGTCCTTCTTCACCATTCCCATCGTCCTGGCCGCAGCGGCCTATCTGGCCGGCGGATAGAGCAGGTCGACGATGTAGGCCGAATCGAAGCGCGAATCGAGCATGCCGTAGGTCGCGCGCCAGCCGGAGGCCAGACGCGTCTCCAGGAAGGCATCGGCGATGCGGCCGGCACCGGCACGGTAAAGTTCGGCGGCGGCCGCAGCCAGGGCCAGTTGCTCCACCAGCATGCGGGCAGCGCCCTCGTCGCGCTCGCACAGCGAGAGCGCGGCGCGCAACACCTCCACCGTCTTCTTGCCGGCGGGGCCGAGATCTCGGGCAAAGCCGGCGAAGAGCAGCTCGAACAGGTCCCTGCCCCGGCTGATGACGCGCATCAGGTCGAGCGCCATGACATTGCCGGACCCTTCCCAGATCGCGTTGACCGGCGCCTCGCGGTAGTGGCGGGCAATCGGGCGCTCCTCCACGTAGCCGCTGCCGCCGATGCATTCCATCGCCTCGTAGATGAGCGCGGGCGCGATCTTGCAGCACCAGTATTTCGTGACCGGCGTCATGATACGGGCATAGGCGGCATCGCTTGCGCTGTCGCGCGCCTTATCGAAGGCGTCGGCGAGGCGGAAGGAGAGCGCGGTCGCACCGGCGACATCGAGCGCCATGTCGGCCAGAACCCGCGTCATGATCGGCTGCGCGACGAGCGGCTTGCCAAACACCATGCGGCCGCGGGTGTGATGCACGGCTTCCGCAAGCGACGCCCGCATGATGCCGGCAGAGGCCAGCGCGCAATCGAGCCGCGTCAGCGTGACCATGTCGAGAATGGTGCCGATACCGGCATCGGGCTTGCCGAGCAGGAAGCCGAACGTATCGGAGAACTCCACCTCCGACGAGGCATTGGAGCGGTTGCCGACCTTGTCCTTGAGGCGCTGGAAGCGCAGGCCGTTGCCCGAACCGTCCTCCAGCAGGCGCGGCACGAGGAAGCAGCCGACGCCCTCGCGGGTCTGGGCGAGCATCACGAAACCGTCGCTCATCGGCGCGGACATGAACCATTTATGGCCGTTCAGCCGGTAGATGCCCTCGCCCACCCGTTCGGCCGTCGAGGTGTTGGCGCGCACATCCGTGCCGCCCTGCTTTTCCGTCATGCCCATGCCGATGGTGATGGCGCTCTTCTGCATGGCGGGCTTGTTGGCGCTGTCGTATTTGCGCGACAGGATCTTGCGGCCCCATTCGCGCTGGACCTGCGGCGACGCAGATAGCGCCGCGACGGAAGCGCTCGTCATGGTCAGCGGGCAGAGATGCCCGCATTCGAGCTGCGCGGTCAGAAAGAAGCGGGCGGCGCGTGCCTTGTGCGCAATGCCCTTCTCGTCCAGGACGTTTTCCCAGAGCGAGGAATGCAGGCCGTTCGACATGGACCGGCGCATCAGCGCGTGCCAGGCAGGGTGATAGTCCACGACATCGAGGCGCTCGCCGCGCGGGCCGTGGGTGCGCAGCTGCGGCACGCCCTCGTTTGCCATGCGCGCAAGCTCCTGCGCCTCCGGCGAGGTCACATAGCGGCCGATCGCGTCGAACTCGTCGCGAAGGCTCTTGGGCATGGCATCCGTGGCGTCGACCAGCAGCGGATCGGAGCGGTAGGCGTTGATGCCCGACCACAGCGGCGGCTGGTTGAGATCGGCAAGTTTCTGTTCGGTGTCGCGAGTCATGAGCGGGTTCTATCCCAAGTCGCGACGGGGCGAAACGGGGCCGTGATGCCGCAGATGCGGTTCAGCGAACAAAAGCGTGGGAATGCATAGCGCGCCGCCCGCCGCGCCTTGCCGCGCGCAAACCGACACTTTATAGACCGCGCGTATCCACGACAGTTGAGGCGGAGCCCCCATGGACTTCTTTCCGCATCGCCACCTTCTCGGCATCAAGGGTCTGACGGAGCAGGACATCACCCTCCTGCTCGACCGTGCCGACGAGGCAGTGAAAATCTCCCGCCAGCGGGAGAAGAAGACGTCGACGCTCCGCGGCCTGACGCAGATCAATCTCTTCTTCGAAGCGTCCACCCGCACGCAATCGTCCTTCGAACTGGCCGGCAAGCGGCTCGGGGCGGACGTGATGAACATGTCGGTCGGCAATTCCTCGGTAAAGAAGGGCGAAACCCTGATCGACACCGCGATGACGCTGAATGCCATGCATCCGGACGTGCTGGTGGTGCGCCACTCCTCCGCCGGGGCCGCCGCCCTTCTGGCGCAGAAAGTGTCCTGCGCCGTCATCAATGCCGGCGACGGCCAGCACGAGCATCCCACCCAGGCCCTGCTCGACGCGCTGACCATCCGCCGCGCCCGGGGCAAGCTGTCGCGCATCATCGTCGCCATCTGCGGCGACGTGCTGCATTCGCGCGTCGCCCGCTCGAACATCCTCCTGCTCAACGCCATGGGCGCGCGGGTGCGCGTGGTGGCGCCGGCGACGCTGCTGCCATCAGGCATCGCGGAAATGGGGGCCGAGGTCTATCACTCCATGGAGGAAGGCCTGAAGGACGCCGACGTCGTGATGATGCTGCGCCTGCAGCGCGAGCGGATGTCCGGCGCCTTCGTGCCGTCGGTCCGCGAGTATTTCCACTATTACGGCCTCGATGCCGAAAAGCTGAAGGCGGCGAAGGAGGATGCGCTTGTCATGCATCCCGGCCCGATGAACCGCGGCGTGGAGATCGCCTCCGAAATCGCCGACGGCCCGCAGAGCGTGATCGAACAGCAGGTCGAGATGGGGGTCGCCGTGCGCATGGCCGTCATGCAGACGCTTCTCCTCTCGCAGAACCAGGATGTCCGCGCATGACCCGCACCACCGTCCTGAAGAACCTCCGTATCCTCGACCCCTCCCGCAATCTCGATGAAAACGGCTCCATCGTCATCGAGAACGGCCGGATCGCCGCCATCGGCAGCGGCGCACAGAACCAGGGCGCCCCTGAGGGCGCCGAGATCGTCGACGGCCGCGGCATGATCGCCGCGCCCGGCCTCGTCGATGCCCGGGTCTTCGTCGGCGAGCCGGGTGCGGAACATCGCGAGACCATCGAATCCGCCTCGCGCGCCGCAGCGGCGGGCGGCGTGACCACCTTCATCACCATGCCGGATACCGACCCCGTCATCGACGACATCGCGCTGGTCGAGTTCGTGCTGAAGAACGCCCGCGACAAGGCGATCGTCAACATCCACCCGGCCGCCGCTCTCACCAAGGGCCTCGCCGGCGAGGAGATGACGGAATTCGGCCTGCTCAAGGATGCCGGCGCGGTGGCCTTCACCAATGGCCGCAATTCCATGCACAATGCGCAGGTGCTGCGCCGCGCCATGACCTATGCGCGCGAATTCGGCGCCGTCATCGCGCTTGAAACGCGCGACAAGTATCTCGGTGCCGGCGGCGTCATGAACGAGGGCCTGCTTGCAAGCTGGCTCGGCCTCTCGGGCAGCCCGCGCGAAGCCGAGCTGATTCCGCTCGAACGTGACCTGCGCATCGCCGGCCTCACCCGCGGCAAGTACCACGCCGCGCAGATCTCCGTGCCTGAATCCGCCGAGGCCGTGAAGACCGCCCGCCAGCGCGGGGCCAATGTCACCTGCGGCATTTCGATCAACCACCTGACGCTCAACGAGAACGATATCGGCGAGTACCGCACGTTCTTCAAGCTGTCGCCGCCGCTGCGCGGCGAGGACGATCGCAAGGCCATGGTCGACGCGCTTGCCCGCGGTGACATCGACATCATCGTTTCCTCGCACGATCCGCAGGATGTCGATACCAAGCGGCTTCCCTTCGCCGATGCGGCGGACGGCGCAATCGGGCTCGAAACCATGCTGGCGGCGGCGCTCCGGCTGCACCACAGCGGTGAAGTCCCGCTGATGCGGCTCATCGATGCGCTGTCGACGCGCCCGGCGAAGATCTTCGGCCTCGATGCGGGAACGCTCGCGCCGGGCGCGAAGGCCGATATCGTGCTGATCGACCCGGACGAGCCGTGGCTTGCCACCAAGGAGACCTTCGTCTCGCGCTCGAAGAACACGCCCTTCGAAGATGCCCGCTTTACGGGACGCGCCGTTAGCACCTATGTTGCCGGCGAACGGGTGCATTCGCTGGGCTGAAGGGACGTCGGCCGGCCGGGGTATAGCCCCGGCTACCGGGAATGAAACGGGGGGAACAATCGTGTCCGACATCTTCAGCTGGCCGCTCGGCCCCTTGCCGACCCTTGCCGCGCTGGCCCTCGGCTACCTTCTCGGCTCCATTCCCTTCGGCCTGGTCCTCACCCGCATGGCGGGTCTGGGCGACGTGCGCAAGATCGGTTCGGGCAACATCGGCGCGACGAACGTGCTGCGCACCGGCAACAAGAAGCTCGCCGCCGCGACATTGCTTCTCGACGCGCTGAAGGGCACGGCCGCGGCCGCCATCGCATCGCGCTGGGGCATCGAGGCCGGCATTGCCGCTGGCTTCGCCGCCTTTCTTGGCCACCTCTTTCCCGTCTGGCTCGGTTTCAAGGGCGGCAAGGGTGTCGCGACCTATGTCGGCGTCTTGCTCGGGCTCGTGCCCGTCATGCTTGCGGTCTTCGCGGCCGTGTGGATCGCCTGCGCCTATATCACCCGCTACTCGTCGCTCTCGGCACTGGTTGCAACGGCCGTATCTCCGGTTGTATTGTGGTTTCTGGGATATGAGAAAGTGGCGCTGCTCTTCCTGGTGCTCACCCTCATCACCTGGTGGAAGCACAGTGCCAATATCAGCCGTCTTGTGAGCGGCACGGAAAGCAAGATCGGCAGCAAGGGATAGCCATGGACGACCGCAGCGCAAGGACCACGGGAATTGCGCTGACGGAACGACAGAGGATCGCCTGGCTGCGGCTCATCCGAAGCGACAATGTCGGGCCGGTCACGTTCCGCGACCTGATCAACCACTTCGGCAGCGCCGAGACCGCGCTGGAAATGCTGCCGGAACTTTCACGCCGCGGCGGGGCATCGCGCAGCATCCGCGTCGCCAGCCGGGCGGACGCGGAACGCGAAATGGACATGGCCGAACGCCATGGCGCAGGTTTCGTCGGCATCGGCGAGCCGGACTATCCGCCCCTTTTGCGCCAGATCGACGGCGCACCGCCACTTCTCGCCGTCAAGGGCAATCGCAAGGTCATGACGGCGCCGGCCGTCGGCATCGTCGGCGCGCGCAATGCCTCCATTTCAGGCATGAAGCTCGCGGGCCTCCTGGCGCGGGATATCGGCCGGGCGGGTTATACGATCGTATCCGGTCTTGCCCGCGGCATCGACACCGCCGCCCATCGCGCCAGCATCGAGACCGGCACCATCGCCGCAATGGCGGGGGGCCTCGACAAGCCCTACCCGCCCGAGAATATCGGGCTTCTCGACGAACTCACGGCACGCGACGGCGTCGCCGTCAGCGAGATGCCCTTCGGGTGGGAGCCGCGTGCACGCGATTTCCCCCGCCGCAACCGTCTGATCGCCGGCATGTCGCTTGGCCTCGTCGTGGTGGAGGCGGCGATGCGCTCCGGCTCGCTGATCACCGCGCGCAATGCCGGCGACTTCGGGCGGCTGGTCTTCGCCGTGCCGGGCTCGCCGCTCGACCCCCGCTGCGAGGGAACGAACGGCCTTTTGAAAGATGGTGCGACGATCACCACGACGGCGCGGGACGTGCTGGACGGCTTGCGGCCCCTGTGCGAGCCCGATCTCTTCCAGCCGAACAGCGGGGCCGACGAACCCGACGAGGACATCGCCTCCGCCGAGCGGCTGCCACCGAGCGAAAGCGATCGCGAACGGCTGACGGAAGCCCTCAGTCCCGTCCCGACGGAGATCGACGAGATCATTCGTTACACCGGCATCGCCCCGTCGGCCGTCTATCTTATCCTGCTAGAACTTGACCTTGCGGGCCGTCTGGAACGCCATGTCGATGGGCGCGTCTCGATGACCACGGACTGAGAGCGGCCTCACGCCCGACAGGATGTCTCCGGCTTCGACATAGGCCATCTCGATCAGGTAGCGCAGCATGTCGGCGCCGTCATTGTTCGCGATGATGCGCAATTCACCGAGCATCTGGCGTATATAGGCTACGTTATCCTCCGCAGTGCGCGGCGGCATGCTTGGCGTGGCTTGTTTCGGGTTCATGGCACCCCCGTTGCATCCGTGACGAATCATCACTTCAGGTTGCAATTCCGTACCACCCAAACGATAATACGATTATTTATAATTGCAATAATTTATTAGTCCACTTTTGGTTGTATTGCGTTGTAACCGACTTATTTCAACCCTACCTCTTGACCGAAACGCTTTCCCTGTTCATGTCGAAACACACTTTGCGGCGCAGGACGCCTTCTTTTTTGCCGCGCGCTCAAGCTGCGGCACCTGGTATCAGAGAAATGACGATGAATGTTGTAGTTGTGGAATCGCCTTCCAAGGCCAAGACGATCAACAAGTATCTCGGGCCTGGCTACACCGTGCTCGCCTCCTTCGGCCATGTGCGCGACCTGCCGGCCAAGGACGGCTCCGTGCGTCCGGACGAAGACTTCGAGATGTCCTGGGAAGTCGACACCGCGTCTGCAAAACGCATCAAGGACATTGCCGACGCGATGAAGTCCTCCGATGGCCTCATCCTCGCGACCGACCCGGATCGCGAAGGGGAAGCGATCTCCTGGCACGTGCTCGATGTGCTCAACAAGAAGAAGGCGATCGGCGGCAAGCCGGTGAAGCGCGTGGTTTTCAACGCCATCACCAAATCGGCCGTGCTCGACGCGATGAAGCATCCGCGCGACATCGATATCGCGCTGGTCGACGCCTATCTGGCGCGCCGCGCCCTCGACTATCTCGTCGGTTTCAACCTGTCGCCGGTGCTCTGGCGCAAGCTGCCGGGTGCGCGTTCGGCCGGGCGCGTGCAGTCGGTCGCGCTTCGCCTCGTCTGCGACCGCGAAGCCGAGATCGAGCGCTTCGTCTCGGAAGAGTACTGGAACCTCTCCGCCGTCCTGAAGACACCGCGCGGCGACGAGTTCGAGGCACGTCTCGTCTCTGCGGAGGGCAAGCGCCTGACGCCAAAGGCGATCGGCAATGCCGAGGAGGCCAACCGCCTGAGAGCCCTGCTCGACGGCGCGTCCTATCGCGTGGACAGCGTCGAGGCGAAGCCCACCCGGCGCAACCCCGCCCCGCCCTTCACCACATCGACCCTGCAGCAGGCCGCATCCTCCAAGCTCGGCTTCTCGGCGTCGCGCACCATGCAGGTGGCGCAGAAGCTCTATGAAGGCATCGATATCGGCGGCGAGACGGTCGGTCTCATCACCTATATGCGTACCGACGGTGTGCAGATGGCACCCGAGGCGATCGACGCCGCTCGCCGGGCCGTCGCAAGCCAGTTCGGCGAGCGCTACGTGCCTGAAAAGCCGCGCCTCTACTCCACCAAGGCAAAGAACGCCCAGGAAGCGCACGAGGCCATCCGCCCGACATCGTTCGACCGCACGCCCGATGAAGTGCGCCGCTTCCTCGATGCCGACCAGCTGAAGCTCTACGATCTCGTCTGGAAGCGCGGCATCGCGAGCCAGATGGCCTCTGCCGAGATCGAGCGCACGACGGTCGAGATCGAAGCCGACAACGGCGGCCGCAAGGCCGGCGTGCGCGCCACCGGTTCGGTCATCCGCTTCGACGGCTTCATCGCCGCCTATACGGACCAGAAGGAAGACGGCGAGCAATCGGACGACGGCGACGACGACGGCCGCCTGCCGGAAATCAACGCGCAGGAGAAGCTCGACAAGCAGAAGGTGAATGCAACGCAGCACTTCACCGAACCGCCGCCGCGCTACTCCGAAGCCACGCTCATCAAGAAGATGGAAGAGCTCGGCATCGGCCGTCCCTCCACCTACGCCGCGACACTCGCCACGCTGCGCGACCGCGAATACATCACCATCGACAAGCGCAAGCTGATCCCCGAGGCCAAGGGCCGTCTCGTCACGGCCTTCCTCGAAAGCTTCTTCACGCGCTATGTCGAATACGATTTCACGGCCGATCTCGAAGAGAAACTCGACAAGATCTCGGCCGGCGAACTCGACTGGAAGCAGGTCCTGCGTGATTTCTGGAAGGATTTCTTCGCGCAGATCGAGGAGACCAAGGAGCTGCGCGTCACCAACGTCCTCGATGCGCTGAACGAGGAACTGGCGCCGCTCGTCTTCCCCAAGCGCGAGGACGGCAGCGATCCGCGTATCTGCCAGGTGTGCGGCACCGGCAAGCTGTCGCTGAAGCTCGGCAAGTTCGGCGCCTTCGTCGGCTGCTCGAACTATCCGGAGTGCAACTACACCCGCCAGCTTTCCGCCGATAGCGGTTCCGATGCGGATGCGTCCGTCTCCAACGAGCCGCAAAACCTCGGCAAGGACCCGCATACCGGCGAGGAAATCACCCTGCGCTCCGGTCGGTTCGGGCCTTACGTGCAGCGCGGCGACGGCAAGGAAGCCAAGCGGTCCAGCCTGCCCAAGGGCTGGGCGCCTGCCACCATCGATCATGAAAAGGCGCTGGCCCTGCTCTCCTTGCCGCGCGATATCGGCCAGCATCCGGAAACGGGCAAGATGATCTCGGCCGGGCTTGGCCGCTACGGGCCGTTCCTGCTGCATGATGGCGGCTATGCCAATCTGGAGACCGTCGAGGACGTCTTCTCGATCGGCCTGAACCGCGCCGTAGCAGTGATCGCCGACAAGGCGTCGAAGGGTCCCGGCGGTCGTGGCCGTGGAACACCGGCCGCGCTGAAGACGCTGGGCGACCACCCGGACGGCGGCCCCATCACGGTGCGCGACGGCAAGTACGGCCCCTATGTCAACTGGGGCAAGGTCAATGCGACCCTGCCGAAGGACAAGTCCGCCGACAGCGTCACGCTGGAGGAAGCGCTCGTTCTGATCGCCGACAAGGCCGGCAAGACACCTGCCAAGGGCGGCAAGGCCAAGGCGACGAAGACCACGAAGGCGGCAAAGACCGGCGAGGCCAAGACGGCGAAGCCCAAAGCGAAGGCCGCCGCCAAGCCGAAGGCGGCCCCCAAGGCGAAGAAGGCCTGATCGGATGACCAGAGAACCACGCAGCCGGTCAGGACAATCCAGACGGCCCGGCCGCGCGGGTCGTGATGCGCCGGCGGCAGACGACACGCCGATCATCCATGGCGTCGTGCCGCCGCGCGACGTTCTCCTGCGCTTCATCGCCGATCATCCCGAGCAGGCCTCCAAGCGCGAAATCGCGAAGGCCTTCGGGCTGAAGGGCGAAGCGCGCGTGGAACTAAAGGCGTTGCTGAAATCCTTCGAGGAGGATGGGCTCCTGGAGAAGCGCCGCAAGTCGCTGGTGCGGCCCGGCGCCCTGCCACCGGTCACCGTGCTCGACATCACGACGCGCGACGTGGATGGCGAACTGATCGGCCGCCCCGCCGAATGGCTCGACGATGCGGGCGTGGCGCCCGCGGTGCTGATCCGCCAGTCGGGCGGGCCGCGCAAGGACAAGGCGCCGGTCGCCGGTCTTGGCGACCGGGTTCTTGCCAAGATCTTTCCGGCCAAGGAACGCGGCGGGCCGGCCTATACCGGCCGCGTCATCAAGGTTCTCGACAAGAAGAAGAACTCCGGCATGGGCGTCTTCCGCTCCATGCCCGGCGGCAATGGCCGCATCCTGCCGATCGACCGTCGCGGCGAGGAGATGGACGTCGATGCCGAATTCACGGCCGGCGCCAAGGACGGCGATCTCGTGGAGATCGATGTCGTGCGCATCGGCCGCTTCGGCCTGCCGCGCGCGCAGATCAAGGGCGTGATCGGCTCCGTGGCCTCGGAAAAGGCGATCTCGATGATCGCCATCCATGCCCATGGCATTCCTTATATCTTCCCCGATGCGGTCGTCCGCGAGGCAGAGGCGGCGGGCCCTGCATCCATGTCGCATCGCGAGGATTGGCGCAGCCTTCCCCTCATCACCATCGACCCGGCCGACGCGAAGGACCACGACGACGCCGTGCATGCCGAGCCGGACACGTCGCCCGACAATCCCGGCGGCGTGATCGTCACCGTCGCCATCGCCGACGTCAGCTACTACGTTCGCCCGAAATCCGCACTCGACCGCGAGGCGCTGAAGCGCGGCAACTCGGTCTATTTCCCCGACCGCGTCGTGCCGATGCTGCCGGAGCGCATTTCCAACGATCTCTGCTCGCTGAAGGAAGGCGTCGACCGCCCCGCGCTCGCCGTGCGCATGGTCTTCTCCAAGGAAGGCCGCAAGGCGGGCCACACCTTCCACCGCGTCATGATGAAGAGCGCTGCAAAGCTGTCCTACCAGCAGGCGCAGGCCGCCATCGACGGCGCGCCGGATGACAAGACCGACCCTATCCTCGAGACGATCCTGAAGCCGCTCTGGGAAGCCTACCGCATCATGACGATCGGCAGGAACCGCCGGCAGCCGCTCGAACTCGACATGCCCGAACGCAAGATCCTGCTGAAACCCGACGGCACCGTCGACCGTGTTTTCGTGCCGCCGCGCCTCGATGCGCACAAGCTCATCGAAGAGATGATGATCCAGGCAAACGTCTCGGCGGCCGAAACACTGGAGAAAAAGAAGCAGGTCCTCGTCTACCGCGTGCACGACGCCCCCTCGCTTGCCAAGCAGGAGACGCTGCGCGAATTCCTCCAGACGCTCGACATCTCGCTGGTGAAGGGCGGCAACATGCGCTCCAACCATTTCAACGGCGTGCTGGCCAAGGCGAAGGACACGCCCTTCGAGCAGATGGTCAATCAGATGGTGCTGCGCTCGCAGAGCCAGGCGATCTACAGTCCCGAGAATATCGGCCATTTCGGCCTGAACCTCATGAAATACGCCCACTTCACCTCGCCGATCCGCCGCTATGCGGACCTGATCGTGCATCGCGCGCTGGTGGGCTCGCTCGGCTTGGGCGAAGGCGGCATCACGCCCGACGAAGAGGCGGCACTCGACGATATCGCGGCCGAAATCTCGACCTTCGAGCGCCGCGCCATGGCCGCGGAGCGCGATACGGTCGACCGGCTCATCGCCCACCATCTTGCGGCGCGCCTCGGCGAGGAATTCGACGGCCGCGTTTCCGGCGTCACGAAAGCGGGACTTTTTGTCACCCTGCCCGAATATGGCGCGGATGGTTTCGTACCGATATCCATGCTCGGCCAGGATTACTTCATCTATGACGAGGCTCACCAGGCACTGTCGGGCGAAAAGACCGGGCTCGGCTATCGCCTCGGCGATGAGGTGCGCGTCAAGCTTGCCGAAGCCGTGCCGCTTGCCGGCGCGCTGCGCTTCGACATGGTCAGCGAAGGCCGCAAGATGCCGACGGCGGTCCGTTCGTTCCACAAGTCGGGCCGGCGCAAGGGATCGGCTCCTCGCCGCCAGCCGGGCACACGCCCGCCACGCGGCCGGCGCTAAGCCCAGACAGGACATGCCGGGCGCGGTTTACACAAGCGGCCTCCGGCAGGAAGGACAGGTGACATGCAAGCCAACGAGACCGGCGAGACGACGCAGCATTTCGGGGAGAGCGGACAGCCCGTTCCGAACGACCGGCCCGTGTGGCGTTCCATCCGTCGCGGCATGCTCAACCGCTGCCCGGCCTGCGGCACCGGCCGCCTGTTCCGCGCCTTCGTCAAGCCTGCCGATCACTGCGCGGCCTGCGGCCAGGATTTCACCCCCCAGCGTTCCGACGACCTGCCGCCCTATATCGTGATCACCATCGTCGGCCATATCGTGCTTGGCGGCTACATGGCGACAGACCTGATCCTGCCCCTGAACACATGGCAGCATCTCATGATCTGGGTGCCGATCACCATCATCATGGCGATTGCCCTGCTCCAGCCCGTCAAGGGCGGCACGATCGGCCTGCAATGGGCGCTGAAGATGCACGGTTTCGGCGACAAACCCGCCGATGACGCGGAAGCGCCGGCGCGCGGCGACAGCGTGGCATGACAGCCATCCGGCCCGTCGACGCCGCCTCGATCCTGCTTCTCGACCGGACGGGCACAAACGTTCGCGTCCTCGTGGGGCGGCGCAGCAGCAGGCATGTCTTCATGCCGGATGTCTATGTCTTCCCCGGCGGCCGGCGCGATGCCAACGACCGGCTTTTGCCCATCGCCAGCCCGCTTCATGCGCTCGCCTGCGAGAGGCTGGCGATTCGCGCCGGCGCGCGCTGTTCCGATTCGCGGCTGCGGGCGCTGGCCGTCGCGGCCATCCGCGAACTCTACGAGGAGACGGGAATCAGCGTCGGCACGCCGCTCGCCGATCCCGCAGGCAATGCCCTGCCCTTCCTGCCCGATCTGTCGCGGCTGCGCTTCCTTGCGCGCGCGATCACGCCCGCCGGCATGGTGCGCCGCTACGATACGCGGTTCTTCACGCTTTTCACCGACGAAGCCGGTGTCGATCCTGCCGCGGCGACAGCCAGTCACGAGCTGGAGGACCTGCGTTGGGTCAATATTTCTGATCAGACATGCGTTGAGATGCCCGACATAACCGTCTTGATCCTTGAAGAGCTGCAAAAAAGCCTTCAGGAAGACAAATCTCTGCCGTTTGGAAGAGCCGTGCCCTTGTATCACACGCGGCACGGACGCTTCCTTCGAGACCTGCTTTGAGGACAGACCGCATATGACGCAGCCGCAATCCGGCACATCCGGCCCGGTGGAACACATTCACTGGCGTTCTCTCATTGCAGCCGTCGCCGCGATCTCCGCCGTGGGACTTGCCATCGGGCTCGGGCTTCCGCTGCTGTCGATCATCATGGAGAAGCGCGGGATCTCGCCGACCCTCATCGGCATCAATTCCGCCATGGCGGGCGTCGCTGCGATGGTGGCCGCCCCCTTCACCACGCGTCTCGCGCACGGGCTGGGCACCTCGACGACGATGCTGCTGGCCATCGTGCTGGCGGCCATCAGCGGGCTGGGCTTCTACTATATCGAGAACTTCTGGCTGTGGTTTCCGCTGCGCCTCGTCTTCCACGGCGCGATCACCACCCTGTTCATCCTCTCCGAGTTCTGGATCAACGCCGCAGCACCGCCGCGCCGCCGAGGGCTGGTCCTGGGCATCTATGCGACGGTGCTGTCGCTCGGCTTCGCCGCCGGCCCGCTGCTCTTCTCGCTGCTCGGCAGCCAGGGCGTTCTGCCGTTTGCGGTCGGCGCCATGATCATCCTCCTCGCCGCCGTGCCCATCTTCATCGCACGGCGCGAGAGCCCCATCATCACCGAGAAGCCGGAAGCGCACTTCATGCGCTATGTGCTGCTCGTGCCCACGGCGACGGCGGCGGTCTTCGTATTCGGCGCGGTCGAGGTGGGCGGACTGTCCCTCTTCCCGATCTACGCCACCCGCGCGGGCTTCAGCGAGCCGCAGGCCGCCCTTCTCCTCACCGTCATGGGCATCGGCAACATGGCGTTCCAGATCCCCCTCGGCATGGTTTCCGACCGCATGCGCGACCGCCGGGGCCTGCTGACGATCATGGCCGTCATCGGCCTGATCGGCGCGCTGTCTCTGCCCCTGGTCTCGCAGAACTGGATTCTGATGGCCGTCGTGCTGTTCGTCTGGGGTGGCTGCGTTGCGGGGCTCTATACGGTCGGGCTCAGCCATCTCGGCTCGCGACTCGTCGGCGCGGACCTTGCGGCGGCCAATGCGGCCTTCATCTTCTGTTATGCGGTCGGCACGGTGGTGGGCCCGCAGGCCATCGGCGGGGCCATGGACGTCTCCGGCAATGACGGTTTTGCCTGGGCGATCGTCGCCTTCTTCGGCTTTTACCTCATACTTTCTCTTGGTCGGATGGTTTTCCGGCCGAAACAGGGTTGACTTTTCGGGCGCTATTTGTAGTTTCCGCGCAGATTTAAAGCCGTGGAGCAGACTGGCTGTCCGCGGCTTCGTTTTTCATAAAGGCAGGACGACCATGGCCAAGGCTACCACCATCAAGATCAAGCTGCTGTCGACGGCCGACACCGGTTTCTTCTACGTAACCAAGAAGAACAGCCGTACGATGACGGACAAGATGTCCAAGACGAAGTACGACCCGATCGCCAAGAAGCACGTCGAATTCAAGGAAACCAAGATCAAGTAATCTTGGGAACCTGAGCGGTTCGCAAAGGCGCGGGGCGGAAACGCCCGGCGCCTTTTTCTTTGCCGGAGATTCCGGCACTCCTTGCATAACGCGAATCGAAAACGCCGCCCTCCTTGCGGAGAGCGGCGCGGAATTGGGGGCCGGCCAGGCACGACGACGGCACGAGGATTCCGTAGTTGTCGTAACTGACCGACCGACCCCACGACCCAGGAGATGCGGCGGACCTAGCATCATGGGGTAACCGGTTGTACGGGATCACATCCCGTCCATGAGTTGAACATCGCCCGGAAACGAAAAAAAATCAACGAATTCTTAACGCTCCACCATCCGTACGTTGTCTCATAGTTAATCGCCGTCCGATTTTCTGTCACGAAAACGAGACAGTTTGCGGTGCCGTTGCAACCAAGTGGTGAACAGGACAAAAGCCGAACACATCAGAAGCCGCATGCACGGCCTGATTGCACAATCGACAAGATATTGATAAATTTCGGAAAAACGAAACCACGGCGCTATAGCCAGATTTCACTACAGCGGAACACGCTTCCGCAATTCGTTCCCGGGTCGTGAGCCGGCTTCTTAATTTTTGGCAGCCGGTATAAAAAGTCCATCCGGCCGGCGGCGCCGAGATGGCTGTGGACAAAGGTCGCGGTGCGTTCAGGCCGCCGCGGCCACGACCCGGTTACGGCCGGAACGCTTGGCCTCATAGAGCGCGTTGTCGGCACGTTTCAGCAGCGCATCCGGGGTGTCACCACCGGGCAGCATGGCGGCGATGCCGAGCGATGCCGTCACCGAAAGAGCGACATCCGTGCCCGGGATGCGGAACGGCTCGGACTCGACGATCGCGCGCAGCCGTTCGGCAACGCCGGCCGCCATGTCCGGTGTCGTGTCGGGCATGACGAGCACGAATTCTTCGCCGCCATAGCGGCAGGCGAGATCGGCGCCGCGCACGGCCGAACGGACGCGGCTTGCAAATTCCCTGAGCACGACATCGCCGGCGTCATGGCCATAGGTGTCATTGACGAGCTTGAAGCGATCGATGTCGGTAATGCAGACGGCGAGCGCCCTGCCCCGTGCGGCGGCACGGTCGATCAGAAGCTTGAGATGGTTGTCGAGATAACGACGGTTGTGCAGCCCGGTCAGCCCGTCCGTGACGGCAAGCTCGATCGTCTGGCGCACGCTGGCGCGCAGGCGGTCGTTGCAGCGCTTGCGGCGGATCTGCGTGAGGCTGCGGGCGATCAGCTCGTTGGGATCGATCGGCCGCATGATGTAATCCGTCACGCCCAGATCGAGCGCGCGCACGATCAGGTCGTCATCGCCCTGCTCGGCGATCAGCAGGATCGGCAGGAAGCGCGTGCGCTCGAGCGAACGCAGCTGCGAGCAGAGGCGCAGTGGATCGTAATCCTCGAAATTGGCATTGACGATGACCAGTTCGAAATTGCTCTCCGCCGCCTGGAAGACCGCCGCCTGCGGATCCGACATGCAGGTGACCTCGGCAATCGGCTTCAAGGCGCGTGCGATGCGGTCCTGCGAACTGCCGCGTCCGTCGACGAGCAGGATGTCGCCGGGCTCGTCGCCCAGGCCGGTTTCCAGCCCGTCCTCCAGCGAGATGGCGCGGGCCGTGGCCGCACGCAGCCGCAATTCGTCCGTCAGCATCTTGAGGCGAACGAGGCTCTTGACGCGCGACATGAGCTGCAGGTCGTTGACCGGCTTGGTCAGGAAATCGTCTGCGCCGGCTTTCAGGCCGCGCACGCGGTCGGACGGCTGGTCGAGCGCCGTCACCATGACGACGGGGATATGCGCGGTCCGCGGATTGGCCTTCAGCCGCTCGCAGACCTCAAAACCGTCGATGCCCGGCATCATGATGTCAAGCAGGATCAGATCGACCTGGGTGCGCTCGCAGATCGACAGCGCGTCGTAACCGTTCTCGGCCGTCAGGACATCAAAATACTCAGCAAGAAGCCGCGCTTCGAGCAGCTTCACGTTTGCGGGGATGTCGTCGACGACGAGGATGCGTGCGGTCATTCTGCGGCCCCTCGCTCAGGCGTCGCCGAGATAGGTCTTGATGGTTTCGATGAACTTCGGCACGGAAATGGGCTTGGAGACATAGGCCTCGCAGCCGCCCTGGCGAATGCGCTCCTCGTCACCCTTCATCGCGAATGCGGTAACGGCGATGACGGGAATGACGTGAAGCTCGTCGTCCTCTTTCAGCCATTTGGTGACCTCAAGCCCCGAAACTTCCGGAAGCTGGATGTCCATCAGGATCAGGTCCGGGCGGTGCTTGCGCGCCAGATCAAGGGCTTCCATGCCGTTGCGCGTCTGAATGGTCGTATAACCGGACGCCTCGATAAGGTCCCGGAAGAGCTTCATATTCAGCTCGTTGTCCTCGACAATCATGACCTGTTTGGGCATCGTGCGTCCCTGTTCCTCTGACCGGCCTTGCAACCTTCCGGTAGATAGATAAGTTGCGGCGGAGCCGAATTCAGCCAGCCGGACCGCATTCACTTTAGCGGCACTTGGTTGATTAAAAGGTAAATTTCCCAAGGAAAAACGATGAAGAGCCAGAAAGAGACAGCGGCGGGAGAGAGCGCCGAAGCGACCGCCATCGCCATCCTCGGCTGGCTCGCCGGCGAGCCGGAACTGCTTTCGCGTTTCCTTTCGCTGACGGGCGTCCTGCCATCGGACGTGCGCCATGCGATGGACGATCCCGGCTTTCGCGCCGGCCTCGTCGATTTCCTGATGGCGCATGAGCCCACCCTTCTCGACTTCTGCGCGGCAACCGGCACGCGGCCGGAAACCGTTGTGGCGGCCCATGCGGTCTTGTCGGGGCCGCACGGCGACATCGATTTTTGAACCGGCAACGACACCCGCCGTGCCTGTGCACTGCGCGACATCAGGCGACAGCCCGTCTTGAGACTCATGAACTTACGCGGTAATGTCGCGATGTTCAACTTTTGTTCCTGACATGCGCTCCGCTGCCACGCGATTTCCGGGTTTCTGTCGCGACTGCCTCTCCGGGCAGGTTGCGGACCTGCGCCGCTGTCGTGCCTGCGGCAGCCCGCGCCTTGTCCACCACCCCGAACTCAACGACCTGACGCTGGCCCATATCGACTGCGACGCCTTCTATGCGGCGATCGAGAAGCGCGACAATCCCGACCTGGCCGACAGACCGGTCATCATTGGGGGCGGCAAGCGAGGCGTGGTGTCCACCGCCTGTTATGTTGCGCGCATCCACGGCGTGCGCTCGGCCATGCCGATGTTCAAGGCGCTGGAAGCCTGCCCGGACGCGGTGGTGATCCGGCCCGACATGGAGAAGTATGCGCGCGTCGGCCGGCAGATACGCACCATGATGCAGGAACTGACGCCGCTGGTGCAGCCGCTGTCGATCGACGAGGCCTTCCTGGAGCTGAAAGGCACCGAGCGGCTGCATCACGACACGCCTGCCCGTGTGCTCGCCCGCTTCGCGCAGCGGGTCGAGAAGGAGGTGGGAATCACCATCTCCATCGGCCTGTCCTATTGCAAGTTCCTCGCCAAGGTCGCCTCCGACCTCAACAAGCCGCGCGGCTTCTCCGTCATCGGCGAGGCGGAGGCGCTCGCCTTCCTCAAGGACAAGCCGGTTCGCATCATCTGGGGCGTCGGCAAGGCCTTCGCGCAGACGCTGGAGAGCGACGGCATTCGCACGGTCGGCCAGCTCCAGACCATGGAGGAGACGGACCTGATGCGGCGCTACGGCATCATGGGCAAGCGCCTCTTCAACCTCTCCCGCGGGCAGGACGACCGCGAGGTCCACGCCAATGAAGCGGTCAAGAGCGTATCGGCGGAAACCACCTTCTTCGACGATATCTGGCGCTATGACGATCTTGTCGCCCATCTTCGCCAGCTCAGCGAAAAGGTCGCGAGCCGCCTGCGCAAGTCGCAGATCGCCGGCCATACGGTGGTGCTGAAGCTCAAGAGCGCCGATTTCAAGAGCCGGACGCGCAACCGCAAGCTCGAGGACCCCACCATGCTGGCCGACCGGATCTTCCGCACCGGCATGGAGCTCCTGCGCAAGGAAGCCGACGGCACGAAGTACCGGCTCATCGGCATCGGCGTCAGCGACCTGACGGATTCCGGCCGCGCCGACCCGCCCGACCTGGTCGATCCCGCCGCCAGCAGGCGCGCCGCGGCGGAAGCAGCGATGAACACGCTGCGCGACAAGTTCGGCAAGGCGAGCGTAGAGACCGGCTACACATTCGGCCGCTCCGGCCCCGAGAGAACTCACGGAAAAGTGAGCCTGAAGGCCGTGGGGAAATTCGACGACCCGAGCGAATAAATCCCGGCAAACCGGCGTTTTCCTGTGTATCGGGATGGCACCGCAGGGGACATCGGAACGGTGCATCAAGTGTTCCTTAAACCGGATGCACTAGGATTACCCCCGGTTTGTATTGCGTACGGGTGGGTTACATGAAGTTTCGTCTTGCCGCTGGCATGAGCATTCTGGGTCTGATGCTGAGTTGCACGAGCGCCCTTGGCGGCACGCTCGAAGGGCCGCTCCAGATCGTGGTTTCGAAGGATCTCCAGGAATTGAAGATCTACGATGGCGGCGTGGTCGTGGCGACCTCGCGCGTTTCCACCGGCAAGGCCGGCCACTCGACGCCGACGGGCATCTTCTCCATTCTCGAAAAGAAGCGCACGCACTTTTCCAATATCTATGACAGCGCGCCGATGCCCTTCATGCAGCGGCTGACCTGGTCGGGTATCGCGCTGCACGCCTCCAACAGCGTGCCCTCCTACCCGGCTTCGCACGGCTGCGTGCGCCTGCCCAACGATTTCGCCAAGACGCTGTTTTCCGCCACCCGTCGCGGCGGGCATGTCCTGATCTCCGACCGGGACGTCGCGCCGCAACGCGTGGTTCATGCCGCCCTCTTCAAGCCTTCTATCGTCGTGCCGGATACGCCCCTGCTTTCCGATGCCGGCCTGCGGCCTGCGCTGATCGAGGCCGGCGACAAGAGTGTCGAGGTCGCGATGACCGAGACCAAGCCGTCGGCGGTCGAACCCGTCGTCGTCAGGACCGAGCAGGACCCGATCCGTATCCTGATCACCCGCCGCGGCGAGCGCGAAGCGCTGCTCGACCTGCAAACGCTGCTCAACACGCTGGGTTACGACGCCGGCGCGCCGGACGGCCGCCACGGCAAGCAGACGATCACGGCGATCCGCGCCTTCCAGCTGGCGGAGGGATTGAAGGAGGACGGCATGGTGACGCCTGAGCTCGTTGCCGCCGTCTATGCCAAGGCCGGCAAGGGTGCACCGCCGAACGGCCAGATCCTCGTGCGGCAGAAGTTCAAGCCGCTCGTCGAGGAAGCGATCACCATCCGCCAGCCGGACGTCGCATTGGGCACGCATTTCCTGCTCGCGCGCGCCGTCGATGCCGACAAGGGCACGGCCGAATGGTACGGCGTGAGCATGGACAACCAGTTGCCGAAATCGACCCTGAAGCGGCTCGGAATCACCACCGAGGCGGACGCGAGCGCGCCGGACGCGATCGCCCGCACGCTGGACAGGCTGGATATCCCCGAGGATATGCGCAACCGTATTTCCGGCTTGATGGGCGAAGGCGCGTCGCTGTCCATTTCCGACACGGGGCTTGGCACGGAAACCGGCGACGGGACGGACTTCATCACCATCACACGCAAGGTGCAGAAGGCCGACGCGTCCGTCACGCAGGGCAGCAGGAAATCGAAAAAGAAAAAGTCGTCGGTGACGGTCATCAACTGACCCTCCGCGACGATGTCAACTAAGGCCACCCGGCATCCGGCGGGTGGCCTTTTGCTTTGCGTGTTCACTCGCCAAGGCGGCGCAGCAGCTCGTCGTAATCCTCCTGCGCCGTCGCCAGCTGGCCTTCGTCGCCGGCCGCGCGCAGACGCTCGATCCGGGTCAGCATGAAGGCCTTGGCGTCCTCCTTCCGTCCCAGCTCGTAGGCGAGCACGCCGCGCTGGAACAACAGGTCCTGCACGGTATCGAGGTCGTTATCCGCCTCGGCGATGGCCAGCACACGTTCCAGATACGGCTCGGCCTCCTGCTTTCGGCCCATCGCGTGCAGGTTCTGCGCCAGATTGGTCAGCACGGTCGTCAGGTTGGGGTGACTTTTGCCAAATATCTTCTCGCCGCGGGCGAGCACATCGAGATTGAGCGTGTAGGCCTGCTCGTAGAGCTTCGCCTCGTGCAGCTGATAGGCCTGCTTCTGGCGCACACCGGCACGCTGGTCGTCGCTGTAGCCGTCGTAACGGTCGGCGATCAGTGCCGCCTTGCCATATTGCTCGGCGGACAGCGCGTGGCTGGCGCTGTTGCCGGGGATCTTCGCGTAACCACCGAGAATTTCGGCATAGAGATAGCGGTCTTGAAGCTGGCGCCCGAGCGGGCGGCTGTCGCTGTCCGCCAGTGTCATGAGCTCCGCCAGGGCATCTATCCCGTCTTCAAACGGAACGACAGAAGAGCGGCTCGTGACGAGACCGATCATCGACAGGATGTCGCGGCGTTCGTCGATCAAATCCTGCCGCTTGCCGACATAGCTGCGCAAGACCTTCAGCTCCTCCACCGCGTCGGTGCCGCTGAACTGCACGTTCTCGTCGTCGACGCGGCTGCGCATCAGCGCGACCCGCTGGCGAAGTTGCGCATCGTCGGCCGGTGCGGCCTGCTTTTCGATGGTGATCGTCTCGCGTTCTGCCATGGCAATAGACGGAAGGCTGAGGACGGCGAAGAGGCAGTACACAAGGGCAGCGCGCAATCGCATCCGTTTCCTCCGGTTCCCTGTTGATGGTTACAGGTCAGGAATTGGCAAACGACGCCCTGAAGATCAAGATCGCAAACCGTCTTTTTGGACGGCCCGGGCGGCAGCGCAACGCGACCGCCTAGACCAACTCCACATCAAGCACGCCCGGCGCCGAGCGCAGGGCGGCTGCGATTTCGGGGGAGATGCGGAAGCGCTCGTTGAGTTCGACCTCGATTTCGCGCTGGCCGTTGTCCTTGATGACGATGAAGGACACGAGGCCGTCGCCCTTGGTGTTGAGATGGGCGGCGATGGACCGTAGCGGGCCGGAATCACGCACATAGACGCGCAGCGCCTTCTGCGTCTGCAACGCTTCCTCCTCCAGCGAACGCAGCGTCTGGATGCGCAGGCCGATGCCTTCCGGCCGCTCTTCCGCCTGGACCGTCATGACCAGCGATTTGCCGGGCTCCAGCAGATCGCGATACTGGTTCAGCATTTCGGAAAACAACACGGCCTCGAACTGGCCGGAGGAATCCGAGAAGGCGACGATGCCCATCTTGTTGCCGGTGCGCGTCTTGCGCTCCTGCTTGGATGTGACGGTGCCGGCAAGGCGGCCGGCCGTCGCGCCGCGCTTTACCGCGACGGAGAAGTCGCCGTAGGTCTGTACGCGCATCTTCGACAGGATGGGTTGATAGGTATCGAGCGGGTGGGCCGAAAGATAGAAGCCGAGCACCTGGAACTCGCGGTGCAGCTTTTCCGAGGCAAGCCATGGCGTGTAGGCCGGCAGCGTGATGACCTCGGGTCCCGTCGCGGCCCCCATGCCGAAAATATCGCCCTGCCCGCTCGTCTTGTTCTCCTGGGCGCGCTGGGCTGCGCCGAGCAGCCGGTCCAGCCCGGCGATCATCGCCGCCCGGTCATGGCCGAAGCAATCGAAGGCGCCGGCGATGATGAGGCTTTCGAAGACGCGGCGGTTGACGAATTTCGGATCGATGCGGGTGCAGAAATCCTCCAGGCTCTTGAACGGCGTCGTGCCGCGCACCTCGACGATGTGCTGCACGGCGGCCTCGCCGACACCCTTGATGGCGGCGAGCGCATAATAGATGCGGTTCTCACCCGTTTCGAAATGCGCAAAGGACGTCTGGACCGACGGCGGAATGACCGCGATGCCGAGGCGCCCGGCATCCTGCCGGAAATCGTTCAGCTTGTCGGTGTTGGACATATCGTAGGTCATCGACGCGGCGAGGAACTCGACCGGGTAATGCGCCTTCAGATAGGCCGTCTGGTAGGAGACGATGGCGTAGGCCGCGGCGTGCGACTTGTTGAAACCGTAATTGGCGAACTTGGCGAGCAGGTCGAAGATCAGGTCGGCTTGCGGCTTGGACACGCCGTTCCTGACCGCGCCCTCGACGAAACGGGCGCGCTGCTTGTCCATCTCCTCCTTGATCTTCTTGCCCATGGCTCGACGCAGCAGGTCGGCTTCGCCGAGCGAATAGCCCGAGAGCACCTGGGCGATCTGCATCACCTGCTCCTGGTAGACGATGACGCCCTGGGTCTCCTTGAGCAGGTGGTCGATCATCGGGTGGATCGACTCGATCTCCTCTTCGCCGTGCTTGCGCGCATTGTAGACCGGGATGTTTTCCATCGGGCCCGGGCGATAGAGCGCGACGAGCGCGATGATGTCCTCGATGCAGTCGGGCCGCATGCCGATCAGCGCCTTGCGCATGCCAGCACTTTCCACCTGGAACACGCCGACCGTTTCGCCGCGCGAGAGCATTTCGTAGGTCAGCTGGTCGTCGAGCGGCAGGCTTTCGAGCTTGACCTCGATGCCGCGCTTGCGAATGAAGTCGACGGCGGTTTTCAGGACGGTCAGCGTCTTCAGGCCGAGGAAGTCGAACTTCACGAGGCCCGCCTGCTCCACCCACTTCATGTTGAACTGGGTGACGGGCATGTCGGAACGCGGATCGCGGTACATCGGCACGAGCTGCGACAGCGGCCGATCGCCGATCACGATGCCGGCGGCGTGCGTGGAGGCGTGCCGGTAGAGGCCCTCGATCTTCTGGGCGATGTCGAGCAGGCGCGCGACGACCGGCTCCTTCTCCGCCTCTTCCTGCAGCTTGGGCTCCTCCTCGATCGCCTTGTAGAGCGGCGTCGGGTTGGCCGGGTTGTTCGGCACGAGCTTGCAGATCTTGTCGACCTGACCATAGGGCATTTCCAGCACGCGGCCGACGTCGCGCAGCGCGGCGCGGGCCTGCAGCGAACCGAAGGTGATGATCTGCGCCACCTGCTCGCGGCCGTATTTCTGCTGCACGTAGCGGATCACCTCTTCGCGGCGGTCCTGGCAGAAGTCGATGTCGAAGTCGGGCATCGAGACG
This sequence comes from Shinella sp. AETb1-6, assembly GCF_009826875.1. Lineage (NCBI taxonomy): Bacteria > Pseudomonadati > Pseudomonadota > Alphaproteobacteria > Hyphomicrobiales > Rhizobiaceae > Shinella > Shinella sp. AETb1-6. The sequence continues at coordinate 207,004 of NZ_WUMM01000006.1, read as the reverse complement.
CGTTCCGGATTGAGGAAGCGCTCGAAGAGCAGCGAGAAACGCAGCGGATCGACGTCGGTGATGGTGAGCGCATAGGCCACCAGCGAGCCCGCGCCCGAACCACGGCCCGGCCCGACGGGAATGTTGTGCTGCTTGGCCCATTTGATGAAGTCGGCAACGATGAGGAAGTAGCCGGGGAACTTCATGCGCTCGATGACGCTGAGTTCGAAATCCAGCCGCTCGCGGTAATCCTGCTCGGTATAACCCGGCGACAGCCCCAGAAGGGCCATGCGGCTTTCAAGGCCTTCCACCGATTGCCGGCGCAGCTCTGCCGATTCGGCCCGCTCGGCCTCTTCCGGATCATCCGTGGCGCCGGTGAAGCGCGGCAGGATCGGGCCGCGCGTCTTCAGAACGAAGGAGCAGCGCTGCGCGATCTCGACCGTGTTCTCCAAGGCCTCCGGCAGATCGGCGAACAGCGCCGCCATGTCCTTGCGGCTCTTGAGGTAGTGATCGGGCGACAGGCGGAACCGGTTGTCATCCGACACCATCGCATTATGCGCGACCGCCATCAGCGCGTCATGCGCGTCGTAATCGTCCGGCGCGGGAAAGAAGGGCTCGTTGGTCGCGACCAACGGCAAATCCTCGGCATAGGCGAGTTCGACCATGCGCCGCTCGTGCTGGCGGTCGTAACGGCCATGGCGCTGCAACTCGATATAGAGCCGGTCGCCGAAGGCCGCCTTCAGCGCCTTGAGCCGCGCCTTGGCGACGGCCGGCTGGCCGGCGAGATACGCCATGTCGACCGGACCGCCGAGCGCACCGGTCAGCGCGATCAGCCCCTCCGTGCCCTCCTCCAGCCAGCTTCTCGTGATGCGAACCGACTGGCCGCTCTCGCCGCCGAGATAGGCGCGGCTGACAAGCTCCACCATGCGCACATAACCGGCATCGGTTGCCGCCAACAGCACGATCGACGGCAGCTTGACGAGCTGCGCCTGCGAGCCGCGCCGCTCCCCCTCGCCTTCGTCTTCCATGTCGATCGACAGCTGGCAGCCGATCAGCGGCTGGATCCCGTCGCCGATCGCCTTCTGCGAAAACTCGAGCGCGGCGAACAGGTTGTTCGTGTCGGTGATGGCGATGGCCGGCTGCTGGTCGGACACCGCCTTGCCGATGATCTTCTTGATCGGCAAGGCGCCCTCGAGCAGCGAGAACGCAGAATGCACGCGCAGATGCACGAATTGCGGCGTTTCCGCGATCTTCTCGTTGTCTGAGCCCGGTGCCGCTTCCGCCATCTGCTTCGTCCTTTCAATCAGGCAGGAAGCTTAAGCGGATTCGCACCCGCCTCGTCCAGACGGTTCTTGCCCTTGCACCCGATATCCACGCGGCAAGGCGCATTCCGTTGACGGATGCGGCGAAAATGTCAGATGCCGAAGAGAATGACGGAGAAGCTGGCGACGAACATTGCCATGGTGGTGAAGGCTGCGAGATCGCGAAGAAAGTCGGTCATTGGTGTCTCCCTTTCCTTTTATGTTTTTATTTTGTTCCACTCTTGTTCTCATGTCAACAGTTTTCCACAGCCCCTCTGGACCGTCGCCGCCAAGCGCAATACGGTCTGGTCGATCAACGGAGAATTGAGATGAAGTCGTTTGCCGCCGCCCTGCTGTTTTCCACGACCGTTCTGCCCGCCGGCGCGATCGCCGCCGACTTTCCGGCAGAACGCATCATCGCCATGGCGAGTGGCGACTGGAACAAGGACGGAACCGCGGATCTCGCCGTCATCGCGACCCCGGAAAACGACGGCGACGACAACGGGCTCTATGTCTATCTGGCCAAACCGAACGAAAGTCGGCTGACAGTCGCGCTGTCGCTGCCAAACACCGTCTGGGGCAGCCTCACCCTGTTCGGCCAGGAGCCCGAGCTTGCCGCACTCGCCAACGGCTCCTTCACTTTGTCGACGAAGAACGAGACCATCGGCCGCGACCGTTGGCGCCAGTCGCTCACCATCGCCTATCGCAACTTCGATTTCATCGTGGCGGGCTACACCTTCACGTCCTACGACACGCTGAACCCCGACGGCGGGCAGGAATGCGACCTGAACGTCCTGACCGGCAAGGGAAAGAGCAGCGGCCGGCCGGTGGCCGGCCAGGCGCAGTTCGTTCTCCTGAAGGATTGGAAGGACGATATCGGCCGCTCGATCTGCGGCCTCGACAACTGATCCTGACGCGCGTCACCGCACGCCGGGTGCGGCCTCAGGCGAGTTCGCGCACGAGGCCGTCTTCGATCGTCACGCGGCGGTCCATCAGGCCCGCCAGCTCATGGTTGTGCGTGGCGATCATCGCAGCAAGCCCGGACTGGCGGGCAAGCGCCTCCAGCGCCTCGAAGACGTAGCCGGCGGTTTCCGGGTCGAGATTGCCGGTGGGCTCGTCGGCCAGAAGCAGAAGCGGCGCGTTGGCCACGGCGCGGGCAATCGCCACGCGCTGCTGCTCGCCGCCGGAAAGCTCCGAGGGCCGATGGTCGGCACGGTGGCCGATGCGCATGTAATCGAGCAGCTGCGCTGCGCGTTCGCGCGCTTCCGCCTTGGTGAGGCCGGAAATGAGCTGCGGCATCATGATGTTTTCGAGTGCCGTAAATTCCGGCAGCAGGTGGTGGAACTGGTAGACGAAGCCGATCTCGCCGCGGCGGATGGCCGTGCGCTCGTCATCGCCGAGCGTCGCGCAGGAATGGCCGTTGACGAGGACCTCGCCGGCATCGGGCTTTTCCAGCAGGCCCGCGATATGCAGCAGCGTCGATTTGCCGGTGCCGGACGGGGCGACGAGCGCGACCGTCTCGCCGCTTCGCAGCGTGAAATCGGCGCCGCGCAGGATCGACAGCGTGGTTTCGCCCTGGCCATAGTGCCGTTCGATGCCCTTCAGTTCCAAAGCGACGCGCGCAGTCATGCGTTCTGTTCCTATTCGTACCGAAGGGCCTGGACGGGATCGAGCTTGGAGGCGCGCCAGGCGGGGAAGATCGTCGCGAGGAACGACAGCGCCAGCGCCATGACGACCACCGATACCGTCTCGCCGGCATTCATGTCGGCGGGCAGCTGGCTCAGGAAGTAGAGTTCCGGGTTGAACAGCGTCGTGCCCGATATCCAGGAGAAGAACTGGCGGATGGATTCGACGTTGAGGCAGACGATGACGCCGAGCAGCACGCCGGCGAACGTGCCGACCGTACCGATGGCCGCGCCCGTCATGAAGAAGATGCGCATGATGGCGCCCGACGTCGCCCCCATGGTGCGCAGGATCGCGATGTCGCTGCCCTTGTCCTTCACCAGCATGATCAGGCCGGAAATGATGTTGAGCGCCGCGACCAGCACGATCAGCGTCAGGATCATGAACATGACGTTGCGCTCGACCTCGAGTGCGGAGAAGAACGTCTTGTTGCGCTGGCGCCAGTCGGTGATGAAGATCTGCCGCTCCGCTGCCGCCTCCAGCGGCTGGCGAAGTTCATCGACCGCATCCGGGTTCGACACGAACAGCTCGATCGACTGCACGATGCCTTCGGCATTGAAATAGAGCTGCGCTTCCTCGAGTGGCATGTAGATGATCGACGCATCGTATTCCGACATGCCGATCTCGAAGATCGCCGAAACCGTATAGGTCTTCACGCGCGGGTTGACGCCGAGCGGCGTCACGTCGCCGTCCGGCGCGACGAGCGTGATCTGCCCGCCCGCGCTGAGACCGAGCTGCTCGGCCATGCGCGCGCCGATCGCCACGCCGCCCGTGGCGAAGCCGACGAGATCGCCTTCCTTGATGTGATCGGAGACGGCCTTCATCTTGGCGAGATCTTCGGGACGCACGCCGCGCACCAGCGCGCCGGTGCCCGCCCCCGCCGTGCCCGAGGCCAGCGTCTGGCCCTCGACGAGCGGGATCGCCATGGTGACGCCGGCCACTTTCGAAAGCCGCTCGGCCAGCTGACCGTAGTTGGTCAGCGGCGTATCGATGGGCTGAACGATCATATGGCCGTTGATGCCGAGGATGCGGGAGATCAGCTCCGTACGGAAACCGTTCATGACCGCCATGACGATGATGAGCGTCGCCACGCCCAGCATGATGCCGATGAAGGAAAAGCCGGCAATGACCGAGATGAAGGCTTCCTTGCGCCGGGAGCGCAGGTAGCGCCAGGCGACCATCCGCTCGAAAGCGGAGAACGGGCGGCTCTTCTTGACGGCCTGGGCCTCTGTCGCCCCGCTCGCTGCGTCAGCCATGCTGTCTCCCTGTTACACCGGGAGCATGCCGCATGCCCCCCTCATCCGCCTGCCGGCACCTTCTCCCCGTGGGGGAGAAGGACAATGTCGCCACCTCCTCTTTCCTTGCCCCCGCCGGGGAGAAGGTGGCCCAAAGGGCCGGATGAGGGGGCGATTTCCGCATTCTCTGTTCCTGCTCTGCCCGTATCAATTCCCAGATGTCAGGCGGTTGATCGCCGCCTCGATGGTCAGCGTCTCGCGTTCGCCGGTCTTGCGATCCTTGATCTCGACCTCGCCATTGGCGATGCCACGCGGGCCGGCAATGATCTGGACCGGTGCGCCGATCAGGTCGGCAGTCGCGAATTTCGCACCCGCACGCTCGTCCTTGTCGTCGTAGAGAACGTCGATGCCGGCCTTCAGGAGCGCGTTGTAGATCGTCTCGCAGGCGGCGTCGCAGGCGGCATCGCCCGACTTCATGTTGATGACGATGGCCTCGAAGGGCGCGATGGCCTTGGGCCAGATGATGCCGTTCTCGTCATGCGAGGCTTCGATGATCGCCGGCACAAGGCGCGTCGGGCCGATGCCGTAGGAACCCATATGCACGGCATGTTCCTTGCCGTCGGGGCCCTGGACCTTGGCGCCCATCGTTTCGGAATACTTGGTGCCGAAATAGAAGATGTGGCCGACCTCGATGCCGCGGGCGGACAGGCGCTCGCCCTCCGGGATCGCATCGAAGGCCGCGGCATCATGCATTTCGGACGTGGCCGCATAACGCGACGTCCACTTGTCGAAGATCGCCTTCAGTTCCGCGGCATCCTCGAAGTTGGTGTCTTCCGAGGGAATGTCGAGGTTCAGGAAGTCCTTGTGACAGAACACTTCCGACTCGCCCGTATCGGCCAGGATGATGAATTCGTGGCTGAGGTCGCCGCCGATCGGGCCCGTATCGGCACGCATCGGAATGGCGCGCAGGCCCATGCGCGTGAAGGTGCGCAGATAGGCGGTGAACATGCGGTTATAGGCGTGGACCGCGCCTTCGCGGTTCAGGTCGAAGGAATAGGCGTCCTTCATCAGGAATTCGCGCGAGCGCATGGTGCCGAAACGCGGGCGGATCTCGTCGCGGAACTTCAGCTGGATATGGTAGAGATTGAGCGGCAGGTCCTTGTAGGACTTCACGAACGAGCGGAAGACGTCCGTGATCATCTCCTCGTTGGTCGGGCCGTAGAGCATCGGGCGCTCCTGGCGGTCCTTGATGCGCAGCATTTCCTTGCCATAGGCGTCGTAACGGCCGCTTTCCTGCCAGAGCTCGGCAGACTGCAGCGTCGGCATCAGAAGCTCGACGGCGCCGGCACGGTTCTGCTCCTCGCGGATGATCGCGTTCACCTTGTCCAGCACGCGCTTGCCGAGCGGCAGCCAGGTGTAGATGCCCTGGGACTGCTGCTTGATCATACCCGCACGCAGCATGAGCCGGTGGGAGACGATTTCAGCCTCCTTGGGATTTTCCTTGAGGATGGGCAGGAAGAAGCGGGAAAGACGCATAAGGAAGGGTTCCGAACTGACCGAACCGCCCTATGGGGGGAATCGGGCAAAATGACGTTGATTTTCACGCGTTCATAAACGCTTCGCGAAAGGAAGGAAACCCGGCAGGCCTCATGGGCGCGACGGCGCGAAGCACTGTCCACCGCTCTTGGCGGCTCGGAGGAATGTGGCAAAAAAAGGGGCGATCAATAACGGAAATTGCGCGCGGCTTGTCAATGGAAAAATTTTATTCCACTGTAGCAAAAATGCAAAAAAACCGGATGACAACGCCTAAGCTTTGGGCTAATTTCAGGTCACAAAACAGGCAGGAAGTGCAAATTCCAGCCAAATTCGCGGTCAAGTCTTGGGAGGATTAGATCTTTGGCGCGCGCAGACGCTGCCACCGCACAACGGATAGAGATCACGCGATACCTGTAAAACAAGGCTTTAAGCCTTGTTTTTTTTTGACTTCATGCCGACCCTTCCCGTTACGTCAGCATTTTTCGGCAATGTCCACGGGACATAGGCGCGCACCCTCTTACGCTGCGACACTCGGCCTCACCGGCGCATCTCCGCGCCTTCATTTCCAGATCGTCGAAATTCCGCCTGCCCGCGCCATTTACAGGATGCGTATAACGCCAAAGCGCGCGACGTGCCAAAGGAACGGATTTCCTGGATATCCGCGGAACAGGAATGGAATGCTTCGGCCCTTGTCGGGCCGTTAAGATATGCGGCAGGGCTATTCGAAGTCGGGATAGAGCTGCGGAAGGGAATCGATGCCGTAGCCGAAGCGCACGGACAGGATATACCAGCCGCCATAGATCAGCGCCGAGACAAGGGTGGTCATCAGGACCACACGACCGCCGCGAAAGCGCGCCGGCGCGCTTTCCACGGAGCCGGGCACCACCTCGTTCGCCTCGGCCTGCGTGCGCAGTCCGAACGGCAGGACGGCGAAAAGCGTCATCCACCAGACGATGAAATAAACGGCAAAGTAGGAAACGAATTGCATGGGCGGCCCTCGTGCGACAGCGCCCTTTTACGCCGGGCGAACGCGAAGTTCAAATGGAAGACGGGCGGCGCGCTGTCACACCTGTTCGAGCTCGACCAGAGTGCCGAGGAAATCCTTGGGATGCAGGAAAAGCACCGGCTTGCCGTGGGCGCCGGTCCTGGGGTTTCCGTCGCCCAGCACGCGCGCGCCACCGGCGACCAGCCGGTCACGCGCGGCGAAAATATCATCCACCTCGTAGCAGATATGGTGCATGCCGCCCGACGGCGCTTTTTCGAGGAAGGCCGCAATCGGCGATGCCTCGCCCAGCGGCTCCAGCAGTTCGACCTTGGTGTTCGGCAGTTCGACGAACACCACCGTCACGCCATGCTCCGGCAGTGCCTGCGCCTGCGATACCCTCGCGCCCAGCGTATCGCGATAGGTCGCCGTGGCCGCGGCGAGATCCGGCACGGCGATGGCGATGTGGTTGACCCTTCCGAGCATGTTATCCCCTCCGTTCAGAGCATCCTGCGTGGCCTGCCCCCTCATCCGCCTGCCGGCACCTTCTCCCCGAGGGGAGAAGGGAGAAAACGAGACGTCTGCAGTCTCCCCTTCTCCCCTCGGGGAGAAGGTGGCCCGAAGGGCCGGATGAGGGGGCCTGAGCGCTTCCGATATCATTCCCCCGACATCGGCAATCAGACCTTAGTCAGGAACACCGTCACGACGGGCTTCTTGCCCCAGATCTCGTTTGCGGTGGAACGCACCGCGCGGCGCACCGCTTCGCGCACCATTTCGAGATCCTTGCGGCGGGCCCGCGGAATGCTTTCGACGGCGCCGAGAATGGCATCGTAGAGCGTATCGCCCATATCCTCGCCCTCGTCGTCGAACTGCGGCAGGCCGAAGGGCTCGACCTCGGGATCGCCCATGAAATCGTAACGGCTGTCGAGCAGAACGCTGACGGCGACGTGGCCGACGAAGGCCAGCTTGCGCCGCTCGCCGATCCCCATCTCCTCGAAATCGCCGATCAGGTTGCCATCCTTGAAGATGCGGCCGAACGGGGCGTGATCGACGACTTCGGGCTCGCCGGGGGCAAGTTTCAGGACGTCGCCATTGCGCACGCGCGGGACCTTGCCGATGCCGGACTGTTCCGCAAGCTCGGCATGCGCCGTCAGATGGGCGGCCTCGCCGTGCACGGGCACGACGATCTTCGGGCGCACCCAGCCATACATCTGCTGCAGCTCGTGGCGACGGGGGTGGCCCGACACATGCACCAGCGCCTCGGAATCGGTGATGATATGGATGCCCTGCTCGATCAGGCCGTTCTTGATATCGTTGATCGCCTTCTCATTGCCGGGAATGGCGCGCGAGGAGAAGATGATCGTATCGCCGGCGGTGAAGGCGACGTTGCGCATCTCGTCGCGGGCGATCTTGGCCAGTGCCGCGCGCGGCTCGCCCTGGCTGCCGGTGAGGATCACCACGACCTTGTCGCGGGGAATGTAGCCGAATTCGTCCTCGGCAATGAACGGCTTGATGCCTTCCATCAGGCCGATGTCGCGCGCCACATCCGTCACGCGCTTCATGGAACTGCCGAGCAGCAGCACCTCGCGCCCGGCGGCCTCGGCGGCGCGCGCAATCGAGCGGATGCGCCCGACATTCGACGAGAAGGTGGTGATGCCGACCCGGCCCTCGGATGCCTCGATGATCTTGGTCAGGCTTTCCGACACCTCGCGCTCGGAAGGCGAAACGCCGTCGCGCAGGGCGTTGGTGCTGTCGCAGATCAGCGCCAGCACGCCCTCGTCGCCGAGCTTGCGGAAGCGCGTCTCGTCCGTCAGCGGACCAAGCGACGGCTCAAGGTCGATCTTCCAGTCGCCGGTATGGACGACCGTGCCGAGCGGCGTCTTGATCGCCAGCGACATGGGCTCGGGGATCGAGTGGTTGACGCCGATCGCCTCGATTTCGAAGGGCCCGACATGGATGCGGTCGCCCTGCTTGAAGATCGTGACGGGAATTTCGACGCGGCTGCGCTCGTAGTCGCGCTTGGCCTCCAGCATGCCGGCCGTGAAGGGCGAGGCATAGACCGGCACGTTGAGGCCGGGCCACAGGTCGTTCAGCGCGCCGTAATGGTCCTCATGCGCGTGGGTGATGATGATGCCCTTCAGCCGGTCGCGTTCCTTGGCCAGGAAGCGGATATCGGGCAGGACGAGATCGACGCCCGGCAAATCCGGTCCCGGGAAGGTGACGCCGCAATCGACCATGATCCACTGGCGGTTGGCCTTCGGGCCGTAGCCGTAGAGCGCCAGGTTCATGCCGATTTCGCCGACGCCGCCAAGCGGCAGGAACACCAGTTCGTCTTCTTGTGCCATCGTGTTCAAAACATCCTATCCAAAAAATACGTCGCCGGCCGCGATCAAGCGCGTGCCGCCGTCATCCGTCTCCAGCTTGAGGAGACCTGTATCATCAATTCCCGCAAAGCGCCCGGAAATCGAACGGTCCGGGAGATTGACCGTTATGTTTTCGCCGATGCCGCCGGCGACCTGCTTCCAGCGCTCCATGATCACGGCGATGCCCTGCCCGCCATCCCACAAGGACAGCGTCTTTGCCATCGACTGGAAGAGATGGGCGAAAAGTTCGTCGGGGGAAGCGGATACGCCGAAATCGCGCAGCGTGGCCACGGGATAGAGGCCCGCCTCCGGGGCGACGGCCACATTGATGCCGATGCCGATGACCAGCGCATGCCGGCCGTCGGCAAGCGTTTCCCCTTCCACCAGGATGCCGCAGACCTTGCGGCGCTCGATGAGGATGTCATTGGGCCACTTGATCAGCACATCGGGCGCATCGAGCGGCACCACGCGGCTGATCGCATCCTGCACCGCAACGGCGACGGCGAGCGGCAGGGAGCCGAGACGGTCCATCGGCGCCGCATCGATCAGCAACAGCGACGCGTAGAGATTGCCGGGCTCGGAGAACCATGCGCGGCCGCGCCGCCCGCGACCGCCGGTCTGGCGCACGGCGGTCACCCAGAGACCGGAAAGCGCGCCCTTTCGGGCGCGCTCCAGGCATTCCGTGTTGGTCGAACTCACATCCGTGAGCGCCTCGTGCCGGAAGTCGTCAAGCGACATCAGGCGAGGATGACCGGACCGGCTCAAAAGAAGGTCCGTGCCGCCGCTTCGGCTGCGTTGCCGATCGGCCCGCCGATCAGGATATAGCCGAGAACGAAGAGGCCGGAGAGACCGAAGACCAGCTTCAGCTCGCCCGACGTGCGCGCGAATTCGCCGGTCGGCTCGTCGAACCACATCACCTTGATGACCCGCAGGTAATAGTAGGCGCCGACGACCGACGACAGCACGCCGATGATGGCCAGCGCATAGAGATGCGCCTCGATCGCCGCCATGAACACGAAGTACTTGGCGAAGAAGCCGGCCATGGGCGGAATGCCGGCAAGCGAGAACATGAGGACCGTCAGGACGGTCGCCATGAAGGGATTGGTCGAGGACAGACCCGCGAGGTCGTTGATATCCTCGACATTGCCGCCTTCCTTGCGGCGCATGGCGAGGATGCAGGCGAAGGTGCCGAGCGTCATGACCATGTAGATGAGCATGTAGAGCGCAACGCCGCGCACACCGGCCATGGAGCCGGCGGCAAGGCCGACCAGCGCATAGCCCATATGGCCGATGGAGGAATAGGCCATCAGGCGCTTGATGTTCTTCTGGCCGATGGCGGCGAACGAACCGAGCAGCATCGAGGCGATCGAGATGAAGACGATGACCTGCTGCCAGTCGGCGACGACGGGCTCGAAGGCGTCGATGACGATGCGCACGAGCATGGCCATGGCGGCGACCTTCGGCGCGGCCGCGAAGAAGGCCGTGACCGGGGTGGGCGCGCCTTCATAGACGTCCGGCGTCCACATGTGGAACGGCACGGCGGAGATCTTGAAGGCAAGGCCGGCAAGGATGAAGACCAGGCCGAAGACGAGACCGAGCGAACGGCCCTCGGCGGTCAGCGCGGAGGCGATTTCCTGGAAGCCGATCTGGCCGGTGAAGCCGTAGACCAGCGACATGCCGTAGAGCAGCATGCCCGAGGACAGCGCGCCGAGCACGAAGTACTTCAGGCCGGCTTCCGTCGAGCGCAGGCTTTCGCGGTTGATGGCGGCGACGACATAAAGCGCGAGCGACTGGAGTTCCAGCGCCAGATACAGCGACAACAGGCTGTTGGCCGAGATCATCAGCAGCATGCCGAGCGTCGACAGCACGATCAGCACCGGGAACTCGAAGCGGTCGAGCTGGTCGGAACGCGCGTGACCGACCGTCATGACCATGGCCGTGATCGAGCCGATCAGCGCCAGCACCTTCATGAACCGCGCGAACGGGTCGGAAATGAAGGCGCCGCCATAGGCCTGGCCCTCGCCCGTGGCGAGCACCAGCCAGAGGCCGGAGATGATGAGCAGCGCGACGGCAAGACCGGTGACCGTCGTCCCGGAGCGTTCGCCCGAGAAGACACCGATCATCAGCAGGGCCAGGGCGCCAACGGCCAGAATGATCTCCGGCATCGAGAGCTGCAGGCTGGCGAGGATTGTATCAGCAGTCATGTCTAGGGTCCCGTCGTCAGTTCGCCAGAAGCGCAACAGAGTGCTGCGCCGCTTGCAGAGCCGCGGAATATTGGTTGAGCAGGGCGTCGACCGAAGCCGCCGTCACATCGAAGACCGGTGACGGATAGACACCGAAGAAGATGGTCAGGATACCCAGCGGATAAAGCAGGAGCTTTTCACGGCCCGAGAGATCGAGCAGCGACTTCAGGCTTTCCTTCTCGAGCGCACCGAAGATCACCCGGCGGTAGAGCCAGAGCGCATAGGCGGCCGAGAGGATGACGCCGGTGGTCGCAAAAAGCGCAACCCAGGTGTTGGCGCGGAAGACGCCGAGCAGCGTCATGAACTCGCCGACGAAGCCGGACGTGCCGGGAAGGCCGACATTCGCCATGGTGAACAGCATGAAGGCGACGGCGTATTTCGGCATGTTGTTGACGAGGCCGCCATAGGCCGAAATCTCGCGGGTATGCAGCCGGTCATAGACCACGCCGACGCAGAGGAAGAGCGCGCCCGAGACGATGCCGTGCGACAGCATCTGGAAGATGGCGCCCTGCAGGCCCTGCGCATTCGCCGCGAAGATGCCCATCGTGACATAGCCCATGTGGGCGACCGACGAATAGGCGATCAGCTTCTTGATGTCGTCCTGCATCATGGCCACCAGCGAGGTGTAGATGATGGCGATGACCGACAGCGTGAAGACGAAGGGCGCGAAATAGTCCGAGGCGAGCGGGAACATGGCGAGCGAGAAACGGATGAAACCGTAGCCGCCCAGCTTCAGGAGCACGCCCGCCAGGATGACCGAACCCGCCGTCGGCGCCTGAACGTGCGCGTCGGGAAGCCAGGTATGCACCGGCCACATCGGCATCTTCACCGCGAAGGATGCGAAGAAGGCGAGCCACAGCCAGGTCTGCATATGGGCCGGGAAGTTGTAGGCGAGCAGTTCCGTGATGTCGGTCGTGCCGGCCTGCCAGTACATCGCCATAATGGCGAGCAGCATCAGCACCGAGCCGAGCAGCGTGTAGAGGAAGAACTTGTAGGATGCGTAGACGCGATCCTTGCCGCCCCACACGCCGATGATGATGAACATCGGAATGAGGCCCGCTTCGAAGAACACGTAGAACAGCACGATGTCGAGCGAGACGAAGACGCCGACCATGAACACTTCCAGAAGCAGGAAGGCGATCATGTAGGCCTTCAGGCGCTTCTCGATGGTGTTCCAGCTCGCCAGCACGCAGAACGGCATCAGGAAGGTCGAGAGGATGACGAACAGCATGGAGATGCCGTCGACGCCCAGATGGTAGGAGATGCCGGTGCCGAGCCATTCATGCTTCTCGGTCATCTGGAAACCGGGGTTCGAATAGTCGAAGCCGATCCAGATGAAGAGCGAGAGCACGAAGGTGAAGACCGTCGTCAGCAGCGCGACATTCAGGATGTTGCGGCGGCCGTACGGGCTGTCTTCACGCGTCAGCAGCAGAAGCGCCACGCCGACGAGCGGGAGAAAGGTGACCGCTGAAAGAATGGGCCAATCGGTCATCAGAGGGAACTCCCGAGCATCATCCAGGTGACGAGTGCTGCAATACCCAGCAGCATCGCGAATGCGTAGTGATAGAGGTAACCGGTCTGGAGGCGCACGACACGGTCGGTGACGTCGACGACGCGGGCGGCGACACCGTTCGGGCCGAGACCGTCGATGACGGCGCCGTCACCCTTCTTCCAGAGGAACCGGCCCAGAGCCTTTGCCGAACGCACGAAGAGGAAATCGTACAGTTCGTCGAAGTACCACTTGTTGAGCAGGAACTGGTAGAGGCCGCGGTGCTGTTCCGCCAGGTATTTCGGGGTCTCCGGCGAGCGGATGTACATGTACCAGGCGGTGACGAAGCCGAGTGCCATGGCGGCGAACGGGCTCCACTTCACCCACAGCGGGACGTGGTGGTACTCGTTGACGAGGTCGTTGCCTGGCAGCGTGAACAGAGCGCCCTGCCAGAACTCGCCGTAGTGATGGCCGAAGAAATATTCGACGAAGATCACACCGGCGAAGATCGCGCCCACGCCCAGAATGTAGAGCGGGATCAGCATCACGGCCGGCGATTCGTGCACGTGGTGCATGACGTCTGCGGATGCGCGCGGCTTGCCGAAGAAGGTCATGAAGGCCAGGCGCCAGGAATAGAAGCTCGTGAAGAGCGCGGCGATGACCAGCAGCACGAAGGCGAAACCGGCAACCGGGCTGTGCGACGCGAAGGTCGATTCGATGATCGCATCCTTCGAGAAGAAGCCGGCGAAACCGATGACGGTGCCCGGAATGCCGACGCCGGTCAGCGCGAGCGTGCCGATCGTCATCATCCAGAAGGTGATGGGGATGTGCTTGCGCAGGCCGCCCATGTAGCGCATGTCCTGCTCGCCATCGACGGCGTGGATGACGGAACCCGCGCCGAGGAACAGCAGGGCCTTGAAGAAGGCGTGCGTGAACAGGTGGAAGACGGCCGCGCCATAGGCGCCGATGCCGAGCGCCACGAACATGTAGCCGAGCTGCGAGCAGGTCGAATAGGCGATCACGCGCTTGATGTCGTTCTGCACGAGGCCGACGGTCGCGGCGAAGAAGGCCGTGATCGCGCCGACGAGCGTGACGACCATCAGGGCGTCATGCGACAGTTCGAAGACCGGCGACATGCGGGCGACGAGGAAGACGCCTGCGGTGACCATGGTCGCGGCATGGATGAGGGCCGAAACCGGGGTCGGGCCTTCCATGGCGTCCGGAAGCCAGGTGTGCAGCAGGAACTGCGCCGACTTGCCCATCGCGCCCATGAAGAGCAGCAGGCAGGTGGCCGTCAGCGCATGCGACTTGTCGAGCGACATGCCGAACAGGTTGATGACGGGTTCGGCCGCATCCGCAGCCCCTTCGGCCGGCAGATAGGTGGCGGCGGTCGCGAAGATCGTTTCGAAATTGATCGAGCCGAACAGCACGAAGACGCAGGAAATGCCGAGAATGAAGCCGAAGTCACCGACGCGGTTGACGATGAACGCCTTCATGGCGGCCGCACTGGCCGAGGGCTTCTTGTACCAGAAACCGATCAGCAGATAGGACGCCAGACCCACGCCTTCCCAGCCGAAGAACATCTGCAGCAGGTTGTCGGCGGTCACCAGCATGAGCATGGCGAAGGTGAAGAGCGACAGATAGGCGAAGAAGCGCGGCCGATGCGGATCGTGGTGCATGTAGCCGATCGAGTAGATGTGCACGAGCGTCGAGACCGTGTTGACCACGACGAACATCACGGCCGTCAGCGTGTCGACGCGGAACGCCCATTCGACATCGAGGTTGCCGGACTGGATCCAGCGCAGCACGCTGACCTTGATCATCTCCGTCTCGCCCATGGCGACGTCGAAGAAGACGATCCACGACAGCACGGCGGCGATGATCATGAACCCGGACGTGACGTATTCCGACGCCTTGGCGCCGATGGCGTTGCCGCCGATGCCGGCGATCAGGAAGCCGATCAGCGGAAGAAAGACGATTGCCTTGATGATGGTATCCATGACCCGATCAGCCCTTCATCACGTTGACGTCTTCGACGGCGATCGAACCGCGGTTACGATAGAAGACGACGAGAATTGCAAGACCGATGGCCGCTTCCGCAGCCGCGACGGTCAGAATGAACAGCGCGAAGACCTGGCCGACGATGTCGTTCAGGAACGCCGAGAACGCGATCATGTTGATGTTGACCGCAAGCAGGATCAGTTCGATCGACATCAGGATGACGATGACGTTCTTCCGGTTGAGGAAGATGCCGAAGACGCCGAGGGTGAAGAGGATGGCGCTGACCGTGAGATAGTGGGAAATACCGATTTCCATGATGCTTTTCCTTGTCCGCGCGGCCTCAGATGCCCTGCCCGGGCTTCACCTTGACCACCTCGACGGCGGTTTCCGGCGTACGGGCAACCTGCTGCGAGATGTTCTGGCGCTTGATGTTTGGCTTGTGGCGCAGCGTCAGCACGATCGCGCCGATCATGGCGACGAGCAGCACGAGGCCGGCGATCTGGAAGAAGTAGACGTAGTGCGTATAGAGCACGTCGCCGAGTGCCGCCGTGTTGGTGCGCTCCGTCACCGGCGGGATCGGCATGGAGACGTTCGAGGCGATCTCCGGCGAAAGCGTCGAACCGCCGATGACGACGATGAGCTCGATGGCCAGGATGACGCCGATGAGCGCGCCGACCGGTGCATATTCAAGCACGCCCGCGCGCAAGGCGGCGAAGTCGATGTCCAGCATCATGACGACGAAGAGGAAGAGAACCGCCACGGCGCCGACATAGACGACCAGCAGGATCATCGCCAGGAACTCGGCGCCCGTCAAAAGGAACAGGCCCGCCGCGTTGAAGAAGGTGAGGATCAGGAACAGCACGGAATAAACCGGGTTCCTCGACGCGATCACCATGAAGGCGGACGCCACCGCCACGAAGGCGAACAGATAGAAGAATAGAGCCTGCAGACCCATTTTGGTGCCTTTTCGTCTTCCCCGGAGAAGGTCCCCCCTCCCCGTCGAAGCCTGACGACCCTCTCGTCAGGCACTTGAAATTCAATACGCCCCGCCGATCAGCGGTAAGGCGAGTCCATCGCGATGTTGCGGGCGATTTCCCGCTCCCAGCGATCGCCGTTCTCGAGGAGCTTCTGCTTGTCGTAGTAGAGCTCTTCGCGCGTCTCGGTCGAGAACTCGAAGTTCGGACCTTCGACGATGGCGTCGACCGGGCAGGCTTCCTGGCAGAAGCCGCAATAGATGCACTTCACCATGTCGATGTCGTAGCGCACCGTGCGGCGGGTGCCGTCGTTGCGGCGCGGACCGGCCTCGATGGTGATGGCCTGGGCAGGACAGATCGCCTCGCACAGCTTGCAGGCGATGCAGCGCTCTTCGCCATTCGGGTAACGGCGCAGCGCATGCTCGCCGCGGAAGCGCGGAGAGACCGGGCCCTTTTCGAAGGGATAGTTCACCGTTGCCTTCGGGCGGAAGAAGTAGCGCATCGACAGGAAGAACGCGCCGACGAATTCCTTGAGGAACAGCGAATTTACGGCTTGCGAAAGACTAGCCATTTCAAGCTCCAATGCTGCTGAGGCGGGAGACGGTCATCATGGCGACCAGCCCGTGAGCTTCAGCACGAATGCGGTAATGACGACCATGGCAAGCGAGATCGGAAGGAAGATCTTCCAGCCGAGACGCATGAGCTGGTCGTAGCGGTAGCGCGGCACGAAGGCCTTCACCATCGCGAACATGAAGAAGACGAGAAGCGCCTTCAGGACGAACCATACGATGCCCGGAACCCAGTTCAGGAACCAGACGTCGACCGGAGGCAGCCAGCCGCCGAGGAAAAGGATCGTGGTCAGCGCGCACATCAGGCAGATGGCGGCATATTCGCCGAGCATGAACATCATGTACGGGGTGGAGCCGTACTCGACCATGAAACCTGCGACGAGTTCGGATTCCGCTTCCGGAAGGTCGAAAGGCGGGCGGTTCGTCTCGGCCAGCGCCGAGATGAAGAAGACCACGAACATCGGGAACAGCGCCAGCCAGTGCCAGTCGAGGAACGACGGCGGCAGGCCGAGGCGCGTGCCGAGACCGTCGCTCTGCGCGTTGACGATATCCGACAGGTTCAGCGAACCGACGCAGAGCAGCACGGTGACGATGACGAAGCCGATCGACACTTCATAGGACACCATCTGCGCGGCCGAACGCAGCGCGCCGAGGAACGGGTACTTCGAGTTCGAAGCCCAGCCGCCCATGATGATGCCGTACACTTCGAGCGACGAGATCGCGAAGATGTAGAGGATGCCGACATTGATGTTGGCGATCATCCAGCCGTCGTTGACCGGGATCACCGCCCAGGTCGCCAGCGCCAGCGTCACCGAAACGAGCGGGGCCAGCAGGAAGATGACCTTGTTGGCCGTTGCCGGGATGACCGGCTCCTTGAAGACGAACTTCAGAAGGTCGGCGAAAGATTGCAGCAGGCCGAAGGGGCCGACGACGTTCGGGCCGCGGCGCAGCTGAACGGCCGCCCAGATCTTGCGGTCTGCCAGAAGGATGAAGGCGATCGACACCAGAAGCAGCACCAGCAGCAGAAGCGACTGGGCCACGATGATGAGGCCGGGCCAGACATAGGTCGAAATGAAAGCGTCCATAACGTCTTATTCCTTCGCGCTCATTCCGCCGCGGCTTTGAAATTGTTGCGGGCAAGCGCCGAGCATTCGGCCATGACCGCGGAGGCGCGCGCTATCGGGTTCGTCAAATAGAAGTCTTTGATCGGAGACGCAAACCCGGAATTCGCCATCGTCCCGCCTTTTTTCGCAAGGGCCGAGAGATCGGCGATTTCGCCCGGTGCGATCTCGTCGATCGCGGCGAAATGCGGATGCGCGGCATAGAGTTTTGCACGCAGCTGGACGAGCGAATCGAACGGCAGCTTCTTGCCGAGAACGTCGGAAAGCGCACGCAGGATCGCCCAGTCCTCGCGGGCGTCGCCCGGTGCGAAGCCGGCGCGGTTGCCCATCTGGACGCGGCCTTCCGTGTTGACCCAGGTGCCCGACTTCTCGGTATAGGTCGCGCCCGGCAGGATGACATCGGCGACATGCGCCGCGTTGTCGCCATGCGAGCCGATATAGACGGTGAAGGCGGACTTCTTCGCGAAGTCCATCTCGTCGGCGCCGAGCAGGAAGAGCACGTCCGTACCGTCAAGCATCTCGGCGGCCGTCTTGCCGCCCTCGCCCGGCACGAAGCCGAGGTCGAGCGCGCCGACGCGGGCGGCGGCGGTGTGCAGCACGGCAAGGCCGTTCCAGCCGGCCGTGACCGCACCGACAGTCTCCGCAAGCGCCGAGACAGCCGAGAGAACGGCGAGGCCATCGGCGCGCGACAGCGCGCCCTGGCCGACGATGATCATCGGACGCTCGGCCTTCTTCAGCGTTTCGGCAAACGAGATCGAACCGTTGATGAGGCCGGACAGCGTGTCCGTGCCGGCGCCGAGATATTCGTAGCCGTAGCGCAGTTCGCCCTGCTCGCCGATCACGCCGATCGGGAAGTTGTCCATGCGCCAGCGCTTGCGGATGCGGGCGTTGAGCACGGCGGCTTCGAGGCGCGGGTTGGAGCCGACGATGAGCAGCGCGTCGGCCTGCTCGATGCCTTCGATGGTCGGGTTGAAGATATAGCTTGCACGGCCGAGCGACGGATCGAGCACCGAACCGTCCTGGCGGCAATCGATGTTCACGGAACCGAGCGAGGTCATCAGCTCGCGCAGCGCGTAGATTTCCTCGACGGAGGCCAGATCGCCGGCGATGGCGCCGATGCGGTCGCCCGGCTTGCCGGCAACGGCGGCCTTGATGGCGCCGAAGGCCTCGGCCCAGGAGGCGGGCTGCAAGCGGCCGTCCTTGCGGACATACGGACGGTCGAGACGCTGGGTCTTCAGGCCGTCCCAGATGAAGCGGGTCTTGTCGGAGATCCACTCTTCGTTGATCTCTTCGTTGACGCGCGGCAGGATGCGCATGACTTCGCGACCGCGCGTATCGACGCGGATGGCCGAGCCGACGGCGTCCATGACGTCGATGGATTCGGTCTTGTTCAGCTCCCACGGACGGGCCGTGAAGGCGAAAGGCTTGGAGGTCAACGCGCCGACCGGGCAGAGGTCGACGACGTTGCCCTGGAGCTCCGAGGTCATCGCCTGCTCGAGATAGGTGGTGATCTCGGCGTCTTCACCGCGGCCGATCAGGCCGAGCTCGGTGATGCCGGCGACCTCGGTCGTGAAACGAACGCAGCGCGTGCAGTGAATGCAGCGGTTCATGATCGTCTTGACGAGCGGGCCGATATACTTGTCCTCGACCGCGCGCTTGTTCTCAGCGTAGCGCGACGAGTCGATGCCGAAGGCCATCGCCTGGTCCTGCAGGTCGCATTCGCCGCCCTGGTCGCAGATCGGGCAATCCAGCGGGTGGTTGATGAGCAGGAACTCCATCACGCCTTCGCGCGCCTTCTTGACCATCGGCGTGGTCGTGAAGACTTCCGGCGGTTCGCCGTTCGGGCCCGGCCGCAGGTCGCGCACGCCCATGGCGCAGGAGGCCGCCGGCTTCGGCGGGCCACCCTTCACCTCGACGAGGCACATGCGGCAGTTGCCGGCGACCGAAAGCCGCTCGTGGAAACAGAAGCGCGGAACTTCGGCGCCCGCCTCCTCGCACGCCTGAAGCAGCGTGAAGTGGTCAGGGACTTCGATTTCTTTTCCGTCGACGATCAGCTTTGCCATATCTCAATCCCGCTTTGACGCGAACCGCGTCTCACCAGCGCCATTCTCTCTCCGGCCTTCGGCCCGGGACATGACCCGGGCCTTCGCCTTCGTTTCTACTGCCGGTCCGGGCGGGTCTTTCCCCTGCCCTTCGCCAGCGTCCTTGCCTGCTCCACCCAGCCATCGCGGGCAATCCGCCCGCCAGCGCCGAGTTCGGCCTCGATCCTTGCGACATCCGCGTCCCCGAGGGCTGCGATGTCGGCGTAGCGCGTGAAGCCCATGCCGTTCAGCACCTGCTCCAGCTTCGGCCCGATGCCCGAAATCATCTTCAGGTCATCGGCCTTGGCGGCCTTCTTCACCGGCGCCGTGCGCACCGGCTTTTCGTCCGCCGGCTTCGGCGTCGCGGTCTTGTCCCGCGCCACCTTCGCCTTCCGTTCGACGGCGGGCGTCTGCGCCTTCGCCACCGGTTCCTTCGGCACCCCCCTCAGCACCGGCTTCGCCCCGACCGGCTCTGCCTTGGCCCTGGCGGCCAGATCCGCCGCCTCGTCCAGCACCGCCTTTGCCTGTCCCGTGGCACCCTGCATCAGCCCCAGCATCGCGCCGGCCATCTGGCCGGCAAGCCCGAAGCCGATCGCCGCCGTCGCGGCCATCGCCGCGACCGGATGCGCCATCAGCGGATGCAGCGGCACATCGGGCACATCCTTCAACCACTGCGCCATCCCGAAGGGGTCGTCGCCGGCCGCTTCGGCCGGCGGGACATTGGTGGCATTTCCATCCTGTCCGGCCGGCGTCTTCATCGTCTTACTCCGCTGCTTCCAGCACCGCGCCATGGTCCATGGCATTGGCGGTGTACTGGTCGATCCGCGCCTCGATCTCGGGGCGGAAATTGCGGATGAGGCCCTGGATCGGCCAGGCGGCCGCGTCGCCAAGTGCGCAGATCGTGTGACCTTCGATCTGCTTGGTGACGTCGAACAGCATGTCGATCTCGCGCTTCTGCGCGTTGCCGCGCACCATGCGCTCCATCACGCGCATCATCCAGCCCGTGCCTTCGCGGCAGGGCGTGCACTGGCCGCAGCTCTCGTGCTTGAAGAAGGCCGAGATGCGCCAGATCGCCTTGATGATGTCGGTGGAGCGATCCATGATGATCATGCCACCGGTGCCGAACGAGGACTTCACCTCGCGCAGGCCGTCGAAATCGAGCGTGACGTTCATCATGTCCTCGGCCTTGACGACCGGGCAGGATGCGCCGCCGGGAATGACAGCCAGCAGGTTGTCCCAGCCGCCGCGAATGCCGCCGCCGTGCTTCTCCACCATCTCCTTGAAGGAGATGCCCATGCTTTCCTCGACGGTGCAGGGCGTGTTGACGTGGCCCGACATCATGAACAGCTTGGTGCCGACATTGTTCGGGCGGCCGAACGAGGAGAACCAGCCGGCGCCGCGGCGCAGGATCGTCGGGGTGACGGCGATCGACTCGACGTTGTTGACGGTCGTCGGGCAACCGTAGAGGCCCATATTGGCCGGGAATGGCGGCTTCAGGCGCGGCTGGCCCTTCTTGCCCTCGAGGCTTTCGAGCAGTGCGGTCTCTTCGCCGCAGATATAGGCGCCGGCGCCGTGGTGGACGAAGACATCGATGTCATAGCCCAGCTTGTTGTTCTTGCCGAGCAGGCCCGCGTCGTAGCACTCGTCGATGGCCGCCTGAAGCGCCTCGCGCTCGCGGATGAACTCGCCGCGCACATAGATATAGGCGGCATGGGCGCCCATGGCGAAGGACGCGACGACGCAGCCCTCGATCAGCGTATGCGGATCGTGGCGCAGGATATCGCGGTCCTTGCAGGTGCCGGGCTCGGATTCGTCGGCGTTCACGACGAGGTAGTGCGGACGGCCGTCGGATTCCTTCGGCATGAAGGACCATTTGAGACCGGTCGGGAAGCCGGCGCCGCCGCGGCCGCGCAGGCCGGACGCCTTGATCTCGTTGATGATCCAGTCGCGGCCCTTTTCGAGAAGCTGCTTGGTGCCGTCCCACTGGCCACGGGCCATGGCGCCTTTCAGCGACCTGTCCTTGGTGCCGTAGATATTGGTGAAGATGCGATCCTGATCTTTAAGCATGGTTCACCTCTTTACCGCGGCTTCTTGCCGAAAACGCGGATGTATTCCGCTTCGCCGCCCTTGGCGAGCGCCTTGGCCTGCTTGACCCAGTCGTCGCGCTCGATGCGGCCCTTGAAGTTCAGATAGCCGTCGACCCACTCGCGCTCGGCCTTCTTCCAGGACGCGACCTGCGCAAAGGTGAAGATGCCGAGTTCGTGCAGGGTGCCCTCGATCTTCGGGCCGACGCCGGAGATCAGCTTGAGGTCGTCGACCGTGGCCGGGCGCTCGATGCCGGCCGGACGGTTCTTGTCGTTCAGCGACGGCTTGGCGACGGCAGCCGCCGGCTGCTTTTCGTCGGCGTCGCCACCCTCGGCGCGCGTTTCGCCCTTTACCTTGGCGTTGGCGGCGGCTTCCGCCTTGGACGTCAGCGGCGTCTTGACCGTCGGATCGGTTTCAGCGGCGTCCGTCTTCGGCTTGGCGGCATTCGACGGGGGAACGCTGACGCTCTCATCCGCCGTCTTGCGGCTGCGCGGCGCCGTCTTGCCGACGGCGGCGTCCGACGCGGTGAGGCTGGTGAGGCCGCCGGCCGGTGCGGAGAAGACGCGCTCGATCTGCGGACCGGTCGCCACTTCGGCGCCCTCGCCCGCGTCGAAACGGTCGATGATGGTCTCCAGCCGCTCGGGCGTCAGGTCTTCGTAGCTGTCCTTGAAGATCATGATCATCGGCGCGTTGACGCAGGCGCCCTGACACTCGACCTCTTCCCAGGACAGCGTGCCGCTCTCGTTGCGGTGGAAGGGCTCCGGATGGATGCGCTTCTTGCAGACATTGATCAACTCTTCCGCGCCGCGCAGCATGCAGGGCGTCGTGCCGCAGACCTGGATATGGGCGCGCGTACCGACCGGCAGAAGCTGGAACTGCGTGTAGAAGGTCGCGACTTCGAGCACGCGGATATAGGCCATGTCGAGCATGTCGGCGACGGATTCGATCGCCGCCTTGGTGACCCAGCCATCCTGTTCCTGCGCCCGCATGAGCAGCGGGATCACGGCCGACTGCTGGCGGCCCTGCGGATACTTGTTGATGGTCGCCCTGGCCCAGGCCGCATTCTCCTCGGTGAAGGCGAAGCTGGCGGGCTGAACATTATCATCGGCTAGTCGACGAACGGACATTCTGTAACGCCTTGTCTCAGTTAATCTGCCGGCACTGCGTTCTCGTCGTGTTGACGAACTCGCAGGCGTAGACAGACTTCTCTTTCTGCATGAATAGGACGTAACGGCTGCCATTCGGCGCCGCCGCCTTGATCTCATAGCCCTGCCCCGCCAGCTGGCCGATCGTCGACGACGCGTTGCCCTCGCCGCCCTCCTGCGCAAGCGCAGGCACGGCGGTCAGGACAGCGGCGACGATGGCAAGGGCGGCTTTCGGCATCAGCGGTCAACCTCGCCGAACACGATATCCAGCGAGCCCAGGATCGCCGAGACGTCGGCAAGCTGGTGGCCACGACAGATGAAATCCATCGCCTGCAGGTGGGCATAGCCCGGGGCGCGGATCTTGCAGCGATACGGCTTGTTGGTGCCGTCGGCGACGAGATAGACGCCGAATTCGCCCTTCGGCGCTTCGACGGCCGCATACACCTCGCCCGCCGGCACGTGATAGCCTTCGGTATAGAGCTTGAAGTGGTGGATGAGCGCTTCCATCGAACGCTTCATCTGGCCGCGCTTCGGCGGAACCATCTTGCCGTCGATGGAGGAGACCGGGCCGACCTTGGCGTCGCCGAGCAGGCGGTCGACGCACTGGCGCATGATCTTCGCCGATTCGCGCATCTCGATCATGCGGATGACATAACGGTCATAGCAGTCGCCGTTCTTGCCGATCGGAATGTCGAAGTCGAGGTCGGAATAGCACTCGTAGGGCTGCGAGCGACGCAGGTCCCAGGCCGCGCCCGAGCCACGCACCATCACGCCCGAGAAGCCCCAGGCCCAGCAGTCTTCCAGCTTCACGACGCCGATATCGACGTTGCGCTGCTTGAAGATGCGGTTGCCGGTCAGAAGCGCGTCGATATCGTCGACGGTCTTCAGGAACGGGTCGATCCACTTGCCGATATCTTCCACCAGCTCGTGCGGCAGGTCCTGATGCACGCCACCCGGACGGATATAGGCCGAGTGCATGCGCGCGCCGCAGGCACGCTCGTAGAACACCATCAGCTTTTCGCGCTCTTCGAAACCCCAGAGCGGCGGCGTCAGCGCGCCGACGTCCATGGCCTGGGTCGTGACGTTGAGCAGATGCGACAGGATGCGGCCGATCTCCGAATAGAGCACGCGGATCAGCTGCCCGCGGATCGGAACCTCCGTGCCCGTCAGCTTCTCGACGGCCAGCGCGAAAGCATGTTCCTGGTTCATCGGCGCGACGTAGTCGAGGCGGTCGAAATAGGGAACGGCCTGAAGATAGGTCTTCGTCTCGATCAGCTTCTCGGTGCCACGGTGCAGCAGGCCGATATGCGGATCGACGCGCTCGACGATTTCGCCGTCGAGTTCAAGAACCAGACGGAGAACCCCGTGCGCCGCAGGATGCTGCGGGCCGAAGTTGATGTTGAAATTGCGAACGTTGTGCTCGTTCATGGGCGCGCTCCGCGCTGGGAGGGAGTAGCGAATAGCGAATAGCGAATAGTGTTCGTCGATCGATTCATAGCTTGTCCTGCAGACTTCTGATCAGAGCGCGCAACATTTTTCCGATATCTTCCGAGCGATCGATCAGTTCTTTGAACTTATGATCCTCTAAAAAGCCTACCCTGTTGGCTATGATCAAATGGGTCTCGAACTCCTTCAAGGATCCTTGAGAAAATCTCAGAAACTGAATGAAATGAGCTGTGGTCTCTCGTCCATGGCCTTCCGCTATATTGGCCGCAACGGAGCCGGCCGCTCTTCGCATCTGGGACGTCAACCCGTAAAGCTCACTCCTCGGAAAATCTCCAGTGGTCTTATAGGCTTCGACAGCGAGTTCTATCGCCACCTGCCAGACTCGGAGTTCCTTATAGGAGTTTACCGTCTGCTTCTCCTTCGTCTCGGCGATAACTATTCGCTATTCGCTACTCGCTATTCGCGGTTACATTAATCAGTTCGTCTTCGCCTTCTCATCCCCCGGCAGCACGTAGTCCGTGCCTTCCCAGGGGGAGAGGAAGTCGAAGTTACGGAATTCCTGCTTCAGCTCGACCGGTTCGTACACGACGCGCTTGACCTCGTCGTCATAGCGCACTTCCACGAAACCGGTCGTCGGGAAGTCCTTGCGCAGCGGGTGCCCCTCGAAACCGTAGTCGGTGAGGATGCGGCGCAGGTCCGGGTGGCCGGTGAAGAGGATGCCGTACATGTCGTAGGCTTCGCGCTCGAACCAGTCGGCGCCCGGATAGACGGAACAGGCCGAGGGAACGGGAACGTCCTCGCCGGTCGCGACCTTGACGCGGATGCGCAGGTTCTGGCGCGGCGACAGGAGGTGGTAGACCACGTCGAAGCGCTCGGCGCGCGCCGGCCAGTCGACGCCGCAGATATCGATGAGATTGACGAAACCGCACTGCACGTCATCGCGCAGGAAGGTCAGAAGCTCGACGACGCGCGCGCCGTCGGTCTTCAGGGTGAGTTCGCCATAGGCGATGTCGGCGGACGACACCAGGCCGCCGGCGACTTCGCCGATGTGGGAGGAGAGCTCCCGCAGAGCTTCGCTCATATCTAAAGTCCCCTGCCCTTAACGCTCGATCGTACCGGTCCGGCGGATCTTCTTCTGCAGCAGGAGCACGCCGTAGAGGAGCGCTTCCGCCGTGGGAGGACAGCCTGGTACATAGATGTCGACCGGCACCACGCGGTCACAGCCGCGCACCACCGAGTAGGAATAATGATAGTAGCCGCCGCCATTGGCGCAGGAGCCCATCGAGATGACGTAGCGCGGTTCCGGCATCTGGTCATAGACCTTGCGGAGCGCGGGCGCCATCTTGTTGGTCAGCGTGCCGGCGACGATCATGACGTCGGACTGGCGCGGGCTGGCGCGCGGCGCAAAGCCGAAGCGCTCCACGTCGTAACGCGGCATGGAAAGCTGCATCATCTCGACGGCGCAGCAGGCCAGGCCGAAGGTCATCCACATCAGCGAGCCGGTACGGGCCCAGGTGATGAGCTCATCCGTGGAGGTGACGAGAAAACCCTTGTCGGCGAGCTCGTTGTTGATCTCGCCGAAGAAGGCATCGTTGCTGCCAATGGGCTTGCCGGTCGAGGGATCGATGATCCCCTTCGGCTGCGGCGCGACGAGCGTGTTGGATGCTACTCCCATTCGAGTGCTCCCTTCTTCCATTCGTAGATAAAGCCGATGGTCAGGACACCGAGGAAAACCATCATCGACCAGAAGCCGAACCAGCCCAGGTCGCCGAAGGAAACGGCCCAGGGGAAGAGGAAGGCCACTTCGAGGTCGAAGATGATGAAGAGGATCGACACCAGATAAAAGCGGATGTCGAATTTCATGCGCGCATCGTCAAAAGCGTTGAAGCCGCACTCGTAGGCGGAAAGCTTTTCCGAATCAGGGGCCTTGTATGCGACGGCAAACGGCGCGACCAGCAGCGCAAGGCCGATCACAAGCGCGATACCGATGAAGATGGCGATCGGAATATAGGAACCGAGAAGTTCAGTCATTGGCGTCCATCCTGCCTGCGATCGGCGCCGGAGAGACGCCTGTTGGTTCAAGACCTGCAAGCCGATAAAGTATGTTGCAACGCCCTGTCGTTAGCGCAGCGAGCGCCCCCGCGCAAGGCTTTGTCCCGCTTTCGCCGCAATCAATCTTCGCTTTTGAGACAGGAGCGGCGAAAGCCCGCGGGAAGCCGTTTAAATCGTTACGATTTCATGACGGGCGGCATTCGGGGCGTTTCGCCGCAGGCGCGGGCCAAAACCGCGCCTGCGCCTTTGTCGCCTTGGATTGAACCCTCAATTCGGGTTGAGGTTGAGCATGGGAACGGCGCCGCCCGGCAGCATGGTGCGCGGCAGCTGGCCATCCCATTTCTCCGCCTGCGTCAGCGCCACGAGGCCGGGATTGTCCTTCAGCGCGTCGCCCCGCGCCTTGATCGCTTCGGCCTCCGCCTCGCCGCGCAGGCGGATCGCTTCCGATTCGGCCTGCGCCGCCAGCCTGACGGCATCGGCCTGCGCCTGGGCCTCCGCACGCCGCGCATCGGCCTGGGCGCGCGCCTGCGTCACCGTGATTTCCGCCTGCACCTTCTCGCGCTCGGCGTTCTGCCGCAGGCGCTGCACCTCGACCTCGGCCAGCATGCGCTGCTCGATGCTTGCCTCGTAGGCATCCGAAAAATCGATGTTCTCGATCTGAACGCTATCGATGAGGACGGGGCCGGAGACGCCCTGCTGGATGGCGGAGGCGATTTCCGCGTTCAGCCGTCCGCGCTCCTGGATCGCCGTCACCGCATTGAAGCGGCCGAACACCGTCTTCGTCTCCTCGAAGACCTTGCGCTCGATCAGGCGCGACAGAAGCCCGTCCTCCCCACCATAGGTGGCGTAGACTTCCTGCACGCGGTCGGCGGGTATGCGATAGTTCACCGAAAGACGAATCTCCGCCGGCTGCTGATCGCGGCTGTAGGCTTCCATCTTCTCATAGACCACCGCCTTGGACTGTACGGACACGCGCACGATCGAATCGATGAAGGGCAGCTTGAAGCCGAGACCCGGCTCGGCCGTGCCGGAAATGGCGCCGTAGCGCAGGATCACGCCGCGCTCCCCCTGATCGACGGTGAACCAGGAGCCGAACAGAATGCTGAGCGCGACGAGCGCAGCGCACCCGGCCAGAATCATCGTGATGTTTCGCATGCGAATCCTCTCTCTTTTTTGACGCGTCGCTATATCCGAGACGCGGAGAGGCCTGCAAACATTCAGCGTGAGAAGCGGAAATCGCAGCTCGTTCTCCACATGAAGAAAAAGCAGGAAGAAACGGGAAGAGAAAGAAGAATGGCGCGAGTGACGGGGCTCGAACCCGCGACCTCCGGCGTGACAGGCCGGCACTCTAACCGACTGAGCTACACCCGCGCATCTTTTGGACCTTAAGTCCCGGATGATGGTCCGGCCTTTCGAGTGGCGCGAGTGACGGGGCTCGAACCCGCGACCTCCGGCGTGACAGGCCGGCACTCTAACCGACTGAGCTACACCCGCATTCCTCGAAAACGACCGGATGACAAGGCATCCGTCCCGAGCGGCCTTGGCCGTTCGATGAGCGGCTAACTACGGGGTTCGCCTTTGGGTGTCAAGCAGGTTTCAAGACAAAAGAATGACGCCGCACGAAATGTTTCCACACCCTCCCGCATCATCACCGCACCCTTCAAAAAAATGCAGAAAACTTTGCAATTGCCTCTTGCGGTTCGATCCGGTTCCGCATAGATCACAGCCACCAACGCGGCGGGCGATTAGCTCAGTTGGTAGAGCGCCTCGTTTACACCGAGGATGTCGGGAGTTCGAGTCTCTCATCGCCCACCATTTCATCCCCTTGAAATGATTGAACATATTGGAATTGCTTGAGTTCCGGCCGTCCCACTGGTACACAGCGGCGGTACACAATGAGCCTTGCAATGTCTTCACCTGTCCTTATCGGCAGACGCTATTATCTCCGCGTTCGCGTTCCCCAAGACCTGCTTAAGCTAGCCCCAGGACGAACTATCCACCTGCCAGTGGCGGGTGTATGGCGTCCGGTGAAACCCGGCACCAGCGTGAAGCTATCCCTTGAGACCGGCGATGCCGCGACCGCCAAGGCGCGCTTCGGTGAGGCTTATGCCGCACTCCTGTCCTTTTGGCAGGCGATGCGGTCGGCACCCACTCCACTTTCTCACAAGCAAATGCTGGCCTTGGCGGGCGAGGTCCGCAGCGTGTTTGTCGCCGCGTTCGACGATGCCCCAGGCCAGACACAAACTTGGGCCGCTGTCGTGGTGGCGAGTAGCAAGGCGCGTGACGGGCGCCTGCACCCGCTTAAGGTGCCGAGCGGCGACACCATCGCCATCGATATGGAGCGCCGCTTTGGGCCGCTCGTTGATATAAAGCTCGCACAAAAGGCTATCTCTATCCCCGCCGATCAACGGCCGGCACTGCTCCATCTTGTTGCCCAGGCCCTGGATGAATCAGCCCTTGTGAACCTCAATAAGGCCGGTGGTGACTATTCGGATACTGGGGAAACCAACAAATACCCGGCATTCGCCCCAACCGTTTCAGCGCCCCCTGCCCCCGTTCCCCGTGACGCTCCTGGAAGCGGCACCACCTTCTCCAGCGTGATAGATGAAGAAGTCCGCAGGCAAGAACGCCGTTCCAATGCGAGAGACCACCACGAAAAAGTTCCGCATTGCAGCCGAGGAGTTCCGGGATTTCCGCAAGAGCGATGATGCCACGTTGGTCACGGCGCGCGAGGCCGATGCGTGGAAACAAGCCATGCTGGAAAAGGCCAAGCTATCCAATAACACTGTAAAGCAACGCCTCCAGAATCTCCGCACGATTCTACAGTGGGCGCGTCAACACAGCCTCGGGGAGCTTTATCCTGCTGGCAATCCTTTGGACATCGTGAAGGCCCCCGCTTATCAGACAGTTGCCAGCGATGCCCGCACCTTCACTATGGAGGAAGCCGCAACGGTGCTGCTCGCGGCCCGGAAAGAATCGGCACCGGAACTACGGTGGCTGCCCTGGCTGTCGGCTTACTCCGGCGCTCGAATCAATGAGCTTGCTCAGTTAACGCGGCGGGACTTCTTCCGCCTGGATGATAGCTGGTTCTTCCGCCAATGAGGCCAACTGGAAGCAGTTCCGTGAGCGCAACCCTGAACTCAGTCGGGACGAGTTCCATCGACAGGTGACGGCCTTTGCCCGTGACCGCGATTTGATGGTGGAATACGACCCGGCCGTGAAAGCGCAGGGTGCCATCCTCCGGGATGTCCTCGGCAACTATGCGGAGATCGCGGCGAACCCCGGCCTCATAGACGGTCGCACCTTGCGTCCCGTTCGGGGCTTTGAGGGGATGACCCGCAATGACCATTATGTCCCGCGCATCTTCGACCTTGGTGCTATCCAGGAACACCTCACGCGCTTCGGTCACCGCACACTCTCCGGCCTCATTGCCCGAGGCATTCGTGAGGTCAATGAGGAGATCACCGAAGAGCTGGCCGATAAGTTCGCCTACAACTATGTGCGGAAGCTCCACTCGCTTTCAGCCGGCGAACTCCAGCAAATGTCTCGTGCGTTCTCAGGGGAGGACCTAGACGCTCTCAAGGCAAACCTCCTCCAGGACACCGACCTTTCCGAGGTGGACATAGACGCCCTCGTGGGCCACATGAAGCCGGGGAAGAAGGACGGCGCAGGCAAGCACGGCAAACGGCGCGCCTTCTATGATGAGAACTTCGGGCTCATGCTCCCGTTTTCCAATGGCCAGCCTGGGTCGCAGTTCGTCCGCATCTCCGACCTGTTCGTGAACGATGCTGATACGCTCATTCGCAGCTACTCGCGCCAGATGTCGGGCCGCATCGCCATGGCGCGCATGGAGATCAAGAATCCGAAGTGGAAGCCGGGTGACGCTGCCGATGAATACTTCGTCAAAGGCATCACCTCGGATGGCGAATGGCAGACGCTCATGAGCCGGGTGACGGACGTGGGCGACCAGAAGGGTGTCCAGGGCGCGACCTTGAAGGACATCAAGCGCCTCAACTGGGTCTATAACACCATCGTGGGGAAGCCCACTTGGGATGAGGGCTCGGAATGGAGCCAGCTCCTCCGCATGACCCGCGACTACAATTTCATCCGGGTCATGGGTCAGGTTGGCTTCGCCCAGCTCTCGGAAACCATGAACACCGTTTCCCAGCTTGGGCTAAAGGCTTCGCTCACCAACGTGCCATCGTTCCGTGCAATGTGGCGCAATGCCAAGACCGGCAAACTCGACGATGCGCTTGCCCAGGAATGGGAAGACATCACGGGCGTTGGTGCGGACTGGGTGCGTCACGCAACACATAGGAGGGAAGACCTCTTCGATAACCCGCTCGACACCTGGAATAACCCGGTGATGAAGGGGATCGATGACGCCCTCCATAAGGGCAAGCGGACGGTCTCAGCCATGTCCGGTATGGCTCCCGTTAACACGGCGCTCCAGCGCTGGACCGGCCGAGCGATCATGAACAAGTTCGCCTTGTTGGCACATGGGAAAACCAAGATGAACCCAAGGAGACTTGAGGCGCTCAACCTGGATGAGGCCCGCGCCGATGCGATCTACAAGAGCATCCGTGAGCATGCCACCTTCGAGAACGGTCGGCTTAAGGCATTGAATCTCGCTAAGTGGGCCGACCGTGATGCGGCGGCAAACTTTGAGTTCGCTTCCTTCCGCCTTAGTCGCTCCATCATCCAGGAGAATGACATCGGGCAGATGGCCATGTGGATGTCCGCGCCGCTGGCTAGGACGTTCCTCCAGTTCCGCTCGTTCGTTCTCGCCGCCTACACGAAGCAGACCCTCCAGGGCCTCAACTTCCGGGACACTGCAACGGCCACGGCCTTCCTGACCACGACCTTCGCGGCGTCCATGAGCTACATGGCGCGAACGTACCTCAACAGCATCGGCCGCAGCGACCGGGAGGAATACCTGGATAAGCGCCTTTCGCTCGGCAGCTTGGCAGCAGCGGGCGTGCAGAACTCCTCTTGGGCCACCATCATGCCGATGGCGGTGGACACATTTCTGGCAAGTCCCATCACGGGTAAGCCGGTTTTTGACGCCCGGTCCACCGCGCTAGGGTCCGATGCTTTCCTTGGCAATCCCTCGGCGGACCTGTTGCAGAGTTCATTAGAAGGGCTTGGGGTTGCCGGAAAGGTCGCGCACGGCGGCGGCTTCTCACAATCGGATGCCCGCACCCTGGCGCGCATCCTGCCGTTCCAAAACCTCAACGGGGTTTCCCAGCTACTCTCGGCGTTCATTCATCCGTTGCCAGAATGGTCACGAGACCCTCGCCGATAACGCGCAAAGATCACCCGCCAACCCAATCCCCTCGGTCCACAAGGGCCGGGGGCAAACCCCTAATCCCTAAAACGCCCATAGGACTCCATGGGCGCGATCTCTCACCAATTAGCCGCCCTGCTGCATCCGCAGCGGGAATGCGGCCCCATGACTCGCTACGAGGATTCTACGCCATGTCGCATGAACTACTTTCGCTCACATCCATCCGGGCGGGCCGACACTACGCCATTTTCAGTGATGGCGCGTGCCCCGGCAATCCAGGCCCGGGAGGGTGGGGTGTCGTTCTCCAACTTCGCGAAGGTGACACGCCAATCAGGCAAGCCGCGTTTGCTGGATACCAGCCTCCCAACACGACGAACGTCCGCATGGAAATGACCGCGGCACTCAAGGGCCTTTCCAAACTTCCCCCTGAAACCGACACGCCGGCTGTCATCACCATGGACAATAAGATGATCGTAGAGATGATGACATTAGGTGGCTTCGAGAAGTGGAAGGCCACAGGCTGGTGGCGGGGCACGAAGCCACTGCCCAATGCCGATCTATGGGAAGGTATCGACAAGGCGTTGGGCGCGCGCGATGTTCACTGGCAATGGGTACGAGGGCACGCCGGGCACCCCGAAAATGAAATTGCGGACATGCTAGCCAGTAATGCCGCAGCACGGCGATACATGGGCGACGGACGGAGTGTGCGTGCGGCCCATGAGCGTTTGTTTTTCTAACTGCGAATTACCCCTCACCATAGGAGGGAGCCTCTCCCCCCGCCCCCCCGAAACATTACTAAGGTATGGCCTTGGTGATCCTCCGATCAATCATGTCCATCATCCCATCCCAGCAGCGCCAAGCCTATCCAGGCAATGGCTATCTGCCCGCGACACCCGCAAGGATTCTCATGAACCCCGAACTATCTCCGCCGACCGCATCGGCCACCCTCACCGTTCGCCCCTCGCTCCCCGAGGATGTGGTCTTTCTCGCGCCAAAACTTTGCAAGGCGGACTTGGACGCCATCGTGGCTTGTGGTTCCCCGTCCGCTGCGGTTAGCCTTGAAAGAGGACTCTCCCATTCCATCTTCTGCCTGACCGCTGTTGACCTGGATGGCAACCCTGTCGCCATGTTTGGCAGCGTGGCATATCCGCAAGATGCCGCGATGGCCTCCTTGTGGCTCCTTGGCAGTGATGAGCTGCGAGACCACGAAGAATCGCTTTGCAAGGAAATTCAGCGATACCTTGCGCTCATACACACGGCACATCCGGTCGTTTCCGCGATGGTGGATTGCCGAAATGAGGTGGCAATTGAGCGGCTCCGTCGCTTCGGTTTCGAGCTTACCGGATACACCGTACCCGCTGCTGGTCCCGGCAACCTCCCCCTCCGCGAAGCGTACAGAGTAAGGAACGAACAATGCGTAATTCACTAGCAGGCGAGGCATGTCATGTGTGAACCATTTTCGATAATGGCCGCAGCGCTAGGCGCGGCTCAAACAGCCTTCGGCTACATGGGCGAGAAGCAGGCGGCGAAACAGCAGAATGCGATGGTGCAAGAGAACCAGCGCAATGCCAATCTCAGCGCCGCCCGTGAGTACACCGACATCCAGACCCGGCAAATCCAGGAAGAGGATGCGGCGTCCGCTCAGAAGCAAGACATCGCTCGTGAAGCCCGAGCAGCCCGTGCCGCCGCTATGGTCTCGGCCGGGGAAGCTGGGGTGTCCGGTCTCTCAGTCGATGCACTCCTCGCTGATGTCTATGGCAAGGAGGCCACCGCAAAGGACCGCATTTCGCAGAACACCGGCTTCACCACTCAGAACCTCACAAGGGAGTTGGATGGCGTCAAGGCGAAAGCCCGTGATCGCATCGCATCAATGCCGTGGGCAACCGGCCCGAGCCCGTTCGCAGCGGCGCTCAAGATCGGTGGTGTTGGGCTGGATGCGTATAGCCGGTATCAGAAGTCGAAGCCCGTTTGAGACCGAACGGCGAAAAGGATGAGGGCCACAATGCAGACACTGTGACCCTCGTTTTCTTGCCCCTCTAGCAAAACAGGGCCGGTGGCGGCTAGCGCTGCCAGACCACAAGCTAGCCAGTGCTGACCGCGTTGCCAAGGTCGAGATCAGGGTTTCTCATCACGCGCCAAGGCGGCGCAAGGAGAACCCATGACCAACACCAATGAACTCCGCACTTTCAATTTCCACGGCATTGAGCTGCGTATCCTTATTAAGGGAAGAGAGCCGTGGTTCATGGCAGTCGATGCCATTGACGCACTCGGCCTTCGGGCGAAGCAGGGCTCGTCTAAGCAGTACCTCTCTGGCCTGGATGACGATGAGCGGTTTCTTGTTGGGCGTTCAATGGTGGAGCAGGTCCACATTAGCTTCCCCAACCGAGGCGCAACGTTCATCTCCGAAAGCGGCCTCTACAAGCTCATCATGCGCTCGGACAAACCCGAGGCCCGCAAGTTCCAAGACTGGGTAACCCGTGAGGTGCTGCCGGCCATCCGCAAGACTGGTGGCTAGTGGTCTTCTGAAATCTGGGCAGGCTTGCGCTCCCAAGGCTTGAACCCAGCCTTCTCGCGTTCGCTGTTTACGTCAAGCAGACATAGCCCCATTAAGGCGTGGGTCACGACCGAAGCCGGGGGGACTCGCCAATCGAGTGTGTGGGCTTTGTAGTGGGCATCCACGAGGTCTACGAGCATATACGCGCTGATTTCCTGCTCCCGTATGCATCTGTTGACCCCCGTCCGCTGCGGCTTCATCCACGGCGGTTCACCTGGGGCCGAGGTCCGCGTCCAGTGGTCCATCACGCCGGCTAGATAAGCGGCCTGCTCAACCTTGGAGACCTCTTTCCATTTGGCGTAGTTGGAAATGTAACTGGCATTTGCAGCGCACGGCATCGCTAGCGCGAACGCCAGTGCCAGCTTGGGAATAGATCGGCTCACAGATAACGCCCCGGCTTGAAGAGTCGCGACCTTTCTACCGCAAAAATCCGAGGCGGCAATCGATATAGAGGAACCGCGCGAGGCCCCCCGTACCCCCTTCCCACCGCTGCCCCGCATTGCGGCACCTTCGTTTTCCATAGATATCCCGGGCGATTACCGTCTTGACCTTCCCTCACCCTCCGGCATCCTCCGGGCAAACAGGAGGATGCATATGGAATTGACGAAAGAGCGGCGCGGTGGGGCTATGACGAAGCAAGGGCTTCGTGAATTATTCCGTTATACGGAGGTCTTCCGAGAGATCAACGCTGAGATGCCCATGCAGATGGCTTCGATGTTTCTCATGATCGCAATGCGGCCGGGTATCCATCAGCGCGACCTCGGTGAGCTAGTGAACCTCAGCCAATCCTCAGTATCCCGCAACGTCAATGCGCTCGCTGCTGTCACCCGCCACGGAACGCCGGGGCTTGGCCTCGTGGAGCAGCGCATAGGAAGTCTTGGCGCGAAGACCCCGGAACTTCACCTGAGCATGGCCGGAAAGGCGCTGATCAAGCGACTTCTGGCGCCCTGAGGGCGTACTGTCCGATAAGGTATACCCACTTCGGTCAACGCAGCCGCGCCGTAAAATGTCCGATATGGATTGACATCGGATTTATCGGACGATATTCCGATTTCATCTTAGACCTTATCGGACAAAAGGTGTCTTATGAAAATCGGCTATGCTCGCGTTTCCTCTACCGGCCAGAACGAAGCCGCCCAGGTGGACCTCCTCAATCGCCACGGTGCAGAGGAAGTCTTCATTGACAAGGCCAGCGGCACCAGCCGCGAGGGGCGAGGAAAGCTGGCGGACGCCATTCGCTTCGCCCGCAAGGGGGACGTGTTGATGGTCACACGCCTGGACAGACTGGCGCGCTCTGTCTTGGACCTCCACGCCATCGCCCAGGAGCTACAGGCCAAGGGCGTTGACCTCATCGCCACCGAGCAGAACATCGACACCACGACACCCACAGGTCGCCTCATGTTCAACATGCTCGGTGCCATTGCCGAGTTTGAAACGGACCTTAGGAAAGAGCGGCAGCTTGAGGGCATCGCGAAAGCGAAGCAGGAGGGCCGCTACAAGGGGCGTCCCGTGACGGTCGATGGGGATGCCATAAGGGCGGCTTTGGCGGCTGGGGATAAGCCCGTGGCGGTGGCCAAGCGCTTCAACGTGGCTCGATCCACAGTTTATCGCATGATGGCGGAAGCGATAGCGGCCTCCACATGAAGAGGGCGAGCGCCGTCCTCTCGCGTCCGTGCCTGTTTGTCGGGGTGTCTACTTGTTTTCCATAGCAATTCTGACAAGAAATCATATCGGGCATTTGATGATCGGGATTAAACATGACTAAAGACCAGGAATGGGAGAGCACCTTAATATTGCACCCAGGCGCACAGGAAGCCTTGGAAAAAACAGCGATGGAGACGTTTGGTCTAGTTGAAAAAATTGAACTTCAAGAGCGGGAAAAGGAATTTTTTGGATGGTGGGAGCCTGATAGCACTATTCAAATAACTGATGAGAACATTGAGGAAGAGCCTGAGGCGTGGTTACCCGATGATTCCGGGGAAAGCTGTTTTGTATTTTCGTGGATTGACAGAACTCCTTACGGATTGAGGCCGCATAACTATGGAAAACTGCGAAGCTTGATAGACACCGCTCTAAAAACAAAATGGGCGAAAAACTCTCTTAGCACCGATTACATTAGAAAATGCTTCGTTGATTGGTATCGTTTAAAGACAAAATCGCAGAGCGACCTTTCGTTTTGCTCTCATTTCCTGACCATGGCTAGGAGAGACATAGTACGCAGGGACGTAGTAATTCCTGTTCAAAATTTGGCTGTTGAAGAGGGATTCGGATTTGGCACTGTCAAGGTCGTGCCTTTAAAGCCAAGTTTCTTTGATCAGTTGCAAGAGAGTTTAGCACCGCCAAATCATGATCAAAGAGATGATGTAATTTCGCTGATAACCCAAATGCGTAAGGATATGCGTCAATGTGGAGCAATAGAACTTAGCGTTTTGGCGGAAGTCGGTTACGCAAACGAGGCCGCACTAAATCTTGCCAGCGATGCCGTTGGCCTCCTCCGTTTCTTCTGCGGTGCAACTACTAATTCAACAAGAATGTCTCCTGTGGCAACTCTCGGCTCGCTAACGATACCCACACACCACGTTATTGTAACGACAACAAACGGAGCTTTTTCTTATACTACCGGCGTAAGCGTTGAAAACGTCGACTACTGGGGTATTAGCCGCGCTGCTGTAGAGACGTTAAAGCAGCGACACTATCTCGATGCCGTGGCCGGCCTGCTAAATGTCGATGAACTGACAGAGTTTAAGCGCGCCGTCCGTGCCGGAATCTTGGCCTTCTCCAGGGCAACGACCTTTCCGGAAATGGCTGACCGACTTGTGTTTGCTTTCTCAGCTATCGAGGGTTTAATGCTCCGAGATCAGAGCGAAGCTATTCAGCAAAATGTGGGTGAAAGGATTGCATTTTTGATTACCACCGAGCCGGCGCAACGCCAAGCGATAGTGGATAACATTAGAAAAGCCTATCGCATGCGCTCGCAGTACATCCATCATCGCCTTACGGCGCTTGATGTGGAGGTTCTTGACCAAGCGTTTCAGGATATCCGTTCAGCCCTTGCCACCGCCGCCGCCAGCATGAACAATTTTAAGACACGCGATGAATTCCTGGGGGCGATTGAGAAACGAAAATACGGCGCTTGATACAATTCAAAGTCGCTGGACGCGCGTGTCAGCATTTATTCACATTATGTTTTACTCTGGACACCTTTTCCAAACTCTAAGCATCGCCTGAATCTTCGGCTGAACGCGCCTCCTGGCCTCCTCCCTGTCCACCCCATGCAGCAACAGGGTTTCATATTCCGTCATTTCGTGACGCAGGATACTCTGCATGACGATGCCCACGGCACGCCCCAGCTTCACCCCAGGCGTCCACTCTCGGCCTGAGATTTCCTTGGCGAGATATTCCACGGCGAACTCAGGGCATCCAGGGTGTTTCTTGCGGATATGTCGGGCGACAATATCGAGGGGAAAGACAGTCATAATTACTACGAGGTCGATGGCGCGCGTTTAGGGTGCAGAGGCTGCCTAAGTCACCGTAAGCTCGCAGAATCGCAGCAGTCAAGGCACTACCTTTTCAAAGGAGTTAGCACACAGCACTTGACGGAGAGGACACGCGACTGGTACACAAACGTCTAATTCGGCAGGAATTTTATAAGCAAACTCAACGCGTTCTCGGCAGGGATACTGACTTCGAGTCTCTCATCGCCCACCATTTTCCCTTCACGCCAGGCTCTGTTTTCACAGGGCCTTTTTGCTTTTCGGGCCATAGAGAAGCTCCTACGCCTGCGCCGGGAAAAGCGTGTGGTTCGCCCATACGCTTCGGCCGATATCCTCGGCGGTCGCCCATTGGGCATCGGAGGGATTGAGCAAGGTCGGGAATCCGCTGTTCGCGTCGATTTCATCCGGGCTTCGAAAGCCTTGCTCGCATTCCTCGCAATGACCGTAGACATCGCCGGTATCCGTCTCGCGGAAGAGAAACAGCCGTCCGTTGCGGCATGCGGGGCAATTGCCAACATGGTAGGTCGTCATGGCGACCATGGTGGATGGGGCGGGAAGGATTGTCCAGGCTGGAAACCCGAACGTCATGGATATGATCCGCAGAGGCGCCGTCCGCAGATATCGTCGCAGACCCCGCCCGGCGCTACTCCACGGGCCCGACAGCGGGCGCCGGCACGATGGCGCCCTCGCCGGTCTCGGGGAATGGCGGGTCGACCTCGATGAGGAGAACGCTCACCACGAGGGCTGCAAGCGCGATAAGAAGAGCGGTGAAGGCGATGCCGGTTCTGTCCATGCCCATATCCTGCACTGCAATGTGCAAAAGGTGAGGCGACGCGCGCTCTATCCAGTGATGGGCAACATCACATCCGGGTTTCTCTTCGGAACCAAATCGGTGCCGGCGGGTTCATACTGCATTGCAATATGAAATCTGCCGGACTCCGCTCGTCTCGCAGGCCGCCTTCTGGATTGCCTTCCGAAGGCTTCCTGCCGAGCGTCGGGCCGGCCCAGACATGGTTCAAAAACTCATGAGTCGTCTTATCGTCGTTTCCAATCGCGTTCCCCTTCCCGCAAAGAACGGCGCAGCGTCTGCTGGCGGCCTCGCGGTCGCGCTTCAGTCCGCGCTGGCTGCGCGCGGCGGGCTCTGGCTGGGCTGGTCGGGAAAGATATGCAGCGACGAGCCTGTCGGCCCGCTGACGACGCTGAAGGACGGCAATATCGAATACGCGCTGACCGATCTCACCGACCTCGATGTCGAGGAATATTACCAGGGTTTCGCCAACCGGGTGCTTTGGCCGATCTGCCATTACCGGCTCGATCTCGCCGAATATGGCCGCCGGGAGATGACGGGATATTTTCGCGTCAACCAGTTCTTCGCCAGCCGCCTGCTGCCGCTGATCCAGAAGGACGACGTCATCTGGATCCACGACTACCATCTGATCCCCCTTGCGGAGGAACTTCGCCGGCAGGGCGTGAAGAACCGCATCGGCTTCTTCCTGCACATCCCCTGGCCCGCACCGGACGTTTTCCTGGCCATGCCGGTTCATGACGAGCTTTTGAAAAGCCTGACGGCCTATGATGTCATCGGTTTCCAGACCCGTCAGGACCGGGAGAACTTCGCCGCGTGCCTGGCGCGGCAGAACATTGGTGAACGCCTTGGCGAAGAGGAATTCAGCGCGGCGGGCCGCACCTTCATCGCACGCCCCTATCCGATCGGGATCGAGACCGACGAGTTCGCCAAGCTCGCGCGCCAGGCGGGGAACACCACCTTGCACAAGCGCATGCGCCAGAGCCTGGACGGAAAGGATCTCATCATCGGCGTCGACCGCCTCGACTATTCCAAGGGCATTACCCAGCGCATCGATGCCTTCGAGACCTTCCTGACGCGCCATCCCGATTACCAGCGCAAGGTCACCCTGCTGCAGATCACGCCGAAATCCCGTTCCGAGGTGCCGGAATACGAGGCGATGCAGAAAACCGTCGCGGAACAGGCGGGGCGCGTGAACGGCGCGCTCGGCACCGTCGACTGGGTGCCCATCCGCTATGTCAACCGCTCGCTGCGCCGCCCCGCCCTCGCCGGCCTGTACCGCATGGCCAAGGTCGCGCTCGTGACGCCGCTTCGCGACGGCATGAACCTTGTCGCCAAGGAGTTCGTCGCAGCGCAGGACGAGGACGATCCCGGCGTTCTGCTGCTTTCGCGCTTTGCGGGTGCGGCGCACGAACTGAAGGAGGCCATGCTGGTCAATCCCTACGATGTCGAAGGAACCGCCGACGTTATCGCGCGCAGCCTCGCCATGTCGCGCGAAGAGCGCCAGGCGCGCTGGAAAGGCATGATGGCGACGGTGCGCGAAAACAACGTGTTCACATGGTGCGATACGTTCCTTGGAGACCTCGCCGGCAACGAGGCGCCCGAAGGCGTCGAGCAGCCCCGCCTGAAAAGGGTCAGTCGTTGAATGCACCGTACCGGCGCCGGCTCACGATCTCGAGCGAGCGGTCGGGCAGGATCCGATAGATCTCGATATATTCATGCCCCGTCACCGCATCTCTCAGGCGATGGCTGAACGTGCTGCCGACCGGCGCCTTGGTGAGCTTG
This sequence comes from Shinella sp. AETb1-6, assembly GCF_009826875.1. Taxonomy (NCBI): domain Bacteria; kingdom Pseudomonadati; phylum Pseudomonadota; class Alphaproteobacteria; order Hyphomicrobiales; family Rhizobiaceae; genus Shinella; species Shinella sp. AETb1-6. The sequence continues at coordinate 166,794 of NZ_WUMM01000006.1, read as the reverse complement.
GTGTGAGGCTGGCCATTAAAGGTGATGCTGCCGGGCACCGGAGCGAGACCCTGCGCCAGAGCCGCCGGCGTCGCTGCGAGAATGGCAATAAAGCAGGCGATCGAAAGCTTGGCTGATGGAAACATGAGATTATCCCTTCTTCGCTTCTAATCGGCGAAGCGCCCATAGGTTCCGGCCGGCTGGAACTTCATTCCGCGCCAGCCGTTTCATGCCTGCAATTGAGATGGAGTATATCCGATGAAAAGAGCCGTCATCCTTATTGGTCTTCTCGCAGCCTTTCCCGCCGCCGCGCAGGAGGCCAACAAGCCGACGCCTGAAACGGGCAAGAAACCCTCGGAAATCCTGGCGATGATCGAGCAACGGCCGGGTTTCGACCGCCTGGAGGAAATGTCGTGGGAAGATGAGGGCTACTATGAAATCGTCTACCACACGACCGACAAGGCCCGCGTCGAAGTGAATATCGATCCGATGGGCAAGGCCGTCGAACACCGCTGATCGACGGTTGCCGGGAGAGGCACGATGCAGATGCGATTCAGTCCGACGGGCCTGGGGCTCATTCTCACCTTCGTGGTCATCATCGGCTCGGTGCTAAGCCTTGCGGTGGTGAAAAGCCAGAACGCGAATGCGGAGATCGTGACCGATTCGCCTGCGGAGTCGGGCAGCCCCTGAAGGCTGCCCGCTTAGTGCGTCGTGGGGATATCGTCTTCCTCCAGGAAGGAATGGATACCGTCACGCGCGATGGTGGCGAGGAACTCGTCGAAGGCTTCGCGATCGGTGGCGAAGGGCTCGTCCCACTCGAACAGATCCTCGTTCTGGGTCACGACCTCCAGCTTCCAGTCGTTCTGCGTGCCGGCCGGGCGGTAGATGTCGACGAGGACCGTGACGTCGTCCTCGGTGTATTCTCCGGAAAGCTCGGAATGTTCCAGCTTGGGCTTCTTGGTCATGCCGGCTCGTCCTGGAGGCGATGCCGGATTGTCCGCTCCGGCTCGCGTGATCGAAGAAAACTGCGAGGAACGGCCGGCGTGATCTCGCGGCAGCGACGTGACGTCAATCGGTCGCCCGACCCCGATCTAAAACTACCGGCAGTCGCGTTCCTCAAATCGTTGTGACAGAGCCGGCGGCGTGCGTCCACCCATTCCGTGGCGCGCCGGCGGCTTCTCCTCAGGCGAGCTTGGGATGCGTCGGGGCGAATTCGGCAACGAGTTCGTGCTTCTCGCCGGGATATGTCAAGAGCACGCGGGTCACGTAGAGGCCGCCGCTCCAGGTGCGGCGTTCCACCACGAGGCAGGGCGTGCCCGGCGCGATGGCGAGAAGTCCGGCCACACGGCTATCGGCCCCCACGGCACGGATGCGGTGTTCTGCTGCACTCCAGGGCACGCGGCTGATCAGCCACGCACCCGGGGCGATGTCGTCGAAGGTCTCGCTTGCGACCTCGGGCACGGCGTCGTGGTTGATCAGGCGTTCTTCCAGACAGAACGGCTGCACGCCCGCGAAATGAAGCGCCGTGACCTCGGTCACCCGAGCCTGCTGCGAAAGTTCCATCAGGCGCCGATCGGCAGCCCCGGCGGGACGGTCGAGGCGCGCGCGCTGCTCGTAGCGATAGGGCAATCCCAGCTGCTCGACCTCCAGGCGGATATCGTGGATTTCAAGCACGGCCGACTGCGCATGGGGATGGGTAACGAAACTGCCGGACTTGCGCCGGCGCTCGATCAGGCCGCGCTTGACCAGTTCGGTGATCGCCTTGTTCACGGTCATGCGCGAGCAGCGGTACTGCTCGGTCAGCTCGTGCTCGAAGGGGATGCGATAGCCGGGGGGCCATTCGCCCGACAGGATCCTGCCCTCCACATCTTCCAGGATGCGACGGTGCAGCGAGGGGGCCTTGGCTCCCTCATCCGGGCTCTCCTCGCCACTGGACATGCGCACCTCCGTTGCCGGACGCAGATTCGCCGGTCTTCCAATGTCATAGAAAAGGCCTTTGCGCCTTTCAATATGTCCTCAGGCGGCGGCGAGCGCTCGCATGACGGATGCGAAGCGGCGGCCGATCGCCTCGTGTTCGCGGTGGCGACCGGCTTCGACCCACTTGCGACCGTTCACCCAGACGCAATCCACCGCGGCGCCATTGGCAAAGATCCAGCCGTCGAGCAACGCGTCGCCTTCCAGATCGATGCCGTGGCGCGCCTTCAGGCTGACGAAATCCGCCGCGTGCCCGGTTGCGATGCCGGACGCCGCGCCGAGTGCCGAAGAACCGCCTGACAGCGCGCCGTCGAACAGCGCACGGCCCGTCGAGCCGCCGGGCGCCGCCAGCACGTTGCGGGCGCGGTGGAGCAGGCGCTGCGAATATTCCAGCTGGCGCAATTCATCCGGCGGGCCGATCAGCACGTTCGAATCGGACCCCACGCCGAACCGGCCGCCGGCGGCAATGAAATCAGGCGCGGGGAATGTTCCATCTCCTAGATTGGCTTCGGTCACGGGGCACAGGCCGGCAATGGCGCCGGCGCGCGCCATTCGCGCAGTCTCCGCCGCCGTCATGTGCGTGGCGTGGATGAAGCACCACCGGCCATCGACGGGCTGGCTGTCGAGCAGCCATTCCACCGGCCGGCGTCCGGACCAGGCGATGCAGTCCTCGACCTCCTTGACCTGTTCGGCGATGTGGATATGAACCGGCGCCTGGCCCGCCATGGCGACGACGGCGGAAAGCTCGTCCGGCGTCACCGCGCGCAGGCTGTGGGGAGCAACGCCGGTGATGCCGCCCGGAAGCGCATCCGTCAGCGCACGGCAGCGCTCCAGCAGCACGGCAAACGAATCGCGGTCGTTGATGAAGCGGCGCTGCCCTTCGCCCGGCGCGGTGCCGCCGAAACCGCCATGAGCGTAAAACACCGGCAGCAGGGTCATCGCGATACCGGTCGCCGATGCCGCCGCAGCGATACGGGACGCCATTTCGGCGATATCCGAATAGGGCCGGCCATCCCTGTCGTGGTGCAGGTAGTGGAATTCGCCGACGCGCGTGAAGCCGGCTTCCAGCATTTCCACATAGAGCTCGGCGGCAACGGCCTCCACATCGTCAGGCGTCATCGAGAGCGCGAACCGGTACATGACGTTGCGCCAGCTCCAGAACGAATCGCTGCCCGGCCCGCGGGTCTCGGCAAGGCCGGCCATGCCGCGCTGGAAGGCGTGGCTGTGCAGGTTCGGCATGCCGGCCACGATCGTGTCGTGGCGCTCGTCGCCGGCCTCGGGCGCCGCATCCGTCTCTAGTGCGCGGATGCGGCCCGACGCGATGTGCAGCCGCACGTTCTTCGCCCAGCCGCCCGTAAGCAGCGCCTGCCTTGCGTGAATGACGGACATGGTTCCCTCGTTCGCTGCTTCTCGTGCGCGACGTCAAATTGACCCTTGCACGCCCTTTCATTATGTATATACATTATAGGCATGACAGGGAAGAGGCAATCGCGATGACGACACCGGAAAAGGACACGCGCCGCGTCTGGCGCAATGCGCAGCTTGCCACGCTCGACGAACGCCTTCCGGGGCTCGGCATCATCGAAAACGGCGCGATTGCCGTGGAGGACAGACGCATCGCTTTCGCCGGCCCTCAATCGGAGCTTCCAGCCGCCTTTGCCAGCGCAGAGACCGTGGATTGCGAGGGCCGGTGGATCACGCCGGGTCTCATCGACTGCCACACCCACCTCGTGCATGCCGGCGATCGTGCCCATGAGTTTGAGCTTCGTCTCTCCGGCGCCTCCTATGAGGAGATCGCGCGGGCCGGCGGCGGCATCGTCTCCTCGGTCAAGGCGCTGCGCGCGGCGAGCGAAGACGAACTGGTGCGCCAGACGTTGCCCCGTCTCGATGCGCTGATCGCCGAGGGCGTGACGACGGTGGAGATCAAGTCCGGCTACGGGCTCGACACGGAAAACGAGCTGAAATCGTTGCGTGCCGCTCGCCGCATCGCCGAGGCGCGTGATATCACGGTGCGCACCACCTTTCTCGGGGCACACGCCCTACCGCCCGAAATGAACGGCGACAAGGCGGCCTATATCGACAAGGTGGTGGGCGACATGCTGCCGGCCGTCGCTGCCGAGGGGCTGGCGGACGCCGTCGATGGCTTCTGTGAGGGCATCGCCTTTTCGCCCGAGGACATGGCACGGGTGTTCGACGCGGCCAGGGCGCACGGCCTGCCGGTCAAGCTGCATGCTGACCAGCTTTCCAACCTGCACGGCGCGGCGCTCGCCGCCCGCTACGGCGCGCTTTCGGCCGATCACCTCGAATATACCGACGATGCCGGTGCTGCCGCCATGGCGAAGGCCGGCACCGTCGCCGTCATCCTGCCCGGCGCCTTCTATTTCATCCGCGAAACGAAGAAGCCGCCGGTCGCGCTCTTCCGCAAGCACGGCGTCAAGATGGCCGTCGCCACCGACAGCAATCCCGGCACCTCGCCGCTGACCTCGCTTCTCCTCACCATGAACATGGCCGCGACCCTGTTCGGCATGACCGTCGAGGAATGCATTGCAGGCGTCACCCGCGAGGCCGCGCGCGCGCTCGGCCTGGTCGACGAGGTGGGGACGCTGGAAGCCGGAAAGTGGGCCGATTTCGTCCTCTGGGACATCGGCCGGCCGGCGGAACTGGTCTACCGCATGGGCTTCAACCCCATGTTTGCCCGGGTCCGCAGCGGACAATAATCGCTCTTTGCGCAGCACCGTGCTGCATCGGGGAATGCACCATGACGATCACGCTCCACCCGGGTTCCGTGCCCTTGAAAACCCTTGAGGCCTTGTACTGGACGGGCGAGGCGACGCGTCTCGACGCCTCCTTCGACGCCGGCATCGCAAGGGCCGCCGCGCGCATCGCGGAGATCGCCGCCGGCGATCAGCCCGTCTACGGCATCAATACGGGCTTCGGCAAACTTGCATCGATCAAGATCGCACCAGCCGATGTCGCCACACTCCAGCGCAACCTCATTCTCTCGCACTGCTGCGGCGTCGGCAAACCGCTTGCCGAAAACATCGTGCGCCTCATCATGGCGCTGAAGCTGATCTCGCTCGGCCGGGGCGCCTCGGGTGTGCGCATCGAGATCGTTCGCCTCATCGAGGCCATGCAGGAAAAGGGCGTCATCCCCGTCATTCCCGAACAGGGCTCCGTCGGCGCGTCAGGCGATCTCGCGCCCCTCGCCCACATGACGGCCGTGATGATCGGCGAAGGCGAGGCCTATTATGACGGCGAGCGCCTGCCCGGCGGCGCGGCGCTTGCAAGGGCCGGCCTGAAACCGGTCGTGCTGGCCGCCAAGGAAGGCCTTGCGCTGATCAACGGCACCCAGGTTTCCACCGCGCTGGCGCTTGCCGGCCTGTTCCGCGCCCACCGCGCCGCCCAGGCCGCCCTCGTGACCGGCGCCCTCTCCACGGATGCCGCCATGGGCTCGTCCGCGCCGTTCCATCCCGATATCCACACGCTGCGCGGCCATAAAGGCCAGATCGATGCCGCCGCCGCGTTGCGTGCGCTGCTGGCCGGCTCCGTCATCCGCGAGAGCCACATCACGGGCGACGAGCGCGTACAGGATCCATACTGCATCCGCTGCCAGCCGCAGGTCGACGGCGCCTGCCTCGATCTTCTGCGTGTCGCAGCCCGCACGCTTGAAATCGAAGCCAATGCGGTCACCGACAATCCGCTGGTGCTCTCCGACAACAGCGTCGTCTCGGGCGGCAATTTCCACGCCGAGCCCGTCGCCTTCGCCGCCGACCAGATCGCGATTGCCGTCTGCGAAGTCGGGGCGATTGCCCAGCGCCGCATCGCTCTCCTGGTCGATCCTGCCCTTTCCTTCGGCCTGCCGGCCTTCCTCGCCAAGAAGCCGGGCCTCAATTCGGGGCTGATGATCGCGGAAGTGACCTCTGCCGCGCTGATGAGCGAGAACAAGCAGATGGCGCATCCGGCCTCGGTCGATTCGACGCCGACCTCCGCCAACCAGGAAGACCACGTTTCCATGGCCTGCCACGGCGCGCGCCGCCTGCTGCGCATGACGGAAAACCTCGCCGCCATCATCGGCATCGAGGCACTGACGGCCGCACAGGGCATCGAGTTCCGCGCGCCCCTCGTCACCAGCCCGGAACTGCAGAAGGTCGTCGCCGCACTGCGCACCGTCGTTCCGACGCTGGAGGAAGACCGCTACATGGCCCCCGACCTCGCGAGCGCGGGCACCTTCGTCTCGTCGGGCGCGCTGGCCGCCTCCGTATCCAAGGGCATCCTGCCGGTGCTGGAGGTCTGACATGGCGGTGTTCGAGACCCACCAAGGCAACGCGCCCGTCATCCTCGCCTTCCCGCATACCGGCACCGACGTGCCCGCCGAAATATGGGAACGCCTCAATGACAATGGCCGCCTCCTCGCCGATACCGACTGGCACATTCACAAACTCTATGACGGCCTGCTGCCCGCCGTGACGACGGTGCGCGCCACCTTCCACCGCTACGTCATCGACGCCAATCGCGACCCTGCCGGCATCAGCCTCTATCCCGGCCAGAACACGACGGGCCTCATTCCGCAGACGGATTTCGACGGCAAGGCGATCTGGAAGGACGGGCAGGCGCCGACAGAGGCCGATATCGCCCTCCGGCTTGCCGGCTTCCACGCGTCCTATCATGCGGCGCTTGCCGCCGAGATCGCGCGCGTCAAGGCGATCCATGGCGTGGCTGTCGTCTACGACTGCCACTCGATCCGCTCGCGCATTCCCTTCCTGTTCGAAGGCCGGCTGCCGGATTTCAACGTCGGCACCGATATGGGACGGACCTGCGCCAAAGCCATCGAAACGGCGACCTACGAGGTCTGCGCGAAGGCCGATGGTTATACCGACATCCTCAACGGCCGCTTCAAGGGCGGCTGGACGGTGCGCCACTACGGCAGGCCGGACACCGGCGTGCACGCCATCCAGATGGAACTGGCGCAGATAAGCCACCTCGCCAGCGAGGCCCCGCCCTTCGCCTATGACGAGGACAAGGCCGCGCGGCTGCGCGTCCACCTGAAAGACATCCTCCACCGCATCGCGGCGCTTGCCGCCACCCTTCCACGCTGACCCGGGAGCCGCAGCCATGACCGACAATCCCCGCCACAACATCCGCACGGTCCGCGCCGCCACCGGCACCGAGCGCACCGCCAAGAGCTGGCTCACCGAAGCGCCGCTGCGCATGCTGATGAACAACCTCGATCCCGATGTCGCGGAAAACCCGCACGAGCTGGTCGTCTATGGCGGCATCGGCCGTGCTGCCCGCACCTGGGCGGATTTCGACAGGATCGTCGCCTCGCTGCGCGATCTCGAGGACAACGAGACGCTGCTCGTGCAGTCGGGCAAGCCGGTCGGCATCTTCCGCACCCACAAGGATGCGCCGCGCGTGCTGATCGCCAACTCGAACCTCGTACCGCACTGGGCCACCTGGGACCATTTCAACGAACTGGACAGGAAGGGCCTTGCCATGTACGGCCAGATGACGGCCGGCTCGTGGATCTATATCGGCAGCCAAGGCATCGTGCAGGGCACCTACGAGACCTTCGTGGAGGCCGGCCGCCAGCATTATGGCGGCAATCTCAAGGGCAGATGGGTTCTGACCGGCGGCCTCGGCGGCATGGGCGGCGCCCAGCCGCTCGCCGCCGTCATGGCCGGCGCGTCCTGCCTTGCCGTCGAGTGCAATCCCGATTCGATCGAGTTCCGCCTGCGCACCCGCTATATCGACGAGAAGGCCGAGACGCTCGACGAGGCGCTCGCCATGATCGACCGCTGGACGAAGGCCGGCGAGGCCAAGTCCGTCGGCCTGCTCGGCAACGCCGCCGAAATCCTGCCGGAAATGGTCCGCCGCGGCATCCGCCCCGACATGGTCACCGACCAGACCTCCGCCCACGACCCAATCAACGGTTACCTGCCGAAGGGCTGGACGATGGCCGAGTGGAAGGCCAAGCGCGAAAGCGACCCGAAGGCCGTCGAAAAGGCCGCGCGGGCTTCCATGCGCGAGCACGTCCAAGCCATGATCGCCTTCCAGGACAGGGGCATCCCGACCTTCGACTACGGCAACAACATCCGGCAGGTCGCCAAGGACGAGGGCCTGGAAAACGCCTTCGCCTTCCCGGGCTTCGTGCCGGCCTATATCCGCCCGCTGTTCTGCCGCGGCATCGGGCCGTTCCGCTGGGCCGCGCTGTCCGGCGATCCCGAAGACATCTACAAGACCGACGCCAAGGTGAAGGAACTGCTGCCCGACAACGAGCACCTGCACAACTGGCTGGACATGGCCAGGGAACGCATCGCCTTCCAGGGCCTGCCTGCGCGCATCTGCTGGGTCGGCCTCGGCGACCGCCACCGCCTCGGCCTCGCCTTCAACGAGATGGTCCGGAACGGCGAGCTCAAGGCGCCTGTCGTGATCGGCCGCGACCACCTCGATTCGGGCTCCGTCGCCTCGCCGAACCGCGAGACGGAATCGATGAAGGACGGTTCGGACGCCGTGTCCGACTGGCCGCTGCTCAACGCGCTGCTCAACACCGCCTCGGGCGCGACATGGGTGTCGCTCCACCACGGCGGCGGCGTGGGCATGGGCTTCTCCCAGCATTCGGGCGTCGTGATCTGCTGCGACGGCACGGATGAGGCCGCCGAGCGCATCGGTCGCGTGCTGTGGAACGACCCGGCGACGGGCGTCATGCGCCATGCCGATGCGGGCTACGACATCGCGCTCGACTGCGCGAAGGAAAAGGGCCTGCGCCTGCCGGGCATTCTGGGCAACTGAGGATGCGGCTTCTTCGCAACGCAGACCATCGCCGCATGCCGTGGAAGAACGGCGGCGGCGAGACGGTCGAGGTGATCGTGCATCCGCACGGCGCCGGCCTCTCCGATTTCGGCTGGCGCGTCAGCATGGCGACGGTGGCGAGCGATGGGCCGTTCTCCCTCTTTCCCGGCATCGATCGCACGCTGGCGGTGCTTTCGGGCGACGGCATGGCGCTGTCCATCGAGGGGGTCGGCGACTGGCTGCTGACGCCGGCCTCGCAACCGCTGTCCTTCCCCGCCGATGCATCGACGACGGCCCGCCTGACGGGAGGCCCGATCACCGACCTCAACGTGATGACCCGGCGCGGCCATTTCAGTCACACCCTCTCGCGCCATGCCGTGAACGGCAGCTTGAGGCTTCCCGCCGCATCGGGAACACGCCTGCTCATGGCGCTCGATACGCTCGGCGTCGCCACACCGGACGGCCTTATCGGCCTCCAGCCGCTGGATGCCCTTCTGCTCGACGACAACATGCAGATCGAGATGATCCCGGTCAGCGACGAGGCCGCATTCTACGACATCCGCATCCTTCCCGCCGTGTCATCCGCATAAGCTGAAATGATAGCTGACATCATGGCTATCTATTTCGTTTATGCCCGAGCGCGCGCTACCGTTACGCCAGGTCACAAACACAACAGGGGAACGACCATGAAAAGAACGCTGCTTGCGCTGGCTGTCGCCGGTGCCGCCTTGATCAACGGCCAGGCTTCTGCCGAAACGCTGAAGATCGGGACCGAGGGCGCCTATCCGCCCTTCAACTTCCAGGATTCCACCGGAAAGCTCGGCGGTTTCGATGTCGAGATCGGCCTTGCGCTCTGCGAGAAGATGAAGGTCGAATGCGAGGTGGTGGCGCAGGACTGGGACGGCATCATCCCGGGCCTCATTGCCAAGAAATACGACATGATCATCGCGTCGATGTTCATCACCGAAGAGCGCAAGAAGCAGGTCGCCTTCAGCGATCCCTACTATCTTGCCGCCATGACCCATGCCGCGCCCAAGGGTGCGGGCATCACCGACTTCACCAATGAGGGCATGAAGGGCAAGACGATCGGCGCGCAGTCCGGCACGACCCAGGCCGATTATGTCGCGGCTGTCTATCCCGATGCCGATATCAAGCTCTACCCGACACAGGACGAGGTGAACCTCGACATGGCGAACGGCCGTCTCGATCTCCAGGTCGGCGACATGATCCCGCTGCTCGACTGGGTCACCAAGAACGAGGACGGCAAGGCCTGCTGCGAGCTCATCGGCAAGCCGATCACCGATCCGAAATTCGTCGGCGAAGGCGTCGGCATCGCCGTGCGCCAGGACGACAACGATCTTCGAGAGAAGCTCAACGCCGCACTCAAGGCGATCCGCGAGGACGGCACCTACCAGAAGATCAACGACAAGTACTTCTCCATCGATATCTATACGATGAAGTGAGCATGAGGGGCTTTGCGGCCCCTCATCCGGCCCGCCGACCACCTTCTCCCCGCAAGCGGGGAGAAGAAAATATGTGGCACGGCTGTCCGACCTTCTACACGCGATGCTGCAGCGGGATGAGGGCAGCCCGCCCCCACGGGCAAGCCCCCTTGCCTTCCCCCGCCCCGCCGTCATAGCTAGCGCATGCCGATCAATCGCCTCGAACGCTTCGCCCACAATCTCGACTGGAACCTGCTGCGCACCTTCGTCGTGGTGGTGGAGGAAGGCTCGATCACGCGGGCGGCAAACCGGCTTCTTCTGCAGCAGCCCGCCGTCAGCATGGCCTTGAAGCGGCTGGAGCAGTCCGTCGGCCACCGGCTCATCGACCGGAGCCCCGGCCGTTTCGAGCTGACGGAGGCCGGCGAGCGGCTGCACGATCTCTGCCACGACATCTTCACCGCCATCGTGCGCCTGCCCGAGGCGATGGAGACCTCCGGCGAGGACATAGCCGGCCACATCACCATTCATTCCGTCAGCCACGCCATGAACCCGGCCTGGGACCGCGCCATCGCCGATTTCTTCCGGCTGCACCCGCGCGTCACGGTGGGCGTGACCGTGGAGACGACGACGGATGTCATCCGCTCGGTGGAACGCGGCGTCGCGACGCTGGGCCTGTCGGACGGGATCATTCCGCCCGAGCTGGAAAAGACGCCCTTCTGCACCGAACGCTACGCGCTCTTCTGCGGCCGCGGCCACCGGCTGTTCGGCGTGCCGGATGTCCGGCTGGAGGACCTGCGCGGCGAACCCTATGTGAGCTTCCTTGCCGACGTGCTCGGCGGGCCGCATATGGGACCGGTAACGGCGGTGCGCGCCATCGGCTCCTTCGGCCAGCAGGTGCGGGCGCTGGCCTTCAATGTCGAGGAAGTGCTGCGCCTCGTGGTCGCCAATGCCGGCATCGGCATGCTGCCCTTGCACCTCACGGGGCCGGCCGTCGCTGCCGGCGATCTCTGGCAACTGCCGCCCTATGATGCGCTACCGGTCGCGGAGACGTTCCGCATCACCAATCCCGGTTCGACGCTCAACCCGGCCGAACGCGCCTTCCTCGCCCATATGGCGGATGTGCCGGCGTGGCATTGGGGCGAGCCGCATCAATCCGGCTGATATCCACCTTCACATCTATAAATTTGAAGAATGCCGACGGCTTGCTTACGGCTTCCCGTATTCGAACGCTGGAGGACGGCATGCAGACTTTCGACATCGCGATCATCGGCGGCGGCATTGCCGGCCTTTCGCTTGCCCATTTCGTCAGCCCGCACCGCTCCGTCGTCGTGCTGGAGCAGGAGGAAGCGCTCGGTTACCACAGCACCGGACGCTCGGCTGCGGAATTCACGCTGCGCGACAACCCGCCCCTGGTCAACGCGCTGGCGCGGGCCAGCCATGCCTTCATGACGGCGCCGCCGGAGGGTTTCGCTCCGGTTCCGCTCCTTATCGCCCGCGGCGGCATCCTGATTGGCACGCACGGCAAGGAGGCCCTGGTCAAGGCGCGTTTCGAAGAGGCCAGAGCGCTCGGTGTTGCCGTCGAATGGCTCGACGAGGCCGCCCTGCTTGCCCGTGCGCCCATCCTCGACCCGGCCTATGTCGCCGCCGCCTACTTCGACGCCGATTACTGGGACATCGAGGTGGATGCGCTGCTGCAAGCCTATGCGCGACACGCGCGCCATAACGGTGCCCGGATCCTTGAGAAGCGACAGCTGACATCAGCCAGGCGAACGGGGGCAAGCTGGCTGATCGAGACGAATGAGGAAACGATCCGCGCCCGCGTTCTGGTCAATGCGGCGGGCGGCTGGGCCGATACGGTCGCCGGTCTCGCCGGCGTGGCGCCGATGGGCATCGTGCCCCACCGGCGCACCGCCATCACGGTCGACCTGCCGGCAGGGACCGATGCGAATGCGCTGCCGGAGATCAACGAGATCGAGGACACGTTCTACCTCAAGCCGGAGGGCGGCCGCCTGCTCGCCTCGCCCGCCGACGCCACGCCCTGCGCGCCCGCCGATGTGCAGCCGGAAGAGCTCGATATCGCCTATGCCGCCCACTATGTCGAAGAAGCGACGGCGCTCGACGTGCGGCGTGTCTTCAAGAGCTGGGCCGGCATGCGCAGCTTCGCGCCGGACCATCTGCCGGTCGTCGGTTACGCCAGGGATGAGCCCGGTTTCTTCTGGCTTGCCGGTCAGGGCGGCTATGGCATCCTCACGTCGCCTGCACTCGGCAGCCTCGCCGCCGCGCTGCTGACGGATCAGCCCGTACCGGAACCGCTCGTCCGCGAGGGCATCGGGGCCGAAACGTTCAGCCCTCGCCGCTTCCCCTGAAACGAAACGGGCGCCTCAAGGGCGCCCGTTCTGATTTTAGGCTTCCGCAGCGGGCGTGCCGGGCGTGCCGGCCGTCCTCGTTGCGCTGCGATCCTTCCAGTAGCGGTTGAGGAACAGCAGGATCGGGCCGCCGATATAGATCGACGAGGTCGTCGCGACGATGACGCCGAACAGCATCGGCCAGGCGAAGGGCTTGACCGTGTCGCCACCCCAGATCGCCATCGGCAGCAGCGAGGCCGCAACGGCAACCGAGGTGAAGATGCATCGCATGACCACCTGGTTGATCGACAGATCGATCAGGTCCGAGAAGGGCATCGTCTTGTATTTTCGCATGTTCTCTCGCATGCGGTCGTACACGACCACCTTGTCGTTGACCGAGTAGCCGATCAGCGTCAGCACGGCGGCGATGGCCGTCAGGTTGAAGTCGATCTGCAGCAGCGCGAAGAAGCCGATCATCTTGGTGATATCGAGGATCAGCGTCGCGATGGCGCCCACGGCGAAGTGCCACTCGAAGCGCCACCAGATGTAGATCAGGATGGCGACCATGCCGAGACCCACGGCCAGGAAGCCGGAGCGGGCAAGCTCGGTGCTGACCGTCGGCCCCACCACTTCCGTCCGCTCGAAGCTGGCATCCGGAATGACTTCGGCCACACCGTCGCGGATCTTCTGCAAGGCTGCGGTCTGCACTTCCTCGCCGCCCGGCTGACGCTGGACGCGCACGAGAACCGACGTGCCCTGGCCGAATTCCTGCAACGCCACTTCGCCGAGGTTGAGGCCTTCCATCTTCGAGCGCAGCGGCCCCAGATCGATCGGCGTCTTGGACGTCGCCTCCACCTGAATACCGCCGACGAAGTCGATGCCGTAGTTCAGGCCCGGCGTGAAGAACAGGACGATCGAGCTTGTCGAGATGAAGGCCGACACGGCGATCGCGATATAGCGGCCGCGCATGAAGGAGAAGGTCGGCATGCTCCAGGTCTTGCCGAAGATCGAATGGATCTCGATCTTCTTCATCTTGCGCCAGATGACCGCCTCGCGCATCAGGAAGCGCACGAAGGTGATCGAGGTGAACATCGAGATCGCAAGGCCGATGATCATGGTGATGGCAAAGCCGCGCACCGGGCCGGAGCCGAACATGAAGAGCAGGACCATGCCGACCATGGTCGTCATGTTGCCGTCGACGATGGTCGCATAGGCCTTGTTGAAGCCGACATCGAGCGCCTTCATGGCACCGGCCCCGCCCGCCGTTTCCTCTCGGATACGCGCGTTGATGAGGATGTTGGCGTCAACGGCCATGCCGATGCCGAGAATGATACCGGCGATGCCGGGCAACGTGAGCGTCGAACCGAGAAGGCCGAGCAGGCCGATCGTCAGGATCGTGTGCAGCACGAGACCGAGATTGGCGATGAGGCCCCAGGAGCCGTAGAGCACCTGCATGAGCACGACGACGGCGGCAAGGCCGGCGAGACCGGTATAGAGGCCCATGCGGATCGAGTCCGAACCGAGGTTCGGGCCGACGGTGCGCTCTTCGATGATGGTGAGCGGCGCGGGCAGCGCGCCCGAACGCAGCAGTGCGGAAAGCACGGTCGCTTCCTGCGGGTTGAAGTTGCCCGAGATCTGGCCCTGGCCGCCGATGATCGGCTCGCGGATGACGGGCGCGGTCAGCACCTTGCCGTCGAGGACGATGGCGAAAGGCTTGCCGACATTGGCCTGCGTGATTTCAGCGAACTGGCGTGCACCGGTGGAATCGAAGCTGAACGAAACGATCGGCTCGCTCGTGCGCTGGTCGAAGCCGGCCTTGGCGTCGGCCAGACGGTCGCCGGAAATGGCGACACGCTCTTCGACGGCGTATTTGTTGTTGTCGTTGGCGCCGGGCAGGATCATCACGCCGCGGGGTGCAACGCCGTTCGGATCCACGGTCTGGTCGACCATGTGGAAGCTCATCTGCGCGGTCGAGCCGAGCAGCTGGCGAAGACGCGTCGGATCCTGGAGGCCGGGCAGCTGCACGAGAATGCGGTCGCCGCCGACACGCTGGATGAGCGGTTCGGCAACGCCGACCTGGTCGACGCGGCGGCGGATGATCTCGAGGCTCTGCTCGACGGCAGCCGACATGCGCTCGTTGATGCCCGCTTCCGTCAGCGTGACGTTGATCACCTGGCCGCTGGTGGCGACATCGATATCGGAGGAACCGGTGCCGAAGCCGAGTGTCGATGTCGGGGTGGCGAGCTTGCGCACTTCCGGCAGGACCTTGTCGAGCGCGGCCTGGTCGGGCAGCGTCACCGTCAGCGTCGTGCCGTTCAGACGCGCGGCGGAGGCGCGTTCGCCGGCCGTGCGCAGGATGGCGCGCGTATCGTTGAGCAGCGCATCCATGCGCGCCTTGCGCAGCGCTGCCGAATCCACCTCCAGAACGAGGTGCGAGCCGCCCTTCAGGTCGAGCCCGAGGGTGACGGGGTTGGCGGGCAGGTAGCGCCCGTATTTCGCCTGCTGTTCAGGCGTCAGCACGTTCGGCACGGCCGCAAACACCCCGAAGAGGATGAGAAGGGTCGAGACGATCAGTGCCCATTTGGACGTTTTCATGGGTTTGTTCCAGTTCGACTGCCGGAAAGGCGCGACTGCAAGCCGGCGCCGTCCGTGGGAGCGGTATTGTATCGAATGGCGCGGCGCGACAGGCGCCACGGGGCCTCAGGCAGCACGGGCCGGAGGCGCACGGCTGCGGAAGGCGGCGTGGCCGGCGCGTGCCGGCGCCACATCGTCGGCAGCCTGAAAAACCACATCGAGTGCGGTTTCGAAGGGATAGAGCCACGCGCCGCCCGACGAGAGCAAAGCCTTGCCACCGGCATCGCCCTCGGGCAGGCCGGCCTTGGCCTTGGCGGCCCGCCGCTCGGCATGGCCGCTCGCGGGGAACCACAGGTCATCGGCGGAGGTGGAGAGCGGCGACGGCGCGACGCCGCCCTCGGCGGCGGTCCGTTGCGGGTGCGCAGCCGCACGCGTGTCGTCAGGCAGGGAAAACTGCGAGAGGAACAGGGTGAAGAACAGCACGAGGAAGCCGACGGGTGCAAAACCCCGCTCCCAAGCCGTCCAGTCTTTCCCGTTCCTGATGGTCATGCCTGTCCGTGTTTCTCCACGCAGTGCGGACGCGAAGCAGGCTTCGCAGCGGCGCCGATGGTGCGCCAAGAACCATTTACGGCCCGCCAAGTCAAGTTCGCGGCCTTAACCCTTCGTTGACGATTGGACGTTTCAGCCCTCACAATTCATGGATCGTGACATCCGAGCAGGCTTCGCGCGCGAGATCGCGCAGATGCTGGTGGTGGGTGAGATAGATCACCTGCCCGCCCATCGCCATGTCACCCATCACCCTGAGCGTGTTCAGCGCCCGGCGGTCGTCGAAGGTTTCCATGATGTCGTCGGCGATGAAGGGCACGATCTCGCGGCTGGCGGCGATCTCGTGATAGCCGGCGACGCGCAGCGCCAGATAGAGCTGGAAGCGCGTGCCCTTGGAAAGATCTTTCGCGAGTTTCGAGCCGCCGGCGGCGGCATTCACCACCAGGAACTCGCCGTCCTTTTCCAGCACCGTGGACAGCCCGGCATATTCACCGCCGGTGATATCGCGGAACGTGTCGGAGGCCCGCTGCATCATCGCGCTCCTGTGACGTTCGCGGTACAGCCGCAGCGCCTGCTCCGCCGCCATGATGCCGGCGCGGGTCGCCAGGTAGCGGCGGGATTTCTCCGCAAGCTCGATCAGCGCGGTGCGCCGCCGTTCCTCCAGCGCCGCCGCCGCGTCGCTGCCGGCGACCTTTGCCAGCGCTTCCTCGGCCCGCACGCGCGCCAGATGATGCTCCTGCACCTCGCTGTCGAGCGCATCGAGCTGTACGGCGAGATCGGCCTTTTCCGCCTGAAGCTGGTCGCCGTCCACCGCCGCCAGCAGCGCCTCCGCCTCATCGACCGTGTCGGTGTGCATCTGCTCCACCAGACTGCGGGCGGCGTCGGCGACATGGGAGAGCACATCGTCGCGCTGGCGATAGGCTTCCAAAAGGCCGGCCGCCTCCGCAAGAGTGTCGCAGCCGAGGAAGGTGAATATCTCTGAGAGGCGGGCGGCGAGCACGGCGCGCCGCTCCTCCAGCGCCCCCGCCTCCTCCGCCAACCGCGCCAGCGTCTGGTCGATGGCCTCGCGCCGCTCACGCGTGCTGCGGGCGTCGGCGAGGCGGCGGGCAAGCGCGGCGACGACGGAGAGGCAATCGTTCGCGTCGAAGGGTTCGCCGAGACGTTCGGCGAGGCCGCGGGCGCGGTCGGCGTAATCCTGCTGATCGCGGCGCATGGCGGCGATGCGGTAATCGAGCTCGCCCTTGCGCTCGATGTTCTGGGCGAGCGCCTGCAAGGCGGGCAGCAGGGCGGCCAGCCGTTCCGGGTCGTCACCGGCCGCATCGCCTGCAAGCCATGTGCCCGCCACGTCCGCATTCCAGTCCTGCTGCCATGCCAGAAGGTCGGCCGCCGCTTCCTCCGCCGCCAGCCGCCGCGCCTCGACGTCGGCCTGCGCCCGCTCTAGGGCATCGGCGGCGGCCAGGCGCGCGGCGTGCGACGCGCGAAGCGCCTCCAACCGGTCCTCGGCCAGAACGAGAAGCTCATCGAAAGGGATCTCGGTCGCGTCGACGCCGAGCATCGGGGCCAGCCGCTCGGAAAGGGCCTGTGCCTCCGCGCCGACGAGGTTTGCCTCAACCCTGCAACGGGCAAGGTCGTCGGCCGCCTCCAGCGCCGCCGTTCGGCGTTCCAGCCATGCCAGCACCTCGGCCGGCGACAGGCTTTCGGCGAGCCCCAGCCCGCCCGCAAGCGCGGCGATGTCGGCCTCGACATCCCGCTGTCCCTGTTCCAGCCGCCCCGCCTCCTCCATGAGAACAGCAAGGCGCGCGGATGCTTCCGCCCCGGCGCGCTCGTGCAGGCGGATCTCGGACAGGCGGTCGGCGTTGCGCAGGCGCAGCTCCGCCGCGCGGTCGTCATCGCGCATCGCCGTCTCGAAGGCATCGGCCGTCGAGGCGTCGAGGCGTGCACGATGGGCGTGCCAGGCCGCATCACGGGCGGCGCGCAGGCGCTCGGTCTGCTCGTCGCTCACCGCACCGGTCACGGCCAGCAGCGCGTCGAGCTTTGCCCTGGCCGAGGCAACGTCCAGGCTGGCACCGGCGATCTGCTCCTGCTGGCGGCGCAAGGCTTCGGCCGCGACCTCGCTGCGCTTGCGCAGGGCATCGACATCGCCGGCCGCGGGAACGGCAAGCCGCCGCAAGGCCTCCGGCGCGCCGTCCCAGGGCAGAAGATGCGCCATGGCGTTTTCCGCCTCCTGCCCGGCGACGGCAGCGAGGCGACGGGCCGCGCGCAGCCGCCCGGACAGGTCGTTGGCGCGCGCAGCGCGCAGCGCGGTCGCAAGCGTGGTCTGCAACGCCGCATCGGTGCCGGCTTCGCCTTCGAAGGCCCCGGCATCCCCGCCCAAGGCCTCCAGCGCCTTCTGCGCATCCGCATGTTCGCGCTTCGCCGTCCCGGCACGCTCGGAAAGCGTTGCCCGGCGCGACAGACGTTTCATGAGCCGGTCGGCGAGACCGACGGGCAGCACGAGATCGGCCGGATCGGTATCCGGCGCGAGCGTGAGCGCGGCGAGCGCATCCGCCATCGTCGCCTCCAGCCGGTCGCGATCGGCCTCGCGCGCTGCAAGGTCCATGCCGGCGGTGCGGAAACGGGCTTCGAGCGCGGAACCCGACAGCGCGAGAATATCGGCCTCGGCATGCAGGATCGCGTCATCCTCCGGCAGGGCATCGCGCTCGTCGCCGTTCCTGTGGCGCTCGCGGTCCAGATACTCCGTGCGCGCCGCAATCTCCGCTTCCTCCCGCGCCAGCTCGCCCAGCAGGCTGCGCCAGCCCGGCGGCGGCGATTCCCCGAGTTCGAAGGCGGCCAGTTCGGCCCGCAGCGCGCGAAGGCGGCGCAGCGCCGGCAGCGCGCCAAGACTGCGCTCCACCTCGACCAACGCGCCACGCAGCCTGGTACGGGCCGCCGTCGCCGCGTCCAGCCTGATGGCAGCGGCGTCGCGCTCGCGCAAAAGCAGGCCGTAATCACGGGCGGCGACGTCGAGTACCTTGCGCTCGGCCGCCAGCGCCTCGATCTCGGCCTTGAGATTGGAAAGCCCGTGCTTGCGGCCGGACGGACGATAGAACTCGTCGGCCTCGGCCTTCAGCCCCGTCAGCGCAGAGGCCATGTCGGACAGGCCGGAACTGGCGGAAAACAGCATCGCGCCAAGCTCGCCCTCGCTTTTCAGAATGTCCTCGCCGCCCTTCTCGATGCTTTCGTCGTCGAGCGAGAACATCGTGCGGTAGGCGTGGCGGTCCATGCCGCCGAGCACGGAGGCGAAGAGCCCATCCGGCAACGGCCGGTCGTCGGCAGTGACGAGCGACGCCTGGTTGCGCTTCAGCCGGTAGGCTTCCTGCTGAGAAGCGCCGATCGACAGCAGGCCGCCGACGCGCATCAGCGAATAGGGATGCAGGAAGCCGTAGGCGCTGGATTTCTCGATGCCGAAGAGCAGGTCGAGATAGGCGGAAAACAGCGTCGACTTGCCGGCCTCGTTGGGGCCGTGCACGAGATGGAAATCCGGCTTGCCCGGCCGTGTCGCGCCGAAATCGAGACTGCGGTCGGTGAACTTGCCGTAGCGAATGAGATCGAGGCGGTCGAGGCGCATCCTATGTCCTCCCGCCTTCGCCGCCGAGGCGGGCCAGCACGGCGTCGGCACCCGTCAGCGCCAGTTCGGACAGCAGCGCCTCCTCGGCCGCCTCATCCGCGGCAAGCAGGCCGCGCGCCTCCTTCGGCAGCTGGCGCAGGAGATCGCTCAGCGCCTCGCGCAGGTCCTCGCGATAGGCATGGCTTTCCACCACATTCTCATGCATCAGCCGCGAAAGCTCGCCCACCGGCCCCGCATCGCCGCCGGCCGCGGCAGCCGGCACGGTCACGGAAAGCTCGACGGTCTCGATCCAGCATTCGCCGAGCGAGGCGGCGAGGTTCTGCGCTTCGGCAAGCAGCAGGTCCTCGTCGCGGCGCAGGCGCCAGGCGAGCGGCGTCGCCCCCGTCAGGAGCAGGCGCGCGACGAGATGCGCGCCACCGGCCGCCGCGCGCGCCGCGCCCAGTGCGGCCTCCACCCGGTCGAGCATGCCGCTCCAGTCGTCGATTGCGGAGAGATCGACTGTGACACGCTCGAACACGGCGACGGCAACGGCGCGCTCCTCGCAGGTGATCGTGCCGTCGTCATCGATATCGACGAGCGTGACGCCCTTCGGCCCGGCTTCGTTGATGTCGCGGCCCTGCGGATTGCCGGGCATGACGATCCAGGGCTTTTGCGCATGCACCCGCCGCTGGTGGATATGGCCGAGCGCCCAATAATCGAAACCATGCCCCGCAAGATCGGCAATGCCGACCGGCGCATAGGGATCGTGGCGGTTGGCACCGACCAGGCTGGTATGCATCACCCCGATATTCACGGCGTCCGCCACCGGCGCGCGGTAGGTCGGCAAGAGCGACGCCGGCGCGTGCGGATTGGCGAAGCTCACACCATGCACATGCACCTCGCGGCCGTTCGAGAGCGTGCCCGCCAGCACCGGCCGGCCGCGGCCGTCGAAGACATGCACATTCGGCGGAAAGGTCAGTTCGCGGGTGATCTGCGATTGCGCATCGTGATTGCCGCGAATGACGAAGACGCGGATGCCGGCGGCATCCAGCCTGCGCATCTGCTCCATCAGGAAGAGCGCGGTCGCCATGGAGGTCTGCGAGCCGTCATAGAGGTCGCCGGCGATCACCACCGCGTCCACCGCCTCCCCCAGCGCGAGATCGACGATGCGTTCGAGCGCCTTGCGCGTCGCCCCGCGCACGAGGTCGCCGAGCTCGGCGTTGCGCAGCGCAAGCGATGTCAGCGGTGAATCGAGATGCAGATCGGCAGTGTGGATGAAGCGGAAAGACATGGCCGGACAATCGCCTCCGCGTTCCGCGGGGTCAATGCCCGCGGTGGCACCGGCGGCGTTATGCAGGGGAAATCATCACGTTACCGCCAGGCCGGGAAAATCCTCGAAAAGCGGCATTTTACCTGACCGTCCGCATTTACAGCCATCGTTCAATATATATGATCAAATTATCCGAAAAACTTCGTGATCATTTGACATGGTCCCTCATAATACCTATATTTCCCCTCATGAGTAGCACGATAGAAATCTCCCAAGGCATGTTCAAACTCTACCATCAGGTCAGCCGCCTGGTGAACGAGTGCATGATGGACGAAGGCGTGTCGCTCGCCCGCAGCAAGTTCCTGCTTCTTCTGGAATGTCAGGGCCCCCAGCGGTCGACGGATATCGCCTGCGCGCTTGGTTTCGCACCCAGGACGGTGACGGAAGCGATCGACGGTCTCGAGCGTGACAAGCTCGTCATGCGCGAGCCCGATCCGAAGGACCGCCGTGCCAAGATCGTCTCGATCACGGATATGGGCCGCACGGTCATCTCCGCCGCCCAGCAGCCGCAGCACAAGACGATCGAAGCCATCTTCAGTGCACTGACCGAAGACCAGAAGCAGCATATGAAGGAAATCATCCGCTGTCTCAGCGAGAAGACCGAAGAGCTGCAACGGGAAAGAGACAAGCGTGCCGGCGATCTCGACGCCGCACCCCAGCGTTCCCTGCAGGACGCCGTCTAGTTTGAACATCATGAAAACCGAAAGGCCGGGATCGAAAGACCCCGGCCTTTTCTTTTCGGGTCCGGCCGCCCGCCGCCTCCCCTCCGGAGAGACGGCGCCGGGTCGCCCTGCTTACATGGTGTTGATCGGCCCGATGCCGAAGAACAGCGTCTCACCGGAGGAATCGTCCACGCCGTCATTGTCGGTGACGACGAAGCCGTTGCCGGCGGCGTCGATGGTGAAGCCCTCGACCTTGTCCACGACATAGCCGTTGGTGGCCTTGAGGTCGGGAATGAGGTCGCGGACCTCTTCCTTCTTCACGACCGGCAGGTCACCGCCGAGTTTGGCCGGCTTCAGGTCGGCAAGCGCCACGCGGAAGAGCTTCTTCAGCTTCGCGGCCTGGCCGACCTGGTTGTCGCGCTCGATCACATAGGCGTAGTCGCCGCTGGCGGTGATTTCCGACAGGCCGACCCAGCCGGCTTCGGCCTTTTCGAGCGGGTAGCGCACCGCGCCCCATTCCTTGGACGACGGCTTGTAGGAGACGAGCTTGACGAAGCCCTTCTCGTCGTCGCCCCATTCCCGCTGCACGGCCATCCACATCACCGTGTCGTCGCCTTCACCGACGCTGGTGATGCCCTCGAAGCCGAAGCGTTTTTCATGGGCGCGCAGCTCCGCGGGAATGGCGATTTCCGTCTGGATCTCGCCCTTGGCGTTCACGTTGATGATGGCATGGCTGTAGAGCTTGTCGGCGTCGCCCTCGTTGGCCAGCCAGAAGCCGCCCTCGCCGTCGGGCGTGATGCCCTCGATATCGAGTTTCTGCGCCGCCGCGCCGTTGCGCGTTATGCGCAGCGCATCGACGATCTTCGCCGGCTTCGCCGTGGCGTCGATCGTGAAGATGGTCGGCTGCGAGGCGTAGAAGGAATCGTTCACGGCATAGACGAAGCCCGGCTTTCCCGGCACGGGTGCAAGGCCCGACAGAGCGCCGAAGCCGATCAGTTCGCCGTCCTTTTCCGTCGAGACCAGTTGCGGATAGGCCGCCTCGCCTTCCCCGCGCTCGTAGATCATGACATGCGAGCGCGCGCCGCCGTCCTCGACCAGATCGGCTTCGTTGGCCGTCACGAACAGGTTGCGTGCCGGAATGGCGACGGCCCCTTCCGGTGCGATGCCGGAGGGCAGAAGCTGGAGAAGCGCGGGCTCGCCGCCGGTATCCTTGTAGACGCCGACGATGGAGGCGCGTTCGGCCAGCACGAAGAACAGGTTGTCCTCGCCGAACCTCGCCGCTTCCAGGCCTTCCGGTTCGATACCCTTCTTGTTGCGCTTGTCGGGATAGTGGCCGATCTTCACGATCTCACGCTCGAAGGCCGCGCCATTCTCGTAGAGAACCTTGCCCTGCTTGTCGAAGATGGTGAAGCCGCGCGCGCCGCCCTTCCAGTCACCCTCGTTGGCGACCACCAGGCGGTCGTCGTCCAGCCACTTCACGGCGTCGGGCTCGCGCGCGACATCCTTCATCTCGCCGGTGAATTTCAGCGCGCCGTCCTTCTTGGTGTCGATGCCCTCAAGGCTGACGATGCCGGCGGAGAAATGGCTCTTCACCGTGCCGGTCCTGGCGTCGACGACGACGATATGGTTGTTCTCCTGAAGCGTGACGGCCACTTCGTCCAGGCTGTTGAAGGATACGAACTCCGGTTCCGGATCCTCGCCGCCGACTTCGGCAAGCCCGGCCAGGTCCACGCGCTTGAGCGAGCCGCAATCGACCACGCCGTCCTTGACGGAGAGCAGCACCAGGTCGCCGGCCGGCATCTGCGGCAGCGCGCCGTCGTTCACGTCCTCGTCGCGCTCGTTTTCGATGGCGATGGCGGCGATCGTCTTGTCCTTGTTGAGCGCGATGGAGTCCGGCTGGCCGCCGATATCGCAGGTCGCCTCGACGGTCTTCGAAGCGAGATCCACCTGGGCCAGCACGCCCGAGGGATTGGTGTAGCTTTCACGCGTGTTGACGGCGACGAACACCTTGGCGCCGGCCACGGTCACCGACGTCGGCTCGCCCTCGAGCCTGACGGAGCCGCCGGCCTTCGGCGCCTTCGCATCGGTGATATCGACGAAGCCGATCGCCTTGTTCGGGCTGTCGGAATAGACCAGCGTGTTGCCGTCCTCGGTCGCGGCGATGATCTCGGCCGAGGTGGGCGTCGCCATGTCGGCGCCGTCTGGCAGATTATCGGCGACGGCAAAGGACGCGATGCGGTTGAAGACGGGCTCGGCGCTTGCGGCCGGAGCCACGGATGCGGCCAGCACGGCTGCCAGGGCGGCGGTGAGCGAACGGGTTTTCATGGGATCCTCCGGAATCCGGTTGAATGGAACCCGGCGGTTCTGCGGCCTTCCTGTTACAGAGACATGACAGCCCGCAAATAAAAAGGGGCCCGGACGAACCGGACCCCGACCCTGAATGTCAGGTATTGCGGCGGAGTGGATAACCGCTCTGCCCGACCTGAGGATCAGCCGTTGACGGCGTCCTTCAGGCCCTTGCCGGCCGAGAACTTCGGCACGTTGCGAGCCGGGATCTCGATCTCGGCGCCGGTCGAAAGGTTGCGGCCCTTCGAAGCTTCACGACGCGATACGGAGAAATTGCCGAAACCGACGAGACGAACGTCGCCGCCGTTCTTGAGTTCGCCCTGGATGGTTTCGAATACGGCGTCGACAGCCGATGCTGCATCCGTCTTCGACAGGCCCGACTTTTCAGCGACCGCGGATACGAGTTCATTCTTGTTCATGTTTCCACCCCTTTCATACGGTTTGAAACGACTCATACAAGTCGGGGGCAGAATACGCATCACCCCTCGCCTCGCAAGAAAATTTCGTCGCAATCGCCTGAGAATCCGGGCTTTACACACGCTTTTCAACGAAAAAGACCGGCCAGAGGGCCGGTCTTTTCCAGTTTCGGGTCCAAAAGCCGGGGTCTTTAGCCGGCGTAAGGCCTCAATGCGCGACCGTTCCGGCGCTATCTTCGGACGATTCGACGGCCGGAACCTTGGCCGCTTCGGCCGTTCCGTCCCACTCGATCGGCTCGGGCTTGCGCAGCAGCGCATGCTCGATGACCTCGCCCATGCGCGAGACCGGAACGATCTCCATGTTGTTCTTCACATTGTCCGGGATGTCAGCCAGATCCTTGGCGTTCTCTTCCGGGATCAGAACCTTCTTGATGCCGCCGCGAAGGGCCGCGAGCAGCTTTTCCTTGAGACCGCCGATCGGCAGCACCCGGCCGCGCAGCGTCACTTCGCCCGTCATCGCGATATCCTTCGAGACCGGAATGCCGGTCATGATGGAAACGATGGCGGTCGCCATGGCGATACCGGCCGACGGACCGTCCTTCGGCGTCGCGCCTTCCGGCACGTGCACGTGGATGTCGGTCTTGTCGAAGCGCGGCGGCTCGATGCCGAAATCGACGGCACGCGAGCGGACATAGGATGCCGCTGCCGAGATCGATTCCTTCATCACGTCCTTCAGGTTGCCCGTGACCGTCATGCGGCCCTTGCCACCCGGCAGGCTGACGCCTTCGATGGTAAGCAGTTCGCCGCCGACTTCCGTCCAGGCAAGACCCGTGACGACGCCGACCTGATCCTCACGCTCGGCTTCGCCGTGGCGGAAGCGCGGAACGCCCAGGAAGTCATGGATATTGTCAGCCGTGACCTCGACCTTCTGCGCCTTGCCCTTGATGATCTCGGTCACCGCCTTGCGGGCGAGTTTCATCAGTTCACGCTCGAAGTTACGCACACCGGCTTCGCGGGTGTACTGCTGGATGACCGCCATCAGCGCGCCGTCGGTGACCGAAAACTCCTTCGGCTGCAGCGCGTGGTCGCGGATCGCCTTCGGCAGCAGGTGCCTTTTCGCGATTTCCAGCTTTTCTTCTTCCGTGTAGCCGGCGATGCGGATCACTTCCATGCGGTCCATCAGGGGGGCCGGAATGTTCAGCGTGTTCGCCGTCGTCACGAACATGACGTTGGACAGGTCGTATTCGACTTCCAGGTAGTGATCCATGAAGGTCGAGTTCTGTTCCGGATCCAGCACCTCGAGCAGGGCCGAAGACGGGTCGCCGCGGAAATCCATGCCCATCTTGTCGATCTCGTCGAGCAGGAAGAGCGGGTTGGACTTCTTGGCCTTCTTCATCGACTGGATGACCTTGCCGGGCATCGAGCCGATATAGGTGCGGCGGTGACCGCGGATCTCGGCCTCGTCGCGCACGCCGCCGAGCGCCATGCGGATATACTCACGGCCGGTCGCCTTGGCGATCGACTTGGCGAGCGAAGTCTTGCCGACGCCCGGAGGGCCGACGAGGCACAGGATCGGGCCCTTGATCTTGGTCGAGCGGGCCTGCACGGCGAGATACTCGACGATGCGCTCCTTGACCTTGTCGAGACCGAAATGGTCCTCGTCGAGGATCTTTTCCGCCGCGTTGAGGTCGGTCTTGATCTTCGACTTCTTGCCCCACGGAATACCCGTGAGCCAGTCGAGATAGTTGCGCACGACGGTGGCTTCCGCCGACATCGGGCTCATCTGGCGCAGCTTCTTCAACTCGGCATCCGCCTTTTCGCGGGCCTCCTTGGAGAGCTTGACCTTGGCGATCTTCTCTTCCAGTTCGGCCATCTCGTCGCGGCCGTCCTCGCCGTCGCCGAGCTCCTTCTGGATCGCCTTCATCTGTTCATTGAGGTAGTACTCGCGCTGGGTCTTCTCCATCTGGCGTTTGACACGCGAGCGGATGCGCTTTTCGACCTGCAGGACGGAAATCTCGCCTTCCATGAAGCCGAGCGCCTTTTCAAGCCGCAGCTTGACGCTCGTCGTCTCAAGCATTTCCTGCTTCTCGACGATCTTGATGGACAGGTGCGAGGCGACCGTGTCGGCGAGCTTCGAATAGTCCTCGATCTGGCTTGCGGCACCGACGACCTCGGGAGAGATCTTCTTGTTGAGCTTGACGTAGTTCTCGAACTCGGAGACGACCGAGCGCGACAGCGCCTCGATCTCGACCGGGTCCTCATCCGGCTCCACCAGGACGTGGGCCGTGGCTTCGTAGAATTCCTCGCGATCAGTATAGCCGTCGATCTCGGCGCGCGCGCGGCCTTCGACCAGCACCTTCACGGTGCCGTCGGGCAGCTTCAGAAGCTGGAGAACGTTGGCCACGGTGCCGATGCGGTAGATGGCGTCGGTTTCCGGATCGTCGTCGGAAGCGTTGATCTGGGTGGCAAGCATGATCTGCTTGTCGGTGCCCATGACCTCTTCCAGCGCACGGATCGACTTCTCGCGACCGACGAACAACGGCACGATCATGTGCGGGAACACCACGATGTCGCGCAGGGGCAGGACCGGGAAGGCCGTGGATTCGTGCGGCGCAGACGTCTTTTTCGTCATGTCATTTCCTTTCAAACGTCCCGTTTCCGGGAACCGGACCGATCGGCACCTCAAGGCACCGGGCCGGCGATCTTTTCCATCCACAAGTGGCGTGCGGTTAACGCTTTTTCAAGCCCGGCGACAGGGAGCCCCCTTCCAGTCGCCGACCAGACGAACGAACATCAGGAACACTAGTCCTCCGCGCTGTCGCGGACCTTGCGGTCTTCCCACCGACGGCGCCACCGAGGCATTGGCAGGCAGATTCGCGGTCTTCCATATTCGCCTGCCGCGCCGCGTTTCGCAACGGCCTCCCGCGATATCGCCTGCCTTGCATCATGCCCTTTCCGGGCGCAAGCGGCCAATCACGAAATGTAGCGCGCAGCCGTTTCGCGATACCCGCAAAACCGTGCGTCTTGACCTGTCGCAAGACGGGCCGGCGCTCGATGTGCCAGAGTATCGGCGAGCAGAGCAGGAAAGGATCGCCCGTGAACGACACGTCTCTCGTCAGCAACGCATTCCAGACATTCATGAAGGACGCGCCCGCGCACAGCCAGGCCTGGCTGGAGGCCGTGGCGAAACTCGGCGCGGCTTCCGCGCTCGACGCCAAGACCCAGTCGCTCGCCTATATCGCCGTGCTCGCCGCCGCCCGGCTGGAAAGCGGGCTTGCCTTCCATGTGGCGGAAGCAAAGGCGGCCGGCGCAAGCCGCGAGGACGTCATAAGCGCCGTCCTGACGGGCCTGCCGGCGGTCGGCAACGGCGTCACCGCCGCCCTGCCCGCCGCCATCGCGGCCTACGATCGCTGAGGCTCACATGAAAAGACCCGCCCGTTGCCGGGCGGGTCCTCTGTCTGAAATGCTGCGACGGATCAGGCCGAAACGTTGGCCTTCTCGTCGGCGCGCTCGGAGTAGATGTAGAGCGGCCGGGCGGTGCCCTTGGCGACTTCGTCGGAAATGACGACTTCGCGCACGCCTTCCAGTTCCGGCAGTTCGAACATCGTGTCGAGCAGGATCTTCTCCATGATCGAGCGCAGGCCGCGGGCGCCCGTCTTGCGGACGATGGCCTTGCGGGCGATCTCGCGCAGCGCGTCCTCGTGGAAGGTCAGTTCGACGTCTTCCATCTCGAACAGGCGCTGGTACTGCTTGACGAGCGCGTTCTTCGGCTCCGACAGGATCTGGATCAGCGCATCCTCGTCGAGATCCTCGAGCGTCGCCAGGACCGGCAGACGACCGATGAACTCCGGGATGAGGCCGAACTTGACCAGGTCTTCCGGCTCCAGTTCGCGCAGGACCTCGCCGACGCGGCGGTCTTCCGGTGCGCGCACCATCGCGCCGAAGCCGATCGAGGTCTTCTCGCCGCGGGCGGAGATGATCTTGTCGAGGCCGGCAAAGGCGCCGCCGCAGATGAACAGGATGTTCGTCGTGTCGACCTGGAGGAATTCCTGCTGCGGATGCTTGCGGCCGCCCTGCGGGGGCACCGAGGCAACCGTGCCCTCCATGATCTTCAGAAGCGCCTGCTGCACGCCCTCGCCCGAGACGTCACGCGTGATCGACGGATTGTCGGACTTGCGCGAGATCTTGTCGACCTCGTCGATATAGACGATGCCGCGCTGCGCACGCTCGACATTGTAGTCGGCCGCCTGCAGGAGCTTGAGGATGATGTTTTCCACGTCCTCGCCGACGTAGCCGGCTTCGGTCAGCGTCGTGGCGTCGGCCATGGTGAACGGCACGTCGATGATACGGGCGAGCGTCTGGGCAAGGTACGTCTTGCCGCAGCCCGTCGGGCCGACCAGCATGATGTTCGACTTGGCCAGTTCCACGTCCGAGCCCTTGGCGGCGTGCGCCAGGCGCTTGTAGTGGTTGTGCACCGCGACCGAGAGGATGCGCTTGGCCTGCTGCTGGCCGATGACATATTCGTCGAGGACCTTGATGATATCCTGGGGCGTGGGAACGCCGTCGCGGGATTTCACCATCGAGGTCTTGTTCTCCTCGCGGATGATGTCCATGCACAATTCCACGCATTCATCGCAGATGAACACGGTCGGCCCGGCAATAAGCTTGCGGACCTCGTGCTGGCTCTTGCCGCAGAAGGAGCAGTAGAGGGTATTCTTGGAGTCGCCGCCGTTGCTGCCGCTGACCTTGCTCATATCACTTTCCTTCCAGCACGCCGTCCACCCCTCGCAAGATGGCCGGACACTCAAACCGCCTTTTCCGGAACGCTCGGGAAAGCGCAGCCCGTCAAGGCTTAGGGGGTACTAACCGAACGGGACGAAACAGCCCTGGCCGGTGGCAACGAATCCCCCACCGAAATACCGAATGCTAGGCTCTCACAAATCACCATAGCATTAACAGCCAATATTAGCGGCTTTGCCGCCGGGATAAAGCCCCGTGCACCTTACAAATGTGTCACAATAGCTTCATCCGCGGCAAAACCATGACATTACGCGCCTTCGACACCCTCGATCGCCTCGCGGCTGGTGATGACGCGGTCGACCAGGCCCCAGTCCTTCGCCTCGTCGGCGCTCATGAAATGGTCGCGGTCGAGCGTCTGTTCCACTTCCTCGTAGGTGCGGCCGCAATGCTTGACATAGACCTCGTTGAGCTTGCGCTTCATCTTGAGGATGTCCCTGGCGTGGCGCTCGATGTCGGACGCCTGGCCCTGGAAACCTCCCGAGGGCTGGTGCACCATGATGCGCGCATTCGGGGTGGCGAAACGCATGTCCTTGTGGCCGGCGGCCAGAAGCAGCGAGCCCATGGAGGCCGCCTGGCCGATGCACAGCGTCGACACGGCCGGCTTGATGAACTGCATCGTGTCGTAGATCGCCATGCCCGAGGTGACGACGCCACCCGGCGAATTGATGTAGAGCGCGATTTCCTTCTTCGGGTTTTCGGCCTCGAGGAAGAGAAGCTGCGCGCACACCAGCGTGGCGATGTGATCTTCCACCGGACCGGTCAGGAAGATGATGCGCTCCTTGAGGAGACGCGAATAGATGTCGTAGGAACGCTCGCCGCGGTTGGTCTGCTCGACGACCATCGGCACCAGAGCCATGGCGGTATCTACGGGATTTCTCATATCAATCCTTCATCTCAAGTGCCCTGAAACCCTCGCCCAAGCGTTGGGAATCAGCAAGTTTCGTATTCCCTACATAGAGTGTCAGGGTGGCTGACTTCAAGACGGCGCCATGTTTTGCGGCGCTGTATGCGAGAATGCGGTTAATCGGCGCAATGCGCGGCGGGGATTTCCACAACCGATCCGCCGACAGGGTGAAGGAAAGATGAATTCTTTCGCCCGCCTTGCTCCTCCCTGCCGTCGGCTGCACTATGTCGTCTCCAGCGGAGGCAATCCCCATGAAACGCGTCCTCATCGCCCTTGCAACCCTGGCCCTTGCCGGCACGCCCGCGCCGGCGCAGCAGGCATCCGACACCGTCGCTCCCGAGCGCGCCACGGGCCGTGCGGCCGCCGGCGTCGTCACCGCGACGAAGCACATGGTCGCCGCCGCCCATCCGCTCGCCGCCGAGGCGGGCGCGAAAATCCTCGATGAGGGCGGCAGCGCCATCGATGCCATGATCGCCGTCCAGACCGTGCTCGGCCTTGTGGAACCGCAATCCTCCGGCCTCGGCGGCGGCGCCTTCCTCGTCTATTACGATGCGCAGGCGAAACGGATCACCACGCTCGACGGCCGCGAGACCGCGCCGATGGAAGCGACGCCCACGCTTTTCCTCGACGAAAAGGGCGAGCCGCTGGCGTTTCTCGATGCCGTGGTCGGCGGCCGTTCGGTCGGCACGCCCGGCACCGTGATGCTGATGCAGGAGGCGCATAACCGCTGGGGCGCCATGGCGTGGAAGGATCTTTTCGCGCCCGCGCAGAAGCTGGCGAGCGACGGTTTCGCCGTGTCTTCGCGCCTCGCCGCCCTGGTCGCGGCCGAAGGCGACCGGCTGAAGACCTTCGAGCCGACGGCATCCTATTTCTTCGGTGCCGACGGCGCGCCGCTCAAGGCCGGCGCCATCCTCAGGAACCCCGCCTATGCCGAAACACTGTCGGCCATCGCCAATGGCGGCGCCGCCGCATTCTATGAAGGCGCGATCGCCGAGGCGATCGTCGATACGGTGCGCATGGCCGGACAGAATGCGGGCGTGCTGTCGCTCGCCGACCTCGCCAATTACCGGGTCAAGGAGCGCAAGCCCGTCTGCGTCGCCTATCGGGCGCTCGACGTGTGCGGCATGGGTCCGCCCTCCTCCGGTGCCGTTGCCATCGGCCAGATGCTCGGCATGCTGGAGAATTTCGACCTCAAGGCGCTCGGCAGGGACAATCCGGAAAGCTGGCGGCTGATCGGGGACGCCCAGCGCCTCGCCTTCGCCGACCGGGAGCGCTACCTCGCCGACACGGATTTCGTGCCGGCGCCCATCAAGGGCCTGACGGACAAGGCCTATCTCGGCGAACGCGCCAGGCTGCTGGACGGCGACGAGGCGCTCGGCGCGGATGCCGCGAGCGCCGGCAAGCCGGAATGGGATCATGCCTTCAACTTCGGCCGCGACGCGGCCATCGAACTGCCCTCCACCAGCCATTTCGTCATCGTCGACGACAAGGGCAATGTGGTTTCCATGACGACCACCATCGAGAACGGTTTCGGCTCCCGGCTGATGACCAACGGCTTCCTGCTCAACAACGAGCTCACGGATTTCTCATTCAAGACCCACGACGAGGGCCTGCCCGTCGCCAACCGCGTCGAGCCCGGCAAGCGGCCCCGCTCCTCCATGTCGCCGACCATCGTCCTCAAGGACGGCAAGCCGCTGCTTGCCATCGGCTCGCCCGGCGGCAGCCAGATCATCGGCTATGTCGCGCAGGCGCTGATCGCCTATATCGACTGGGGCATGGATGTCGGCGGGATCGTCGCGATGCCCCATCTCATCAACCGGTTCGGCACCTACGACATCGAAGCCGGCACCGATGCGGAAAAGCTTGCCGGACCGCTGAAGGACCTCGGTTACGAGGTGAAGATCGGCGAGATGAACTCCGGCCTGCACGCCATCGAACTCATCGCCGACGGCCTGAAAGGCGCAGCCGACCCGCGGCGCGAGGGTATCGCGGTGGGGAAATGATTTGATTGAGGCGACACGGTTGTTGAAGGCGTTTTGTCAAGCTTTCATGGGCTTGTGAAATCCGCTACGTCATCGTTTATGACGACGCCACATCTCCCCTTCCTGACCATCGATGCCGCCAACAGACGCGTTTCGCTGGATGGCCGCGATCCCGCTTTCTACCGCGACCCGAACGCGGTCTATGCGGCGCTCCACGCGCAGTGTCCCACCTTCTGGTGGGAGGAACAGAAGAAATGGTATTTCACGGGCTACGACCATGTGAACGGCCTGTTGCGCGACCGCCGTTTCGGCCGGCAGATCCTCCATGTGGCAAGCCGCGCGGAACTCGGGCTTCCCGAACCGCAGCCGCATGTCGCGCATTTCGATGCGGCCGAGGCCTGGTCGCTGCTGGAGCTGGAACCGCCGCAACACACCCGGCTGCGCACCCTCGTCAACCGCGCCTTCGTCTCGCGCATGATCGAGAAGCTGACGCCCGAGATCACCGATCTCTGCCATCAGGCCATCGACCGCTTCGAGAAGGACGGCAAGGTCGAGCTGCTCTCCGCCTTCGCCGATATCCTGCCGGTGACGATGATCGCCCGCATGATCGGCATTCCCGACGAAATGGGTCCGCAGCTCCTCAAGTGGTCCCACGCCTATGTGCGCATGTACATGTTCGGCCGCACCCATGCCGACGAGCTTGCCGCCGACAAGGCGGCACAGGAGTTTTCGGATTACGTGCGCGGCGTCATCGCCGAGCGCCGCGACGAACCGCGCGACGACCTGCTCTCGCACATGGTGCATACCGAACATCGCGGCCAGCTTCTGACCGATGACGAACTCATCTCCACGACCATCGTGCTGCTGAACGCCGGCCATGAGGCGACGGTGCACCAGATCGGCAATGCCGTGCGCACCATCCTGGAAAACGGCGCCGACCCCGCCGTGCTCTTCGCCGACCAAAAGGCGACGGAACGCACCGTGGAAGAGTGCCTGCGCATCTCCGCACCCGTGCACATCTTCGATCGTTTCGCGCTTGAGGACGTCGAACTCGACGGCATTAGCGTCCGCCGCGGCGACAAGGTGGCGATGATCCTCGCCGCCGCAAACCTCGATCCGAAGAAATTCTCCGATCCCCTGGTCTTCAAGCCGGATCGCGATGAAGGCGCCAACCTCTCCTTCGGCGCCGGTATCCATTTCTGCATCGGCGCGCCGCTGGCCCGGCTCGAGCTCAACATCGCGCTGCCGATCCTGTTCCAGCGCCTGCCCGGCCTGCGCATCGCAACGCCGCCCGTGGTCAAGGACGTCTATCACTTCCACGGTCTGGAGGCGCTGGAGCTGGAATGGTGACCTGTCAGGTCGCAGCGTAGCGCGCGGCCGGCTTGTTGTGCGAGATGTTCGGTCCCAGCGCGAAGCGGGCGGCTTCCAGCTTTTCCCAGTCGGCCTTTTCCGGCAGGGAGGGGATCGTCACCAGCTCGCCTTGATCGAGGCCGGCAAGGGCCGCGTCGACGAGATCGGAAACGTCCATCACGCGGCTCTGGTCCAGCGCGTCGATGGAGCCCCCTGCCCGGTCGAAGATTTCCGTCCGTGTCAGGCCGGGCAGAACGGCCTGGAGGCGCACGCCCGTGCCGTCGAGTTCCTTCGCCAGCGCCTGCGTGAAGGCCAGCACGAAGGCCTTGCTGCCGCTATAGGTGCCGTTGAAAAGTTCCGGCACGATGGCGACCGCCGAGGCGATATTGACGATGGTGCCCTTGCCGCGGGCGGAAAATGCCTGGGCGGCGGCAACGGCAAGGCGATTTGCGGCCGTCACGTTGAGCGCGATCATCGTGTCGAGATAATCGATATCGTCGGCAAGCAGCCCGCCCTTCGGGCCGATACCCGCATTGTTGACGAGCAGTGTGATCGCAGCGTCCTCGCGCAGGCGCTTTTCGACGAGGCGCAGGTCGGCGGCCACGGAGAGGTCGGCACGCAGGACGTCGACGGCAACGCCGTACTGCGCCTTCAGCGTCTCCGCCAGCGCCGACAGCCGCCCCGCATCGCGGGCGACGAGAACGAGGTCGTGGCCGCGGCGGGCCAGACGGTCGGCATAGGTGGCGCCGATGCCGGCGGATGCGCCCGTGACAAGGGCGGTTCCAGATGTGGATGAAGGGGTCATGGCAGGTCTCCGGTTTGAATTTAGTGGCATATACCATTATATTGGAGAGCGCTGTTTCCACTTGCAAGTGGGCCACCCGATTTTTATCGAGGACTGGACGAGGTGAGAGATGAACGAACCCGAAGGTGTCTGGCAGAACTGCACCAACAGCGCGATCCGCCGCGCGGCGCGCCAGCTTGGCCAGCTCTATGACGAAGCGATCGCGCCGAGCGGCCTCAAGGGTACGCAATTTTCGCTGATGTCGCAAATTGCGCTCGCCGGGCGGGACGGCGTCGCCCTCAAGCCGCTGGCGGAAGCGTTGGTGATGGACCTCTCCGCCCTCGGCCACACGCTGAAGCCGCTGACGCGGGATGGGCTGGTCGAGCTGATCGCGGACGAGAAGGACGGCCGCGTCCGGCGCGCCAGGCTGACGGCGCTGGGCATGGCGAGGCAGGAAGAAGCGCTCACGATGTGGCGCAATGCACAGGCGCGCTTCGATGCCGCCTTCGGCGCCGAGCGCTCGGCGGAGATGCGCGCTCTGCTCGGCTTCGTTGCCTCGCCCGGCTTCGCGAAGGCGTTCCGGGCGGGAAAACCGGACGCCTAGAGGCGAATGACGTAATCCTTGCGAGTCGTTTCAACGACTTCCCAGCTTCCCTTGAAGCCGGGTCTCAGGATCAGGCGGTCGCCGGCCTTGAGCTCGAACACCTCGCCCTCGTCGGACGTGACGATCGAATGGCCTTCGAGGATGTGGAAATACTCCCACTCGTCATACTGGATGCGCCACTTGCCCGGCGTCGATTGCCAGATGCCGGAATAGACGCCGCCGTCGGCTTCCTCGATGTTCCAGCTGGTGAAGACCGGATCGCCCGCGATCAGCCGGTCGGCGGCAGGGCGGCCGGTTTCCGGCTCCACGCCGGCGATGTCGAAGGGTTGTGCCTTGCTCATGCTGTCTTCCATAGGGAGGAATGTAAGGGCGGCCTGTTCGGCCGCCCCGTGGCGTCAGGCCTTGGCGAGGGCCTGTTCGATGTCGGCGATGATGTCGGCGGCGTCCTCGATGCCGATGGACAGGCGCACCACATCCGGGCCCGCGCCCGCCGCGACCTGTTGCTCTTCGGAGAGCTGGCGGTGGGTCGTCGAGGCCGGGTGGATCACCAGCGATCGCGTGTCGCCGATATTGGCGAGGTGCGAGAGCATTTCCAGCCCTTCCACGAAGCGCTTGCCCGCCTCGTAGCCGCCCTTCAGGCCGATGGTGAAGACGGCGCCCGCACCCTTCGGCGCATAACGCTGCTGGAGCGCGTGGTTGGGGTGGTCGTCGAGGCCGGCATAGTTGACCCAGGCGACCTTGTCGTGGCCCTTCAGCCACGTCGCGACGGCCAGCGCGTTGTCGGAGTGGCGCTGCATGCGCAGCGGCAGCGTCTCGATGCCGGTCAGGAGCTGGAAGGCGTTGAACGGCGAGATGGCAGGGCCGAAATCGCGCAGGCCCAGCACCCGGCAGGCAATGGCAAAGGCAAAGTTGCCGAAGGTCGAATGCAGCACCATGCCGGCATATTCCGGGCGCGGCTCGGACAGCGCGGGATATTTGCCCGACGCGGACCAGTCGAACGTGCCGCCGTCGACGATGATGCCGCCCATGGAGTTGCCGTGGCCGCCCATGAACTTGGTCAGCGAATGCACGACGATATCGGCACCGTGCTCCAGCGGGCGCAGCAGGTAGGGCGTCGCCATCGTGTTGTCGACGATGAGCGGCAGGCCGTGGCGGTGCGCGATCTCGGCAATGCCGGCGATATGGACGAAGGTGCCGCCCGGATTGGCGAGGCTTTCGATGAAGATGCCCTTCGTCTTGTCGTCGATCTGGCTTTCGAACGTGGAAAGGTCGTCGGTGTCGGCCCAGCGCACGTGCCAGTCGAAATTCTTGAAGGCATGGCCGAACTGGTTGATGGAGCCGCCATAGAGCCGCCGCGCGGCGATGAAGTTGTCGCCCGGGCGCATGATCGTATGGAACACCAACAGTTGCGCGGCATGGCCCGAGGCCACCGCAAGCGCCGCCGTACCGCCCTCCAGCGCGGCGACGCGCTCCTCGAGCACGGCCTGCGTGGGGTTCATGATGCGGGTGTAGATGTTGCCGAAGGCCTGCAGGCCGAAGAGCGAGGCAGCGTGGTCGGCGTCGTTGAACACGAAGCTGGCCGTCTGGTAGATCGGCGTCACGCGCGCGCCGGTCGTGGGGTCCGGCTGGGCGCCCGCATGGATGGCGAGCGTTGAAAAGCCCGGCTTGTTCTTCGTCATGGATGACCTCCCTTTTTAAAGTTCCGGCACTATTTCAGAGAGATAGCGGCCGGTCAAAGGGAGTTTTCCGCTCGCGCGCGGCTGCCGCAAAGCGCGCCATGCGCGATGCCGTCATCCGATGAGGCGCGGATATTCGATGGCCGGGCAGCGGTCCATCACGACCTTGATCCCGGCGGCTTCGGCCTTGGCCGCAGCCTCGTCGTGACGCACGGAAAGCTGCCCCCAGATGACTTTCGGCAGCGGCGAGAGCGTCAGCACCTCGTCCACGACGGCTGGAAGCGCATTGGCGGCGCGGAAGACATCGACCATGTCGATCGGCTCTTCGATATCGGCCAGACGGCCGACGACGCGCTGGCCGAGGATTTCCTTCCCCGCCTGCCCTGGATTGACCGGGATCACCCGATAGCCCTTGCGCAGCAGGAACGCCATGACGCGCTGGCTGGGGCGCTCCGGGTTCGGCGAGGCGCCGACGAGGGCAATCACCTTCGTCGCGCGCAGAATGTCGGCAAGATAATAGTCCGGATAGGAATCATGATTCATGGCGCGTTCCCGTTTTCGGGGAGAATTGGGGTAACGCTATGTGAAGTCAATGTTTGCCCGGTGTCACGATGCCTTGCGCATGAGCAGCGGATATTCCGTCACCGGGCAACGGTCCATCACGACGCGAATACCTGCGACTTGCGCCCGCGCGGCGGCGGCATCGTCGCGCACGGTGAACTGCCCCCACAGGACCTTCGGGCGTCGCGGCAGCGCCAGCACCTCGTCCACGACGGCACCGAACTGGCTGGCGGCGCGGAAAACGTCGACCATGTCGATCGGTTCAGGGATATCGGCGAGGCGGGCATGGACGGTCTGGCCGAGAATGGTCTTGCCCGCATGCCCGGGATTGACCGGAATGACATGGTAGCCCTTGCCGAGCAGGAAGCCCATGACGCCATGGCTCGGACGCGCATCGTTCGGTGACGCGCCGACGACGGCGATCGTGTGCACGCTGGAAAGGATATCGCGGATATAGCTGTCGGGATAATGGTCGTGGTTCATCGCTGCCTCCTCCGGCTGTCGCGAACGTCTCTCCCATGCCTTGCTGTTCGCCATTCTAGCGCGAAACCTTAAAGAAGAAGAGCGCCCCGGCAGGGCCTTTGCGGCGCGATCTGTGCCAATCCGGCGCAGTCATCACGGATTCTGCCGGTTCCATCACAAAAGTTGCGGCAGATCCCGATTGCAAATGTCAGGATTTGGGCGGATGAAGAGGTGCCTTCCCGTTCGCCCCGCCTGCCCCGCCGAGGTTCCAGATTGCCGTTCGACGTTCTTCTCCTCGTGCTTCTCGGCGCGGCCCTGCACGCGACGTGGAATGCGCTGGTCAAATCCGGAACCGACAAGTCGCTGGACGCCGCGATGGTGGCGCTCGGCGCCGGCGCTGTCGGCCTGTTCTTCCTGCCCTTCGTGCCGCTGCCGAAACCGGAGGCCTGGCCGTTCATCCTCGTCTCGGCCGTCCTGCAATTCGCCTATTTCCAGTTGGTGGCCGCGGCCTACCGGGCCGGCGATATCGGGCTCGTCTATCCACTGATGCGCGGGGTGGCGCCCCTTATCGTCGCCATGACGAGCGGCCTCGTGCTGGGCGAACACCTGACCACGACGGCCATGGCGGGCGTGCTGGTCATTTCGGCCGGCGTGCTGACGCTCGCGCTTGAATCGCGCCGCGGCGGGCGCCATGCCATCCTGCTGGCGCTGGCCAATGCCGTCGTCATCGCCACATATACATTTGTGGACGGCGCGGGCGCGCGCGTCTCGGGCAACGCGATTTCCTATACGCTCTGGATGGCACTGCTGCCGCCGGTCCTGCTGTTTGCCTGGGCGATCGCGCGGCGCGGCACCGCTCCGGTCTGGAGCCATGTCCGCCGCAACTGGGCGCGCGGCCTGTTCGGCGGCGCCGGTTCCATCGCGTCCTACGGGCTGGCGCTGTGGGCGATGACCAGGGCGCCGGTCGCGACGGTCGCCGCATTGCGCGAAACCGCCATCCTCTTCGCCCTCCTCATCTCCGTCTTCATCCTCAAGGAAAAGGCAAGCGTCTGGCGCTACCTCGCCGGCGCCGTCATCGCCTGCGGCGTGCTGGTGCTCAAGCTGGCGTAATCTATTTCCGATCCCACTCCGGCATACGCTTGTCCAGAAACGCGCCGATGCCCTCCTTTGCGTCGTCTGCCAGCATGTTCTCCACCATCGTCGCGACCGCCACATCATAGGCGTCCGCGACCGGCAGGCCGGCCTGGGCGCGGATCGCGGCCTTGCCGATACGCAGGGCCTGCGGCGACTTGGACGCGATGACGGCGGCGTATTTGTCGACGACCTGGCGCAGGTATTGCTGCGGGACGATGCGGTTGACGAGGCCGAAATCCTTGGCGGTGGACGCGTCGATGGTCTCGCCGGTCAGCAGCATCTCCATCGCCTGCTTGGGATGCGCCGCACGGGTCACGGCGACCATCGGCGTCGAGCAGAACAGGCCGATATTGACGCCGGGGGTGCAGAAGGTGGCGGTGTCCGTGCAGATGGCGAGGTCGCAGCTCGCGACGAGCTGGCAGCCGGCGGCGGTGGCAAGGCCGTCGATCTCGGCCACGACGGGCTGCGGCAGCGCGGCGATCTTCAGCATGATGTCGGCGGCCATGCGCATGGTCTTCTCGAAGAAGGCACGCCCGCCGTCGTCATCCGCGCGATGCATGGTCATTTCCTTGAGGTCATGGCCGGCGGAGAAGACCTTGCCGGTCGAGGCCAGCACGACGACGCGGATGGCGTCATCTGCCGCGACGGCATCAAGCGCCTCGGCAAGCGCCCGCATGGTGGCGATGGAGAGCGCGTTGGCCGGCGGGTTGTTCAGCGTGATACGCAACACCGGCGCCTGCCGCTCGATCCGCACCAGGCCGGCCGGCTCCTCTTTCCTGAACTCCACCACATCCGCCATGCTCGCCTCCTTGTCGTATCGTCCTGAGGTCCTACGCCGCGCCGCCGCCCGTTTCAAGCGCGGCAAGCTAGACTTTCAGCGGGCTTGCGAGAGAGGGAAAATCGGTCTGTAAACGCTAAAAAGGAGACGCCTGCGATGGAAGTGACGCCGATCATGGATCCGGAAGCGCTGAACCGCTTCCTCGAAACCGATTTTCCGCAGCTCCATACGGATGGGAAAGTGTTCGAGGTGATGGCGGTCGGCCCCGGAACGGTGACGCTGCGGCTCACGCCCAACGAGCGGCACCTGCGCCCTGGCGGCACGATTTCCGGCCCCACGCTCTTCGCGCTCGCCGATGTCGGCGCCTGGTGCGCGGTGCTCGCCCATATCGGGCCGGTGGCGCTTGCCGTTACCACCAATCTCAACATCAATTTCCTGCGGAAGCCCGCCCCCGGCCCTCTTTCCTGCATGTGCCGCCTCCTCAAGCTCGGCAAGCGGCTGGCGGTGGTGGACGCCTCGATTTTCGATGCCGGCGGCGAGGAACTCGTGGCCCATGCCACCGCGACCTACTCGATTCCACCGCGATAATTTGTGGTATCTTAATACCGTTATTGCAAGCCATTGTTTTTAAAGGACTATCTTTAGCATCCGCTGAACAACGTCGCTTGACGCCCTACCCGCTCTCGCTTATAAGCCGCACCAGATCGCGGTCCCCACGGGCCGCGTTCGATTTTTGGCATCCGCAAGGCGCCAAACCAAGCAACAAGAAATGCCCCAGGCCGCAAGGCTTCGGGACCCTACAGAAAGAGCTACTCCCATGGGTACCTTCGTACAGAAGCCCGCCGAGGTAGAGAAGAAGTGGATCCTCATCGACGCCGAAGGCCTCGTTGTCGGTCGCCTCGCTACCCTCATCGCGAACCGCCTGCGCGGCAAGCACAAGGCCACCTTCACGCCCCACGTCGACGACGGTGACAACATCATCGTGATCAACGCCGACAAGGTCGTCTTCACCGGCAAGAAGTACTCCGACAAGAAGTACTACTGGCACACCGGTTACCCGGGTGGCATCAAGGAGCGTACGGCTCGCCAGATCATCGAAGGCCGCTTCCCGGAGCGCGTTCTCGAGAAGGCTGTCGAGCGCATGGTTCCGCGCGGCCCGCTCGGCCGTCGCCAGATGAAGAACCTGCGCGTTTACGCCGGCGCCAACCACCCGCACGAAGCCCAGCAGCCCGTCGTTCTCGACGTCGCCAAGCTGAACAGCAAGAACACAAGGAGCGCCTGATAATGGCCGACCTCTCCTCGCTCAAGGACCTCGGCGTCGCCGCTGCAGCTCCGGCCGCTTCCGCCCCGGTTCACGTCAAGAAGGTTGACGCCCAGGGCCGTTCCTACGCCACCGGCAAGCGCAAGGACGCTGTCGCCCGCGTGTGGGTCAAGCCGGGCTCCGGCAAGATCACCGTCAACGGCAAGTCGTTCGAAGCTTACTTCGCACGCCCGGTCCTGCAGATGATCCTGCAGCAGCCGATCGTCGCAGCTGCCCGTGACGGCCAGTTCGACATCGACGCGACCGTCGCCGGCGGCGGCCTTTCCGGCCAGGCCGGTGCCGTTCGTCACGGCATCTCCAAGGCACTGACCTACTTCGAGCCGGCCCTGCGCTCGGTCCTGAAGAAGGGCGGCTTCCTGACCCGCGACTCGCGCGTCGTCGAACGCAAGAAGTACGGCAAGGCCAAGGCCCGTCGTTCGTTCCAGTTCTCCAAGCGTTAATCGCCC
Source organism: Shinella sp. AETb1-6 (assembly GCF_009826875.1). Taxonomy (NCBI): domain Bacteria; kingdom Pseudomonadati; phylum Pseudomonadota; class Alphaproteobacteria; order Hyphomicrobiales; family Rhizobiaceae; genus Shinella; species Shinella sp. AETb1-6. The sequence continues at coordinate 126,003 of NZ_WUMM01000006.1, read as the reverse complement.
GGACGATTTTGGTTCAGGAAAGGCCGGGGCTCGCCCCGGCCTTTTTCGTTCTACGCTTCGGCTTTGCCGGTGCCTCTGGCGGATAATCCCGGCCTGCTGAAGAGGGCCACCGCCACCGCGACACCGGTGAGCTGCAGCGTTGCGCCGATCCACTCGGCCGCCTGCGGCCACCGCGCTTCGTACACAAACCCGTAAACGAGACCGAACACGGTTTCCGCCACGATGAGCTGCGCGGCAAGCGCGAGTGGCAATCTGGCGGAAGCGATCCCCCAGCAGAATGTCGCGATCCACGATCCCGCAATGCCCATGACCGCAGCCCAGCCGAGAAAGTTCACCATGTCGGGACCGGCAAGGGGCTGCGTCGAAAAAGAGGTCAGCGGCAGAAGTGCCATGCTGCCGATCGCCGCCCCTATCCCTTGTACGCCCGTCCAATGCAGGCCATCCGGCGCGTCGGCGGCGCGCATGACGGCGGCATTGGCGAGGCCGTAGGCGATCCAGATAACAAGCGCGGCCGAGGCCGCCAGGACGCCGAGCAGAACCGCCTTGCGCCCCTCCGGCCCGGCTGCCTCGATGACCGAGATGTTGACGATCGCCACGCCGGCGGCGATCAGCGCGAGCGGCGCAGCGAGCGCGCGCCACGGGGCAGACCGGTCCCGCCAGTTGGCGATCAACGCCAGCAGCACCGGCATGGTACCGATGACGAGCGGCGGTATGGCGGCGCCCGCCAGCCTGACCGCATAGGCGGCGGCGACGAAATATCCGACATAGCCCGCGCCGCCGAGAGACAGGCCGGTCAGCCAGCGCCTGCATGTCAGGCCGCGCGGGCGAAAGCGCGGATGCAGCATGAGCAGGACGGAAACCAGGCCGAATATCCCGTATCGTGCAACGGTGAGGTCCAAGGTGGAAGCGGGATCGACGGCGCGTGGCGCAATGAATGTGAGGCCCCACAACGCGCATGTTGCAAGGCCGGCCAGAAAACCAATCAGCATGGGTCACTCCTGTGATGCGCGATCATGGAGGGTGGACAGGCTGATTTCCATGGAGAACCGAAGGCAGAATCGCTATAATGCATCGATGAGCAGCGCAAAAATCCCCAATCGCCTTCAATATGAAAACTCATCCATCGATGCCGTCGATTCCCGAATCCTGGTAGCGCTCGATGCGGATTCACGGCTCTCCATGAGTGAACTCGCCCGCCTCGTCGGCATGTCCGCGCCGGCGGTGTCGGAGCGGGTGCGTCGGCTGGAGGCCGGCGGCGTCATCCGCGGCTTCACACTCGACGTCGATGCGCGCGCGCTCGGCTACCAGATTCGCGCTCTCGTGCGTATCAGGCCGCTGCCCGGCAAGCTGCATGTGGTGGAAAAGCTGATCCAGGATACGCCACAGTTCATCGAATGCGACAAGATCACGGGGGACGATCCCTTTCTCGCCCGCCTCGTCGTCCACTCGATCGAAGAAATGGACGATGTTCTCGAGGCGCTTTCCGACCATGCCGTCACCAGCACGGCCGTCATCAAGGGAACATCCGTCGCCCGGCGCCTGCCGCCGCTTTGAGGCGGATGCGTCATCGTCGCGAGGATACACGCATTCTTTTCAGCCACGGGGCTTGCCGCGGCGACGGCATTTTGCTGAAACAGGCGACCTTTTCGAAGGGCGACAGCAATCGGGAGCCTGACAGTGGCCAACAAGACGATCGATCACGCCATCACCGCAAAATCGCTGAAGAGCGCGGCCTCCGACCCGACGCATGCCGGAATCCTCTCCTTCATGCGCCGGCGCTACACCAAGGTGCTGAAGGATGTCGACGCCGTCGTCTGGGGCATTCCCTTCGATGCCGCGACCTCCAACCGTCCCGGCACGCGCTTCGGGCCGCAGGCGATCCGCCGGGCCTCCGCGATCATGGACAACGATCCGCAATATCCCTTCGAGCGCGACCTGTTCGAGGACATGGCCGTCATCGATTACGGCGATTGCCTGCTCGACTACGGCAACCACCAGAAGACGCCCGGCACCATCGAACGCGAGGCGAAGAAGATCCTGAAATCCGGCGCCTACATGCTGACGCTCGGCGGCGACCACTTCATCACGCTGCCGCTCTTGCGCGCCCATGCCGAGAAGTACGGCCCCCTCTCCCTCGTGCAGTTCGACGCGCACCAGGATACCTGGGCCGACGAGAAGGGCCGCATCGACCATGGCTCCTTCGTCGGCACCGCGGTCCGCGAAGGGCTGATCGATGCCGAGACGTCGATCCAGATCGGCATCCGCACCCATGCGCCTGAGGATTGCGGCATCCGCATCCTCTATGGCTATGATGTGGAGGAGATGAGTGCCGCCGAGCTCGCCGATGCAATCATCCATCATGTCGGCGACCGCGCGACCTATCTCACTTTCGACATCGACTGCCTCGACCCGGCCTATGCGCCCGGCACCGGCACGCCGGTCTCCGGTGGGCCGTCCAGCGCGCGTATCCTGTCGGTGCTGCGCAAGCTTGGCGCGCTCAATATCGTCGGCTCGGATGTAGTCGAGGTGGCGCCCGCCTATGACCATGCCGATATCACCGCCATCGCCGGCTCCACCATCGCCATGTACATGCTCGGCCTTCACGCCGAGGCGCTGGCCGAACGACGCTGAAACACGGCGTTGAATACGACGGGGCAAGGGGCTATATCGGCGGCGAACGCGCGAACAGGATGGGACAGCAGATGAAACCGAAGATCTTCATCGATGGCGAACACGGCACGACGGGCCTGCAGATCCGCACCCGCATGGCCGACCGCGCCGATGTCGAGCTCCTGTCCATCCCGGAAGCCGAGCGCCGCAACGCGCAACTGCGCGAAGACCTGCTGAACAGCGCCGATATCGCCATCCTCTGCCTGCCTGATGATGCGGCCAAGGAAGCCGTGGCCATGGTGGCGGGCAACAATTCCGTGCGCATCATCGACACCTCGACCGCCCATCGTATCAACCCGGACTGGGCCTACGGCTTTGCCGAAATGGATCGCGAGCAGCCGAAGAAGATCGCGGGCGCGCGTTACGTCGCCAATCCCGGCTGCTATCCGACGGGCGCCATCGGCCTCATCCGTCCGCTGCGCCTCGCCGGCATCCTGCCGGAGGATTACCCGGTCACCGTCAATGCCGTCTCCGGCTATACCGGCGGCGGCAAGCAGTTGATCGCGCAGATGGAAGATAAAGGCCATGCCGAGCATATCGCTTCGCCGCATTTCCTCTACGGCCTCACGCTGAAGCACAAGCATGTCCCGGAAATGCAGGTGCACGGGCTTCTCGGCCGCGCGCCGCTGTTTGCGCCCTCCGTCGGCAAGTTCCCGCAGGGCATGATCGTGCAGGTGCCGCTCCATCTCGCCGACCTCAAGGACAACGCCTCGCTCGGCTCCATCCACGAGGCGCTGGCGGACCACTATGCCGGCCAGGATATCGTCGAGGTGGTCGATCTCAAGGAAACCGCCAGCCTTCCCCGCGTCAACGCGGTGGAACTGGCCGATACCGACCGCATGAAGCTCTATGTCTTCGGCACGGCGGGCGCGCCGCATGTCAACCTCGTCGCGCTGCTGGACAATCTCGGCAAGGGTGCCTCGGGTGCCGCCGTGCAGAACATGGACCTGATGCTGGGCGCATGATGACGCCCGAGCCGGCCTTTCCCGACGAATGGCGGATTGAAAGCGCCAGTCTTCTTGCCGACACCGTCGCCGGGAGTGTCTACGAGGTCACGCTTGCCGGCGGCGAGAGCACCGTCGTCAAGCACCTGAAGCCGAAGGCGCTGGAGGACAGCCTGCGCGGCGCGGATTTCATGGCATGGCGGAATGGCGTCGGCTGCGTAAGACTTCTCGCCCGTTCCGGCACGATGCTGCTGATGGAACATGCGGGCAGGACGACGCTGAGGGATCACATGGCGTCACACGGCGACAGCGACGCAACGCGCATCGCCGCCAGCGTCCTGCTCGATTATCACCGTCCCTCCGACAGCCCGCCGCCCGCCAGCCTGCAACCGCTGTCACGCTACTTCGCAAGCCTCTTCGCCAAGGCCGAACGGGACCGCAAGGACGGCCTTGCAGGCCCCTATGCGGAAGCGGCGGCCATGGCGCAGGCGCTGCTGGCCGACCAGCGGGATATCAAGCCGCTGCACGGCGACCTGCACCACGAAAACATCATGCATGGACCGCGCGGCTGGATCATCATCGATCCCGCCGGGCTGATCGGCGATGCCGCGCTCGACGTCGCCAACATGTTCTCCAATCCGCTGGATCGGTTCGACCTCACGCGCGACGAAGCGCGGATCGCCCGCATGGCGGATGTCTTCGCGGAGACGCTCGGGCGCGATGTGCGCACCATCCTGCGCTACGCGTTCGCCTATGGCTGCTTGTCGGCCGCCTGGCATGACGAGGACGGCAACGAAGCCGACCGCGACGACGAACTGGCGGTGGCCGCCGCGATCCGCACCGTTCTCAGGCAGGCCTGACCGGATCACGCCCGCGCGTCGTCCCTGTCATATTCGCCGTAGAAGCCGCGCCAGTGCGCGACGGCGAAGCCGAGCACCACCAGTGCCCCGCCCTGGTGCGCCAGCGCCCAGCCGAGCGGCACCTGCCAGATCAGCGTGAGGATGCCGATGGTCGCCTGGAGACAGACGAGGCCGAACAGCACCAGCGCGCGGCGCGCATGAGTGGTCTCGGGCGCGGCGCGCAGCGAAGCGATCAGGTGCACGAGCGCCAGCGCAAACAGCACATAGGCGCCGATGCGGTGCACGAACTGCACGGTCTTCGGGTTTTCGAAGAGATTGATCCACCACGGCTGCTGCAGGAAGAGGCCGCCGGGTACGACGGCGCCGTCCATCAGCGGCCAGGTGTTGTAGGTGAAGCCGGCATGCAGGCCGGCGACAAGCGCGCCGAGATAGATCTGGAAGATCGCCATGCCGGCGATGATGCCGGCCATGCGGCGCGAGCCTTGCGTCGGGGCCTCATCGTCGCTGTGCGGCGCGAGGGCGCGCATCAGCCACACGGTCCCGGCGAAGATCAGACAGGCGATGGTGAGATGGGTGGCGAGCCGGTACTGGCTGACGGAGACGCGCTCGGCGAGGCCCGACGACACCATCCACCAGCCGATGAAGCCCTGGAAGCCGCCAAGCGCCAGAAGGCCGACGAGCGGCCAGCGCATCTTTCGCTCGATGCGGCCGGTCAGCCAGAAGAAGGCGAGCGGCACGGCGAAGACGAAGCCGATGGAGCGGGCGATCAGGCGGTGAGCCCATTCCCACCAGAAGATCGTCTTGAACTCGTCGACGGTCATGCCCTTGTTGACCTGCTCGTATTGCGGAATGCGCTTGTAGAGCTCGAATTCCTCCTGCCATTCCTGCGCGCCGATCGGCGGGATGACGCCATGGATGGGCTTCCATTCGGTGATGGAGAGGCCCGACCCGGTCAGGCGCGTCGCGCCGCCCACGAGCACCAGCACGAACAGCATGAACAGCACGAAACCCAGCCAGATGCGGACCTGCCGGCGATTGCACTCGATGCGGCCCGCGTCGTCGACGCTGCGATAGGCTGTTACGTTTGTGGCGCTCATTTCATCGGCTCCTTTGCCCGGAGCGGCGATCTGCCTGCCGCTGCGGCTTTTCCACGCAGTCGCGGGCACAAAATGGCCTGCACCCTTCGCCGCGAACTGCTCCGACGTTGATTTGCCCGACCGGGCCGTGCAAAACAAGGCCCGAAGCTTTGCGGCATGCCGTCGCGCCCTGCAGTCCCGCCGAACGAAGGTCCGAAATGCCCCCTCGCCTGAGAAAACTGATCGGCACGATCCTGATCATCATCCTCGTGCTCGTCTATGCGCTGGTCGCGACCACGGTCGCCGTCGCGACGCTGGGGGAATCGCCGTGGTATATCCACCTCCTCTATTTCACGCTCACCGGCCTTCTGTGGATCCTGCCGGCCATGCTGATCATCAAGTGGATGGAAAAGCCCGGCAAGCCGCGCGAGGAGTGACGGCAGTGCGCATTGCGGTGATTGCGGACATCCACGGAAATGATCTCGCACTGGAAGCCGTGCTGGCGGATATCGATCGCCGGGGCATTCGCGAGGTCGTCAATCTCGGCGATCACCTGAGCGGCGCCCTCAATGCAGGCCGCACCGCCGATATCCTGCTGTCGCGCGCCGATATCGCCTGCATCGCCGGCAACCATGACCACTGGCTCATCGAAAAACAGCCGGACGCCATGGGAAGCTGGGATCGCAGGGCGCATGCGCAGCTCGCCGCGCACCACCTCGACTGGCTGGCCCAGCTGCCGCCGACCCGTCTCGTCGCAGACACGGTCTTTCTCTGCCACGGCACGCCCGGGACGGATACCACCTACTGGCTCGATGAACCCTCCGGCGAAGGCGTAATGCAGCTTTCCCCCATCGAGCGGATCGAGGCGCTGGCCGGCGGCATCGACCACCCGGTCCTTCTCTGCGGCCATACCCATATCGCGCGCGCCGTGCGCTTGCGCGACGGCCGTCTGGTCGTCAACCCCGGCAGCGTCGGCTCACCCGCCTATGATGACGACGAACCGGTGCCCCACAAGGTCGAAACGGGTACGCCGCATGCGCGTTATGCCGTGATCGAGCGGCACGGAGACCGGTGGGACGCCACATTTCATCTCGTGGACTACGATCACATGGCCATGGCCCGTCTGGCGGAAAGCCGCGGCGAACTTGACTGGGCGCGTGCGCTCGCCACCGGCTGGCTGAGCTGACGATCCGGCGTCGACCGATCACCCCGAACGTTCGGATTTTCGGATTTTCGTTATGAAATTGCTAACCGCGCCGGCCAAATTCCCCGGGCATGCGCCGCGGGCGCACTGGATTTAAACCTTTTGCGCAAGCCTGGTGCCTATCGTGTTCAATGCGGCAAGACGGCCGCAGGTGCATAAAGGCGACACCATGGGAGCGATGCAACTCAATTTCCAGGCGATGCCATCCGAGCCGGCGCCGGCCGATGCGACGGCGGCCGGTGACGGTGCGCTCGCCTTCGGTCCTCTCTCCATCCGCCTGCACGACCGCATGGAACCCCTGGAAGCCGCATGGCGCGCGCTGGAGGCGGAAAACAACCTGTCGCTCCACCAGAGCTATGATTGGTGCCGGGCCTGGGCACGCACGCAGGGCACGAAGCTGCTGATCGTCGAGGGCGTATCCGGCGGCCGCACGCAGCTCATCCTGCCGCTCGAAATCGTGCGGCACGGGCCGGTGCGGATCGCCCGCCTGCTCGCCACCGATTTCAGCAACCTCAACACCGGCCTCTATACGCGCGCATTCCGGGCGCTTGCCTCGCCGCCCCGGTTTCGCAGGGCGCTGCGCCAGGCACGCGGCGACTTCGCCCGCCATTTCGACCTTCTCCTGCTCGACAAGGTGCCGCTCGAGTGGCGCGGTGAAACCAATCCGTTTGGCGACCTGCCGGCCGTCCTGAACCAGAACGCCGCCTTCCAGCTGCCGCTGCTGGGCGATTTCGAGCGCACGCTCGCCCAGATCAATGCCAAGAACCGGCGCAAGAAGTTCCGCAACGCCGAACGCCGTCTGATGGAGCTTGGCGGCTACGAGCACATCATCGCGCCGGCCGGGAACGAGGCGCTTGCGCTTCTGGAAACCTTCTTCCGTCAGAAGTCCGTTCGCTTCCAGGCGCTCGGCCTGCCGGATGTCTTCCGCGACGAGCGTACCCGTGATTTCTTCCGCGCGCTCGTGACCACGTCAGCGTCGGATACCGAATATCCGCTTCAGCTTCACGCGCTGCGCCTCACCGGCGCGCATGCGGGCCATATCGCCGCCATTGCCGGGCTGTCGCGCAAGGGCGACCACGTGATCTGCCAGTTCGGCTCGCTCGACGAAAGCGTCGCCGCGGGTGCCAGCCCCGGCGAGTTCCTGTTCCATCTGGCCATTCGCAAGCTGTGCCGGGAAGGCGTGGCGCTTTTCGATTTCGGCATCGGCGACCAGCTCTACAAACGCTCCTGGTGCACGATCGAGACGCCGCAATACGACCTGTTGTGGGCGACGACACCGGCCGGCAGCCTCGCGGCCGCGCTTCATCGCCTGAAGGCGGGCGCCAAGCGCTTCATCAAGCGCAATCCGCAGATCTACGCCTTCCTGCAACGCCGGCGCTCGGGGCGGCAGGCGGCCCGCGCCGGCACGGGCACGGGCACGGACTGATCCGTCAGGCCACGCGGCGGCCCGGATGGCGGGGCGGTTCGCCCGTCTCGCCGGTCATCAGCAGGATGTCGCTGTAGCCCGCCTCGTCGAAGGCGCCGATGAGGTCCACGACCTCGTCCTCGTCCGCACCGGGCAGCGAGAGGATGACGTCCGTCTCCCGGTCGCGGGTCAGGCGGCGCACGCCCTCCACCTCGGCCGGGCCGCATTCCACGATCACGGTATCATAGGCGTCCGACAGCGCGTCGATCACCATGGCCAGCCGGTCGATACCGCGCATGGCACGCCGGATATTGGCATTGCCGCGCGGAATGACATGGGCGGGAGAAAGACGATCGCCGTGGATGATGTCGCCGAAAGCGGCTTCGCCGACCAAAAGGTCGGTGATCCCCGCCAGGTGAACCGACTCCGCCATCAGGCGGGTCGGGCAGGCCGAGCCGGTCAGGTCGATGATGAGCGTGCGGCGATGCTCCTGCGCGATCCGGCGCGCCAGCATGACGGCGGCGGTCGAGCCGCGATCGCCCGACGGCGAGACCGAAATGGCCACGGAAATGTTGTTCTCGATCATGTGCCGGGCGACGGCATTCACCGAGAAATCGCCTTCGTCCTCTTCAACGGCAACCGTTTCGTCCGCCTCGGGCACGAGCGCCGGCTCCAGGTCTTCCTCGTCCTCCTCGACGGGACGGATGTCGGCGAGCAGCGACCGGGCCGGCGCATGCATGTCGCGAACGGCGACGTGCTCGGCGTGTTCCCGGCGAACGAGCGGCGGCTGGTCGGGCACGAACTCGGTCTCGGCAGCTTCATCCTCATTCTCTTCGCGGCGGCGGGCGGGCGTCGCCACCACACCGACCGGCTTCAGGGCGCGGCCGCTGAACAGTTCGGCGAGCAGGATGGCGATGGCGCTGAGCGCGAAACCGGCAACGCCGCCGACGATGGTGATCGGGATCACCTTTGGGAAAGCCACTTCCGTCGGTTCGACGGCCGCTGAAATCACGCGGGCATCGGCGGGTGTGGCGCCGTCGCCGGTGCGCGAGGTCGCCTCGCGGTAGCGGGCAAGGTAGGTTTCGAGCAGTTCGCGCTGGGCTGCGGCCTCGCGCTCCAGCGCCTTGAGGCCGACTTCGTCTTCACCGGCCCGCGCCGTATCCGCCTTGACCGTGTTGAGTTGCTGGACGAGCTGCGTCTCGCGCAGGCGTGCCGTCTTCGCCTCGTTCTCAAGGCTCGACAGGATCTTCTGGGTTTCCGACTTGATCTGCGCGCGAATACCAACGAGCTGCGAGCGCAGGCCCTTCAGCCTGGGATGTCCTTCCAAGAGCGATGTCGACAGGTCGGAAATCTGTCCCTGGATCTGCGCCTCGCTCTCCTTGAGGCGCTGGATCATCTGGGAGCCGACGACTTCGGTCAGCGTATCGGGCGCGCCGCCATTCTGCAGCACCGCGCGCACGCTTTCGGCCCGCGCCTCGGCGGTGGCACGCTCGCCGCGAACGCGGGCAAGCTCGGTCGAGATATCGTTGAGCTGGCGCACGGCGAAGGTCGAGTTCTCGCCTGTCGGCAGCAGGTCGGATTGCGAGCGGTACTCTGCGACCTTCTGCTCGGCCTCGCGCACCTTCTCGCGCAGGTTGACGATTTCGGGCTCCAGCCAGCGTGACGCCTCGGAATTGGTATCGAGCTTGGCGCCGCTTTGCAGCGACAGGTAGACCTTCGCCATCTCGTTGGGAATGGCGGCCGCAAGGCGGGGATCGCGCGAGGAGAACTCGATGCCGATGACGCGCGACTTCTCCACCTGGTAGACGACGAGCTTTTCGTTGAACTCCTTCAGCACGCGCTCTTCCGGCGGAAGATCGAGCGGGTTCTTCTTCAGGCCGAGCAGCACGAGCAGATCGGAGACGGCCGACGGCTTGGCGGTCGGGTCGAATTCTTCCAGCTCGTAGAGTTTCATGTTGCGCGCGACCTGCTTGATCAGGTCGGCGGATTTCAGCATCTGCACCTGGCTGGCAATGCCGAGTTCGTCGAAGGCCGGCTGCTCCCTGCCCTGCGAGCGGTCCTGGCCCGTCGTGAAGGCCGGCTCGCGGGTTTCGATGAGAAGGCGCGACTCACTCTTGTAGGTCGGCGTGATGGCGCTCGCGATGGCAAAGGCGAGGCCCGCGCCGGCAACTGTCGCCAGCAGCACGCGCATGCGGTGCCGCCAGATCGCGCCGAAAAGGCCGCCAAGGTCGATATCGACATCCTGCTGGCTCCCGTGAACGCCCGACATATCTCTACTCCAAACCGACGATTTCCGCGCACGGTAAACAAATATGGTAACCCAAGCGTTAACCATTCTGAGTTGCGTAAATAATGTTTGTTACTTTTGCGCGAGATAGTGCGCGATATCGCCGCATATTTACCGGCCATTAACCCTAACGGATGGATAACGAAGGCCACACTCTGATTTGGGACTGAGCGAATGACGTTCGCAACGATCAACAAGGGCTTGCTGCTTGCGCTGGCGCTTATCGTGCCGGCCGTTGCCGGCTGCAGCGGATACCGCCCTGCCCCGAAGGCCTTCCATGAAGCGACCATCCAGCCGTACCGCCTCGACAGCGGCGATCGCCTGCGCGTGACCGTCTTCGAGCAGGCCGGCCTGTCCAACACCTATACGATCGACCAGGCCGGTTATCTCGCCTTCCCGCTGATCGGCGCCGTGCCGGCACGCGGCCAGACCATCCAGGAACTGGAAAGCATCATCGCCGCGAAGCTGCGGCAGGGATACCTGCGCGACCCTGATGTCTCCATCGAGGTCGATCGCTACCGCTCGATCTACATCATGGGCGAGGTCGGCCAGGCCGGGCAGTACAGTTATGTCGCGGGCATGACCATCCAGAACGCCATCGCGGTCGCCGGCGGATTTTCGCCGCGCGCCAACCAGCGCGACGTGGACGTGACGCGCAAGATCAACGGCAAGATCGTCACGGGCCGCGTTTCCATCTCCGATCCCATCCTGGCCGGCGACACGATCTATGTTCGTGAACGGCTGTTCTGAGCATCATGGCGGACGATGGGGCTCTGCGAATCATTCACTGCTTCCGTTCCCCCATCGGTGGAATCTTCCGTCATGTGCGCGACCTCGCCGAATTCCACACGAAAGCCGGGCATGATGTCGGCATCATCTGCGACAGCCTCACCGGCGGCTCGTTCGAAGATGCGCTCTTCGACGAAATCCGCCCCTATCTCTCGCTCGGCCTCGTGCGCATGCCCATCAGCCGGTCCGTCGACCTTCGCGACATCGGCGCGTTCAGGAAAAGTTATCATGAAATAAAAGGTTTGCAGCCGGATGTCCTGCACGGGCACGGCGCCAAGGGTGGCGCCATTGCCCGGCTCATCGGCTCAGCCCTGCGGGTCAACAGGTATCGCGTAGCCCGCCTCTATTCGCCGCATGGCGGCAGCCTGCACTATACGAGCCGCACGGCGGCGGGCCTGGCGATCCTCACCGCCGAACGGCTCCTGGAGCGGCGCGGCGATGCCCTCACCTTCGTCTGCGACTACGAGCGTGACGCCTATATCGCGCGCGTCGGCACGCCGCGCGTACGCGCCGAGCGCATCTATAACGGCATTCACGATCGGGACTTCGAGATCGTCTATCCCCGCGAGGACGCCGTCGACTTCCTCTATATCGGCATGCTGCGCGACCTGAAGGGTCCGGATGTCTTCATCGAGGCCTTCGCGCAGACCGAGCGCCGCGTCGGGCGGCCGCTTTCGGCGCTGATCATCGGCGACGGGCCGGACAGGGCGAAGTACGAGCGACGCATCGTGGAAAGCGGTCTCGGCCGCCGCATCGGGCTGCTGCCCGCCATGAAGGCGCAGGAGGCCTTCGCGCTTGCCCGCACCGTGGTCGTTCCCTCGCGCGCGGAAGCGCTGCCCTATATCGTGCTGGAAGCGATCGCCGCCGGCCGGCCGGTCATCGCCAGCCGCGTCGGCGGCATCCCGGAAGTGCTGGGCCGCGACAGCCCCGCGCTGACGGAGCCGGGCGATGCCGCCTCCCTTGCCGCGGTGATGACACAGGCGATGAACGATCCGGTCTGGCTCCGCAAGGCGATGCCCGAGCCCGTCGCCTTCAGGAAGACGTTCTCCGCCCGGACCATGTCGGAGGCCTTGCTTGCGCTTTACCGGGACATTCTGGTCTCCCAGAGCGGCAAAACGCGGCCGTTCGGCGCGCGTGGCACCCGCCAGCCGTAAACGTTTCTTAGGGGCTTCATGCTATCTGAGGCTGAAAGCCTGCTGAGGTACAGCCATGAACCAGATCCAACCGCCCGACTCCTTCGATCCGGATAGCCTGCGCCGCAAGGTGTCGGAAATCCGCACGCTTTCGCAGGAGACGAAGTCGGGCGACGAGGAAACCGTCGAACTCAACCCGCTCGCGCGCAAGATCGCACAGCAGTTCCGCATCGACACCTTCTCCCCGTCCATGATCACGGGTCTGCTTCGGCTTTGCGAATTCGCGATGCTGCTGGTCATCGGCTACGCCATCCATGCCTTCTATGTCGGCATGGGGCTGACGGGATTCTATGCGCTCGTGCTGTTCGGCGGCGCCGCGGTCGGCGTGCTGACGCTCCAGCTTGCCGATAGCTATCAGATTCCGTCGCTTCGCTCGCCGCTGCGCATGATGCCGCGCATCCTGGCCGCGTGGGCTGCCGCCTTCGCCATCATGGCGCTGATGGTGTTCTTCTTCAAATCCGGGCAGCATTATTCGCGTATCTGGTTCGTCTCCTGGTTCGCCGTGGGCGCGGTCTATCTCGTCGTCGAGCGGCATATCATCGCCTATGCCATCCGCCGCTGGGCGCGCAACGGCACCATGGAGCGGCGCGCCGTCATCGTCGGCGGCGGCGAGCCGGCCAAGGAGTTGATCCGCACGCTGGAACAGCAGCCGGAAAACGATATCCGCATCTGCGGCATCTTCGACGACCGCGACGAGCGCCGTTCGCCCTCCGTCATCGCCGGCTATCCGAAGCTCGGCAACGTCGCCGAACTCGTGGAATTCGCCCGTCTCGCGCGCATCGACATGCTGATCATCTCGCTGCCGCTCTCGGCGGAAGCACGCATCCTGACGCTGCTCAAGAAGCTCTGGGTGCTGCCGGTCGACATTCGCCTTGCCGCGCATGCCAAGGGCCTGCGCTTCCGCCCGCGCAGCTATTCGCAGGTCGGCAGCATGCCGATGCTCGACATCTTCGACAAGCCCATCGCCGATTGGGACAATGTCGCCAAGCGCATCTTCGACCTGTTCTTCAGCATCGTCGCGCTCGTCCTGCTCTGGCCGGTCATGCTGGGCGCGGCCATTGCCGTCAAGCTCTCCTCGCCCGGGCCGATCATCTTCAAGCAGAAGCGCCACGGCTTCAACAACGAGATCATCGACGTCTACAAGTTCCGCTCGATGTACACGCATCTCTCCGACCCCTCGGCCCGCGCCGCCGTCACGAAGGGCGATCCGCGCGTCACTCCCGTCGGTCGCTTCCTGCGCAAGTCCTCGATCGACGAACTGCCGCAGCTGTTCAACGTGCTGAAGGGCGAGCTTTCGCTGGTCGGCCCGCGCCCGCACGCCGTGCAGGCCCAGTCGCACGACCGCAAATATGTCGACGTGGTCGATGGCTACTTCGCCCGCCACCGCGTCAAGCCCGGCGTCACCGGCTGGGCGCAGATCAACGGCTGGCGCGGCGAGATCGACCATGACGACAAGATCCGCTTCCGCACGGAATTCGATCTCCACTATATCGAGAACTGGTCGCTCTGGCTGGATCTCAAGATCCTGTTCCTGACGCCCTTCCGGCTACTCAACACGGAAAACGCCTATTGAGCGACGCGGCCCTCCCCTATGCCCCGCCGTTCCGGCCGCAGCTTGCGGCCGTCGGCGTGTTCGGCTCGATGCTGGTCGCGGTCGGCGTCTTCCTGTCCGGCTTCGTCATGAGCGAGCCGGCCCCCTACGAGCTGTTCATGGCGGGGCTCATCGGCCTCTGGGCCATCGTGGGGCTGCGCATCTCGCGCGGTGTGGCGCCCCTGCTCGTCCTGCTCGTCACCTTCAATGTCGGCGGCATGCTGTCGCTGACCGTGATGGACGATCTCTCGGGCGGGCCGATGTATGTCGCCGTCTCGCTGTTCCTGGCGCTGTCGAGCGTCTTCTTCGCCGCCATCATCGAGGCGCGCCATTCGCGTCTGGAGCTCATCTTCAGGGCCTGGGTCGCCGGCGCGCTCATCACCTCCATCCTCGGCATCCTCGGCTATTTCCATGCCTTTCCCGGCGCGGAAGCCTTTACGCTCTACGACCGCGCAAAGGGTGCCTTCCAGGACCCGAACGTCTTCGGCCCCTATCTCGTCGCGCCGTCGCTCTACCTGATGTACGGCCTGCTTTCCGGCCGCATTCTCGGCGCACCGCTGAAGATCGCCGGTGTGCTGATCCTGGCGCTCGGCGTCTTCCTGTCCTTTTCCCGCGCCGCCTGGGCGCTCTACCTGTTCTCGGTGGTGGCGCTCGTCTTCATCATGCTGCTGAAGGAGCGCACCGGCGCCTTCCGGCTGAAGATCCTCATCCTCAGCATATCGGCGGCCGGCCTCATGGTCATCGCGTTGCTCGTGGCGCTCCAGTTCGACAAGGTCGCGGACCTCTTTTCCAACCGCACCCAGCTCGTTCAGGATTACGACGGCGGGCATCTCGGCCGTTTCGACCGCCATCGCATCGGCTTCCTCATGTCCATGGAAAAGCCGCTCGGCATCGGCCCCATGGTGTTCAGCAAGATCTTTCCGGAAGACGAGCACAATATCTGGCTGAAGTCGCTGACGAGCTACGGCTGGCTCGGCTTCCTCTGCTATGTCTCCCTCATCGCCTGGACGCTCAGCGCCGGCTTCAAATACCTGCTGCGCAACCGGCCATGGCAGCCCTATCTGATGATCGCCCTCATCACCATCGTCGGCCACAGCGTGATCGGCTTCGTCATCGACACCGACCACTGGAGGCACTTCTACCTGCTGCTCGGCATCCTCTGGGGTTGTTTTGCGCTCGAGCGGCGCCATAACCTGCGCAGCGTCAAGGGCGCTGTCTCCTGATGAACGCAGCCCCGATCAGGAACCCAAGGCCCCTGCGCCTCCTGCAAATCCTGGAACCCAGCGGCGGCGGCTCCGGCCGGCATTTCATCGACCTGTGCCGGGGCATGCAGGCGCGCGGCCACAGCGTGCATGCCGTCTACTCCCCGGTGAGGGCGGAGGAGCGGTTCGTCGCCGAACTCACCGCGCTCGACCTCGCCGGCATCCATGTCGTGCCGATGAAACGGTCGCCGGGCCCGGCCGATTTCGGCGCCTGGCGTCAGCTGACCGGCGTCATGCGCCAGGCAGGCCCCTTCGATATCATTCACGGCCACAGCTCCAAGGCGGGCGCGCTCGCGCGTCTGCGCCTGCCGGGACGGCATGTGCCGCGGGTCTACACGCCGCATGCCTTCCGCACCATGGATCCCGGTCTCGGCAAGACAGGTCGCCGGGTCTATGGCCTGATCGAGACGATGCTCGCGCGCCTGCTGACCGACCGGCTGATCTGCGTCTCGAAGGACGAGTACGCGCATGCCCGCGGCCTCGGCATACCGCGTGAGAAACTCACCATCGTCGTCAACGGTGTCGAGACGCCGCCGGACGATACCCGCGCAGCCGTGCGCAGGGAACTCGGCATCCCCCCGGATGCGCTGCTCTACGGTTTCGTCGGCCGTCTCTGTCATCAGAAGGCGCCGGAACGGCTGGTGGCAGCCTTCGACCGCCTCGCAGGTCACCTGTCGCGCGCGCATCTCCTGATGATCGGCACGGGCGAGGCGCAGGAGGCGACGCGCAGCCGGATCAAGGCCAGCAGCCATGCCGGGCGCATGCACCTCACGACGCGCTTTACCGGGCCCGACGCGATGGCGGCGATCGACGTTCTCGTCATGCCAAGCCGTTACGAAGCCATGTCCTATGTGATGCTGGAGGCCGCCGCCGCCGGCAAGCCGCTTGTCCTGACCGATGTCGGCGGCGCCTCGATGGTGTTGAAGGACAAGCACAACGGCCTGCTGATCGAAAACACAGACGACCCCGAGCGGCTGGCGGACGCGATGCTGAACCTCGCCAGCCCGGACAGCCTCGCCCGCTACACCGCCGCCGCCGAGGCCCGCAGCGCCGACTACGCCCTGCACCGCATGATCGACGAGACCGAAGCGATCTACCGCAGCCTCGTCGCGTAAGGTGTGCGCAAACGAAAAAGGCCGCCTCTCCTCACGGAGAGACGGCCTTGGGAAACGTGTTTTCTCTATCGCCTGATAGCGCGCGCCACCGCGATGAGAATGCAGGCGCCGATGAAGCCCGCGATCAGATAACCGATCCAGCCGCCCAGCGAAACGCCGATAAGTCCGAGCAAAAGGTTCGCCAAGGCCGCGCCGACGATGCCCAGGAGGATGTTCATGAGAACGCCCATGTCGCTCTTCATGAACCGTTCCGCGAGCCAGCCCGCAATACCCCCGATGATGATGGCCGCAATCCAGCCGATGCCTGCTTCTTCCATGTCCGTTGCCCTCTCGCTCGAATGACACCGGCGAAAAGAGCCGGCGGCACGATAACGCGAAGAACCGGCAAAAGTTCCGGTGAAAATAGGATTGCGGGAGAAGGAGAATTGGTCGGAATGGCGGGATTCGAACCCACGACCCCTTGACCCCCAGTCAAGTGCGCTACCGGGCTGCGCTACATTCCGGACCGAGCAAACCCCTATTATCTCAGCCATTTGGATGCAAGCGGAAATTTGCACATTGGCACGAAAAAGGAACAGACGGCGTGGAAATGCAGCGGTGGGAACCTAAAGTCCCACCGGAGTCCCACCAGAGGTTCCGAATATGTTCTGGCGGCGCTTATTGACTCTTTCCTTCCTCAGGATCATTTACCGGCTCGGGCGGAACGTGAACACATGAAGAACGAGGGATGCGGCCCTTCGAAGGAGATGCCGCATGCCTGGAAATGGTACCTGGGCCGAAATGATAGCACTGGGTATGGACGTCACCGTTTACTGCGTCCCGTGCAATCGAAAGGTCGAGCTTGACCTAACGCAGTTCCCTCCGCACGAACCGGCTATTGGCCGGCGATACATGTGCACTAAATGCGGTGGCAAGGGGCAGCCCATATGCAGCACAGCGTCAAACAAGGACAGGCTGCCTAGCTAGGCGATCAAAACCCAAAGCCCTGTTGACTCAAGTTCAGATTAGAACATATTGAGAACAAACCGGCGATGCGGCCGCTACTCTGAACCCACCAATATGATGCCTGCTGTGGCATAGACACAGGAGAAGACGACGTGCGCCCGCTCGAAACGCGACCCGAAACTATATGCGCCATCGATGAAGCGCTCGCCTGGCACGACGGCGATGCGCGGGCGGCGATCGCCACCCTGATTGCCGACTGCGCCTATCTGCGCTGGCAGCTCGATCTTGCCACCCTGGCGATGGGCGCCGGCTTCACGCGGGGCTGGCATCCGAGTGCAGAACGGCCCGATGGCGTATAGGAAGGGCGAACTCACCCCCGCAGGCGTTGACCGTGACTGGCCTTTCCAGATCGCACGCTTGCACTCGCTCGGCACCGGCAAGCAAAGCGATGTGATAGACGCGTTCTGTGCCAACCTATCCCTCTGCCCTCGCGGTCACAGCGTTATATGGGAAGATGAATGGTATCAGGTCTATTGCTTTTCAAAACGAGAGGATGCTGAGGCATTCTTGCAGCACTTCGGCGGCGAGTGGTTTGACCCACGCGAGCGCGGCCGCGGCCACAAATGGCACTTCTGGTATAAGGGGAAGTTCGCCAATAAGCCCGTGAGGTGGTGACCCGATGTCGAGACTCACATACACCGCCGATATGGCGACCGAGCAGACAGACACCCACCCACACGCCCCCGACGAGCATTATTGCGAGCACCCCGGCTGCAATGAATGGGGCGGCTATGGCTTGGCCCGCTCCAGGGGCGAGCCCGTACGCTGGTGGTGCTGGGCTCACTATCCGTACAAGGAGCCGGGATCGGCCCGCACCGGAGGAGCCTTGCCGGCCTGAGACTGCCGCTTTATCTTCCAGACATCTGGAGGCACCCTATGCTGCGCGAAATCGGGTTCTGGGCCGTTATGCTGCTCTTCCTGGTATGCGCTGGAATGAGCGTGGTGGTTGGGATCGTCCGACTGTTCGGCCTCCTACTAGGAGAGTAGCATGTGCAATCTCTACAATGTCCGCACGAACCAGGAAGCCCTCCGCGAAATCACGCGAGTGATGCACGACAGACTCGGGAACCTGGAGCCGTCGCTGGATGTCTTCCCCGATTCCCCCGCCCCCGTTGTCCGAGAGGGAAAAGATGGCCGGGAGTTGGTCGCGCTGACATGGGGCATGCCCGAGCCCTTCGCCGTAAGCCAGGGAAAGCCGGAAAGAGGCGTAACGAACATTCGCAACACAACGTCGCCTCACTGGCGCCGGTGGTTGGGGCCCAACAGCCGCTGTCTCGTCCCGTGGACGACGTTCTGCGAGTGGGAAGACACCAGGCCGAAGAAGACCAAACGCTGGTTTGCCATCAACGAGGAACGGCCGCTGGCGTTCTTCGCCGGCATCTGGACGACATGGAACGGCGAGCGCGGCTCGCAGAAGAACCCGAGGCCGGGTGAGCATGAGCTTTTCGCCTTCCTCACGACAGACGCAAACAGCGTCGTGAAGCCGATCCACCCCAAGGCAATGCCCGTGATCCTCACGACCGACGAAGAGCGCGATGTCTGGATGCGAGCGCCATGGGACGAAGCAAAGGCTTTGCAGCGGCCGCTCCCCGATGACGGGCTTATCCTGCTGCCGGTAGAACTCGAGCAGCCGAGCTTCCTGTGACAATGGCCTACGCCATTTCCGCCGTGGGCGTCGTGGTTGCCTTGCTCGCATGGAAGACGCAAGCAATGTGGGCGATGTTTGCCGCCTCAGCCATCAATGCCGCGGTAGTGTGGTTCGTGCTCACGGCGTACCTTGGGCTATGACCGCCGATCGACCGAAGTACTCGCCAAAGCCGTGCAAATTGTCGCCACCAGAAGTTGCGCGTCCATAAAATAGTCGGTATATGCGGTACATCCATATGGAGGCAGTCATGTCCAGTGCAAACGACAATGCCGATACGGAACTGTTCAAAGCGGCGATGGCCTTGGTTCGTAAAAATTTCTCCGACGGCAAAACCGCCGCGGAGACAAAAGAAGAATTTGAACGACTCTACAGGGCGAAAATGCCGGCGCATCCTAACTCGGATTTGTGGGGCGATGATCCAGCCGAGGACACGCCTAAATCGCCCGCTTAAGGTATCCCGTCACGTTCAGACACCTTGAAAAAGAGCCGCGCGATCGAGGGAATACGTTTGACGCGCGGACGATTTAATGGAATTTTGTTGACAATGTTTCTCAGGTTCTGGACGTCGAGGTCAGACGATGCCGCATCGGACGAAAAAGGAAGCTCAAACGCGACTGGCGCTTGGCGTTGCTCGCGTCTCAGCCCTTCAGGGAGACGATGCGAGGGCATCACTTGAGAAGTTGAAAGAACATCTCGCAGTCGTTGATGCCCTCGAAAATTCGTGTGGCGGCGAGCTGCCGAAACAGGATTCCGACGTCACTTCCGATGACGCTGCATCTTCATAGGGTTCGCACGAAGGTCAGTGGCATGAAGCCACGCCATTTCGATGAAGTGCGCGAGCAACCAGTCGCATTCCATCGCCTTATCCTTTAGCTCACGAAGCATTGTCTCCGTGTATGCGACGTTTTCCTCGGGAGTCGGATCCGGCCTGCGAACAACGGGCCTATTCTCCACGGGAGCTTTCACGCGCAATTTCACAACCGCATTATCCATGAGAACATCTCCTCCAAGACGATTACTGCAACTTTACGTTACAGCGTATCTAGAGTTGATCAATCCCAATTAATGACAGATTAACAGTTACACGCATATATATGTGTTGCAGCGCAATACAACCCATTGACGTAACGGAGGCTTGCTCTCGCTACGGCACTCGACTGAGCTGCGTGCCCACCCGCTTATTCACTTTATCGTATGAGCAGAGGCGGCGGAACAACTACCTCGCACTACCGTTTCGCGACCACGACTAGTCTCGCGTAAGGTGAAGTATGGAAACGGGTCGATGGGAAGAGCCGGTGACGTTTGAGACCGCCAAACTCGGTCAGTACAGAACGATATCGAGTGCGGCGGAGGCAGCGCACGTTTTGATTTCGCAATGGCCGAGCGCCGCCGGCAAGGCTTATGCTGAGGCGCAAGACGTATGCCTCGCCGTGTTGGAAGGTCGTGAGCCGCCAGATGCCGCGCGGCAAGCCTTTCTTTTGGCCGCCGATGAGGCCGACGTATTCATCCGCAATGGGTGAACTCGAATTCATTTGCGAGAACAACTGTTGCGTGCCGGCTACAGCAAAGATGGCTCACTGAGAGTAACAATAGATCAACACACTCCAACCTGGGGCTCGACCGATGCGTAACGTTTTGCTTTCGACAGTTGCATTCTCTCTTATCGCGTTGACCGCTCACGCAGCTGACATGGCGGCCCCGATGACCTCTCCAGAAGCTGACTATGCCATGCCGTTTCAGTGGTCCGGCGCGTATGTTGGCGCCGATATCGGTCATGGCTGGCTGAATGGTGATTTCAGTGCGCTCGGCACTACCGTGAGCGAAGATTTCAACGGCGCAACGCTTGGCGGCTTTGTCGGCTACAATTGGCAGTTCTCGAACGGCTTCGTGACCGGCATCGAGGGCGATGTCTCCTATAATTGGAATGACCAAGAATTCGCAGGCGTAGAAGCTGGCACAGAGTGGGGCGGCTCGGTGAGAGGCCGCGTCGGCTTTGCGATCGATCGCGCTCTCGTCTACGGCGCCGGCGGTTGGACCGCGACACGCGGATTCGTCAAGGACATTCCGTCGGGCCAGGAATTCTCGAAGACTTTTAGCGGCTGGACCATCGGCGCAGGCGTCGAGTATGCGGTTACCGACAACGTCTTTGTCCGTGGTGAGTATCGCTACAATCACTTCGGCGATAAGGACATCGACGTCGGTCCTGGCATCATCAACGTCGATCTCGACCAGAGCGTCGTAAAGTTGGGCTTGGGTGTGAAATTCTAAGTCTCGCACGCCGCTCATTGATAACCCCGCTTCGGCGGGGTTTTTCATTCCCTCTCGGCGCCACGTCGCTGCCCGGCCTCCAGCCTCTGCAAGATTTCTCGAATGACCTTGATATCCCCGGACTGCGCCGACACCAGCGATTGCAAATCCTTGATCGCCGCTGATGTGGTCGCCGTGGTCTGCTCGGCCGCCGCGATGCGATAGGTCAGGTTATCGATCTTCCTGACTTCGCTTTCGATCGAGCGAAAGCGCTCCTCGGTGCGCCCTTCGACGCTCTTCACCTCGGCCAGGCGCTCCTTGTGATACTGCTCGTGCCCCATGCGCCAGCGTTGAAGCTCTTCCACGTCCCGCGTCGTATTGGCCCAGACATAGATGCCCGTCGCCAGCAAAGTCGCGAGGCTGACGAGTTGCAGGAGTGTATTGAGGTTCCATTCAAGCTTCGGCGCTCTGGATATGCCCATGGTCTTATCCTCCATCACTGCCCCGCTTCACCATGCCGCCGGCATTCGCCTACGCTCCACACGCCGCCGGCGCAAAGGCCGACAACGGTGCGATCGATCTTGCGTTGATCCGCCGGCGTCGCGCCACGCGCGCCGACGAGATCAGTCCCCACGACGCGGCGTAGGCCCGTCGCATCGGCCGGCCCCGAAGTTCCACAGCCCGCCGCCATCAAGGCACCGGTCATAAGCGCTGCGAGCATCGTCAGCCGCGTTGCGTGCGTCATTGTTCTGCCTTTCGATGGAGGTGCGCATGCTATCGGCGCCCTGGTTGCGGATCTCGGCATAAAGCCAGATGAGGGCGCAGGCCGCCGCGGCGCCAAGGATGATCTTCGACCAGTCAATCACGAACCGACCTCCGCCTTGATCTGCCGAACGGCGGCAATGATCTGGCTGCGCAGGAGGAGCAGGACGAGGAGGACGACGAGAAGGACCACGCCGCCGGCAAGGATAGCCTGCCAGTCAGCACCGGAAAGCCATCCGGTCAGGATCGTGAACACGCCGCCGCCAGCCGTCAGCTTCGTCCAGAGGTCGGATTTCTCCTTGACCTTGGTTTCGACCCTCTCCGGGACCACGGGCTTTTCAACCTCGACGTGGACTTTCTTCTCGATAATCGACGGGTTTTCCGGAGTCGGACGGCCCGACAGGCTCAGGGAGAATTTGCGAACCTCGTCAACGCGGCTCTGCCAGCCCTTGCCGAAGGTAGGCCACAGGAGCTTGCCCTTGAGCGCGCCAGCCGAACCCTTGGCCCGTTTCATGAAGGCAAGGCGTTCATCGCAGATGGCGTGAATGGTCGTCGCTGGCAGTGATTTCTTGATGGCCGAAATCGTGGCCGGGCCAATCTTGCCATCCTGCGGGACGCCCACAATCTTCTGTAGAGCCTTCGCCGCCCTTGATGGGCCGGAGTTCACGGCGTAATCGAAAACCGCCATGTCAATACCGTCAGGAAGAGAGGCGCCGTTTACAGCGTCCCAATAGAAGCGACGGTAAACCGTCTCGATCTGGGCATCATTGATCTTGCGCAGGTCGTCCTTCGTCGCGTTCGGCTTCACGTACCGGCGGAAGTTGGTCAGGGTGACGCCCTTCATCGTAGCGCCGCCGGGGTCCTTGGGATTGTCCGCCCATCCGCCCTCGTGCTTCAGGACGCGGGAAAGGCATTCGCGGAAGTTTCTGTCCATGTGGATTCCTTTGGTCGAGCGCCGGCATAGGCCGCACGGATGCGGACCCTTGCTGAAACAGGCGGGGTGGATGTCCTTGATTGAATGTGGGGGCGGGATGGCTTACAATCGGACCAACTTCACGAGGTCGTCATGTTCAACTGGCTTATGGAACGTCTATTCGGCCGCTGGTTTAGCTGGCGAGAGAATGGCGTTTACACCTATAGGCGTTGGCGTGCCGGGAAGTGGGAAACGCGGCCTATGGATGCCGGCGAGGCTGAAGAGGCTGAATGGATGGGCGCAATTAAGTAAGAGGAGCAGGCGGCGTAGTTAAGCCGCCTGAACCTCAAGGCTCTTCTCCGCCTGGGTTACCGCTCGCAAAATATTCTCAGCGCGAGCCTTCCAAGTATAACGCTCCAGAAACTCGCAATATGCTTGTTCGGCGATACCCTCCGCCAGCACCGCGTCGTCAAGAACCCGTCTTACCTGAGCTTCCCATGCATCGTAGTCAGCGGGCGGTACGAGCAAGCAGTTTACTTCGTGGTTAAGCACCTCGCGCAGGACTGGGAGATCTGATGCTACCATCGGGCGACGACTAGCCATGTACTCAAAGATTTTTAGCGGTGACATCCATCTTGATACATCACCCCGGCCCCCGGAAACTGAAACTTTCTCTTGATACGGAGCAAGCAGAACATCGAAAGCCTTAATATATTCCGGCACCATCACTGGCGGAAGATGACCATGGAATACGACATTTGATAATCCACTCATGCGCGCACTTTGCGCGGCGATGTCGTCGGCAGTCCCACCCAAGATGTGAAAGTCGACATCAGGCATGCTTCGCGCGAGCTTATCGATCACCTCGATACCTTTGCCGGAATAAAGATGCCCGGCATACCCCGCCCGGGGCCTGTTACTTTCAAAAAGCAGTGGCTTCACGTCGTCGACACGGTCAGCCGCATCGGCGGCCACTATGAAGCAGGAACCAGGAAGGGAAAACTGCTTAGAAAGTTCAGTTTTGAGCGCATGCGAGATCACGACGATAGCCACGCAGTTCCGATGCCGGGCGACCGCCTCGAAGATGGTAGCGTAGCGTTTCGACTCCTCAGAAAACGTGTCATGACGTTCAAGAATAACTCGCAGCCCAAGGTCAGCAGCAAGCAGCGCAGCTTCCGGAACCCGTGTGTACACAAGGTCCGGCCGCATTAAGCGAAGAATGCTTCGTAGGAAGAACCGGTGCGATCTAACAGCAACTCGGGGGAGTCGAATAGACGGTATCGTTACGTGACGAAAGCTTCTTTTGACACCGTAGTGCCGGAAGACATCGCGCACTCGAACTTTTGCCCGATCCGCCTGATACGTTGGCGAAAGTAGAGTAACTTGGTGCTCGTTCTCGGCCATGGCTGCGCACATTTTCATAACATGCACGCTATTAGCGGCCAGAGACGGCACTGGCCCAGAACATACATATGCGATTTTCATGCGGCGCCCCAGCCGAGTGATCTACTCGGTGTCGGATAGATCAAAAACGGTGTATACGCCAGCGGAAAAAGCAACCTTGACTGGCTCGGACAGGCTCGATGCATTCCTAATAACTACATAGTCTGCTCCTGTCTCCTTCCCGAACTGTATCCATTGCGAAGTAGTCTGCGGCCCAGCGGGACGAGCGGCTAGCTCCTTGTATCGGCTGAGCAAATCTATCTTCTCAGCGAACAGCTTGTGATTCGAGTACGCTAGCCAGCCCATATCCTTCCAGCCGAAGGAAAGAGGGCGTTCTGCAAATGCTCGAATCCTTGGCCCCTGGTCCGGAGAGAAGAACATTGTATCTGGGCTTGTGGATCGGGCAAACTCCATAACACGCTCCAGGGGATCGCTTGTGTTTGAACGACACACGACTTGGAAGCGCACTAGGCATTTCAAGCCCTGCACTACACT
The DNA here is from genome assembly GCF_009826875.1 of Shinella sp. AETb1-6. NCBI lineage: Bacteria > Pseudomonadati > Pseudomonadota > Alphaproteobacteria > Hyphomicrobiales > Rhizobiaceae > Shinella > Shinella sp. AETb1-6. Next base: position 101,094 of record NZ_WUMM01000006.1, on the reverse strand, counting down.
GCGGCTCTGAGGCCAGATCGGTGGCCAGTATGCCGCCGCTAACCACATCACCAGTAGCGCAATCGGAACGCTCGACCGGAGTGCTGCTCCTCGCACCACGGCGGCGCAAGCCCAAAATGACACGAACAGAAGCACAGGCACTAGGTATCGAAGAGACCGAATAAGATCCAACTGCGAGGGAGCTCGGTCGCTGAGCCTAGCTAAAATATCTTCAGCGACAGGAATGCCCCCTCCAAAAAGCACGAGCCCTAGCCCAAACACCACGACAAAGAGTGCCTTCCTATCCCGCCGCGCGGCGGCCAAACACGCACCGGCGACGAAGATTGCGAGTAGTGCAACTCGAGGGCCAGACAGTGCACGCGAAAATAGCGTCCAGATCCCTTGCAGTGGCTCGGAGTACCCTTGATCATATCGCATGAGCAAAGCTTCCCGCACGATGGACGGATCGGCGCCGGTAGCAGCCTGTGATATGCTTGAATAGTACATCCACATGTTGGGCAGCGCGATCGTCAAGAAGACCGCGCCACTTATTACACACAGCCAGACCGTTCGTAAAAAACCAGCCGAACAAAGCGAGGTCAGCCCCATAGCAAACATGAGCGAGAGTGCAACCGGTGGCGCTGAGGCGGGATGTATCCACATCCCCAGCCCAGCTAACCCAAATGTTACCAGCCAAAGGCGAATGTCAGTGTGAGCGCGAATGCCGAGCAGAAGCAAGAAGGGAAGTAATGTCGAGAACTGGACGCGGGGCTGTGGCTCATTGTAGAGGCCCCAATAATCCCCTACGATCATAGGCACCGCGACCGCGACGGTTAGCGCAAATAAGACCGACCACCAGTGGCTCGGCGACACCTCCTGAAAAAGCCGGTACCAACCGAACAGAAATAGGAACGTCACGATCGCGCCGAACACATGATACTCGAATCCGACGCCTCCTCCCCGCAAGTAGTCCGCAAGCTGGAAAAGGTAAACTGAGGCGTTTGTGTAGAAAGTGTAATTCTGCGGCGACGAGAAGACAAAGTCGTTTGCATACACCTCCGGCCTCAAGTCGGCGACCGCCCGCGTGAGTATCATAGTCATGTCACCGCCGAACGATGCAGCGATAGATCGCCCAAAAGAGGCGGAAAAATCCAAATACGCGATGAATGCGAACGCTAGGATCGAACATAGGGCCGGTCGCCCAGCGAACCAGCGGTGAGCACGGGCCGCGACCACCAGCACCGGCGCGAAACGAACTTTCAATTCAGACACAACCGCCTCCCGTCAGAGCGCTATCTCGTATCGCGCGGTCTTCACATCGGTCCGCGATACATAGCCCGACGGCGTTACCGACACACATCGACTCGTCACGACAAAGAAGTACTTTCTCACCTGTCTTAGGTCGATATTATCAAAGTCCGGAAACAGCCATGGCGCAGACCAAATGTGGTGTGGATAAATGTTGTACTTCGGATGACCATCGGCGCTAGCAAGACCGAGCATTCGGTAATGATGCATCTGGACAACCTTCGAGATCCTGTTGAGGTCTTCGGTTGGCAGATCCCACTCACTCGCTGTGGCGGGGCATGCTTCGTCGAGCTTCCTCCTAACGTCATCACGGCCCACGGTTCCCCAAGTTTTTGTCGGCAGAAAACCGTTAACGGGACGGGCAATGCGCTGTTGCGCCACGTTGATCGACTTCTCCAAAAAGAAGTTTGAAGGCACCCTCAGGATGGAGCCGGAAGCCGTTTCGACTTCAAAGTGAGCATCGTTGATCGCGCCGGTATCAAACCAAGCAAGCTTAACGATATTGAATGACAGTAACGGCGCTACCAGAACCAGAGCGCATCCGAAAAGTCTGATTGAAAATGTGGGGCCGTCCTTTAACCGCATCCGGCTAAATGCATAAACAAAAGCAAAGTTTAGTATCATCCATTTCCAAAAGAATATTGCTGTCAGTAGGAATATTCCAAAGTGCATAATATCGTAAAGCGATGTTAACCACGCAGATTGGCGAAGAGATAACAAGCATAACAACGAATAGAGTTGAATGACCAAGACGAAGGCGTTAAGCGGTATATTTGACCAAACGAGTGCAGGAACCAGCCAATCTTGATCCTGCATCATATTCAGTACGGTAAATCCTCCGACATCCGATGCATGGATTGCTAGCATGAAAGTTGGATTTTCCGTTACCCAAGTTAAAAGCGAGCCACCAGACAGGAAGAGCTTGAGCCATCCCGAGTGAAAATAGTTCGACAGGTGAACACCTGCCATCACGATGACCGCGCTGTTGAAGAACTGGCTTTTTTCAAGGACCGCAGCATCCGAAATTCGGTACCTTTTGCTCAACCAGTAGACGGATAGCAACAGGGACACGTACAATGCGAGATCAGGCATTATTATGAAGTCAGCACTCCACGGGGCTCCCAGCCCCGTAACCGCGTTTGTATGCAGCTTCGACCAAAACGCTGCCGTGGCGGGAATACATCCTAGAGCAGGCCGTGCAAATCCTAGCACGCCAAGCAAGACGGGCAACCAAACCGAGTTCAAAATTCCCGAAAGGCCGATGTCGTAAGTGGCATGCATACCGATCAAGTACGCCACGCAGCAGAAGTTAACAGACGCGCAAACCACTATGAAAGGACTAGGCAGCGACCTGATACCGACGGAGATGCCAGGAGCGATACACGCCAACAAGACAAGTAGAGAGAGCCACGAAGGTCCGAAATGGATGCCACCGAAAGTGTTAACGGCGTAAAAAATCGCCAGTGAGCCTGCCAACACCTTCAAACGCGAGCGGCTGACTCTATCCACCCGCTGAGAGATGTAATCCGAGATCGTTGTCGCCCATGCAATGAGTGGCGCCTGAGTAAGCATAGTTCCGCCCTACTATGATTGTTCCCTCACCCCGCAATATCGTGAATCGACCGGCGGGTCTTCATCTATCCGGATTTTTACAGCATGCTCACGCTGAAATCATCGATATAGGCAGTTCCGGAATCGTACCCGTTAACTGAAATAACGAAGGGCGCAGCCGTGTCGAAGGTGGTGTCAGTTACCACCAGGTCGCCGTCAACCTTCATTGCCACATTGTCGGCTACCTCGAAGGACAGCTTGTGCCACCCAAGAAACCTTGACTTGGCTGTGGCCACCCAGGCTCCAGACCCATGAAGCCGGTAGACATATTTTGATGCAGAACTGTTTGTGGAAATTCCGAGAACGATATCTTTCCCGCTGATCTTGTCCGTAATCCTGAACGTGTTCTGGAAGTTGCTGACGGATGTCATATCGTCATAGATCCAAATCTCGTAGGCCTTGTCGCGGCCCACACCATGCGAGTACACGCTAGGCCTTCCCTTACTCCCCGCCGCCAGTCTCAATCCGAAGCTGCCCGATTTTGCGATTGACCACGGGCCTACGCCGGCCGCCGTCCAGTCCCATTCAATTGGGCTTCCTATCGGTTGCAGTTTGGCGCATCCGATGCCCCTATACCCAAGGTTATCGGCGGCTCGCCCTGAGTAGAATATGCAGTCCTCAAACGCAAACGGAGTGGTCGTGTATCGATAATCGAAGGCGGTAGACGAGCCGCGTGGGATGATCGCTGACCATATCGATGGGCAAGGGAACGAAGCGCCATCGACGCTTGCGGTCTTGTGTATTGTGTAGCCTTGCAGCGTGGAAACGGACAGGTCGACCGGGATGGCGACAAACATCTCAAATCGATCTCCTGTCCAGCGCACTGAAGGGTAAATCGACGGATAACCCGTAACCTGAGTATCGGACGTCCATGACGTGGGGTCCGACTTATCCGCATACGCGCGCATGATGCGGGGTCCGGGGCTCTCGGCCATAGAGGTATAGAAGAGTATAAGCTTGTCGGGGTTCGCGGGATCTTCAAATACGCAAGGGGAGTGAGCCCGTGCCGCAATGCCTGTGAGCTTCCCGACGTAGGACCAGTTTTCAAGGTCCATCGATGTCAGAACGCAACTGTTGTAAGTCGTTGCCCCGCCGTTGAAGATTGCGCAAAACAGGTGATAGACGCCATCGATCCGAAGGATGGAAAAGGGCGCCAACCCGAGATCCGGCACGTCATCCTTGTCTATCACCTTGCCCTGCTTGGCCCAGACAAGGCCATCCTCAGATGTGGCACGTCCGATGCTCCCCTCTAGGCGGGGGTTCGCGCCGACATTTCGGGTTCCAGAGTAAAAGAGATTGAGAACGCCGTTATCGTCGCGGACGACAGCCGCACTATAGACAAAGTAGTCGTCCCACTCTCCCGGCGCACCACGAGGGATGATTGGAGTGGTTGATATCCGCTGGTATCCATTCTCGTGCGTGATGTTCATAATCAGAACTCGTAAAGAACGTTGACGATAGATCCGTTGTCGATAGTGTTTGAACCGCCTTCCGTCGTCATTCTGAGGCGGTCTAATTCTCCAACCAAAGCAATATAGCCGCCGCACAGTCCAGTGGCTGTCGTATCTGAAGACCCAACAGTACTGACGCAAGCCCAAGAGTTTCCTGCAACCCTTGTAATGATCATTTGCCCCTGGAATGTTGTTGCCGCGATAACACTGTTTTGGGTTCTGAAGCCGGCCGACAGATTGCTAGATGTTACAGACGACCCGGTGACATTTGATGCAGACCCGACATATCCGGTCGCAGCATACCCCCCTGATGTCCCAAGCTGAACCACGGGGTTGCTCGTGCCATTCGTGCTGAAGTTGACAAAGCTGACCGTTATGCGCTTCACGCCGGCCGGGATGCTCGGGAAGCTCAGGGCAGTCTCTACTCCGGTCGCAATCTGAGCAGCCATTGCGTTGATGCCGACCTTCTTCAGATCAACATCGGTGTCGGGCATCGTTATAGTTCTGGTCTGTCCTGCAGTGATGGCCGCGAGGCTGAAAGCGAGTTTTTTCGTCGGCGCGGCCGACGGCGAAAGAGTAAGATCGAGCGCATTGCCGCCCGATTTGTCCAGCTTTGCTGCGATGAGGGCAGCAGTGGTCGCGGCGAAGTTGGGATCGTCTCCAAGTGCGGCCGCCAGCTCGTTCAAGGTATCCAGCGCGCCTGGCGCGGCATCAATGACAAGGTCAAGGATCTGCCCGACGGTCAGTTTGACGGTTATGCCATCCTTCATGGCCGGCACGACGTGCGTGCGGCTCGGCAGTGCCGTAGGGCTCAGGTCTTCAATGGTGATTGCCATGCCTTATGCCCTCGCAGAAAACTGCATGGAAAGCCCGTTCGAATAGTCGTACATGACGGTCTGCGACAGACGGTACCGGTTCACATCGAACGCCGTCGGGCTCGGGGGGCCACTCGTCTTTGCGCCGATCACGAAATCGGGGGGGAACCCCGAGACATTGTTCGCTGCAATAGATGCAAGCGAGAAGTTGAAATCCTTCGGAGTACGCGCCCAGTTGATGGCCTGATCGAAATCAAAACGCGCCGCGTTCTGCCCCACGTCCCGACCATTCGTCCCTGTGACGAGGGCCTGCATGGCGAGGCGTTCACGGTTAACCAGATTGGTGATCGTGGGGACGTTGCTGGAGTTCGTGATCACCCTGGCAACAAGCATATCGTCGTAGCTGGTGTCGAAAGACGCGTTGGCCTCTGCCAGAGTGGAAGGGTTGTACGTCCCAGAGGCCAAGTCCTTCAGCGAGAACCCATCCGTCTTGTTCCAGCGGAGATGGTACGTCTTGCTCGCATCTGTGGCCAAGTCCGTCTGTACGGTTGCGTACGGCGAGATGCCGCGGTGCAGGAAGTTGACGCCGGCGGGCACACGCACCTGCCCCGTGGCCGGCGTGATGACCCCGAAGTGACCGTTTGTGTTCTGCACCTCCGGGAAGATCGGAAGCCGCGACGATGCCTGAAGCAGGGTCAGGTAGGTCGAAGGGTCGCCGCCGCCGGTGGAGGCGTCGATCTGGGCCTGAATTGCCTTCCTCAACTGTTCCATATCGCCGTTGTCCGGCGTCAACCCATTGAAGGTGATGACGTGGCCAATTTCGGACTGGAGAGACCAAAGCAGCCAGTTCCACAGGGGCAGACTGAACGGTCCGCAGCCGATTCCGCTCTGGATTTCATCAGCAGTGGGCACGCGCCGCTCGCCATCCCAGGCGAACGGGGGGTCAAAATCAGCCATTTTCGAGGTTCCTTATCAGCAGGAATAGGGTTTGAGATCGATCTCGCACATCATGTCGGCGCCCCGCGTAAGCGCGCCGGTCCAAAGTTCTTCGCCACCCTCGGTGACGAGAATGTCGCCCGCCTCGGTCGCCAGAGGCAGGCCGTCGGCTTCCCAATCCTCGCAGGGGCCGCCCCAGCCTTCGCCGAACCCGGCGACCAGGAACGTGCCGAAGTGCCAGCGGGATACGATGCCTGGCGCGAGCGGCAGCGCGCGAGGCACGATTTGCAGAATGGCCGTCTCGGCCTCGCTGAGTTCACGGAATGGAGCGAGGACCACACGTCCGTTGCCGGCATCGAGAACCGCCGCCTGCTCCCCATAGAGAACCTGTAAAGAGGCGGTCAGGTCTTCGAGGCTGTAACGCGACTGCATCTGGAAGGATCGAGAGATGAGCAGCTTCCGGTACATCTCGTCATCGTCGATACAGATCTCCGAAATGCCGTCCTCACCGCAGCCCTCCCACGAGCCAACCTCGCACGGGCCTATGATCGGCCGGTCGGTCGGAACACCCTCGCAAGCAAAGCCATACACGGGCTGGATGTCGCACACGCAGTGGCAGCGAGGGAAACCCATGCGCTTGCCGATCAGTGTCAGTTGATCACCAACGGCCGACTGGAGGTCGAAATGGCTCGGCAGATCGCAAATCGCCGTATGGATCTCCGCCACCTTCCTCATGTAGGTGCGGATCATGTGGAGGAGCTTCGGGCTTTCGCGATACTGCGTGAGGACCTTGTTGATTCCGTCCTCGACCATCGCATCAGGATCGACGCACGCCATCAGGGAGCCACCACGACCGCCACGTCATCAGCGGCGAGGGATGCGCGCTCGATGAACGCAATGTCGACGTCCTGGTTGTCGCCCTGCGAAATTCCATCCCTCTGCCCGTTGATGGAAACCACCTCGACGTTGGAAAACAGGCTCTCGATGATGGACCGGACACGATAGTAGGACACATCCTCCCCATTCAGGAGGAAGATCGAAGAGAGAAATGCCGCCTTGATCGCCGATGCGGCCGGCGGCGGGCAGCCGAGGGCATCGCGGCGCGTGCGGACGGTGATCGTCAGTTCCACGGGAACATCGATCGGGCGAAGGATGCGGAAGGACCGGCAGTAGCCGTCGATTACGCTCTCGACAATCTCAGTTCCGAAGATGGTCACGCCTGGCACGATGTACTGCCGGATTGCCCTGGCGATGTCTTCCCCTTCACCGCCCGTCACCGCAACGCAGATGGAGCCGGCCGGCATGCCGTTCTCGTCGACTTCGCCCGTGTCATTGACCCAGACATGGGAGTAAGTCACACCGTCCAGGGCCGCGATTGCTCGCGTGATATCCTGCAGGTCGATGCGGGCTTGGCCGGCATTCGTGATTGCGCGGCGGTATTCCTCATCGTTGGCTGTCCCTCGCCCGATAAGACGAATGCTGCCGAGGGTATCCAGCCGCGTTCCCTCTGCCTGATCCGGGTCATAGGACTGGTAGATGTCTTCTGCCTGCTCCCATAGCTTCGTGATGATCTCGGCCATCAGGCCGTTGACCTGACCGAGCGGTGACTGAGGGGTCTGGATCACGCCGGGACCGAACTCGGTCACCAGGGCGGCCTCGATCTCCGCAAGCGTCACAGTGAGCGGCTTGCGCGAGAAGCCTGTCGGCAGCACGCCATAGTCGGTCATAGGGCCACCTCTTCATCGAACATGGTCAGAACATTGATGCCGCGGATGATCAGGCCCCGCGTCGGCCGGTCGAAGGCGACAGAGAAGGACGTGATCTCCTCGATGCCGTCGGTATCAAGCAGTTCAGCCTTCACAACGCTTTCGGCGAGCGCCGGGTCGTATCCCTTGCCGAGGATCTGATCGAGCCACGGGACGCCGCAGGTCGTGTCAAGGAACCACTCACCGGAATAGGTCTGGAGGCGCTGCCGCCCGTGCTGGCCGACCGCTTCCGCATCCGTCACGACCGCAAGGCTGCCGTCGGCGCGCAGGAACAGGTCGTTTGTTGCCTCATCGATCGCGAGGCCGATGCGAACCGCTGTCATAGGACCATCGCTCGAAGCTTGGCGGCGAGCGCCGCGAATTGACCTTGATGAGTGAGCGGCCAGATGCCTGCCGATGAGCCGCCCGACACCGTCGTCGTCTCATTGCCGAGCAGTTCAACCACCTGCGCCAAGATGTCGAAGAGGTTCCCTTCGGCCCCGTTGAGCTGGAACTTGCCGTCGGGCGAGCCCTTCATTCCGAACGTGCCCGACGTGTTGAACCTCAGGTGGAAGTTGTCAGCGTCCGCGTTCTCAAGCGGGGATGCGAGACTGTCGCCGCCGGCGAGCGAGGCCCGCATTGTGGACAGGTGATAGGATCTGGCGTCATATGCGCCGCCGTCTCCGCCTTCTTCATAGTCATCCATCGCCCGCATCTGGGGCGCCAGCATAACCCGTGTGCCGGCTGCCACCGGGAACGTCATGCCCATGCCGTTGGTGCGCGGCTGGTCAACCGGCACCTCGTAAAGATCTGGCATGTCGACCTTCTGGCCGTTGTGCAGCGGCTTGTAGAGCGGACGAACGGTCGCGGTGCCCTTGGAAGCGTCGAACGACAGAACCTCGCCAGGGATCGGCCCCCACATGCTGTCCCGTTCGGCCTGCGCCTGCTGGCCCGTGATGTCGCGCGAGAGGTTCGTGGTCTTTCCGAGCAGGCCAACCATCAGCGCTTGATCCCCTCGTCTACCTTGCCGCCCTTGATGGCCTCACCAGTAATGTCGACCTTGAACTCACCGGTGTAGTTGTCGCCGGAGTAGGTGCACTCCGAGACCCGATACATCCCATCGGCAGCATTCATTTCGAGCGTCTGGCTCTTGATCTGCGCCCGCCTGTTAGGTCGGATTTCCGGGTTCAGGAGGGCCGAGACGCGCACCCCGTTGTCGGTGATGGCCGGTGTGCCGATCATGCCCGTCTCCGGCGTAATGAGCGCCACCGTGCCGACAAAGCCGTCACTTGGGACCAGTTCAAGGGTTTCGTTCTGGCTCGACCAGTAGAAGCCGTTGCCCCGGCCGATCGTGTCGAGTTCGCGCACGCAGGAGCCGCAAGCCGCATAGGGACGCTTGAAGGTCTTGCCCTCCAGTGCCTCGGGATACTTGAACTCGCCGCGGCTGAGGCCCTTGGCCTCCATCTGCTTCGCGATATCGTCAATCACGTCCTTGACGGGCGTGCCGGACGGGTAGCTCTTGCTGATCGTCGCCCTGCGGAAAGCGGCATCACCATCCCCGCAGGCGATCGTGGTGATGATGTTCGTCCCCTCGCGCTTGTGCTCGACGTCGCGAACCGCGCCCTTGAAGATGATGCCTACATTGCCGGAATACTCCGTCGCCACTCTGCCGAAATCCGATACGTACACGCCGTTTTCGTTTCGTCGGTAGTTGAGAACTCCAGGGCCCGCCATACCCGCAGGCGGCATATAGCCAGCCTCGAGCGTGATGGCGTCGAACTCCTTGCCCATCCCGTTACGCGTGGTCTCGGCGAGGTTGTAGAGCTTGATCTCCGCTGAGTTTGGCGAGGACGATATGCCCTTGCTGATGGAGAACTCGATCTTGATCTCATGGACTGAGACCAGGCCGGGATTGATGACCAGGCCGCCGTTGAACGAGGCCCTCACCTTTCTCAGGTACTGAAGCATCAGGCCGCCGCCAGTTCGGCATCAGAGGCATGGAAGAGCTTCACCGTTCCTGCGGGCAGCGCCTGCCGATCCGCGACCGCGCCCGGCGTGACGGCCGCGGCGAAGATTACTCCAAGGCCGAGATTGAACGGCGCCAGCAGATCGACGCCCGTCACGATGCGCCGGCCTTGCAGAACAGGCAGATCGTCAATGGCCAGATCGAAGCTCCAGCGCTCAGACGTCGGGTTATACCGCAGCCGGATCGTCACCCGGCGGTTGTTGATGATCGTGCCAAACTGTTGGTCGGCCGCATCGATGACGCGAAAGACTTCCATCAGTTGCCCGCCAAGCTCGAAAGGTAGGATTGATCGGCCGGCATGGCAGACACCACGCCCGCATCGCCGCGTTGGATGGTCTGTGACGCCCGATCGGGTGTAGCGCCGCCCTTGGCCCGCTCAGACGTGGCCGGCGCTGACCTGGTGCTCTTCTTGCCGCCGGGGTTACCGCGCTCGCTGTTGTCGCCCTCCGGGTCGGCCGCATAAGCCGTCCCGACAATGATCACCTCTTGCAGCTCCACCCTGCCCCGGAAGACGGACGAGAAACCGGCATCCCGCTCGGGATAGATTCCCTTCACGAGCATGTTGCTGAACACCTTCAGCCCTGTGACGAGCGTGAATGGCACACGCGATTCCTGAAAAGCCACCAGAGCGGCGAAGGTGGCGGCCGCATTCCCGCTTGCGACCTCCAGCCCGACCTTCTTCGGCATCACGACGGCATGGTCGGTTATCTTGGCTCCGGTCTCGATGGCGATCTCGGTGATGTCCAGTTCGGAACTGGGCTTCTCGGAAATCACGCAGTCGAGCGGGACCGGGCCGATGCTCGTAGAAAAGGCGATGATGGAGGACATCAGAAAGCATCGTCCTTCTCGAACCGAGACGCCCGCGCTGCGCCGGCGGTGGCGTTGCCGATCGCATTCCCGACAGCGTTGCCGGTAGCAGCAGACGCGTTTGCCACGCCGTTCACTACGACGTTCACGCCGCCGACGTTGACGCGCTGATCTCGGTTGTCAGCCATCGTATTGGTGACCGCCGCAGCGGATGCGCCGCCCTCCATCTTGGCGCGGTTCTCTTCAAGGTTCTGCAGCATGAACTTGTAGTCGAGCGCATCCTTGGTGAAGCCTGCGGTCGGGTTCTCGTCGGGCCTATCCACCCGGCGATTTCCGTCCATGTAGATGAACTTGCCTTCCTTATCGTAGCCGTGGCCTCCTTCGACATAGCCCGGCTTCGAGCGCGGGTTGTCGACGGCCTTCACCTGAGCGCCCTTGGCGTCCAGGCTGGCCAGATAGTCGAACCCGCTCTTGGCGAGGTAGAATGCAGCCGAGAACGCCCCGAGGGCAGCCGCCAGAGGCCAGACAGCGCCGGTGAACGTTCCCAAGATTGCGGCGGCACCAGAAAGCCCGAGCGCCGCAGTCCCAATAGCGGTGATTGCAGAGGCGACCGCATCGGGGTCAGCACCCAGGAAGTTGGCGAGCGAGTCCACGAAGTCGCCGATGACGGAATCACCGCCGCGGAGGTAGGTGAGGAAATCGTCGACGGCCAAGGCGAGCGCGCTGAACAGTGACACGACAGGGAAAAGGCGTATGCCGATCGCCAGAAGCGCCCACTTGAGCGATTCCCAGACGCCCTTATGCTCCTCGATCAGCTCGGCGATCGTGCCCCAATGCGCAGCAAGCCTCCAGCCGAACCGGGCGATGGCATCGGTGATCCATACGAAAGCCGCAGACCAAGACTTGGCCCACCGGTCGAGCGTTCCATCAAGGTCCAACTGGTTCAGGAAGTTGATGGCGCGGCCGAGCTGCCCTTTGACGGCATCGAAGAACCCCGCCTCCCCGATCCGGCGCTGAAAATCCGTCCATGTGTCGGACAGGTTCGAGATCATCCCGTTCCAGGTCTTCGACTGGCGAACCATGGCGCCGGAGAAGCGCTGGCCGAAGCGCTCCTGAATGAACTTTGTGATCTCCTCGCCGGTCTTCTTTGTCGTCTTGGTGAGGGTCTTGCCGTTCTCGGTCCACGAGAACGTCACTTGGTCGCCCGCCTGGCTGGCGCGGATACCGAACTCCTTCAAGCGCTCGAACTCGCCGGTGGACGCATCCGCGATCATCTCGACGGCATCGATCAGGCGCTTGCCCATTGCCGATGAAGCGTTGCCAAGATCCTCCATGAGCCCGTTCGTCGGGTCCATGCCGTAGGCCCGGAGCTTGACGAAGGCGGAGGTCAGTTCCTCCACCTCATACGGCGTCTTTTTCGCGAAGTCGCTGATCCAGTCGAGCGATGCACGAGCCTTTTCGGCGCTACCTTCCACGGTTTCGAGCGTGGCCTGGAAGCTCTCGAACTTGGCCGTGGTGGAGATGACCGACTTGCCAAGCGCAGCCGCTGCCGCTGCAGCAACCGTTCCGGCCGCAACCGCGAAGGTGGCGAGCCGCCGGGCAGCATCATCGATCGACTGCGTAAACGAGCGCAGCTTGTCTTGCCCCTTGACCTCATAGCCAAGGATAGCGACCAGTTCGTCAACGATCATTGATTGCAGACCTCAGTAGCCATATTGATGGGCACAACCCATGGGAGGATTTCGATGAAGAGTTTCGGACTTGCTATCTTCGCGCTTCTGGTTGCGGCGGCTTCAGTCGCGGCGGATAACTGGCGGGAGAAGGCCATCGCACTGGTCCAGGAAGAGCCGAAGGTCATCGAGGCGATGTTCCCTCAGCCAATTTCGCTATGGGTCTCGGTGCGCGATGACGGCTCAAATCGAGACGGATATGCAGATTACGTATGCTTGCTTTTGAGCGAGGCCGGCATGCCCGAAGGGGAACACATAACGATCAGAATCCTGGATGCCGCAGCGCTATCAAACGACCAAATGACCGAACTTGGCAGGAGCCAATGCTCAAAGGGTTAGTCATCACTCTCGCCCTCGCCGGCCCCGCATTTGCAGCAGAAGACATAACCGGCCGCGCCTCTGTCATCGATGGTGACACGATCGATATCCAAGGCGTCCGCATCCGGTTCGACGGTATTGATGCGCCCGAGAGCAGGCAGAGATGCCTCAACAGCGCCGGAGAAGCCTACCGCTGCGGCAAGACCTCAGCCGAAGCGCTAGACGCGTTCCTCGCCCAATCTCGGCCGGTTTCCTGCAAGAGGACCGGGCGAGACCGCAACCGGATCGTGGCAATCTGCACCCGTGCAGACGGAACCGACGTGAACCGATGGCTGGTCCGCAACGGTCACGCCATCGACTGGCCGAAATACAGCAAGGGACGGTATGCCGCTGAGCAGCGTGAGGCAGAAGCAGCGAGGGCCGGGATATGGGCCGGGATCTTCGAGTGGCCTTGTGTCGTGCGCGGCGCGCGCTGCGACTAATCCTTGCTCTTTTCCTGCATCGCCCCCTTCAGATCGAGCGCTTCATGAGCGTCCATGACGTCTTGAAGCGTGACCCATTGCCTTAGATCGGCCTGAGTATAGATCGGCGGGTCTGCAAGGATCGGCCGCCACAGCCACATGTTGAGGTTCGGGGCTATGCGCCCGACCTCGGCATTGGTCAGGCCCTTCCCGCCACCCCGCGGCTGCCACTGCCCGGCGCGGCGGAGAAAAAATCCCCGAACACCTCTTTCAGAACGAAGGCCACGACCGGGATGATGGCGCCGAAGTCTTCGGACAGGTCCCCGTCGAGGTCCATTGTCTCGTAGTGCCCCGACGGACGCTTGAGCTTGGCAAGCCCGACTATATCGCCGACCAGATGAGCGAATTCGTGGGGCTCCAGCCCCTCGAAGACGCCGGTGAGCACCCCGATGAACTTGACGCCGACCGCCTGCTTGGCTTCCTCGCTCTGGGCCGACCGAATCGCGCCGATAAGGTCGGGCAGCTGGTCGGCCACGCCGCCGGCCGCACGCATCAGCCGGGCTTGCAGGCGCAGCGCCTCAGATGCAAGGGGCCGGTCAACCCGGATTTCCATGTTCCGGATCTTACGCTCAGCCATTCGGAATCTCCGCATTGAACTCGCCGGTCACGAGGACCCATTCGCGAACCGTGGCATTCGCGCCCTTCGTGTCAGTCGGCGCGGTCTGGATGAAACACTTGTCTGCCGTCCCGCCCTCGCCGCTCGACGTGTCGTAGGCGGTGACCGGGAATGCCGTTGCCGGCGAAGCAAGAGCCTGCTGGCGCTTGAGCTTCTGCTGGAGCAGCCGGTGCGTCGGGCTGGTGTGCTGCAGCCGGAGCGTGATCGTCGCGCCGCGGTTGGCTGAGACGGAGAACAGGGCCGAGCCGTCGGCGCCGATGAGCATGGTGCCCTTGTCGGCGATCGGCGCGATGCTGATTGCATCGTCACCGTCCCAGAGGCCCTGGATGATCTGGCCATCGACCGTGTTGGCGGTATTGATGAATCCATATGCGGAAGTAAGTGCCATGGGTCAGGCCTCCTTAGAATGCCATCTGGTAGCGGACGACGGCATAGTGGACCGCGCCGGCATAGCGGAAGCGGCATTCGATGTTCGGCGCGATACGGGCCTTGCGCTGGCTTTCCGGCACGTCGAAGACGCTCGGAACGGTGATCTGCACCGCGGCCTCGTAATCGCCCGTCTCCGGGTTGAGGTCGTTGGCGACGATGCCGGCGCGAATGGCTTGCTGCATGACCGTGCGGACCGCGCCGGCCAAGACCTGCATGCCGCTGTCGTCGAAGCGGACGCGCGGGTTATTGAGGAAGATGCCCAGCATCTCCTCCTCTGTCCGGGCAATAATCCAGTCCGTCGCGTGGATCTCGTCGAGGAAGACGTTTGCCGTGAGGGTCGAGCCTTCGACGACAAAGTTGCGGCTGCCGATGTCGATATAGGTGTTGGCCATATGGCCGGCGGCTTCCGACTGGCCGACGCCGGGCGTGAAGCCCGTAACGGCGGTGAGCGCAGCGGAGCCGATGTTCACGGCGGGGATGCCCGGCAGATACTTGAACTTGGCGGTGTAGGCCGTGTTCGCTTCATCGAAGCTGCGGGTCTGCATGTACGCAGCGAGCGAAGCAGCGGGATAAACGTCTGCCGTCGTGTGATAGAACACGCCGGCGCGATCAAAGTCACCCTTGTTCGCCGCAGCAATCGACGTGGTAGCAGCCGGGTTCTCGGTGTCGTCATCGTTGCTGTCGATGATCGCGAGCTTCGGCTTTGCCTGGATCCAGGTCAGGAGGGCCGAGAGGGCCGCCACGTCGCGCAGATTGGCCGCGATGGTGAGGAAATACCAGTCGCTGTCGTAGGCATAGAGGAGATCGAGCTGAGCGGTCAGTTCCGGGCCCGTCATCGTGCCATCGTCGGCGACATGGCCGATCTTGAGCAAGCGCGGGCGCGGGTTCTGCGAGAACGCCGAGAGCGCGGCCTTGTAGGCGCTGGTGGTCGGCGCCCAGTCGGTGGCGACCTCTTCCATCGAGCCGTAGGCCTTGGTGCGGGCCGTCGTGTCGACTTTTCCCGCCACCGTCTCGGTGGTGATGATGAGTTGCGTCCCGAAGCCACGGCGGCTGGGGAAAGCGTCATTGCGCGAGACAGAGACGTCCACCACGCGCGAATAAGGGATCACCGCCATGGCGATTTCCTTTCTGGTTGGGTTTTCAGGGGTTATTCAGCCCGAGCGATTTCGAAGCTGTGTTCGTCGATTACGTCGACCTCGCCGACGCTGTCACGGATGATGCCGCGAACGATGATGTCCATCTGAGCGCGGGGCTGCCATGCATTGTTGATCCAGTCCGGTACGTCCCGGATGGCTGAGACCTCATGAACGTGCAGGCTTGGCATAAGCGGCTCCATGGCCTGCGATACCTTCATGGCCGATACGATCGGCCGAAGCCGATCGGTCGGGCTGGGGCCGTAAGCATGGACGGAGAACCGCCATTCCATTTCGATGACAGGATACGCCGTGACGATCTTCTCGCCGGCCGAGTTCTCCGCATCGGTCTCGGTGTATTCCGTCTGCTGGTGCCAGCGCCGTACCTCTGCGGTGCCAGTGTCGTTGACCATCACATAAGGCAGAGCCGGCGTCGGGCCGGACTGATGGGCCTTGATCGTGGCCGCTCCCGTCTTGGATTTGACCCAGCGGACGACGGCGCTGTGGACCTGATCATTGGTCATGCCAGTTTCCCCAGCGCAGCGCGATAGAACGCCCCCTCATCCCTCGGCCACACGAACAGAACCCGGTAGCGCACGCCCTTGTGGGTGATCACGTCGTCGAGAACGATGTCCGAACGGCTCCAGCACATCCAGCCGGCCTCCGCGCGGATACCCTCCGGCATGTCCATGAGCTGATTGCCCTTCACGGGCTGAATGGCAGCGAGGATCGTGACGCTTGCAGCCGCACCCGGCACCCACTCCCCATCATCGTTGTAGGCACCACCGCTCCGACTCCGGATGACGTTGACGGCCTCCCCGTCGATGGCAATGGCAACGTCGATCATGATCCGTCCCACACCTTATAGGTCACCGCGCCGCGCATCTCGCCGGAATCGATCAACGGATTGCTTGAGCCTTTGAGTTCAATGGTCGTCGGACTGTTCGGCGGCGACTGGAGCGACGTGATGCTCTCTTGCACATCGCCCTGCGCCATGATCCCGAGCTTCGCCAGCACGACCGAGATCGACGTCTTGCCTGTGAGCAGCTTGGCCGCCGACGCTCGCATGCCGTTCCGATACTTGCCCTTGTTGTCCCGCATGGCATTGCGGAGGAATGGCCGCTCTGGTACCGGGCCGCCCCAGCCACCGCCGGAAGCCCCGCCGCGCGTGCCGAACTCGTTCCAGACGGCTTTCTGGATATTGTCGCTGTCGGCCTCACCGGAAGGGAAGCCGACCTTTACTTTCTTCGGGCCGCGCAAGCTGAGTTGGATCTTCGACAGATCGACACGCCGGCGGCGCACCACATCGACCGTGAAACTCACGCCTGGCTGGCCTCGGAAGGCTCGGAAGGCTCGGAGGGCGTTTCGGGGACCTTGCGCGTGCGGCCGTCGATCGACAGGTCCTGCGAGGCCCTGACCAGCTTCTCCCCGGCCTCGGTCAGTTCGACATCGCGGCTCTTACCGGGATGAATGAACACGACGCCGCTGGTGGTGTGGACGCCCTGGCGCTCTTTGCCCTTGTTCGTCACTTTCATGGCTGTCTCCTCAGACAACGGCCACGGCCGGGAAGTTCCGGCGCATGATGGCCAAGTATTCCTGCCCGTATGCCGTGAGCATGTAGCCGCTCGCGGCACTTCCGCCCGACGATCCGCCGGGAGTGGCGAACTCCGTCTCGACGTCGCCAACCTTGCGGCGCTTGACAAGGCCCGTCCCTGCCGATCCTTGGCCGGATGCGGTGCGGCCCGGCTCGCCTTCGATCGTCAGCCAATGAGCGACGAGAAGCATCTGAGCGCGGGCGCGGTCCTTCTCGACCCACGTCTCGCCCACCTCTGCCACTGCATCGTCGATCATCAACTGGATCAGGGTATCGCTCACCGGCGCGAATTCCGGATGGCGGGTCTTGAAGGTTGTTGGAGTCGGGGTGGTGTAGGCCATCTTCCATCCTCTGGAAGGAATACCCGGCGGAAAACCGCCGGGCTATTCGTTACTTCTTGGATGCCTCTACGTATGCGGCCTTGTCTTCATCGCTCATTGCGTTGAAAGCATCGGCATCCGCCTTGGAAAGGCCCGACAACAGCATGGTTTCACCCTGCGTGACGTTGAACTTGCCGCCGCCATGATGTTCAGCCTTGAGCGCTGCCGGTTGGCCTGAGGCCCCGCGATCAGCGATCAGCTTTTCCAGATCAGCGACCTTGGCCTTTTCTGCCTGAAGCTCAGACTGAAGAGCAGAGTAGCTTGCGTCGAAACGCTTGCGCATCTCCGCCATCTCTTCGGT
This sequence comes from Shinella sp. AETb1-6, assembly GCF_009826875.1. Lineage (NCBI taxonomy): Bacteria > Pseudomonadati > Pseudomonadota > Alphaproteobacteria > Hyphomicrobiales > Rhizobiaceae > Shinella > Shinella sp. AETb1-6. Next base: position 83,394 of record NZ_WUMM01000006.1, on the reverse strand, counting down.
ATCGCCGTTCTCATCACGCTCGCCGAGCGCCGACTTCTTCTTGCCCTTGCCGTCGATGATGAGAGACCCATCCTTGACGAGCGCCGCAACGACGGGGTGCTCTTTCGAGGCATCCCAGATCTCGGGCTCCACCGCGATGGAGCCGTGGCCGGGGACAACCTCGCCCGTGGGGAGGCCGATGCCTCCCGCGAGGGCATTTTCAATAGTGACCTGTTTGGACATGGCGGCCTCCTCAGATGCCATCGAGGTAGCGCATCGCGCCCGGACGGCGCACTTCCACGCCACCGGTGCGGAAGATGCCCGGAACCTCGAACTTCAGGAGCCGCTGCTCTGCCTGAAGCCAGCGCAGCGGCATGGGGACGTGCATTTTCACAACATCGGGCGTGCGGCGGTAGGCGACCATGCGCTGGGTGCTGCCGGCACCGGCTGTCTCAAGACCGAACACGGCACGAATGGTCAGCGGCCGACCGGTACGGGCCGTGTAGACGTTGGCCCGCAGGATGTAATCCAGCAGGTTGGTCTCGGACGTCGGGTCGAGACGTTTGCCGATCAGATAGTTGTACCGATCCTGGCTGATCAAGATGGTATCTGCCGTCTCGATGCCGTTCGATTCCGTGAAGATAAGCCCGAGCACGCGGTTGAAGTCGGCGACCACTTCATCCGGGGTTTTGGTCGGCCAGGTTGCCGTACCGCCTGCGCCGTTCGCGGCGGTGAGAGCGGTGACGCTGGTCGTGTTGATCAGGCCGGACATGCCGAGCTTCGACCGGCCGATGAACGCGAGGTTGTCGATGAACTGCTCGTACTTGCGGCGGGCCGCATCAGCGCGCTCATCCGTCAGGCGGATGCCGTATGCCTGAGCATGGGCAAGCTCCTGAAGATTGTAACGGTAGCCAATGCCGACCATGAAGACGCGGCTCGAACCCTTGTCGAGCTTGAAGTCGACAAAGTTGATGTCGTCGCCATCGGGTGCGAATTCACGGGCTTCGCCAATGTCATCGCCCATCGAAAAGAAGTCGATGGCCGTCGTCCAGTCCGGTGCGGAATTGTCGACCGGGACAAGTTCCCGGTACTGAAAGTCCGGATACTGGCGGGCATAGATGCCGGGCTCGATATAGTTCTGCGCGGTGCGCAGGAAGTTCAGCGCCAGAGCGGGCGCATCAGTCGTGAACATGGTGATGTCCCCTTATTTGGTGACGCCGAGGCGAAGCTTGGCGATCTGGTTGGTGGTAGAGGTGACCGTCGCCCATTCCGCGTTCTCGATCAGCTGGTTGGCGCTGGAGTTCGAGACATTGGTGAAGGTGCCGGTCGGTGTCATGTAGACGGGATCGCCCTGCGCAACGGCGACGAGCGCCGTGACCCAGATCGAACCGTTTTTCATCACGCTGATCTGGTCGTAGGCCTTGAAGACCTCGCCCTGTTCAAACGGGATCGTGCGATCCGCCACGGCGATGCCAGCGAACTTGCCAATGGCCGCCGGAAGAGCGACCGTATCCTCGACCGTGCCGAAGAGAACGCCGCGCCCGAACGGGATATCGGCGGAAGCGGCGGCCACGATCATCGAAATGATGTGATGTGGCTCCGTCGTGGCGATCATGCCGGGATAACCCTTCGGCGTATCGCGAGAGTAAGAGACGGGAGGGATTGCCATTATGCGGTCTCCTTCTGGTTACCCTGCCAGGCGTTGCGATCACGCTGAAGCATGGCTTCGTAGGCCTTGTTGCTGTCGGTGAGATTGGCCGGCGCGCTGAGGCCATCGGCGACGACGCGGGCGAACGGATCGGGGTTCTTCTTGGCGTCTTCGGCCAGGATGTCGAAGCGCGCATCGATGTAGGCCTCGGGCTTGCCGGCGAGAGCCGCATCGCCGAGCTTGGCGACGACCACGGCCTTGCGGATATCGGCGTCGGTCAGACCTTCGGTCTTCACGTCCTTGGCGATGGACTTGGCAACGGAGATGAGGTCCGCGCGGGCCTGCACCTTGGCGTCGAGAGCCTTCTCGTCGAGAACATTGGCCTTGAGGGCGTCGATTTCGGCGTCCTTTTTGGCCAATTCGGCGTCCTTGGCGGCGATAGCCGTCTGGTGCGCCTTCTCGGCGTCGATGAACTTCGTGTTGGCATCGGCAAGTCGCGACTGCAGCGTGCCGATCACCGTGGCTCCCTGGTCGGTTACTTCGACCGGGATGCCATCGACGGTAACCGTCTTCAGGGTCATGATCTTTTCCTTTTCGGGTTGCTGATCATTGGTCACAGGGGCGGCGCCCCACGAAATCGCACCGTCACCGATGCGAGCTTGAGAACCAGCCCGCGCCCGATCGACGATCGCGAGATGGTTGATCTTGATGTTCGATTGCTGGGCGTCGAAGGCCGAGCCATCCGGAGCCACCCCGTCACCCCAGACGAGTTCACAGGTGTAACCGGCCGAAAGCTCGCGCTTGCCGGTCTCGACGGCCTCGATCGCTGCGGCGTCCTTCAGGATCAGCGGCAGGTGGACCCACTCGCCATCCTTTTTGGCTGCCGTGCTGACCTCGCCGACGGCGAGCTTCTTCCAGTTGTCGGCGGTCACAGCCTCCGCCGGGTGATCCATGGTGACCGGGGCGTGCGTGAAGCTCTGGAGGCTGGCATCGGCAAAGACCTGATCAGCGGGGCGGTAGACGCGCACCACGGGCAGTTCCGGCTTGCCGACCTCGGCCCCCGCATAAAGCTGGATGCCCGTGCGGACCGAGCGCGCCTCGGCGACAAGATATCCATCGGCCGTCCGACGCGTGCCGGACACCGCTACAGCGTCGGTGAATTGCATGGACATTGATCCTTTGATGCGATTACATCGCCGGCATGACCGACGAACAGTTCCGAGCCCTGCGCACGTTAATCCTTGACCAGAACGTCAAGATCGAAGCGCTGGCGCTCGAAATTCGGAAGCTCAAGCGGTCGATCGAGACGACGGAAGTCATCCAGATCGGCCCCGATGACATCGGCGATCGAGTTGACATGCCCGATGACGTCAAGAGGCTGCTGGGCCTCTAGAACTCGACGATACCCCGCGCGATGCATCGGCAGTTTATGGGCTGGCCTGGCGGAAGCCCCTGCTCCGCGCCGGTGGCCTCGCCCCATTTGTAGACCTTGCCGTCCATCCTGCGATGACGCTCGCGAACCCGCTCGTCCCGGCTGGTCATCCACGAGTAGGACGTCACGCCTGCCTGCTCCTGCCGGATGCGGTTCATATCGCTGTTCAGCTTGGCCGTCTGGTCCCGGGCGATGAGCTTCGCCCGCCGATCGGAGATGCCGAAGCCCTCGGCCAGCGCCTTCCGCAGCGTGGTCACCGAGTTCCCGGCGATACTGTTGTCATAGACCGCCTGCTGGATCCGCTTGATTGTGTCGTCGGCCAGGCCGGTGATGAGCGCCGTGTTGCGACCGGCGGCGGCTTCCAGATACGCGGCGAGGTCTTCCATCTGCACCACAGACCGAAGATCGATGCCCAGCGTTCTCTTGGCGGTGGCCATGAACGCTTCCGTGTGCCGGACCGCCTCCAGACGCATGACCCGGTTCACCGTGTCCGATGCGATCCTCTGTAAGGCGGCGGTGAGTGCAGCCAGACGATTGAACCACGACGGGTCCGCATCCCTCGTCATCGCCAGGCGCTTTTGCGCAAGTTCCGACTGATAGAGCGGAATGACGCTTTCCCGCGTCTCCCGCGCCATCTCGGTCAGCATGGAGCGTAGGGCGGCGTAATACTCACGTTCGGTTGACAGCCTTGGCTCTATAGCAGGCAGCTCAGCCTTGGTGCCCTTTGCTCGGCCGGCAGACCGGCCAAGCTTGGCGAGTGAATAGCGGAGCATCATTCCTCGCGAATGCCGGCTTGCCAGTCTTCCTTGACCTCCTGGAAGATTTCCGGCCCCAGCTCGATCTTGCCGCGGAACGGCTCGATGCTGTCGATGTCCGGCGCATCCGGGTCATAGCTGATGGTGATGTGCGGCTGGTACTCTTCGTGATCCCACGACGCACCGTTCCGCTTCATATCCTCATGGCGCCACGACAGCGCGCTTGAGGCGAACGCCAGCACCTTCGCCTCGCCGTTCTGGCCGAACGCTTCCATGAGGCGCGGTCCGCCGGCGGGGATGGTCAAGCCGCCCTTGCCGTTGTCCGACCAGTTGTCGCCCATCTTCATCCAGTCGACCGGAGTGCGGCTGAACGTGATGGTGACGTGCAGGTCATCCGCCGGGAGCGTGGTCTTGAAACCCTGCCCCTTCGCCCATGCAATGAGTTCGTCGGCGTTCAGGACGTCACGACGGACATAGAGCGTGCGCGGTGCGGCATCGCCCATCTGCTGGCGCGCTGCCTCGGCTTCGGCCTTCGCTTGGGCCTCTGCTTCCTTGTTCGCCTCGAATTCCTTCTCCCAATCCGTGCCGGTCTCTTCCATGGCCTGGTCAAGGCCGGGATAGAAAGAGCTTTCGACGAGCTGGTTGGCCACGACTGTTCGCAGCTCTTCCGAGGTGAACAGGCCGGTGCGGCCGAAGATTTCGGAGGTCTCGGCATACAGCTTGCCGATCTCTGCCTGCTCCTTCTCCGTCATCTGCTTGAGCGGGGACCACTCGTAGAAGATTTCCGCCGGGCGGCTACCGAGTGCAGAGCGGATCAGGCATTCATCGAGCCGATACAGCGCGGGCGTCATCTCCAGCGACTGGATGGACGACACCCGGTCGTAATAGTTGTTCATGTCCGATTCGCCGGTGGCGCTCATGCCTGCTGGCGATTGGCCAAGAAGGCGGGTCACCGGGATATCGGCTGCGCCGGCTGCCATCTGCAAGAACGTCTGCATGATTTCCGGCAGCTGGGCGAAGGTCACCTGTTTCCGCTCGTATTCCTCCTCTTTGTCGAGGATCAGGGCACGGTTGACGCCCTTGGCGGTTGCGGCAAGGGCGAAACGTTCCAGCAGACGGCTGCTGTATGCCGGATCGGAAAGGCTCGTCATGAAATCCGGTATCCGGAACACGTCAACGTTCGCCTCGAACACGAGGGACGCAATGTTGGCCGCCGTGGCGTCGGCATTCTTCATCGCCGTGTAGACGGCTTCCAGGATGCTGTCGCCCCAGCCTTGGTTCGGCCCCTGCGACAAGAGATTGTCAGCATGGGGTGCGCCTACGAACACAGCAAGGCGCGACGGATGGATACGGACCATCGAAGCTGTCGACGAGCCCGTGACCTCGTAGTAAGCGGGGCGGCCATAGAACTCCGAAAGAACGTCCTGGCTGATCTCACCAGCGGAGACATCGCGGCGGCCCAACACCGTGAGGTACTTGACCCCGCCCTTGCTGATGCGCTCCGGTTCGAGCGGCTGCATCAGGTCCGTGTCGCCAGTGCCGATGTACAGCGCAGCCCCGCCCCACAGGCGGGCCTTGACCTTCACCTCAAGCAGTTTGTGCCAGAACCCGAGACGCTTTTCCTCAGCCTCGATAAGCTCAATCTGATCCTGTTCCGCTTGCCAGTCGCGGCCCTTGCGGACGGCGTCCATGGCCGGGATGTCCACGATCTTCCGGCCAAGCCAGTTGCTCTTGTAGATCGCGGCCAGCTGGTAGTCGTCGAGGTACTGCAGGACATATGCGGCGCTCGCGATCTTGTCGCGCATCGGATCGCCAAGGCCGGCGACGACAGACCGAAGGCTGTCATTCGTCCGAAGCTGTACGACATTACCCATTGCGCTTGTCCCTGAGTTTCGGCGGGTTTTTCACCACGTCCCGAGCAATCCGCGGCAGAGCTTTAACCACACCCTTCACGCCGCCCTGCTTGCGGGCCTCGGCAATCATCTGCCGGCGCTTTTCACAGGAGCCACAGGCCATCGGCGTCATCCAACGTTTGAGAGGGTATAGTTCGAGCCGGTCAGCATGAGTTCTGTCAGCGCCCAGACAAGAGCGTCGGCACGGTCAGGTGATCCATCGCCGAGGTATCCCGACGGTGTGAAGTTGCACATCTGGTCTTCGAGGTCTGGGAAGTCACCGACATGATGAACCTTCCCCTGCTCGTAGAGAGCGCTGATCGGCTCTGCGCGTACCGCCTTGCCACGGCTGGCGACGACTTCCTTGAAGGCAGCCCTCTTATCGGCTGTCGCAACGGTGAAGCGCACCATGTCGCCACCGAAGTTGCGCTCACCGATGATCCGGTGGGCCCCGTGCCGATGATAGAGGTCTACCGCCCGCCTACCCCATCCTTCAGGGGACATCTGGCAGGTGCCATCCTCAATGATATAGCCGTGACCATCGACACCGAGACCCGCAACGATGATGCCGATATCGTCGCCACCATCATCCCCTCGCGTGCCGGAAGGGTCGATCGATACAACGATGCGGCGCATTTCAGGCAATGTCGCCACGCGGAGACTATCAATCCCCGGCATGGTCTTGCCGTCCGGTGCCTTGCGGTCCTCAAGCGCCCACAGCGCACCGCTGACTTCGCTGGCCCACTCACCTGCCTCAAACCGCAGTCGCTTGGCCGCCGACATCGACGCGAGGACATCGAAGTATTCTGCCGGCAGATTGTCCACGTTGTCCGCAGGATTTACCTGCATCTCAACGTAGTCTTCCGGCTTCGCCAGCGTCTCTTTCGTTCCCGGCTTCATCTTGGCCCGGAACATCTGATAGCTCCAATGGAGCTTAGATGGCGGGTTGCAGTCGAAGTAGGCCTTCAGCGCCAGGAATGTGCGGCCGGTGGCCAGCGCGATTGCCGGTGCCAGTTTGCATTTTTGGGCCAGGCGCGACATCGCCGTCTCGACCGACGCCCATGGTATCTGGCTGCTCTCGTTGAAGTAGAGCGTGGCGTATTCCTGACCGAGGATCTTTTCGACCCGCTCCTTGTCATCGAGGCCCGCAATCCAGATCTGTGATCCGTTCGGCAGTTCGATGTAGAAGTCCGTCTTATCGAACCGGACGCGAAGGGACGGGAAACACAGCGACAGCACCTTCGGCAAGGTGTCCGACCAAACCGATGTCTTGGCGTGGTTGAACCGGAAACGGAAGATGACGTGCCGAGATCCCGGCGCGTTGATAGCTCGCTGGATCAGCGCGCGCACCAGAACGAAGGTCTTTCCCGATCGAGACCCGCCGCGAAGCATAATATTGCGGGCGGGGCTGGCCAGGAGGCGGTTAGCCTCGCGCTGCTTCTCCGTTAATTTTACTGGTTCCATGCATCACAGATTGGCATCCTCTGCGGATACGGTCAGGTTCATCTCTCCGGAATGCTCGTGCTTCTCAACGATGAAGCCCATCAGCTTGGCCAGATCCATCAGCGCCGCCCGCTTGTCATGCATCTTGATCTTCACACCGGTCTGGGTCAGCGACACTTCCGACACGGCGGCGGCAGCCTCATCGCTGATCATGTCGCTCGGGACCAGTTCGACAGGGTAGATGCCTAGGCCGTTCGGGCTGGCGTTCTCAGATTCAGTATCGACCGGGCTTCGGCCCCAACGGACAGCCTCACGGATGTCGAGGAAGGCGATCTTCGCCAGCTCGGCGGCAACACGTTCCTTCGTGATGGCAAGCTTGTCGATGACGCGCTCATTGACCTTTCCTGTGATCTCATCGACCCGTGCTGAAATCCTCTCATTTCCTCTCAATCGAGCTGCATTCCCATCATGCGGCTTGAACCCAGCTTCTGCATACGCTTCGGTTGCCGTCTTGCCTTTGGCGAGCGCCTGGGCGAACTTCTCATGCCGGGCATTTTTCAGGACTGGCATGGGCTAACCTTGAATTATCGTACATATTAAATAGTTTCCGTGTACGAATATTGTTGCACCTTAACGATTTTCCGTGTACGAATAATCCCATGAAGATCGTATGGGACGAACCGAAGCGCGAAAAGAACATTGCCAAGCACGGCTTGGACTTCGCTGACCTGTCTTTCGAGTTCTTCCTGTCTTCGAAGATCGTTCCGTCGAAGGACCGTCGCCACGTCGCCATCGGCGAATTCAACGGCATGATTATCATCGCCGTCGTCTTCAAGCCGCTCGGCTCGGAAGCGTTGTCCGTTATCTCGATGCGACCGGCCAGCACCAAGGAAAGGAAGCTGTGATGACCAGCAAATTCTCCTCAAAGCGCCCCCTCACCCAAGAGGAAGAGGCCGAAGTTCAGAAGATGATTTCCGCCGACCCGGATAACCCGGAATTGACCGACGATCAGATCGCCAACGCCAAGCCATTTGCCGAGGCTTTCCCCGGCATGGCGAGGGCCATGGAGCGGGAAATCGCAAAGCGGGGCCGACCCCGTGTCGAGAGCCCGAAGGAGGCCGTTACCATACGGCTCGACCCTGATGTGGTTGCCGCCTACCGAGAACGCGGGCCGGAGTGGCGCGCCCGTATGGCCGATGTAGTCGCCCAAGCACTGGACGGCGGCGAGATAATCGTCAACGCGAAGATGGAGCCCAAGGAGCATCCTAGACGCCGCAAGGCACGAGCTTAGGTCATGAGAAGGCTGCGCTGAGAAGCCGGACCTAAGCCCGGCTCTCGTTTCGGGTATGCGGGGGTTAGATGCCCGCTCGGGCGCCGATGTCAGGGTCGATATGGCGGTAGGCTTCGACGGCGACGGGCGTGCTGGCAACGTTCAGGCTGGAGAGGTCGACCGAACTTCGGGTGGCCGCGCTGTGGGGCTCGGCCGACGGGGCGATGACGCTGAGGCAGACGACGTCGGCATAGACCTGATGGATCATCAGCTTCTCGATCGAGGCCTTGACGGATTCGTAGACACCGGGATCGGTCGGCGTGGCCGCGACGGCCGGCGCTGCGATGGTGAAAGCCATGGCCGCAAGGGCGAGGCCGGCACAGATCAGACTTCGGATGCTGTTCATGCTCTTTCCTTTCTGCTGGGGTGGAGGGGTTAGGCGGCGAGCATTAACGCTGAGGCAAGACGGTACTTGCTCGCCAAAAAGATTCAGGGTTGAATGCGGACAGGGGACGCAATCTGGGGGAATGTATGCGTATTTTTGCGAGTTGGTCGGGCGAGGAAAGCAAGCAGATCGCAGAACTGCTGAAATCTTGGATACCGTGCGTCATACAAGACGCCGAGGTGTACGTTTCCTCTCAAGACATAGGCAAAGGTGAGCGTTGGTTGGCGTCAGTCTCCAACAACCTCGCCGAGATTGACTTCGGAATTATCGTCGTCACTAAGACAAACGTCGCGGCGCCATGGATCTTATTTGAGGCTGGAGCTTTATCGAAAAGCGTCAAAGGCATTGTCGCCCCGCTTTTATGTGGTGTCGAAAATTTTGAGGCAGCAAAATCGCCACTAACTCAGTTTCAATATGCTCGACCAGTTGCGGAGGAGATGAAAGATTTGATGCTGCAGATCAATACATTCTGCGCAAAACCACTTGATCAGACGAGAGTTGAAGCATCGTTCAATAAATGGTGGCCAGACTTTGAAGCCTCTTATTCGACGATCGAGCTACCTGACGCCAAAGCCCCAAAAAGGGAAACCGACAACGCTCGCCTACAGAACATTGAGGAAGGACTAAGCGAAGTGATGTTTGAGCTGAGGAGGATGCGCCAAGTTGGGTTTGGCCATCCCGCGCCCCCAATGGTGCCTCCCTCGATTGAGCTGGCGCAAGAACTGAACAGCCTTAGTGTGATGGAAGCAAAAGCCCTGTCTAAGGGCGACCTTGCGAAAGCTACCTCTCTAAGGGCGCGGCGGGAATATCTCAACGCACGAAAGAAAGGATACGAACTAGGTAACAAGAATGAGTGACCTAGGCTAAGCACAAATCACCACTATAGATTTCCTATACCTCATTCGGGTTGCGAGCGGAATCCCTGTTCAAGCACTTTTTCGCCGTTTCCCGCGATTTTCATAGCCAAAATGAACGGCAAGCGCGGTAAGCCCCTGCTTCAGCATTTCTACATAGGCACGCTGGAGGTTCTTGCTCTGCGCGAGATCAGCGACCGCCCGCCCCTCGCCGGCCACCTTCACCATGACGTCATAGCCGATGCCAAGGACGCGGCGGCAGTCGGCGAGGTCAATCCCGGCCTGTATCTGCCGATCGGAAAGCGCCGAGCGTGGGCCGCCGCCATCGACCGGTTCGCGACTGTAGTCGAATGATCCAGCGCCAGCGCCGCCCAGCGCCTCCCATATGCGGCGGAACCGCTCGCCTGCCTTGGCCTGGGCCTCATCGATGAGCTTCCGTTGCTCCAGTACGACGAGCGCGCTTTCCTTCATGTTCTTCACCGCCATGGTCTTCTTCGGGTTCCATGTCTCACCGTCGTGCGCCCCGTTGTAGAGCGGGTTGTCGATCTCGCTCATTTCCGGCTTGGCCTGGCTGTGTCCGACCGAAGCCAGATTGATCGTGCCGAGCTTTGCCTTCCTGCCCCGTCTTGCCATACTCATACCTCCTCGCTGTCGACGCGCGCCTGGTGCGCCCGGACGCCATGAAGCGCTGTCGTGTGATCCCGCCCACCGAACAGCCGGCCGATCTCATGCCATGAGGCAGACGGCTTCACGCTCATCTTGATCTCCCACATGAGCTTTTGGCGGAAATGGGCGATCTTCCGCTTCCGGCATGGCCCGACGACCAGTTCGAACGACATGCGCTCTTCCTGGCAGCGCTTGAGGATATGCTCGGTGCAAGGACCGCTTGCCGCAATCATCTGCCACCTGCGGAACGCCTTCACATGGGCGTCGTGGAAGTGGAGCTTCACGGGTGGGAGCCGCCGGCGCACCGTCACCATCGGGTCAGATTCGACAGGGGCCGGGACCGGTGAGGCGATCTTGCGAGGTGGTCGGCCAAGCAGCCGGCGGCGCACGGCGGCATGATCCGCAATCATCGCGGCGGCGCTGGTGAACGTCTTCGCTGTGAACTGGATGTTCATGAGCGTTTCCCCTTCACAAGTCGAGTTTCGGGAAGCTTCGAGACATGCGGCCGGCGAATGCGGAGCTTGTCCATCTCCGCCTTGTCCTCCGGCGTCATTCCGGAATGGGTATGCCCGATCACTGGCAGCGGTGCGCCAGCGTTCGCCGAAGCGATGAGTGCTCGCACCCTCTGCCTGACAGCCGGGTCGGCCCGCTCTATCGCGATTGCCGCGCGCCTTGCCTCGTCCTCTGCCCGCTCGAACAAGCGTTCGGCCTCATTGCGAAGCCCATTCTTCTCGCCGATAAATGGCGCGATGATCGACCTGGCGTGACGCGCGAACTCGGCGCAAGTCGGCATGAACTGGCCGGTATGGTTCTCGACCCGGCCGGCGAGGAAGTCGTTCGTGGCTTCCGAGACGGCCCACTCCGGCAGATCGGCGCAGGCGGTCCGGAACTCCTTGGCGAAGTCGGCCATCTCCACGTCCGGCTGGGGGCGTAGCTGGCCGCGAAGTCGGACCGCAGCGTCTCGCAGCGCGCCGGTATCGCAGCGGCGCAGCAAGGCATCGATCTCGGAAACCCGGATGCTGATTTCCCTCGCCCGGCGGCGGTAGCGCTCAGGAAGGCGTTCGAAGATATCGGCAGGGACTAGATCACCCATCGGCAAAAGCCTCCTTCAACTCGCAGATGTCAGATTTTTTTTGCGCGCCTGCGCGCTTAGAAAAACCGTTAGGTTTTGTATTGGTGGTTATGGATGGATAGCATTGCTCAAGCATCTCCTGAGCATCACCCTTTTTCGTTTTATTCCAGCGGGTTGCGGCGGCATCGCTCGCTTTCTGCTTTCTATCGACAGCCAATCGACGTTCTTTCTTGAGACGCTTCTGCACCCACATTTTGCTGCGGCCATCGAGGTGCCAGAACGTCATGATCCTTGGCTTCATCTTCGCCCAACGTGCCGGCGCAACCTTCGCGAGGCCTGAAAGCGTCTGATCATCGTCCGGCAGGGAGTTCGACGGCGCTTCCCAGGCGGCCATGAGCAACAGGAGGTACGCACCGTGCTCCTCCGTCGAGAGATGGCGGGTGTCCCGGTGATAGTCCTCGACCCACAAGGGCATGTATGGGAGACGGCGCTTGCTCATCGGCCGTACTCGTCTCGGAAGCCGCAGATGGTGAAGACCATCTTCCGCACGCCGTTCGTCCACAGCGGGCTTTCGAATATCTCTCCCCCTGTCGCGCGAAGAAGGCGGAGGTGGTTCTTGCGGAAAAGCGACACGTCGCGAAGCGTGTCCGCGGCGGCATCGTGGAACTCCGCCCCGTCGCACTCGACGGCGAAGCGCAGACCGTTCCGCAGATGCACCATGAAATCGACCCGGTACCGGCCGATATCGACCTGCGGGACAATGATGATGGGCGAGGACAACGGCCACTCTTCCGGCAGAGCCGTCATCGCCCGTGCGAAGAGCGGCGCTTCGGAACGTATCGGCGCATAGTTTCTGCCAAGCATGTGCAGGAGTGCCACCTGCTCGATCGGGCTTTCGAGGAGATCCAGCACGTCGGCGAAGTCCGATCGCGCCGCTTCGGCTTGATCATCATCCAGTTCGATCAGTTCGTTCGTCCTGGCAATCTCGGCGCGCCAGTGGACATCGCCCTGCTTCCAGTCCTGTTTCGGCAGGAGCCCTTGGCCGATGATTTCGGATTCGCGATGGGCGTACTTCATTTGACCACCTCGACCTCTATGCCGAAGCACGCCTTCATGAGCTTGGCCTTGAGACGAAAAGCAGGCGTGGCCGGCGCGCCTTTCACATCGACGACACGCCGACGGCAGACGGTGCGGTCGAAGAACACGAAATCGGCAACGTAAAAGGCGACGTGGACCCCGTTCGGTGCTAGGTCGTACCCGCGCTGAAGTTCGATATCCGTCACCTCGCCAGCACGCTCACGAACCTTCAGGTCGGCGTAGAAGCGAGCCTCGGCTTTTGAATCGAACAGGATGCCGTCGAGCAACGTCTTCTCAGCGCCGTACTTGCTGCGCTTCGGCTTCGATGACAGGAGGGCTTGGCCCTGCTCTCTGGTGAGGTGGAGCGTCATGCGGCCACCTCGCGGTAAGCCGCATAGTCTTCGGGGCGCTCAAGCTTCTTCCGGCATGGCGGGATCCAAACCAGCTTTGTTCCCGCCACACCTTTCTGCCAGACCAGCCAGCAATACGACGTGGCGGTCGATCCGGTCGCAGTCAGGCGTCCCTTCACCATCGGCACGCGCTCGGAGAACTGGGCAACGATTGACGGAGGGTTTTTGCTGAACAGTTTTTCGTAGCGGCCCACACCCTCAAGGAAAGAGGTGCGAACGATCATCGCCACACCTTCACCAGCCATGCCACGGCCCTGCGCGATGAACTGTTCAGCGAGGCGGAAGGGAGGATTACTGATAATCCAATCAACTCCCCAGCCCGGAATGTTTAGCATTCGCGGCGTGTAAGGCATAAGGAAGTCGTGCCGGAACGCGCCGTCCAGCCCATAATCATGAACATCAGATGCCCACACAGCCGAGAAGTATTCCCCAAGCGGATCGGACATGTGGCCGCGATTGCAGGCAGGCTCCCAAACGGTCTTGCCGGTTAGATTACAGCCGGTCAGCACGTGCTCGCAGAGCGCCCGCGTAGCCCATGGCTGCGTCGGGAAATCGTCGAGGCTATCGTGTGGCTCACTGCGCTGCTGCATAACGGCGGATGATGTGTTCTGGCTCATGCGCTCGCCCTCAGCTTCTCAAGCGCTGAAAGCTCTACCTTGAGGCGCTCCAGCGTGCGCGACTTCACCTTGATGCGCTTGAGCTTCACGCCGTTGTCGGCGCGCTGCATCGAGTTCTTGAGCCGGAATATCTCCTGTTCCAGCTCGGCTATCTCTTCCTTGAGGAGGGTGATGTCGTTCATGCCGCCCTCCCATAAGCAACGGCTAGCGCGCGTTCGGTCCGGAGGATCGCACGGCCTATGGCTTCGGGGATTTGCGGGACGACGGCATCGCCGAACGCTTCGACAATGAGGCTTGCTGCAGAAGTCCCTTTTGGACCGCCGACTGCAATGCGCGTGCCAGCCACCCAGGCGGAAAGCCCATCATCCAGTTGTAGGTGAGCGGCAAGGTCATCGAGGGACCAGTCAGTCCGCCATTCTGCAACGCGGCCGCAATCTGCCGTGCGTACTGCCATTTGTCGGATGCTCGGTCCCGCATCGCCCCGTCCAGCACAGCGTCCATCGTCGGCGATTTCCGCTTGTCGTACGCCGGCGACCATGCATCCATCCGCTTGTCGCGCTTGGTCGGGGTCGGCAAGGTTTCCTGCGCCGCCAAATACGTGTTCAGGTTCGTCCCGTTCGGGCGATCCCGGTAGTCCGGGCCATGTGTCGCGTCGCTCTTCCGGGGCGTAGGGAGCATCGCGGTCACATTCGTCGCAAGACCAAGGCCAGCGGATACCGTGCTCGCAGACGTGGCCAGGGCCGATCTTTGCTGCGCTTCCCACGCGTCCCGTGCCTTCGGGGGCATGATCTCCCGCATGCTTATGCCGCGCCGGCCATCCGCGTCGTATCGTGGACCACCCTTCATGTCCCGCTTCAGAGGTGTCGGTAACCTGAGCGAGGTCGCATCCGATAAGCCAGCTTCGGGGCCGCTCGTGGTTGGCGCCGATGTCTCCAGCACGTACCACGAACGTCCAGCAGGTGTAGCCGAGTTCCTCCAGCGCAGCGAGGACGGCGTCAGCGCCCCGAGTTCGGAGATTAGAGCTGTTCTCAAGAGCGAACCAACGAGGACGGCACTCTCCGATGATGCGGATGGCTTCGAAATAGAGGCCGCTGCGCGCGCCTTCGACCCCTTTTCCTTTGGTGTTGGCTGAACTGATGTCTTGGCATGGGGGGCTTCCGACGACGACTGACGGAAGTCGTCCGAAATCTCGGAGAATTCGATCTGCCGTGAGGGTGCAAACATCGTCATAGATCCTGACGCCTGGGTTGTTCTGCGAGTAGATCTCCCGGCGCCATTCGACGAACTCACAGGCGGCCATGGTCTTGAAGCCAGCGCGATGCATCCCGAGCGACCAACCGCCAGCGGCGGCGCTGAACAAGTCGAGCACTTCGATCTGGTGTGGCTGCATCACTCGCCCTCCTCGATCTCGTCCTTAAGCTCCGGCGCCAGCCAGAATGCGAGCTGCTTGGATGAGCGCATGAGCGAGCGTGCGAGGGCTACCCGCTTGCATTGCCACCAGGAGCGCAGTGGCGTTTTCGATTTCGCGTTCGAGTTCGCGTGCTTCTTCCCGTCCATAGTGGACTCCCGTCTTCGTCTCGATTGCGTGAAGTTCGTCGGCGCTGATGGAGACGCGAGGATCCGCGTACCAAACGTCTTTCGTTCGGGAGACCGACCAGCCGAGTTTGCGGGCGGCTGCGGTAATCCGCGCCTTCACGCTCCCGTGCGAGGGAGGCGCGATCCGATGCCTCAAGGCCTTCTGGCAGAATTCAACTGTCGACATTTTCGGACTAATCCTATCGATTTTCGGCATTTCGCGATTTCTCCTGTGTCAATTTCGTCTTGCTACAGAGCGAAGGGAGACACAGTGAAACGACCTTCAAATTCCAGTGGAGACGAAGCGAGCCGCTTCCCGCATGCGGCGGGTGAGTTACCCGCTTCGTCTCTCAGGTCCGCCGCTGGCGAGACCGTTGTTCAGTTCCCCAGCCCCGCCGCAAAATCAGCTGGGGCCAGAGAGGGCGCCGGGGTTTCCCCGGCTTCGGCGTCCTCGTTCGTTTCCTTGGGAAGCGCCGTGCACGCAGTCGTTCTGCGGCTCAAAGGCGATTTCCCGAGGATAAGGGTGATGGCCGGCGCGCCCTGGGAGGAGGAGCAAGCGCGCCGGCCTCTCAATCAGCCGCCGGAGGGGGACGAGCCGCGCTGATTGAAATGGATCTGGTCGCCTTCGGTGGCTCCGGAGAACTCTCCGCGTCCGTCGTCTCGGTCGGCCAAGGCGTATGCGACCGCCGTCGCGCCGCAGAGGATCGTGAAGCCGATGATGCCGTAGATGAGCCAGCTCATGCGTCCACCTCGACGAGCTTCCCGGTCTTGTTCAGAAGGTTGCGGAGGATGGACATGCCAAGGTCAGTGCCGCGCTCGACGGCAGGCCGGAAGCGCCACGCCGAAAAGCCTGGCTCGAACTTGAAGCCGTGCGCAGTGACAAAGTGGGAGTTATCCAACTCCGCAAGCAGAAGACATACTTCGCCGGAAATCGCCGTGGTCCTGATGTCGCGGACGGCGTAGACGCAGCCCCTTACCGGATACTTGGCGCCTAGACTGATTGCGCGTGCTCGCGGCACGATGCCATCCCCGACACGAGGGGTATCGTCGACGAGAACGACCTTCTGCCCAACACGGAAATTGCATGTCATGCTGCCTTCCTCCTCGGACGGGATTGATGGGAACGGGAACTGGAGCGCTCGACTTCGAGCATCACGGCCCGGTCGATCTCGCGCGGGCGAACATCGAGGCCCAGGCGCATGTCTGTCAGCGCTACCTCGGCTCGGCTTTCGAGAGTGTCGTGGTGGTCTTCAATGCGAGAGACGATGTTCATGCCATCTCCTCGCTTTTCTGCATCGCCCGACGGCAGGACCAGCAATGATCACGTGTGCCGCTGGCGCAATTCTCCGGGTGTTGGCAGTTGGGACGGAAGGAAACCTTCGGCTTGGCGGGGAGAGCGGCATTGGCGGCGCCCTCCCCTGTGTTCGAGGTTTGGGTTTCATCACCCGCGCCGGGAGCGCTGCTCGTTACTACAATGGCTCCTCCTTCTCCGGGTTGATCGGACTGGCGGTCGGACGACGGCGGTTCAACGCCAGCGGCGTTCGCAAGTCGGGCGCTACTACCCTTCACTTCAGCGATTGCGCCGTCGTCCGATTGGGAATTGGTGTTGGTGGCACGCTCCGATTTGGCGCTTATGAGACCCGACGTCGTCGCGTCGGGCCGGCCTGGATGGCTGGAACCACCCATTTTTACGCCGCCGGCATCTGTGCTTGGTATGCTCGGTTCGCCACCGGAAACCGCCGGATGTGCGGGCCGGGTAATCTCTTCCGCCGTTACCGGCGCTGTTCTGATGTCTTCGTGCTTGGTGAGGATGGAAAGGCCAGCGTCGGAGCGGCGAGCGGCCGAATAGCTGTTGCCCTCACGTGCACGTGCGCGTGTGAGGAGCGAGACATAGTCGTCGACGCGCTCGCCCTTTTCCTCGCGCTTCTCCTTCGCCTTCTCGTCAAGGCGCATCTCGCCAATCGCGCCCTTGAGCGCGGCGACTTCGGCGGAGACGTGCTTGCCGTCCCAGCCAAGGCCGCGCAACTCTTCGCGCAGATCAGCGTAGATCTGTTTCAGGTCATCTGCCGCCTGCTGGCGCATGTCCTCGGCCTCATTGATGAGGCGGGCAACGCGAGCGGCCATATCGTCGGGGATGGTGTGAGGCTCACCGATCATGCCGCGGCTCCCGAGGCGGCGACTAGACCGGCCAGATCGGGTCGAAGCTCATGAGGCGGGATGCCTGTGGCCTCAGAAACAGCTTGAAGGTTCTCAGCAGGAATGCGCCGTTTTCCAGTCTCATATCGAGACCATTGCACGCCACTAACGCCGACGAGTTCGCCGGCCTCTTCGATGCTGAGTTTGCGCGCCTTGCGCCATGTCCTGATCTTTTCCATGAACGGAAATTACCATATTGGCAATTTCAGTCAACGAGGAAAATTACCATATTGGCTATTCATGCCGAATATGCCGGGAAGTAGGTTTCCGGTATGGTAAAAACGCGCGCCACCGACAAGCAGCCCGACGGGGTCTTCATCATCGAGCGGATGGAGACGGAGGGGCTTAATAATAAATTGATCGCGGAAAAGATGGATACGAGTGACGTTAACGTCTCTCGCCTCCTCACGGGCAAGCGCGGCTTGGATTTAGGGTGGCTACAGGCGTTCGCGGCTGCGCTTAACGTCCACGTATCAGAGTTATTCCTTCATCCCCAACGCGACATGGGTCGGAAGGCCAGCGACGAGGAAATTTTGGCGCTTCTTCGCCGCGTCCCCGGCCTTGACGACCGAGGCGTGGAGCTCGCGTTCACGGTAATCTCAAATCATCTGTCGGTCAGTCGGTCGCCCAAACCATCATCATCTTCCGTTGATGATCAATCCGGTACTCCCAGTCCCCGCCGTGGATCCTCTTCATCTCAGTAGCTATTCGAGCAGCTGATCGCTCTATCACGACAGAGGGTTCAAAAGCCGGCCCCTCTGCCATGTCTCGCAGCGTTGCAACAGTATCAGCGTTACGAACCGGAGGCGGTTTCGCGTATCTGATCGCCATGATGCCCGCGCCCTCCTAGATCGGCTGCATGTTGCTGACTTCCTCGGGCTTCTCATCGCCGTGGAAATAGATCAGCTTCGGCTCGCCGAAGTCGCCACTCTCGGGGTCTCCTTCCATCACGGTCGCAAAGACCATCGGCTTCTGTAGCGCCAGGCGCTCGGCCATCCGGCGCGCATGCATGACGCTTGTCGCCTGCACCGGGATATCCGGCTTCATCGCGCCACGCTTGGCCGGGGAGAAGGATTGAACCACGAAAAACTCTGCCATGTTCATGCTCCTTGGGATTTTGGGATGCCCTTAGCATGACTCGAAAACCAGAACAGAACAAGAACAAAATTAGGAAAATAGTCATACTCGTTAACGGCTACCATATGCAGCGATTACACGTAATGAGAGTCGCGTTCCCTTGTGCGCCGGTGGAATCAAGATATCGTACAGTCAGTCGTTTTGGGGGAACAAAATGCTGGGATTTCTTGCAGACTTGCCGTCGTGGGTGACTTACGCCCTTGTCGGCGGTGTTCTGGGTGCAACCTTCGGTGCGGCTGGACACCTGATCGGGAAGGCCACGGGGCTTAAATGGACGCGTTACGCGGCTATCGTGGGGATAGTCCTCACTAAGCCGGTTGTTGAGCAGGTTATGGCACCAATTATCGTGAACGATAAGCTCAATGCCGGGCTGCCGAAGATGATAGATGATATCACCCGCATGGACCGAATTGAGTACCAGGGTAAGACCTTCCGGTATTTTTACACAATCACATCAACGACGGGCTTGGAGGACGTCAAAGAAGAGGAACTCAAGAAGGCGAGTATTTCTCAAATGTGCGACTATTGGAAACCGAAACTACTCAGTGGGGAAACCGATGCCGCTGAGTACAATTATGCGCTTGGCGCCCGGAGTGCCAGCTTCTCTGTCGTCCTCTCTGACTGTATCTGAGGCCGCTCATGGCGAAGAAACCCAAACCTCCCCGCGAACGCGCCGCCCGCGCCCTTTGCAGCCATTTCGGCGTGCCGGAGAACATCGTCCGGGACAAGAAGCCGATGTGGACGCAGTACCTAGATATGGCGGATGCAGCGCTACAGGCCGCATTGTCTCCAGAGGAGTGGGAGAGGATGAAGGCGGAAGGCCCATGAAGATCACCATCGAGCTTTCAGCCGATGAAGCCGTTGCCCTGCGCCGGCTCGCCTACGAAACCGGGGAGGAATTGGAAGAGGCTGCGCGTACCGGCCTGCGGGAGTTTCTGATCGGGACCGGGATGCTGGAGATGATCGAGGGCGATAATGATAATGAGGTCAGCCAAACGTAAGGGGACGACGCATTGAGCGGGGTTGACACACAAGAATATTTGATCCGTAGGCCATATTCTTAACCGCGACACGCGCTATAATCGCTGCATGACTCAGACACTTGACAATGTAATAGCTCTGTTCACCGTTGATCAGGCATCTCGCCTGACCGGCGTGAGCAGGCGTCAACTTGGGTCGTGGGCTCGCGATGGTTTTTTTGCGCCAAGCGTTTCTCCCGGCGAGGGCGGCCCGTTCACACGCCTCTACTCTTTTAAGGATCTCCTCTCGCTCAAGGTGCTGAACCAGCTTCGCAACGACACGCGAGTAAGTATGGACCACCTGAAAGAGGTGAAGCGTGACCTTGCGCACCTCGGCGAAGACCTTTGGGTAAAAAGCACTCTATACCTTCTGGGAAAAAAGGTCGTTATCGAGCGCGACGACGAGACACGCCACGAGGCTGGAAGCGGACAGGAAGTCTTCCAGATCCCCCTGAAGATTATCGTCGGAGGCATGCGGGAGCGCATTCGTGAAATGAACAAGCGTGGCGCAGACGAGGTCGGCCACATTGAGCGTACTCGCGGGATCGTCGGGAATAAGCCCGTAATTGCTGGGACTCGGATTCCAGTCTCGTCTATCAAGGAATTTTCGGAAGCCGGGTTTAGCGTAGACCAAATCATGAAAGAGTACCCGTCCCTTGATCGAATGGACGTGGAAGCTGCCATTGCATTCAAGGACAAGCGCAACGCTGCATGAAGTTCTTACTGGATGAGGGGGTTCCGGTATCAGTGGGCAGCGTTCTTGAAGGCGCTGGGCACGAAGTTATTCTATTTGACAATAGCGGATTGGCCAAAGGCACCCCTGATCCAGTAGTTTGCGCGGCCGCAGAATCCCATGACGCGGTTCTAGTCGCTGCGGACCACGACATGAAAATGCTTGCCCGCGGGCACGGTATCACAAAGGCCAGGTTCAAAACGTTGGGGCTTGTGCGCTTTGAATGTAAGAAGCCAGATTGCTCAACTAGAATCGGTGTTGCGCTATCGCTTATCGAACACGAGTGGGGCAAGGTTGCTGATGGCACGTGCGAGAGGCTATTTATTGTCATTGGAGACAACTCGATACGCACACACCGATAATGCTAAGAACCACAGCAGACGTTTGCAAGCCCGCCTTCACCAGCGGGCTTTTTCATATCGAAATCATCCGATCCCACACCGGCGCTGAGACCAAATCTCTCGGATGATTTCCCGCGCACGACTTGCCGCTAGGTGCATCGGTTGAGCCGCGACATCAACAGTTCGAAGTTCACCGACCGGCCGGCGCCGATAGTGAACTCTCTCTGAGCGTGATCTACGCCGTATCTGCCGTGATATCAGCGTGACATTGGCGTTCGCGTCTTCCGGCGTCTAAGCGTCCTCGAAAGACGGAAGTTGAAAAACTCCGCCCGTTCGAGTTATGAATCGCCTAGCTGAAGCAATGGATCAAGGATGCCTAGAGATATACTGAAAGCGCTCCCGGAAAAGGTGTCGGAAACGCTTGCCTTTATGAAGGTGCCCGAGACTGCGGAGACCGAGGCGCGAATTATAGAGGACTTACTAGTTTACGGCGTACGGGTGAGCCGGCGAACCATGAAGCGGTACAAAGCACGCTTGCCGAATGGAAGGTACATAGCCGCGCTCAACTTTTTCGATCTTGAGCGTATGCTTAGAAAGCTCCAGTGTGACAACGCCAATCTGACTCCAGAGAGAGCGATCTCCGTGGCTGGTCCCACGTAGCACCGGCCCACGCCTCCCCGCGATACCGAGCCAAGGGTATCGCCTTTTGTCCCGCCACTGCGCGGGGCTTTTCGTTCCTGCATCCCCTCGCCCGGCCGGTCCATCCTGCCGGGTTTTTCGTGTGGTGATTCTAGCAGGTTTGGTGACGGGGGCAAGAAAATTACCAAATCGGCAATTTCCCTATTGACCATCACTTACCATTTCGGTAATTTCTCCTCATCGCCCCGACACACCGGGAACATGAGGAGCAAGGGAAATGCCACAGATTGCCGAGAACGTTCTGAAGGTTCTGGACGCCGCTATTGTGGAAGGCTCGAAAGTCTTCCTGACCGGTCAGCTTGACCGCAAACTCTATACCGAGACTGACAAGGTGCTTCAGGCCGCAGGCGGCAAGTGGAACCGCTCGGCAAAGGCTCACATCTTCGATGGTGATGCCAACGACGCTCTGGAGCCGATCATCCTGACCGGAGAATACAGCCGCACAAAGCAGGACTTTGGCCAGTTCGACACGCCTTCTGATCTCGCTGACGAGGCTGTCGGGATGTCCGATATCGATGCGGGCATGCTGGTTCTGGAGCCGAACATTGGCCTTGGTAACATCGCCGTCGCCGCAGAACGTGCCGGAGCGGTCATCACGGGCTTTGAGGTCGATGTGACCCGCGCCGCCAAGGCGCACTCGCTGCTGCCAAAGGCGAACATCAAGGTCACTGATTTCCTTACCGAGGACCCGACGCCGATCTTCGACCGCGTCGTGATGAACCCGCCCTTCGCCAAGCAGGACGACATTCGCCACGTCTTGCACGCCTTCAAGTTCCTCAAGCCCGGCGGTCGCCTCGTCGCGATCATGTCGGCGAGCGTCATGTTCCGCGATAACAAGCTCACGACCGAGTTTCGCGAGTTCGTCTCGGCACACGGAGGCTGCATCAAGCGCCTGCCTGAAGGCTCGTTCAAGTCCAGCGGGACCGGCGTCAACACCTGCATCGTCACCATCAACGCCTGACCGATCTTTAGCGGCATCCGCCTCTCCCATGGGGCGGATATCGATAGAGATGAACCTGAGGAAACCGACATGCATCGCACTCAGTTCTGCACCGCCCGCGAAACGATCATGATCAAGCTCGCGACTTCGACCGGCTTCTACTTCGAAGAGGGCGAGCGCCACGGCAAGACATACGACAACCTTCGCCACTGCGTCACGCGTCTGACGATGGACAATGCGGCGGCCTACCTGCGCTTCGACCTCGACACCCTTTCGGCCGAGGACGTCACCGAAGAATTCGCCGCCGAATGGCTCCAGACGTTCAAGGGCTCGCCGGAGGATGAAGACCAGCTTCCCATCTACGTCCGCACCTCGCAGGCGTGGGACGCGTGGTGCGAAGCCTACACCGTCGAGAACGGCCTTGCGTTCACGCGGCGCGGACACGGCACGCTCAATCATCGCCAGCAGTTCGGACGCTGATCATGCGTCCGGTCTATCTCATCCTTGAGGAAGCGAACACCGGCGCTGCCAAGCATGGCAACGCCTGCCTGATCCTCCTCGCCTTCATTGTTTTCGCAATCGTCATCGGAGCCGGCCTCACGGTCGGGCCGGTCAACCTATAGGAGCGCGCCGTGTCGAACGCTGAGCATTCCATCGTCCGCAACACTGAATACGCCAAGCGCCTGCTGGCCGATCTCCGCGCCAGCGGGGATGCTCACGACGCCGAACTGGTTGCCGACAGCATCGAAGGTGAGACCGGGCTTCATGAGGCTATCGAAGCAGCCCTTGCCGAGATTGACGAGTGCGATGTCATCGTGGCCGGCCTCAAGGCCAAGGAAGCAGAGTTTGCCAGCCGCCGCGCCGCCGCCGAGAAGCGTATTGAGCGCATCCGCGCGATGATCGAGCAGGCGATGCTAGCAACCGAGCAGACCTCGTTCCGCCTGACCACGGGCACCGTGACGCTGACCAAGCGCGCCGCCGGCCTGATCATCACCAACGAGGCCGACATTCCCGGTGAATTCTGGGTTGAGCAGGAGCGCCCCGCGCCGAAGCTCGACAAGAAGGCCCTGCTCCGCGCGCTCAACGAGAAGAGAGCCGTCCCAGGCGCCGGCCTCGACAACGGTAGTTTCAGCCTTTCCGTTCGGAGGAAGTGATGATCACTCTGGCACGGCTTAAGTCACTGCTGTCATACGACCCAGAGACTGGGGTGTTCACCCGTATCCAAGCCGCTGGGACAGCAAAGGCGGGCGACGCCGCAGGGACGATAACCACCCAAGGGTACGTGCAAATCAGCGTGGATGGGGAATTGTTCCTCGGCCACCGGCTCGCTTGGTTTTACACGTACGGACGATGGCCGGATGCCCACACGGACCATGTGGACGGCGATCGCGCGAATAATCGCATCGCCAACCTGCGCGAAGCGTCAGCCGCTCAGAACTGCAGCAATCACGGCCCACAGACAAACAACACCTCCGGGGCGAAGGGCGTCTATTGGTCGAAAATCAGAAAAAAGTGGGTCGCGCAGATCGGGGTCGCCAAACGCGTGATCAATCTCGGCGGGTTCGAAGAATTCGAAGCTGCTGTGAAAGCCCGTGCCGCGGCGGAAGTTCAATATCAGGGAGAATTCAGATGCCAGAGGTGATGACGCGTTTCGATTTGACCGCCCGTCAGGTCGCCCTTGTGAAGGACACCGTTGCAAAGGACTGCAACGGCGACGAATTCTCGCTGTTCATGGAGGTGGCGCGGGCCAAGGGGCTCGATCCGTTCCTAGGCCAGATCATCCCAATGGTCTTTTCCAAGGACAATGCGGCAAAGCGCAAACTGACGATCATCATCAGTCGCGACGGGCAGCGCGTCATTGCGCAGCGTTGTGGCGACTATCGCCCCGCCAGCAAGCCGCCGGAGTACGAGCGCGACAAGGATCTGATTTCCCCCCTGAACCCACAGGGCATCGTGTCTGCGACGGTTTATCTGTGGAAGCAGGACCCAAAGACCAGCGATTGGTACGAGGTCGCCGGCCAAGCCTTCTGGGAGGAGTTCGCGCCCGTTTCCGATGAGTGGGTCTATGACCAAGAGGCTGGCAAACGCAAGCCGACAGGCAAAAAGGTTCTCGACAGTTCGGGCAACTGGTGCCGCATGCCGCGCCTGATGATCGCGAAGTGCGCAGAAATGCAGGCATTGCGCGCCGGCTGGCCCGAGCAGTTCACCGGGCTCTACGATGAAGCAGAAATGGATCGCGCCAAGGTTCTCGACCTGTCGGCTACCGAGATTGTCGAGCATGACCGGCAGGAAAGCCGCCTCAAGGCTGTCGGCGCCAAGGATTCGATCACCGTCACCTGGGGCGACAACTGGACGCTGGAGAATGTTCCGGTCGGCCAGCTCGCAGACCGAGCAATGGAGTTCATCAAGAGCGAGACGCCCGAGAAGGTCGCAAAGTGGCGGGACGCCAACCGCGAGCCCCTTCGCGAATTTTGGGCGCGTGCGCCGGGCGATGCCGCGCACCTGAAAAAGGCGATCGAGGCGAAGATTGCCGGCAATCACGTTCTGATGGCGGGCTGACATGGAAAAGCAGCGCTTCATCCTCATTAACGACAGGGTTCGCCGGAATGCGGTGGACGCTGTCATTCGAGCCGCCGCCGGCAGCGCGGTGACCGTCGGCGCGGCAACGCGCAGCCTCGATCAGAACGCGAAGTTTCACGCGATCTGCACCGATATCGCCAACTCTCCCATGACATGGGCCGGCAAGCGCCGGTCCGCAGAGGAATGGAAGGTTCTGCTCGTCTCCGGCCACACCAAGGCGACGGAAGGCGAAGTCGAGTTCGTTCCGGGCCTCGAGGGGGAGTTCGTGAACATCCGCGAATCTACCGCCCGTATGTCGGTGAAGCGTGCTGCCAGCCTCATCACCTACGCCCTCGCCTTCTGCGACACGAACGGCGTCCACCTGACCGAGACCATCCGCGGCGGCTTCCACGAGGCTGCGAACGATAGGAGAGTGGCATGACAGACGCTGAGAAGCTGAAAAAGGCCGAGACCGCCATTTCCTACCTCCTCAATCGATCGAGGAGAGATGACAAGCTCTACTACCAGATCGGGTTCGGAACTGAAGCTTTCCGGCTTCTGACGGATGCGTTCGCCGCCCTGACCGGCGAAGAGGTCGCAGTCGTAGAGAGGAGGTACGGCGCATGACCAGCACCATCCGCGTCAAAGGCTACGAGCGCCGCAAGCCCGAGAAGGCACCTGATCCGTTTCAGGATATAATCGACGCCCGTATCGCGCGCCGTCGAGCGACGGCGGAGGGTTTCGCCCGCATTCATTCCTACCGGGACAGCATCGACTACTCGGCCGGGCCGAACGCTTTAACCGCGATCGTTGGGAAGCTCCGCCGGCTTGTCGTCGACTGGAAGGCGGTGAAGTGATGGCGATGCGCATCAACACCGCTGCCTTCCGCACCGAACCCGAACCGCCCAAGCGCCGACCGAAGAAACGGAGCGATTACCTGTCGTTCCTGCACAAGCTACCGTGCGTCGTGACCGGCCGGTTTGGCGTCGAGGCGGCCCACGTCTCCTATGCCAACATCTTCCACGGCCATTTCGGTCGGGGAAAGCAGACGAAGGCACCGGATCGGTTCGCCCTGCCCCTGTATCCCGACGAGCATCGGGCGCAGCATTCCATGAATGAGCGAGAATACTGGACCTCCAAGGGCATCAACCCGCACGAGCTGGCGAATACCCTCTTCGGCATCTGGTCGGATTACGACGAGCCCGAGGCCGTCACCCACTGCACCCATCGTATCAACCAGGGCTTGGCAATGGCCGGCCGGCTGCCTTCGAAGGATTCCGCATGATCAAGAAGATAGAAGACGGCGGGGCCCTTCAAAAGATCGGGATACGGGTCTCACCTCTATCAAACCGGATTGTCCTCGCACGCTTCGGGAAATCCCCGAACGTCGCACTAGAGTCCCGGGATGCCATGAACGAGTTCCTTCAAGCTCTGGTCCAGTACGCATTCAATGGCAGGATGCCCGACGAGGATGAAGGTATAACCATCGACTTCGGAGGAGGAAGCGAGCAGTTCACCGCCGTTATCCGCCGTAAATCCACAGTGGCGGCGGCCTGCCACGTCAACAGCGGGGCGTATAGGCAAATATCGGTCGACGAGTGGAAAGCACTCGGCGGCGACGGGAACCCGCTCTGCGACTGGCATGAGGGGATTGGTTACGTCGTCTACGATGAGAAGGCTCTTGAACAGTTTCGGGCAAAGACAGCCGGCGGTGAAGCATGAGCGACCTGTCCTCACTAATCGCAGGCCAGTGGCGCCCCATTTCTGAGGCCGACAAGGATATAGCCTATATCCACGATATGGCCGGTCTCCGCATCGGCGGGTCTCATCCGATCTGGGTTCGCGACGAAGACGGTCGGGTCTACGAGGCCCTTTGGTCCGACGACGGCAAACGCGCCTACTGGTGGGACATCGAGGGCGAAAGCCCGGTCGATCCCGTCGAGTTCATGCCGCACCCGCTCGACCCGCGATTTCCTCCCCGCGCTCTTGATCAGAAAGGCGGGACGGAATGAGAAGCGCCCGCAAATTCATCAAACCGTCTTCGGGCTGGGGATCGGCGGGCACGCGCCGGAAGATTTGCACCAGCCTACCGCCCGAAGTCATGGAGCAACTGAGCCTTCATGCCGAGCGGGAAGGAAAGTCGATCTCCTCCACCATTGCCGACCTCGTGAAGGCCGGCCTTGATCAGAAAGGCTCCTCCAATGAGTGAGAGCGTGAAGCATACCCGCGCCCCATGGGAAGTTGTGCAGGGTTCCACGACCGGTCGCCTTGTCGTGTCCCCTATGTCTCCGAAGTCAAAGCGGAATGTGGCGCACGTCGGTGGACCAGACCGTGATGCCAACGCCTGCCTGATCGCTGCGGCTCCTGAACTCTTGGAGGCTGCGCGGCGGTTGGTTTCGACTTACGCCGACTTCCAAGATGGGAACGGAGAGGCTTGTCAGGACGTCGAATTTGCCAAAGCCGCCATAACCAAAGCGGAGGCGCGCCCATGACCTCCCCCGTATCAGCCATAGAGGCAATAGAGAAGGCGCTGGACGAGTTTGACCGAGAGGTTCAGGAGCAGCTTTCTGCGGAAAGTGAAAGGGCAGACCTCTGGGAGGAGCTTGATGTAAACGCTTCTGATCTTCGTGAAGTCCTCTCCCTCGCCCGCCAGGCAGAGGCGTTGCAGCGGGAGAATGCGGAGCTGCGGGAAGCGCTGAAGCCGTTTGCCGAATGCGTGCCTGAATGGGACGGCGAACCTGATTCCCTCCATGTCTTCTTTGAATGGAACGACGAAAACGCCCCAGTTCCAAGCCTGCCGGTCGCAGACTTCCGCCGCGCCCGCGCACTCCTCGGAGGATCTGAACATGCAGAGTGAGTACTTCGGACATGACGATGACGCATGGGATCAGAATACCGGAAAGCCCGGCATCCAACTTTTCGCCAATGCCGTTCAGGTTTGGGCTTTCAGCAATGCCAATGCTGGTCAGCCATCTAACGTCGCGGCAGCGGCTTCGGCATTCGCTGTCGAGCCACTTATGATCAAGCTGGCGGTCGAGGCTCACTATTGGATGTACCTCTCCGGCCCCGACGACGATTTCACGAAGTTGCAGATCGAGCACGAGGGCGAATGATGGACCCGATCAAAATAGCAGATGCGATAGAAGCCTGCGATTGGTCAGGCTGCTCCATTGGCAACAAGGAAATCTTGAAATCAGCGGTTTCAGCCCTCCGCACCGCCGCCCTGTCCGATCAAGAGCGGGCGGTAGAGGTAAACGTTGGCCTACGAGGGGCAAGGGAAATCGCGTCACGCGACCTCGCCTCCGTCTCCTCAGTCAAAATACCTTCCGCCCTTGTCGATGTGCCGGTAGAGCCGGTGGCTTGGCAGCGCCGGACGGATAGTTTCGGCTGGCAGATCGTAAACGCCGAAGACCTCGATCACTATCGGGCGAAGGGCGCGGAACTGCGCCCCCTCTACACCCGCCCTCCCCATAGAGAAGGAGAGGACAGCGCGGAGGTGTGGCCGGAAGAGCCAACAGAAGCCATGATGCGCGTCCTGTTCACACTCAACAGCGGCACGGCGAGAACAACGGAAGAGGTGACGGCTGTTTACCGACAGCTTCTCGCCCTCGCCGCCACGCGCAGCGCTTCCGCCACAAGTGCGAAGTGGTGCGCCGATGAGTGAGATCATCCGCCTTTATCTGCCGTGGTTCATGTCGGCCGTCACGATCTGGATGACGCTGCTTGCCGGCAACAAGCACCGCTCCGCCTGGCTGATCGGACTTGGCAACCAGCTTCTCTGGCTCGTCTGGATCATCACGACCGCCGCGTGGGGGCTCCTGCCCATGAACGCCGCGCTCTGGATCGTCTACGGCCGCAATCATCTGAAATGGAGGAAGGCATGAGCGATCTGAAACCGTTCCTCGAAGACATGCTGTCCATGTCCACCGGGAAAGACGGCAGGACGCTCGAAATTCATTTCAGCCGCCCCGTCACCAAGGAAGACAGGCAAGCCTTCGCCGACGCGCATAATGCCATCGTGCGCGGGCAGCTTGCCGCCAGCAAACCAACTGGAACCTCCCCTATCCGCCAGAGAGGAGAGAGCGATGGCTAGATCATACGGAATGTTTCGGGCGAAGTGCGGACATGAGGGCTGCACAGAGTTTGCTCGCTACGAGGCAGGCACCCGGAAACACTATCTCGACCTCTCTCTACGTTATGGAAACGGCAAATGGCGGTGTGTCCGCCACAGCCAGCCGGACGAGGTGCTGTCTTCAACAAACACAAAGCTTGTGAACGAGCTTCGGGTGATAGTGGACGACGGCCATTCATACTGGGGGAAAGAGCGGGCTTCCAGCGGCTTCAAGCATGGCCCGGGCTTCAAAGCCTTTGCTGAGGATTTCCCCGAAGGAACCGTGCTCAGGATAACCGCTGAAATCGTTCCGGCGCCCTCCCGCAACGCACTGGATAAGGAGCGGGGATGACGGCGCAAGAACCAATCCTGCTCACTCCGGAATCGGCCGCATCCCGTCTCGGGATATCGACGCGGCAACTTCGGGACTTGACCGACCACGGTCAGTTGCGATGGATTAACATCGGCCTCGGCAAGAAACGTCCGACACGGCGCTACACGCCGGCTGACCTGGAGGCCTTCATTGAGGAGCGGGCGGAAAAATGTCGGTCTACAAGAAGAACGGAAGAGACACATATTCCTACGACTTCGAGATACGGGGTCGTAGATTTTCAGGCAATACGGGAGCAACGTCGAAGCGAGAAGCAAAGCGCTTCGAGGACGCCCAGAAGGAAATAGAGCGGGCGAAGCTGGCCGAAGAAGCAAAATTCTTCGCGCCGACAATGACCTTCGAAATCGCTTCGTCCCGATATTGGCTGGAAGTCGGCCAGCATCACAAGAATGCCGATACCACCCTCGCAAACCTCGAATGGCTGCGCAACGCCATAGGCCGGAACACGGAAATGGAATCGCTAACGGATTCCATCGTGGCGAGCCTGGTTGCCAAGCGCCGCGGCGAACGGGTGCGTCGACATGGAAAGAACGGGAAGCTTCACCTTGGCAAGCTTATCGAGCCGGCCACGGTAAACCGCACCTGTACCCAACCCCTTCGGGAAATCTATCTGCGCGCGCGTGACGTGTGGAAGATCAAGGTCGCTGAGATCGACTTCGGCCGCCACATGCTGGACGAGCGACAGGAGCGGGTTCGCGAGGCAACGCCGGACGAAGAGGACGCTATCCTCGGGGAGCTTTCGCGCGGCTATGACAAGGCCGTGCGTTTCGCCTTCCTGACCGGGTGCCGGCGAATGGAAATCCTCGGGCTCGAATGGCCCATGGTGGACTTCTTCTCCCGAAACTTCAAGGTCATGGGCAAAGGCGGCAAGGAACGCGTCATTCCTATGTCGGAGGAGATCTTCCGCCTGCTATGGGAGGAGAAGGACCATCACACCATCAAGGTCTTCACTTTCGAGGCGCGCAGGACGCGGAAAAAGGAAAAGCTGGAGCGAGGGAAACGCTACCCCTTGACGGAATCCGGGCTCAAGAGCGCGATGCGCAGAGCCGTGCCGAATGCTGGCGTGGAGAACTTCCGATTCCACGACACCCGCCACACGGCGGCGACACGCGTGCTTCGGAAGTCGAACCTGAGGGTCGCGCAATTGCTGCTTGGGCACTCTGACGTGAAGACGACGACGAAATACGCTCACGCCTTGAACGACGATATCAGGGCAGCTCTGGACGCTGCATCTCGCCCCACCACGAACCCCACCAACGAAGGTTCAGAAGAAGCCAAGAGTATGAATAATAAGGGAGAAAAGCGCTAAGGGGGTCGTTCCCCCAGTCAAGTGCGCTACCGGGCTGCGCTACATTCCGGACCGAGCAAACCCCTATAGTCTGGATGTTTTGGATGCAAGCCCAAAAATCGGCGTCCGGAACAAATGTGGATAAATGTCCCGTCACCGGACGTCGCAGGGGGACACTCCGCTTGCGGCCCCATGGTGAAAGGCCCGCCGTCGGCTCCATGCCGCGCGATATGTGGGTGCCGCACAGGCTTCATCGCTTATGGTATCGGCTTTTCTTTCGCCAACCGTACCGGATTCGGCGCTTTCGACCTTTCCGGACATAAGACGAAAGTCGTAGAAGCATTCTGCCCGCCTTGATTTTTGCGGGCACTCCCCGCGTCACCGCGAGCCAAGCGTGACGCCTGCTTGCCCCGCCTTCGGCGGGGCTTTTTCCCCAAGTTGCCTTCGTCCGCCAACCGGCCCTTGACTCGCGGAGCAACCGGAACATAATAAGAACATTCATGGCCGAGGCGTCTGCTTTCAGACCCTTGGACGCTCTGATCCATTCCCGGGAGAATCACATGCAGCCGCTTTGCGAGCCTGTAACCGACGCGGCGACTCTTGATGCGGCAGGCGACCCCGTGGATGCCGCCCTCGCCTGGCATGGCGGCGATGCGCGGGCGACCATCGAGACCCTGCTTGCCGACTGCGCGCATCTGCAACGCCAGCTCGACCTGATGCGTGCTGCGATGGGACGCGGCTTCACGCGAGGCTGGGAGCCTTCCGTGCGACGGGATTAGCGAGCGTGGCCGAGGAGCCATGCGGTCGCGCACGGCGACGACCGCTCAGCAGGCGCATACGGGTGCCTTAACGTACCTGGTCCAGCAGGCGCTTGCACTCCAGGAGGTCGTAGAGCGCCTCCTGCAACAGGGCGCGGTCTTCCTTGCCGACGCTGGTCTTGCCGAGCGAGATTTCCGGCGTTTCGTCTCCACCGCCGACAAAGGAAAAGAAGCGGCGGCTGGACGGCGCCTTGGCGCGGCCGACGATCTGGTCCTCGTCGCTGCCGGCCTTCGGCGGCGACGGCTCCTCGTGGCTGGCCGCGGCCAGCGCCTCGACCGTAGCCAAGTCGCCGCTGGCAATGGCCGCGACGAACTTGTTGCCGTTGAGCTTCAGGAGCTTCTGCACGCCCTTGATCGTATAGCCGTGATCGTAGAGCAGGTGGCGGATGCCCTTGAGCAGATCGACATCCTCGGGGCGGTAGTAGCGCCGTCCGCCGCCGCGCTTCATCGGCTTGATCTGCGTGAACCGCGTCTCCCAGAAGCGCAGGACATGCTGCGGCAGATCGAGATCGTCGGCGACCTCGCTGATGGTGCGGAAAGCGTCCGGACTCTTGTCCATACTGGCCTCGATGAAAGGTTACGGCGGCAGCATACACGATATGCAGCCGAATCGTATTCATTTCAGCGAGTTGCCGGGCGATATTCAAGTTTCAAATTGCCGGTGGCGGGGCGATTACCCCGAAAAGCGCTCAGGAGGCGGGCGAAGCCGGCTTCTGTTTCGCCTTGCGCGCGAGATGGGCTTTCAGGACACGCTGCTTGAGCACGTTCGAGGCCTTGAAGGTCATGACGCGGCGCGGCGAGATCGGCACTTCCTCGCCGGTCTTGGGATTGCGGCCGATGCGTTCGTTCTTGTCGCGCACCTGGAAGGTGGCGAAGGAGGAGAGCTTGACGCTTTCGCCCCGCACGATGGCGTTGCAGATCTCATCGATCACGGTTTCGACGAGCTCTGCGGATTCAGTCCTCGAAAGGCCGACTTTCCGGAAAACCGATTCGGCCAAATCTGCGCGTGTCACCGTCTTGCCGCTCATCGTTCCTCACCGATTTCCTATTGAAAGCGTATGGTTAGTCGCGGAAGACTATTGTCCTTGCAAGCCCGGGTCAAGCCGCACCTGCGGTGGGCGCCATCCTACCAACGTAGCAGCACCGCGCCCCAGGTGAAACCGCCGCCCATGGCTTCCAGCAGAACCACGTCTCCCTGCTTGATGCGTCCGTCCTGCGCGGCCGCAGCCAGCGCGAGCGGGATGGAGGCCGCCGACGTGTTGCCGTGCAGGTCGACGGTGATCACGACCTTCTCCTCGGGAATGCCGAGTTTCTTGGCCGAACCGTCGATGATGCGCTTGTTGGCCTGGTGCGGCACCAGCCAGTCGACGTCGTCGGCCGTGAAGCCGGTCGCGTCGAAGGCCGAGACGATCACGTCCGTGATCATGCCCACCGCATGCTTGAAGACCTCGCGGCCCTCCATGCGCAGGTGGCCGACCGTGCCCGTGGTCGAGGGGCCGCCGTCGACATAGAGCTTGTCGCGGTGCGCGCCGTCGGAGCGCAGCTGCGCCGTCAGCACGCCGCGGTCGGCGGTGGTGCCCGCCCCTTCCTGCGCCTCGAGCACGATGGCGCCCGCGCCGTCGCCGAACAGCACGCAGGTCGTGCGGTCGGTCCAGTCGAGGATGCGCGAGAAGGTTTCCGCGCCGATGACGAGGACGCGCCTGGCTAGGCCGCCGCGAATATAGGCGTCGGCCGTCGTCACGGCATAGACGAAGCCCGAACAGACGGCCTGCACGTCGAAGGCGAAGCCATGGTGCATGCCCAGGCGGTTCTGGATGTTGACGGCGGTCGCCGGGAAGGTGTTGTCGGGCGTGGAGGTCGCCACGATGATCACGTCGATATCGGCGGCGGTGAGGCCGGCCTTGTCGAGGGCCGCGCGCCCGGCCGCTTCGCCGAGCGAGGCGGTCGTCTCGCCCTCACCGGCAATGTAGCGCTGGCGGATGCCGGTGCGCTGCACGATCCACTCGTCGGACGTGTCGACCGTCTTTTCCAGCTCGGCATTGGTGACCACCCGTTTGGGAAGCGCCGTTCCGAAACCACGGACAACTGAACGGATCATTTCGATACCTCATCGCTCACGCTCTGGGCGCCCTCGACGGGGCGGCCGGCATGATATTTCTGCAAATCTCTTTCGATCTTGTCTTTCAGGCCGTTGCGGACCATGTCGTAGCCGACATCCACCGCAGCGGCGAAACCCTCGGCATCCGTGCCGCCATGGCTCTTGATGACGATGCCGTTCAGGCCGAGGAACACGCCGCCATTGACCTTGCGCGGGTCCATCTTCTCCCGCACGCTGTCGAACGCGCTCTTGGCGAGGATGTAGCCGAGCTTGGCGAGCCAGGTGCGCGACATGGCCGCGCGCAGATATTCCGCGATCTGGCGCGCGGTGCCTTCCGCCGCCTTCAGCGCGATATTGCCGGCAAAACCTTCCGTCACCACCACATCCACCGTGCCGCGACCGATATCGTCGCCTTCCACGAAGCCATAGTAGTCGATCGTGTCGAAATTGGCCTCGCGGATGAGCTGGCCGGCGGCCTTCACCTCTTCCTGGCCCTTGATCTCCTCGACGCCGACATTGAGCAGGCCGAGCGTCGGCTTGTCGATCTCGAAGAGCGCGCGCGCCATGGCGCCGCCCATCAGCGCGAAGTCGAAGAGCTGGTTGGCGTCCGCGCCGATCGTCGCGCCGATGTCGAGCACGATGCTCTCACCCTTCAGCGTCGGCCAGATGCCGGCGATGGCGGGCCGTTCGATATTGGCCATCATGCGCAGGCAGAATTTCGACATCGCCATCAGCGCGCCGGTATTGCCGGCGGAAACGGCGACATCGGCCTCGCCCTTGGCCACCGCATCGATGGCCTGCCACATGGAGGCCTTGCCACGGCCGCGGCGCAGCGCCTGGCTCGGCTTCTCATCCATGGCCACCGCGATGTCGCAGTGATGAAACGTGCTGGCGGCCTTCAGTTTCGGGTGTTGCGCCAGAAGAGGCTCGCATTCGGCGGCGTTGCCAAAGAGCACGAAGCGGATTTCGGGATGGCGCTCGAGAGCCTTGGCTGCACCAGGGATGGCCACGGACGGGCCGAAATCGCCACCCATGACATCGACGGAAATTCTGACCACGCGTGTATTGCCTTAGTTTTGTTTCCAACGGCAGAAGAGCCGCCCCAGCGGAATTCGGCCAAAATACCGCTTTTCGCCGGGGGCACAACTGAATTATCGGACGCCCTTGAGGCGTTCAGTCTTTTTTCCAGTCCTTGAGAACAGCAAAAGGCGACGGTTTTCGGTCGTCCTTGTCGGTGCTCTCGATATGGCCTGCAAAGGCGATATCGGGCTTGCGCGGATAGGGATCGATGGCGAGCGCGACGTGCTCCGCGGCCACCACGCCGGCATCGATCGTGTCGCCGGTGAAGATTTCCGGCGCGTCCGGGCCTTCCGGATCGAGCAGCATTTCCCCGCCCTCGGCCGCGACCGGCATGCGCGCGAGCTTGGAGCCCTCCGGCACGAACACGACCTCGACAGGCTCGTCGATATGCGCTTCCACCGGATCGAGCGTCACCACGCAGGCCTGCACGATGTCGGCGGTCACGCGGCCCTTCAGGCGGATGCCGTCGCGCTTCCAGCGTTTCACCTCGAAGGCCGCCGTCAGCGCCTTCACCTCCAGCACGGACCAGAGCCTGGCGAGGCCCGCCAGTTCCTCGGCATTCGCAGCGATCTTCACCTCCACCGGGTTGGCGGAAATATGCCCCACCTTGACCGGGTAGGAGAACGGCGTCTCGTCATTGTGCTTCATCGTCTTGCCTTTCGCCTCACACGGCCTGTGCGGGCGCGCGCGGTTCCAGGACCGTGAGCGCGCCGACCGCAATCGCATCCTCGCCAACGCCGGCCATGGCCGTTTCTGCGTCGAAGAGATAAGCGGCCAGGCCGTCCATGGAAGGGGCGCCCTCGCCGCCTTCCGGGTAGATGTTGCGCCGCAGCGCAGCTGCCAGCGCATCACGGTCGGCGGCATCGAACGCCGCCGCGTATGACTCCAGCCGGCCGTAGAACATGCCGGCGAATTTCTTCATGCGCTTGGGCACGCCGGCATCGCCAACGCCGAGTTCGCGAATCGAATGATCGACGTCCTCGAAGAAGGCATCGACGATCTCCTGGGCGATTTCCTGACCCGATGTCGCGCTCGCGCGGGTGCGGCGGAAGTAGAGGATCAATATCGCCGAGAGCATCTCGAAGCGGCCCATCACCGTGTCGGGAACATCAAGCGCTTCATAGAGATAGGGATGGCGCGCGGCCGTTGTAAGCGTCGCATATTGTTTTTCGACAATGCGCCGGTTGCCGTTTTTTTTGCCGAACAGGCCAAAAATCATCATAAAGCCTAGTTTTGCCTGATTCAAACCATGGTGCCGTCGCAAGTCATGTTGCATGACGGTCGAAGCTGGTTTACCGAAGCATGCATGAATTGCAATGGCTGCGCGGCCATCATCGTCCCGGGGATAGTGTTAAGAGAGATGCTGTGAATATGAAGCTGTTGCGTAGTGCCGCCGTTGCCGCCACCCTCTCCGCATCCGTTCTGGCAGGCTGCCAGAGCATGGGCATGGGCGAGGTAATGCACCAGGGCTACGTCATCGACCAGGAAACGCTTGCACTTGCCCCCGTCGGCTCGTCGCGCGAACAGGTCCTGCTCTCGCTCGGCTCGCCCTCCTCGACGGCGACGTTCGACAACGAGGTCTTCTACTACATATCCCAGAAACGCACGCGCCCGATGGCTTTCATGAAGCCCAAAGTCGTGGAGCAGAGCGTTCTGGCCGTCTATTTCGACAAGGACGGCAATGTCGAGCGCCTCGCCCACTACACGCTGCAGGACGGCAAGGTCTTCGACATGATCAAGCGCGTCACGCCGACGGGCGGCGCCGAGACGACCTTCCTCGGCCAGCTGCTGCGCGGTGGCGCAAACCCCGGTGCAATGATGAGAAGCATGCTGGGCGGCAACAACTAAGCGCGCACCGCAAGGACAAAAGGAAACCGCGGGGATCGCTCCCCGCGGTTTTTGTTTGCGCGGTTTTCAGGGTCAGGCGAGGACGGCCAGCAGCAGCAGCGCCACGATATTGGTGATCTTGATCGCCGGGTTGACCGCGGGGCCCGCCGTGTCCTTGTAGGGATCACCGACGGTATCGCCGGTCACGGAGGCCTTGTGCGCTTCCGAACCCTTCATGTGCCGGTTGCCGTCCTTGTCGACGAAACCGTCCTCGAAGCTCTTCTTCGCGTTGTCCCAGGCGCCGCCGCCGGATGTCATCGAAATGGCGACGAACAGGCCGTTGACGATCACGCCGAGCAGCGAGGCGCCGAGCGCGGCGAAGGCGGATGCCTTGGAGCCCGAGATCAGCAGCACGCCGAAATAGACGACGAGCGGCGCCAGCACCGGCAGGAGCGACGGCACGATCATCTCGCGGATGGCCGCCTTGGTCAGCATGTCGACGGCGCGGCCGTAGTCGGGCCGTTCCGTTCCCGCCATGATGCCCGGCTTTTCGCGGAACTGCCGGCGCACCTCCTCGACGATCGAGCCCGCCGCACGCCCCACCGCCGTCATCGCGATGCCGCCGAAGAGATAGGGGATGAGACCGCCGAAGATCAGGCCTGCGACCACATAGGGGTTGGAGAGGTCGAAGGAGATCGTGCCGATATCCGCGAAATACGGATACTTGTCGCCATTGGCGGCGAAGTAGGCAAGGTCGTTCGAATAGGCCGCAAACAGCACCAGCGCGCCGAGGCCGGCCGAACCGATCGCGTAACCCTTGGTCACGGCCTTCGTCGTGTTGCCGACGGCGTCGAGCGCGTCGGTCGACTTGCGCACCTCCGGGTCGAGGCCGGACATTTCGGCAATGCCGCCGGCATTGTCGGTGACCGGGCCGAAGGCGTCGAGCGCCACGATCATGCCGGCAATGCCCAGCATGCCGGTGACGGCGATGCCGGTGCCGAAGAGGCCGCCCAGCTGGTAGGTGGCGATGATGCCGCCGACGATGACGATGGCCGGCAGCGCCGTCGATTCCAGCGACACCGCGAGGCCCTGGATGACGTTGGTGCCGTGGCCGGTCACCGATGCCTGGGCAATCGAGTTGACCGGGCGCTTGTTGGTGCCGGTATAGTATTCGGTGATGACCACGATCAGCGCCGTCACGATGAGGCCGAGAAGGCCGCAGATGAACAGGTTCGTGCCGGTGATCTCCTTGCCGGCCACCGTGCCGATCACGCCCCAGCCGACGGTCAGCGTGGTCGCCGCGGCAAGGCCGAGGATCGACAGCAGGCCGGTCACGACGAGGCCCTTGTAGAGGGCGCCCATGATCGAGCCGTTTGTGCCGAGCTTGACGAAGAACGAGCCGACGATCGAGGTGATGATGCACGCGCCGCAAATGGCGAGCGGATAGATCATCGCCGACGCCAGAACGGGCGTCCCGGCAAAGAAGATCGCCGCAAGAACCATGGTGGCGACGACCGTCACCGCATAGGTCTCGAAGAGGTCGGCCGCCATGCCGGCGCAGTCGCCGACATTGTCGCCCACATTGTCGGCGATGGTGGCGGGGTTGCGCGGGTCGTCTTCGGGAATGCCGGCTTCCACCTTGCCGACGAGGTCGCCGCCCACGTCGGCGCCCTTCGTGAAGATACCGCCGCCGAGACGGGCAAAGATGGAGATCAGCGAGGCGCCGAAGCCGAGCGCGACGAGCGAATCGATGACCTCGCGCGAGGCGGGCTCCTGCCCGAGGACGCCGGTGAGGACCCAGTAGTAGATCGACACGCCGAGAAGGGCGAGGCCGGCCACCAGCATGCCGGTGATCGCGCCCGACTTGAAGGCGATGTCGAGGCCGGAGGACAGGCTGACGGACGCGGCCTGGGCCGTGCGCACATTGGCGCGGACGGACACATGCATGCCGATGAAGCCGGCAACGCCCGACAGCACGGCGCCGATCAGGAACCCGATGGCAGCCGTTGCGGAAAGAAGCAGCCAGGTGCCGACGAAGACGACAACACCGACCAGGGCAATGGTCTTGTACTGCCGGGTGAGATAGGCCTGCGCCCCTTCCCGGATATAACCTGCAATTTCCTGCATGCGGGCATTCCCCTGGTCGGCGGCAAGCACCGACCGTGTCGCCCAGATGGCATAGACCACCGAGAGCAACCCGCATGCGATAACGCCAAGCAATATGGTCATTTCGCTCTTTCCTCCTTGGATGCCGCGGGGCCTCTCCCGCAGCGCTATGCGTCCGCGCCCGGTTTGCCTCCTCACAAGCCGGGTGCCGGCGCGAGGCCAGAGTGCGTTTGCGAATCGGCCGCGTCAAGCCGCCGCATCTCGCCACACGCGTCGAGGGAGCGGATTTTGCCGCCGCGGCCGATGCGGACCGTCAGGCCGCCTTGCGGCGGTTGCGCAAGAGGAGGATCAGGACGAGGAAGAGGCTGACGCCGGTGACGGGCCAGAACATCATGTTGATGGCCTGCCAGCCATAGGCGGTGAACACCTTGCCGGAGGAGAAGGAGGCGAGCGCCACCGTGCCGAACAGGATGATGTCGTGGAAGCCCTGCACCTTGTCGGCCTCGTGCGGCCGGTAGCTGGAGGCGACGATGGCCGTCGAGCCGATGAAGCCGAAGTTCCAGCCGACGCCGAGCAGGATGAGCGCCCCCCAGAAGTTCCACAGCTCGATGCCCATATGCGCGATGCCCGCGCAGGCCATCAGGATGACGAGGCCGGCAGCCACGACCGCCTCGCTGCCGAAGCGCTGGATCAGCATGCCGGTGACGAAGCTCGGCGCGAACATGGCCAGCACATGCCACTGGATGCCGAGCGTGGCGAGATCCGGCGAGAAGCCGCAGCCGATGACCATGGCGAGCGGTGCGCCGGTCATCATGAAGGTCATCAGCGCATAGGTGGAAATGCCGCAGATCATGCCCGTCAGGAAGCGCTGCGTGAGCACGATCTCGCCGAGCGGCCGGGCCGGCTCGCCGCTCGCCGCACCCGCCGCCTTGTGGTCGGGCAGGCGCAGGAAGAAGAACAGCAGGATGGCAGCACCGCACAGCGGCACGAGCGCCACGAAGGCGCCCGCGAACATCACCGGCTCGAACAGGTCCCTGGTGAAGATCACCACCTGGGGGCCGAGCATCGCCGAGAGCACGCCGCCCGCCAGGATCCAGGAGATCGCGCGCGGCTTGTAGAAGGACGGCGAGGCATCGGCGGCGGCGAAACGGATCTTCTGCGCGAAACCGCTGGCAATGCCCACCAGCAGG
Organism: Shinella sp. AETb1-6; assembly: GCF_009826875.1. Classification (NCBI taxonomy): domain Bacteria; kingdom Pseudomonadati; phylum Pseudomonadota; class Alphaproteobacteria; order Hyphomicrobiales; family Rhizobiaceae; genus Shinella; species Shinella sp. AETb1-6. The sequence goes on along the minus strand of NZ_WUMM01000006.1, from coordinate 43,726 downwards.
AAGCCCAGGGCGAACAGCCAGAAATCGCTTCGGAACAGCGCGATGGCCGCGACCAGCCCGCCGCCGGCGCCCACCAGCGACCCGACCATGAAGCCATGCGCACGGCCGAGCAGGCGCGCGGCGATGGCGACCAGCACGGCGCCGAGCGCCACGCCGATGTTGAAGCCGGTAAGCGGCGCGGTCGCGAGCGACTTGTCCTGTCCCAAGAGATTGTAGCCGGCAAGGCCGCCGACCGAGAAGACGATCGGTCCGGCGGACGCGAGAAGCGCCTGCGCCAGCGTCAGCAGGAACACGTTGCGGCGCGCGGCCGAAAGCTCCCGTTCAAGACCTTCGACCGTATTCGCGCTCATGCCTGTCTACCGCTTTACTTGCGTTGTTCGACCCGGACCTGCTTGGCGATGCGGTCGAGGACGGCATTCACCAGCTTGGGTTCGTCTTCCTCGAAGAACGCCTTGGCGATCTCGACATATTCGGTGACGATGACCGCCACCGGCACATCCTTGCGCTCCTTGAGCTCGAACGTGCCGGCACGCAGGATGGCGCGCACGGTGGAATCGAGACGCGACAGCGCCCAGTCGTCCTGCAGGGCCGCGCCGATCATCGGATCGAGCTGGCGCTGGTCGCGCACGACGCCCGACACGATGGAGCGGAACCAGCCGGCATCGGCCTTGAGGTAGGTGTCGCCGTCGATTTCCTGTCCGAGCCTGTGCGTCTCGTACTCGGCGACGATCTCGAGAACGCCGGTGCCGCCGACATCCATCTGGTAGAGCGCCTGCACGGCGGCAAGACGCGCGGCACCGCGCTGGTTGGCCGGCTTGACGGGGTGGGAATTGTTTTCGCTGGTCACTGTTCGCCGCCCAGTTTCTTCTTCAGCTCGATCATGGTGAGGGCCGCACGGGCGGCAAAGCCGCCCTTGTCGCCTTCCGAACGACGGGCGCGCGCCCAGGCCTGCTCGTCGTTCTCGACGGTCAGGATGCCGTTGCCGATCGGCAGGCTCTCGCTGACGGCGATGTCCATCAGCGCGCGGCAGGATTCGTTGGCGACGATATCGAAATGATAGGTCTCGCCACGGATGACCATGCCGAGCGCGACGAAACCGTCATACCAGGTGCCGCCATTGTCCATGCCGTCGAGCGCCATGGCGACGGCGGCGGGAATTTCCAGCGCGCCCATGACGGTCACGACATCGAAGGTGGCGCCGGCGGCTTCCAGCGCGTGTTTCGCGCCGTCGAGCATCGCATCGGCCATGTCGTCATAGAAGCGCGCTTCGACGATCAGAAGATGAGGATTATCGGTGTTGGCCATGAATCACCTGAAAATGGAGCAGGCCCGGCATGGCGGGCAGAGGCGGCGGTCAAACCATGCCGAACGAGGCTTGGCAAGCAATTTCCGCCGCCTGCGGCGTTTTCGGCCCCGCAGACGGGCTTGCGGGCCTGCGGCAGCCCCGTTCAGGCCGGTCGTCAGGCGGCAAGCGATACGCGATTGCGGCCGTTGTGCTTGGAGGTGTAGAGCGCCTTGTCCGCATTGCTCAGCAGCGCGTCGAAGCTCAAGCCGGTGTCGCTGCCGAAGGCGATGCCGGCGCTGACGGTGCAGTTGATCGAGCCCTTTCCGATAGGAATGAGCCGTGCGGCGAAATCCGCCCGGATGCGTTCCGCAACGCGCGCCACGCGGTCCAGCACGGCGCGGTCCATGACCACCACGAATTCCTCGCCGCCAAGGCGGGCGATGCAGGCGGCGGTTCCGCAGGCCTCCACGAGGACTTCGGCAAAGCACTTCAGCACCGCATCGCCGGCGGCATGGCCGTACTGATCGTTCACGGCCTTGAAGTTGTCGAGGTCGAAGGCGATGGCCGCACGATGGGCGAAGACGGTCTCCTCGCCGTAGCGGTCGAAAAGCGCGCGGCGGTTGAGAAGGCCGGTGAGGGCATCGGTCATCGCCGTGCGCTGGTGTGCGCCGGCGATGCGCCACTGGTTCAGCGCCAGCGACATGGCGCCGATGCCGGTTATGCCGAGGATCGCCGCGATCAGATTGAGATTTTCCGCCCAGTTGTCCGGCGCATGGCCGATCGACCACTGGCGCTGCTCCAGAAGCACGCCGGCGCAAAGCACGAAGGAGGTCGCCACCAGAACGTAGAGCGCGACAATACCGGTCAGCGGCAGCGGCGCTTCCGCACGGCCGAGCCAGTACTCCCATGCCGTCGCGACAAGCGTTGCCGCGATCACGAGGTTCAGCGCGATGAGCGCTACACCGTCGAGGCCGAACGGGATCCATGGAATGCTGACAGCCGACGATGCGAGGAACACGGCGGCAATGCGCCAGCGTCCGCGCCGGCCGGTGCGGAAGCGGTAGGCCGCGCCGTAGATGAAGGCGAAACCGCCGAACTGGAGCACGAAGGCAAGGCAGGTGATGCCGATGCTGGCATTCTCGACATAGAGGCTATAGACGCCGACCGCCGCCACGATGATGCCGATGCCGATCGCCCAGGACAACAGGAAACGCTCCACGCGGGCCGACAACCAGGACGCAAACAAGGTGGCGGAAAGGCAAAAGCCGGACAGCCCGATCGCAAGGAGCAGGGTGTTGTAGTCTGGCGTCATGCAGGGGCGGTCTCCAGCGGTCCAATGCGCCACCCTAAAGACGCAGAAGTATCCAGAGTCTTACGCCCCTTGTTAAATTTTGCCGGTGTCCCGTATCAGTCCACGCCGGCGTCGCCCGGCGTCACGCGCGAGTCACGGCTTGGCCGGAAACTCCGCCAGGCGCGCGGCATAGCGGGCCATGGTATCGACCTCGAAATTGACGAAGTCCCCCGCCTTGCGTTCGCCCCAGGTTGTGACCTCCAGCGTGTGGCGGATGAGCAGCACGTCGAACACCGCACCGTCCACCGCGTTGACGGTCAGCGACGTGCCGTCGAGCGCGACCGATCCCTTCGGCGCGACGAAGCGCTCCAGTCCCTCGGGCGCGCGGATGCGGAAACGGGTGGCATCGCCCTCGGCCTCGACGGACAGGATTTCGGCCTTGCCATCGACATGGCCGGAAACGATATGGCCGCCCAGTTCGTCGCCGATCTTCAGCGAACGCTCGAGATTGATGCGGGTGCCGGTGGTCCAGCTGCCGATGGTGGTGAGGCGCAGGGCCTCTTCCCAGGCCTCCACCTCGAACCAGCGGGCATTCGACCCCTCTTCCGGCAAAGCGGTGACGGTGAGGCAGGTGCCGGAATGGGCGATGGATGCGCCCATGTCGATGGTCGCCGGGTCGTAGGCGGTGCGCACACGCAGGCGAACCCCCTCGTTCATCGGCTCGACCTTTTCCACCGTTCCAATATCCGTGACAATGCCGGTAAACATCAATCGTCTCTTTCGTATTCTTCCAGAAGGTCAGCGCCGTAACGGGCCGTATGGCGAAGTGAAAAGCCCTCCGGCGCGCGCCCTGGCACAGATGGGCCCGGCACACATGGGGATGGCACCCCGTCGCTGCCAAGGGGGGCTGCGCCGCCAAACAGCAGGATGCGGTCGACAAGGCCGGCATCGAGGAAGGAACGCGCCGTGCGCGCACCGCCCTCCACGAGCAGCGAGGATATCCCGCGCGTGGCCAGCGCCACAAGCAGCGTGTCGAGCTTGCGCGGGTCGCATTCCACCACCTCGACGCCAAGGCTCTCCAGCGCGTCGCGCCGGTCGACGAAAGCGCGATCGGTGTCACCGTCGTTTTCGGCGACAAGCAGCACCGGCACGTCGCGCGCCGTGCGCGCCAGCTTCGACGTCACCGGCAGTTCCAGCCGCGGATCCAGCACGATGCGGACCGGCGAGCGGGCTTCCAGTCCCGGCAAGCGGCAGGTCAGTTCGGGATCGTCGGCAAGGGCGGTGCCGATGCCGACAAGGATCGCGTCCGTCTCGGCGCGCAGCACATGCACCTGCCCGCGCGATACCGGCCCCGTGATCGCCACCTGCCCTGCCCCGAGCCGGCCGAGCATGCCGTCGCTCGAAACCGCAAGTTTCAGAGTCATATACGGCCGCTTCTTCGTCTGCCGCGTGAGATAAGCGGCGAGCGCGGCGCGGCCTTCAACCTCCAGCACGCCCGTCTCCACGGCAATGCCGGCCGCCTCCAGCATGGACAGTCCCCTGCCCGCCACGCGGATGTCGGGATCGGTGACGGATACGACGACGCGGGCGACGCCGGCGGCGATGAGCGCATCGGCACAGGGCGGCGTCTTGCCGTGATGGGAGCAGGGTTCGAGCGTGACATAGGCCGTTGCGCCACGCGCCGCCGCGCCGGCTTCGGCGAGCGCCTGCGTTTCGGCATGCGGCCGTCCGCCGGGCGCGGTCACGGCGGAGCCGAGAACCACGCCATCCTTGACGATCAGGCAGGCGACGGAAGGATTGGTGGCCGTCAGGCCGAGATTGCGGCGGCTGAGGCGAAGTGCTGCCGCCATGAACCTGATGTCGTCGCGCGCGCCGCCGGACATCTAGCCATCGACGCCCGGGTCACGGGCGATCTTGGCGGCGACCTCGGCGAGGATCTTCTCGAAGTCGTCGACATGGGAGAAGTCGCGGTAGACGGAGGCGTAACGCACGAAGCCCACGTCATCGAGCGCCTTCAGCGCCTCCAGCACCTGGAGGCCGATTTCCTCCGAGGCGATTTCCGTCTCGCCGGAGCTTTCCAGCCGGCGCACGATCCCTGAGACGGCGCGCTCGATACGGTCGCGGTCGACGGGCCGCTTGCGAAGCGCGATCTCGAAGGATTTCAAAAGCTTGTCGCGGTCGAAGGGGGCCTTGCGGCCCGTCTTCTTGACCACCATGAGATCACGCAGCTGCACCCGCTCGAAGGTGGTGAACCGACCGCCGCAATCCGGGCAGATGCGCCGGCGGCGAATGGCGGCCCCGTCCTCTGCGGGACGGGAATCCTTCACCTGCGTATCTTCCGAACCGCAATAGGGGCAGCGCATGAATTCTCCTTGCTCTGCGCGGTTCCCGGCGGAAACCGCGCAACACCGTATCCTGGAACGACCGGCTTACATGTAGGAATACATGGGGAAGCGTTCGGTCAGCTTGACGACCTTGTCGCGCACGCCGGCTTCGACACTCGCATTGCCCTCGTCCGAATTGGCGACCTTGAGGCCGTCGAGAACCTCGACGATCAGGTTGCCGATTTCCTTGAACTCGGCTTCCTTGAAGCCGCGGGTCGTACCGGCCGGCGTGCCGAGGCGGACGCCCGAGGTGACGAAGGGCTTTTCAGGATCGAACGGGATGCCGTTCTTGTTGCAGGTGACGTAGGCGCGGCCCAGCGCTGCTTCCGCACGCTTGCCGGTCGCGTTCTTCTTGCGAAGGTCGACGAGCATCAGGTGGTTGTCCGTGCCGCCCGAAACGATGTCGAGGCCGCCGGCCTTCAGCGTCTCGGCGAGCGCCTTGGCGTTCTTGACGATCTGCGCGGCGTATTCCTTGAACTCCGGCTGCAATGCTTCACCGAAGGCCACGGCCTTGGCGGCGATGATGTGCATCAGCGGACCGCCCTGGAGACCCGGGAAGACGGCCGAGTTGATCTTCTTGGCGATGTCCTCGTCGTTCGTCAGCACGACGCCGCCGCGCGGGCCGCGCAGCGACTTGTGCGTGGTCGTCGTGGCGACGTGGCAATGCGGGAACGGCGACGGATGCTGGCCACCGGCGACGAGGCCGGCGATATGGGCCATGTCGACCATGAGATAGGCGCCGACTTCATCGGCGATCTCGCGGAAGCGCTTCCAGTCCCAGATGCGGGAATAGGCGGTGCCGCCGGCGATGATGAGCTTCGGCTTGTTCTTGCGGGCCTTCTCGGCGACATCGTCCATGTCGAGCAGGTTGTCGCCTTCGCGAACGCCGTAGGACACGACGTTGAACCACTTGCCGGACATGTTGACCGGCGAACCGTGCGTCAGGTGTCCGCCCGAGTTCAGGTCGAGGCCCATGAAGGTGTCGCCCGGCTGGAGCAGCGCGAGGAAGACGGCCTGGTTCATCTGCGAGCCGGAATTCGGCTGCACGTTGGCGAAGTTGACGCCGAACAGCTTCTTGGCGCGCTCGATGGCGAGTTCCTCGGCGATGTCGACGAACTGGCAGCCGCCGTAGTAGCGCTTGCCCGGGTAGCCCTCGGCATACTTGTTCGTCATGATCGAGCCCTGGGCTTCGAGCACGGCGCGCGACACGATGTTTTCGGAGGCGATCAGCTCGATTTCATGACGCTGGCGACCGAGTTCCTTCTGGATCGCGCCGAAAATATCCGGATCCGTATCGGCAAGGTTACGCGTGAAGAAAACGTCGGTGGCAGAAGTCTGGCTCATCCTCGAGGCTCCTTAAGGGTGGTGGCACGGTGTTTATCGTCCTCGCATGGCAAGGGCAATATCCGCTCCACGGTTTGCGCCATTTCAACGCATCTTCTGCAACAAAAACGACAGAGCGCGAAGACCTGAAAAGCAAAAGCCCCGCGATCCCTTGGGATGCGGGGCTTTCGACGGTTTTGAGCCGATTGCCTTATTGCGGCAGCAGATTGCTCTCGACGGACTGGCCGCCTTCCTGGTTGTAGCCGGTCTGGAGCGCCAGTTCCGTAGCGCCGTCCATCTGGTAGATGTCGTCGCGGAACTGCACGACGCGGTCGCGGGCCGACCATGCCGAGATGTAGACGAAGTAGACCGGCACCTCGGTCGCCAGCCGGATCGGCGAGCTGACGCGGGAGTTGATGACCTGCTCGATCTTCTCGCGCGACCAGCCGGGCGTGTCGCGCAGCAGCCAGGTCGTCAGGTCGCGCACGTTCTGCACGCGCACGCAGCCGGAGGATTCGAAGCGCATCAGCTTGTTGAACAGGCCCTGCTGGGGCGTGTCGTGCATGTATTCGTTGTTCGGATTGTGGAAGTTGATCTTCGTCGAGGACATGGCGTTGATCTTGCCCGGGTCCTGGCGGAACATCAGGTTCGGCGCCTTCTCGGCATTCCAGTCCACGGTTTCCGGCGCCACTTCCTGGCCCTTGCCGTCGATGAGGCGGATGTTGTTGCGCGCCAGATAGGTCGGGTCCTGACGCATCAGCGGCACGATGTCCTTCTCGATGATCGAGCGGGGCGCCGTCCAGTAGGGGTTGAGGATGACCTCATAGATCTTGGAATTGATGATGTGCGTCGGACGGCTCATGCGGCCGACCACGGCGACGTGGCGCGAGGCCACGCGACCGCCTTCCACCGCCTCGATATAGGCGGCCGGGATGTTCACCATCACATAGCGCTGGCCGAGGTCGCCCGACATGGTCTGCAGGCGAACGAGGTTGGTGTTCAGCTGGCTGAGGCGGGTCGTGGCGGGCACGTTCATGGCCTTCAGCGTGTATTCGCCGAGAACGCCGTCCTGCGGAAGGCCGTGGCGGGCCTGGAAACGCTTGACCGCGCCATCGACGTAGGAATCGAAGGAGTCGGAAATGCCGGCGGCCCGCGGCAGGTCGCCCGAGATGATCAGGCGCTGGCGAAGCGCCTGCACGCCGGAATCGACGACGCCGATCTGCAGCTTCTGGGACGAATTGACCTGCGGCCAGCCGCCGTTCGACACGATCTGCTGGTAATCGGAAATCGCCTGCTGGATGTTGGGGACCGAACCCGAGCCCAGGATCGGATTGTTGGACTGGACGGCTGCGGATGCACGCGAGGCCTGTGCATCGAACTGGTCGTCCCAGTTGCCGCGGCGCGGTGCATTCAGGACATCGTCAAGCGCCGTCTGGGCCAGAGCCGGGCCGGCAACGGCGGCGGCGCCGAAGGTTGCGGCGGAGCGCAGAAATGCGCGGCGCGAGAACACATCAGTTTCGGTTTTGCGAGACATCTATCCTACCATCTCCTGAGACGCCGTTCAAAGCGGCGGGCGCGCGGGCACGTGAACCGCGGTTCATACCCGATGCAGCTATCACGAACAGGGTTAACAAACGCAAACCGGCCGTGCCGCCCGCGCATACCTTAAGCCCAGCGTTCGGGTGTCATAGCAATATGGCCAATTCGTGTCTCGGCGGGCGGCGTAGAGCCTTGCACGAAAACGTGAAAAGCCGGACGCGCAGGGAACGCGGCCGGCTTTTGAGGAGGAGGTCGAGACGCTGGAGCGCTTACAGGCGGTACAGGATCGAGTCGTTCCAGAAGCGGTCGAGACGCTGGAGCAGCTTGTTCATCTGGTTGAACTCGCCTTCGCCGATGCCGCCGACCTTCTGGATCGAGCCGATATGGCGCTCGTAGAGCCTTGCGACGGTTTCGGCGATTTCCTGGCCGCTTTCCGTCAGGCTGATGCGGACCGAGCGACGGTCGATGCGCGAGCGCTGGTGGTTGATGAAGCCGAGATCGACCAGCTTCTTGACGTTGTAGGAAACGTTCGAGCCGAGATAGTAACCGCGCGAGCGCAGCTCGCCGGCGGTCAGTTCCGAGTTGCCGATGTTGAAGAGGAGCAGCGCCTGGACGGCGTTGACATCGGAGCGACCGGCACGGTCGAACTCGTCCTTGATCACATCGAGCAGGCGGCGGTGCAGACGCTCGACGAGGTGGAGGGATTCCAGATAGAGGTTGCGGATCGCATCTTCCTGCTGATCGACGACCGGGGCCTGCTGGGGCTTCATCTTGGTGTTCATTGTTACTGCCTCACTGTTTTGTTTGGCGGTGTGGTTTGTTTTCCCGCCTTGAGTGAGAACCTAACGAATGCATCTAAAATTCTACTTAAACCGCAGCCTTAACAGCGCCTTACCAGAGGCCGATGCTGTCTCACGGTGAATCAGTTCTTACCGTGCGGGCCTGACGGCGGCGCTGGAGGAAGAGCGCGGCGTGGAAAATCAGGAAGGTTGCGGCCACCGCGACATGCGCGAAGACCAGCAGCCGGTTGATGCCGAAGACGGACGGAAAGACCTCGTGCATGGCGATCTCGGTTGCCGCCGCGATGAGCCATATCACCGGCCCCCAGGAGACGAGAAGCCACAGGCCGACGGCGGCGACAGGAAACAGAACCGCAAGCGCGGTCGCGGCGGCCTTCCATGCCGGCGGCAGCAGGTCGAAACGCCCTGCCCCGCCCAGCGAGAGGCCGGTCAGCATGGCCCAGTATTGAAGCGCGAACCAAAGCGACGTCACCGCCACGAGCCGCAGGAACAGCACGAACAGCGTTTCGGTCAGGCTTGGCCTCGGGCCCTTGGCAGAATCAGCGAGCATGCGGCCGACAGTAAGGGCAAGGTTTGTCCGCATAAAGAGCGCCCCGGCATTTTGCGCCGCGCATGGCCATATGCCGCAGCCCTCCCGATCGCTCGCGATTTGATTGACGGGGCCGGCGTGGTAAGGAGCGGAAAACACATCCAGCAAGGAAGCGGCATCATGACCGGCAGCAGAAACATCGTCGACGAGATCACCGGGCACCGCCGCATGCGGCGCAACCGGAAGGCCGACTGGACGAGACGGCTGGTGCAGGAAAACCGCCTGACGGTCGACGATCTCATCTGGCCCGCCTTCGTCGTGCCCGGCACCAATGTCGTCGACCCCGTCGCCGCCATGCCGGGCGTCAACCGGATGAGCATCGACAAGCTGGTCGAGGCGGCGAAGGAAGCGGCCGATCTCGGCATTCCGGCCATCGCCACCTTCCCCAATATCGACATGGCGCTGCGCGACGAAACCGGTTCCCACTGTCTTGCCGCAAACAACCTCATCAACGAGGCGACCCGCGCCATCAAGCAGGCCGTGCCCAATATCGGCGTCATTACCGATGTCGCGCTCGATCCCTTCACCAGCCACGGCCATGACGGCGTGCTGCGCGGCGATGTCATCGTCAACGACGAGACGGTCGAGCTGGTCGCCAGGGCGGCGGTCATCCAGGCCGATGCCGGTTCCGACATCATCGCGCCGTCGGAAATGATGGACGGCCGCATCGGCGTGATCCGTCGCGCGCTGGACGAGGCCGGGCACCAGAATGTCGGCATCATGGCCTATGCCACCAAGTTCGCCTCCGCCTTCTACGGCCCGTACCGCGACGCCATCGGCACCGGCGGCCTGCTGAAGGGCGACAAGAAGACCTATTACATCGATCCGGCCAACGGCACCGAGGCGATCCGCGATGCCGCGCTCGATGTCGAGGAAGGCGCCGACACGCTCATGGTCAAGCCCGGCCTGCCCTATCTCGACATCTGTTGGCGCATGAAGGAAGCCTTCGGGCTTCCCGTCTTCGCCTATCAGGTCTCGGGCGAATACAGCCAGATCAAGGCCGCCGCGCTGAACGGCTGGATCGACGGCGAGCGCGTGATGCTCGAAACCCTGCTCGCCTTCAAGCGCGCCGGCTGCGACGGCATCCTCAGCTATTTCGCCATGGATGTCGCGCGGCATCTCGCGAAGCGGGGATAATCCTTCGCGTCGGGCCGAACTCGCCTTTCGGGCGTAAGGTGAATTCAGATCAAAAGATAAGCGGGATCGTGATTATGACGATCATGGCGGTAAAATAGGTCCGGGAGCATCCTTTCCCGAACAAAGGATTAGCCGCAATCTCCGCGATCGACATAAGATAGACGGCGCAAAAGAGAAGCATGCAGGCATGCCAATAGGCGCCCCACAATAGGGGCGCCATTGCGAATCCGAATACCACGGATGCGCTCGCAGAGGCGAAACCGACTGTCCTCGCGGCCACATGCGCGATTAGCGCCTGTACGCGCTTCATCTCGCGCTTGCTGCGCTGCCATTCCCACAGGCCCTTGGCGAACCAAAGGAAGATGGTCGCGAGGAAGAGCGAATAGAAGGGAATATGTTCGAACAGCAGGTCGCCGCCCCAGTTCGCCTTGGCGAAGTAGTTGTAGCCGACATATTGCAGCAAACCGAAAGACAACCCGACAGACGCAAAGAAAGGGGCGTCCTTGCGCAGATCCTCACCGGCGTGCATCCATGGTCCTTGATTGTTTTCCTTCATCAGTATCTCCTTGCATTTTGATTTTCGGGCCGCAGCCTTAAAACGGAGATAAGGAACTCCATCCGTTGTTTTCCGCGCAAAAATTCCCATATCTGGATTATGTTCCACGACGGAGACAGGCAGATGAGCGCTGATTTCAACGAAGCGCGGGTTCCGACGACGGACTGGCAGGCCTATCGCGGCGTGCTGTCGCGGCGCGTCTTCGCTTTCCTGATCGACTACGCGATCATCGCGCTGCTCTGGGTGCCTGCTGCCGTGGTGGTCTTCTTCCTCGGCATCCTGACGCTCGGCCTCGGCTTCTTCCTCTATCCGGCGCTGTTCACCATCGTCGCGTTGTTCTATTTCGGCTTCACGATGGGCGGGCCGAGCCAGGCCAGTGCGGGCATGAACGCCATGGGCCTCATGCTGGCCCGGACGGATGGCCGTCCGATCGACTTCCTGACGGCCGTCGTGCATCTCGTCCTGTTCTGGATCGGCAATGTGGTGCTGACGCCCTTCATTGTGCTTGTCGGCCTCTTCACCGATCGCGGCCGCCTGCTGCACGATCTTCTTCTCGGCACGGTGGTGGTTCGCCGCGATCGTTATTGAGGGGACGAAAACACACGGACGAAATCCGCCAGTTGACCTTTTCCCGAACTAGGCCATGGTATTGGCATAGAAGTGTCACAGAGCGACGGGTACGCCTTACGGCCGATGAACACGCACGCAACATCCTCCCCGCAATTCTATCTCACCGCGCCGGCGGCTTGCCCCTATCTGCCGCAGGAGATGGAGCGGAAGGTGTTTACCCATCTGGTGGGTGAGCGCGCGCCTGAACTCAACGATCTCCTCACCCAGGGCGGCTTCCGCCGCTCGCAGAACATCGCCTACCGCCCGGCCTGCGAAAGCTGCCGGGCCTGCATCTCGGTGCGCATCCTCGTCAACGAGTTCGAGCCGCGCCGCACCATGCGGCGTGTGCTGGCCGCCAATGCCGATCTCGTCTCGCGCGATTACCCCGCCGAACCCTCCAGCGAGCAGTATTCGCTGTTCCGCGGTTACCTCGATGCCCGCCATCAGAAGGGCGGCATGTCGGACATGTCGGTGCTCGACTATGCGATGATGGTGGAGGACACCCACGTCAACACGCGCATCATCGAGTATCGTCTGCGCGAAGAAGGCGCGGGCCTCAAGGAGCGTCCGCAAGGCGAATTGCTGGCGGTCGCGCTCACCGACCGCATGGGAGACGGCCTTTCCATGGTCTATTCCTTCTACGATACCGAGCGGGCCGATCGTTCGCTCGGCACCTTCATGATCCTCGACCATATCAGGCGTGCCAGGGCGCTCGGCCTGCCACATGTCTATCTCGGCTATTGGGTCAAGGGATCGCGCAAAATGGACTATAAAACAAAGTTTTTGCCGCAAGAGCACCTGATGCCGCGCGGATGGGAGCGCTATGATGGGGATAGTGCAGCCTCGTAGTCGATTCCCGGTCCCGCCTTGCCCCATACGAACGATCCCGCCCTTCACCGCAAGGGTCTTCTGATAACCGCCATCGGCGGTCTCGCCCTCTCCTTCGATATCCCGCTGATCCGTTCCGCCCATGGCGAGTTCTGGTCGATGGTCGTCGTCCGGAACGTAGCCGTTTTCGGGATGGCGCTCGTCCTGTGGGCCGGGCTGAATTTCGTGCTGCGCCGCAGGACCGTTCTGGTGCCCGGCCGCGTCGGCCTTCTGATCGCGCTGTTCTACGGCATCAACGGCCTCACCTTCATGCTGGCGGTGTTCAACACCACCACCGCCAATGTGGTTTTCATCCTCGCCTTCACCTCGATGTTCGCGGCGATCCTTTCCTGGATTTTCCTCGGCGAGCGTCCGTCCAATGCGACGCTCCTCACCATGGCCGCCATGGGCGGTGGGGTTCTGCTGATCGTCCATGACGGGCTGTCCAGCGGAAACGTCTTCGGCGACGCGATGGCGGCCTGCTCCGCCTTCCTGCTTGCGGCATCCTTGACGCTCAGTCGCAAAAGCGGCGCGGAAATGGGCTTCGTTCCGCTGGTCGCCACCCTGCTGCCGGGCGTTCTCGCGGTGTTTTTCCTGCCGCCCGGCGGCCTTATCGTCGCCGAACCGTTCTATATCCTGCTCAACGGCCTCGTGCTGCTGCCCCTCGCCTTCTGGTGCCTGGCCACCGGCCCGCGCTACCTCTCGGCACCGGAAGTCGGCATGTTCTATCTCGTGGAGACGGTGCTGGCGCCCGTCTGGGTGTGGATCGCCTTCTCCGAAACCCCCACGACGCAGACGCTGATCGGCGGGGCCATTCTCACCCTCGCCCTGCTCGGCCACTCGCTGTGGCAGATGCGTTCCAAATCCCGCGCCGCACAGGCAAACGGCGTGGCAGTGGAGCTCCCCCTCACGCACTGATCCTTGAGACTGGCCGGGGCGCATGTTATAACTTGGTTATAACGGAGCTAAAACCATGAACATCACCATCCGCAAGATCGGCAATTCGGAAGGCATCATCATCCCCAAGGACGTCCTCGACCGCATGGGCGTCAAGGCGGGGGACGAGATCGTGCTGCACGAAGAGAACGGTGAAATCAAACTCTCCGCGCAGAACGCAGACCTTACGGAGCAGCTCAAGGCGGCGCGGATGGGTATGGAGAAATACCGCGTCGCCCTGCGCGAACTTGCCAAATGAGCACGATCAAATGGCTTTCCCGCCAAGCCGTCGAGATCATGCACCAGGAGCAATTGCTCGAGCATGGCGGACTGAGCGGCCTCAAGGACGAGAACGCCCTGGAAGCAGCGCTCGCACGGCCGCTCAACAAGTCCGCCTACGGCGATCCCGACATCTTCGAACTGGCCGCGGCGTACCTCTATGGCCTCGTCCGCAACCACCCGTTCTCCGATGGCAACAAACGCACGGGGTTTCTCGCCGCCTTCACGTTCCTGCTGCTGAACGGATTCCTGATCGAGGCTTCGCAAGCCGATATCATCGCCTTCGTCCTCGCCGTCGCGGCGGGCGAGATCGATGAAGAGGGCGCGACGCGGTTTTTGCGCGACGTCAGCGTCCCCTATCCCGGATGATCAGCCGCTGAACCTGCCGCTGCGGGGGAAACCCTTCGGCACGGTTCGGCCGGCAGTGGCGCGGTCGCCCAGCCATTCGGCCAGCTCGTCCCTGTTGCGCACGAAGTTGCGGCCGGCGCTGTCGTCCCAGGACAGGCCGTCCTCCATCGCAAAGCAGCGGATGTCGGAGACGCCGCCGTCCTTGTAGCGCTGCAGGCGCACGCCCTTGCCGCGCGACATCTCGGGCAGCTGCGACAGCGGGAAGACCAGCATCTTGCGGTTTTCACCGACGACGGCCACATGATCGCCGCGCACCGGCACGACGAGCTTGGCCTCATCCGGCATGCCGACATTCATCACCTGCTTGCCCTTGCGGGTGTTGGCGACCATTTCGGTTTCCGAAACGATGAAGCCGTTGCCGGCCTGCGAGGCGACAATGACCTTGCGCGCGGGATCGTGCACGAAGGCCGTCAGCACGTCCTGATCGTTCTCCATGTCGACCATGATGCGCAGCGGCTCGCCGTGGCCACGCCCGCCCGGCAGCTTGTCGGCGCCGAGCGTGAAGACCTTGCCGCCCGTCGTCATGATCAGCACCTTGTCCGTGGTCTGCGCGGGGAAGGCCACCTTCAGCGCATCGCCTTCCTTGAACTGGAGGCCGGACGTATCGGCGATGTGCCCCTTCAGCGCGCGCACCCAGCCCTTTTCGGAGATGACGACCGTTACCGGCTCCTTCTCGATCATCGCCTGCTGGATGGCCTCGATATCGGCGTCGGGGGCGCTTGCGAACTGCGTGCGGCGGCGGCCGAGTTCGGTCGCCTTGGCGAATTTCTTGCGGACCTCGCCGATCTCCCAGGCGACCGTCTGCCACTGCTTCTCGTCGGAGGCAAGCAGCGCCTCGATCTCCGCCTTTTCCTTCGATAGCGTGTCGAACTCGGTGCGGATCTCGAATTCCTCGAGCTTGCGCAGCGAACGCAGGCGCATGTTGAGGATCGCTTCGGCCTGGACGTCCGTCAGCGAGAAGGTCTCCATGAGAGACGTCTTCGGCTCGTCCTCCTCGCGGATGATGCGGATCACCTCGTCGAGGTTGAGATAGGCGATCAGGTAACCGCCGAGGATTTCCAGCCGGCGGTCGATGGCGGCCAGGCGGAAGCGCGAACGGCGCTGGAGCACGTCGCGGCGATGATCGAGCCACTCGACGAGAACGTCCTTCAGGCCCATGACCTTCGGCACGCGCCCCATCGACAGAACGTTCATGTTGAGCGGAATGCGGCTTTCCAGCTCGGAGAGCTTGAAAAGCGATTCCATCAGGATCGTCGGATCGACGGTGCGGCTCTTGGGCACCAGCACGATGCGCACGTCTTCCGCCGATTCGTCGCGGATATCCTCCAGAAGCGGCAGCTTGCGGGCGATCAGCAGTTCGGCGATCTTCTCGATCAGGCGCGACTTCTGCACCTGATAGGGAATTTCGGTGATGACGATCTGGTAGCCGCCACGGCCCAGATCCTCGGTCTCCCACTTGGAGCGCACGCGGAAACCGCCGCGGCCCGTCCTGTAGGCCTCGATGATGCTTTCACGGCTGTCGATGATGACGCCGCCCGTGGGCAGGTCCGGGCCCTGCACGAATTCGACCAGCTTCTCGACATCGGCATCGCGGTTGCGGATCAGGTGAAGTGCTGCGTCGCACAGTTCGTGCACGTTGTGCGAGGGAATGGACGTCGCCATGCCGACCGCGATGCCGGACGAACCGTTCGCCAGGAGGTTCGGGAAGGCGCCCGGCAGCACGACCGGCTCGTCGTCTTCCTCGTTGTAGGTCTTGCGGAAGTCGACCGCATCCTGATCGATGCCCTCGAGCAGCAGCATCGCGACCTCGGTCATGCGCGCTTCGGTGTATCGATAGGCGGCCGCATTGTCGCCATCGATATTGCCGAAGTTGCCCTGCCCGTCGACGATCGGATAGCGCTGCGAGAAGTCCTGCGCGAGACGCACGAGGGCGTCGTAGACCGACTGGTCGCCGTGCGGGTGGAATTTACCGATGACGTCGCCGACGATACGCGCGCATTTCTTGAAGGAGGAATTGGACCTGAGGCCCATCTCGCTCATGGCATGGATGATACGGCGGTGAACCGGCTTCAGGCCGTCGCGCACATCCGGCAGTGCGCGCTGCGTGATGGTCGACAGCGCATAGGCCAGGTAGCGCTCTTCAAGCGCCGCCTTGAGGTCAATAGGCTGGATGTGGTCGTCTCCGCCATCAGGCGGCAAAGCGTTTTGTCCCATGGGTCTTGACTAACCTTCATACCGATTCGCGGCAAGGAATCCGGGCGATCCGCCTGTGGATAGCGCTTGTAAAGGCTGTTGGTGAAATCGCCGCGGGACACAAGAAATACATGGAAAGTTGCAAACAGCCGAATATAGTCGCCCCGCCGCTCGTCTAGAGGCGGTACGGCAAGGCAGCCGTTCAGAAAACCAGAAAGAGAGCCAATCAATGATGCGCACCTCCCACTTCCGCAGCCTTCTCGCAGGCGCCGCGCTCGCCACCCTGGCAAGCCCCGCTTTCGCGCTTGACGGTGCGGACCTGATGACCAAGCTGAACGCCACCTATGCCACGAGCGGCGTTTCTGTCGGTTACTCGAATGTTGCCGTCGACGGCTCCACCGTGACGCTGGAAGGCACCGAACTGAAGGCAACCGGCACCGACACCCCGATCAAGCTCGGCACCGTCACCATGGAAGGCGTCGAAGAAGACGGCGACGGCGGCTACACGATCGAAACCATCGGCTTCGAAGACGTCAACGTCACCGAAGCAGAATCCACCGTCTCGGCGAAGGACCTCGCCCTCAACGGCGTCGTCGTGCCCGGCAAGATCGTTCCCGGCACGCTGGAATCGCTGCTGATGTACGAATCCGCCAGCGCCGGCCCGATCAGCGTCACCGCCAAGGGCAAGGAAGTGTTCTCCCTGTCCGGCATGGAGACCAACATCACCCGCATGGACAATGATGCGGGCCTGGAATTCGACGCCAAGCTCTCCGACCTGAAGGCGGACCTGACGAGTGTCGAAGACCCCAAGGCGAAGGACACGCTCAACAAGCTCGGCATCCAGACGCTGGAAGGCGAAGTCTCGATGGCCGGCAACTGGGAACTGGCCAGCGGCAAGCTCGCCGTCGACGAATATGCCTTCGACTTCAAGGATATCGGCCGCCTGAACCTGCAGCTCGCCTTCTCGGGCTACACGCTCGACTTCATCAAGAACATGCAGGAAGCGCTCAAGGCCGCCGAAGCCAATCCGAACAAGGAAGAGGCCAACGCCGCCATGGGCATGGCCATGATGGGCCTCGTCCAGCAGCTGACCTTCAACAACGCCACCATCTCGTTCGAGGACGCCTCGATCACCAAGAAGCTGCTCGACTATGCCGGCAGCGAACAGGGTGTCACGGGCGACCAGATGGCACAGTCGCTGAAGGGCCTGGTTCCGATCATGATCGCGCAGCTCAACATGCCCGACCTGCAGAACCAGATCTCGGCTGCCGTCAACACCTACCTGGACGACCCGAAGAGCATCAAGATCAGCGCCGAGCCGAAGGAGCCGGTGCCGTTCCCGATGATCATGGGTGCCGCCATGGGCGCGCCGCAGACCATTCCGCAGGTCCTCGGCGTCACCGTCACGGCCAACGAATAAGGCCCGCCCTTCGGCGTTTCGCCTGACATTGAAGGCCCGGAGCATCGCTCCGGGCCTTTTGCGTTTCGGGCTCCGCATCAGGGCTGCGCCGGGACGTCGCGTCCCGACCAGTCCACCCGGCGCGTCGCATACATGGTTGCGGCAATGGCGATGAAGGAGATGATCGCCCCGGCCAGCAGGGCATATTCATCCTCGCGCAGCACCAGATACATGATGCCGTAGGCCGCCAGCAGTACCGTGCCGAGGGCCACGCCGTTCCTGCGGCTTGCCGTCGCGCTGCCGAGATAGGCGGAGATGAGGAGCGTCGTCGCGATGGCGGCGATGGCGTAGGCGAGCGTGAAGCCCGTATGCTCGGCCAGCGCCAGCAAGAGCACGTAGAAGACGATGAGCGCCAGGCCCGTCAGCACATACTGGATCCAGTGCACCATGCGCCCGCCTTTCAGCTCCACGACGAAGACGGCGAGGAAGACGAGCGAGATGAAGCCGATGGAGTATTTCAGCGTGCGCGACACGACCTGGTAGAACTGCACGGGTTCCACGAGGTTGATGCTCATCAGGCTCTCCGACAAGGGCAGCATGGAACCCGACACGGCCTTGTCGATGCCGCGCGCGAGATAGGGGATCGTCCACGTCGCGGTGAAGTCCTTGTCGGTGATGGTTTTCTTCTCCGGCAGGAACAGGCCCTCGAAGCCCGGATGCGGCCAGTTCGCCTTCGCCTGGAAGCTCGTCGTCTGCCCGGCGGGCGCCACGGCGAAGCTGCGCGAGCCGTTCAGCGACAAGGCGATGTCGAAGGCAAATCCCTTTTCGATCAGCGCCCGGTCGATCGGGCGGTGGACGCCGGCATTCGACTGCGACCTGCCGTAATCCATCGTGCCGGCCACGCCCATCGCGGAAATCTGCCGCATGCCGGGATCGAACGGAAGGACCGGGCCATTGTCGATCTTCACGCCCGCATCGGAGCGGATGCCGGTGATGTCGTTGATGTTGAGCACGAGGATGGCGCGGCTGAAATCCGGCGTGCCGTCGAACCGGGCGAGATCCTGCAGGATGCCGGCGCCGAAGCGGCCCTTGAGCGTGAGGGCGCCGTTATAGACCGGCAGCGTGTAGATCGACAGGCGGCGTTCCTCCGCCTTGAGGTCGGCCGTCACGTCCAGCGTCTCGGGCATGACGAGCGCCCATTCCGTGACCCTTTCGACCAGGGTGCGCCCGTCCACCTGCCGGCTGCGCATCACCTCGAACGGCACGGCGATATAGGGACCGTTGACCGCCTGATCCCCGCCCCAGCCGTGGGAAATGCGGTTGGAGACCTCCCTCGCCCGGTCGGCGCGCTCTTCGGTGAGGCCCCAGACGAGGAGCAGCGGCACGAGAAGCGCCACCGAAATGACGCCGATCATGATGAACTTGACGCCGGGCGAGCGCAGCAAGGCGCCGAGATTGCCGCGCGGCTCCGCATAAGGCAGCGGCCGGGGTGGTGCGGAAGCAGGATCGTCGGAATGCGGTTCGGTCATGGAAGTCCCTCCAGTCGTTGTTCGCCATTATAGGCGCGCTCACGCTAGGGGTGCATTTCGACCGATTGTTCGCGGAATTGGGATCGAGTGACGGCGAATTCGCGGCATTGTCGCGCTGCGGTCACGGATAGCGGAAACCCGGCGCAGGGGCCGGGTTTCCAATGGGTGTAGGCTTATTCGAGGACCTGAACCACGGTGCGGGTCTGCGGATCGACGATCACGCGGCGCTCGTTGACCACGGTGTAGCCGTAATCGGTGTAGCCCTCGACCGGATAGATTTCGACGGTCTCGGGAATGACGCGGCCTTCGAGGACATCGCCCTCATAGGTCACGGACGGCACCTGTTGTTCCAGAACGTAGGTGCGCACGCCGCCGGGGACCACGACCGTCGATTCGGTCATGACCGGATCGGTCTGCTGGATGATGACCGTATCCTGGGCGTAGGCCGTTGCGGACAGCGAGAGAAAGGCGGCCGCGCCGGCGAGAATGAGCTTGCTGGTCATGTTCGTTCTCCTTTGTCGATGGCAGAAGAACGGTCATGAGGCCGAAGGGTTCCCTCGGGCGGGACGGCGATGCGTCCCGCCCTTGGAAAATCAGTCCTTCTTCTGCGACGGCACGACGCGCAATGCCAGTTCGCGAAGCTGCGTCGGCGTGGCCGGCGACGGGGCGTTCATCAGGAGGTCCTGCGCCTGCTGGTTCATCGGGAACAGCGAGATTTCGCGCAGGTTCTTCGCACCGACGAGCAGCATGACGACACGGTCGATGCCGAAGGCGCAGCCGCCGTGCGGGGGCGCGCCGTACTGGAACGCGCGGTAGAGGCCGCCGAAGCGCTCTTCCACGTCCTGCTGGCTGAGGCCGACCTTCTCGAAGGCCTTGACCATCAGTTCCGGCGACTGGTTACGGATCGAGCCGGAGGCGATCTCGA
Source organism: Shinella sp. AETb1-6 (assembly GCF_009826875.1). Taxonomy (NCBI): domain Bacteria; kingdom Pseudomonadati; phylum Pseudomonadota; class Alphaproteobacteria; order Hyphomicrobiales; family Rhizobiaceae; genus Shinella; species Shinella sp. AETb1-6. The sequence continues at coordinate 23,677 of NZ_WUMM01000006.1, read as the reverse complement.
AGCCGTTGCACACCGCGTCGTACTGGTAGGCCTTCAGTTCCAGCGGGTCCTTGCTGTCGAAGGCTTCCAGGCCACCCTGCGGCATGGAGAAGGGGTTGTGGGCGAAGTCGATCTTCTTTTCGTCCTCGTTGTATTCGTAGAACGGGAAGTCGACGATCCAGCACATTTCGAAGCGGTCGCGATCGACGAGGTTCAGCTCCTCGCCGGCACGCGTGCGGGCTTCGCCGGCGAACTTGTAGAACTTGGCCGGATCGCCGGCGACGAAGAAGCAGGCATCGCCGTCATCGAGGCCGAGCTGCGTGCGGATGGCTTCCGTGCGCTCCTCGCCGATGTTCTTGGCGAGCGGGCCCGCACCTTCCAGCTTGTCGGCTTCCTTGCGCCAGAAGATGTAGCCGAGGCCGGGCTGGCCGGTCGACTGCGCCCAGGCGTTCATGCGGTCGCAGAAGGCGCGGCTGCCGCCGGTCTTGGCCGGGATCGCCCAGACCTGGACCTTCGGGTTGGACGCGATCATGTTGGCGAAGACCTTGAAGCCCGAGCCGGCGAAATGATCGGTGACGGCTTCCATGACGATCGGGTTGCGCAGGTCGGGCTTGTCGGAGCCGTATTTGCGGATCGCTTCGTCATAGGGGATGCGCGGCCACTGCTTGGTGACGGGCTTGCCTTCGGCGAATTCTTCGAAGACGGCCGTCATCATCGGCTCCATCGTTTCCCAGACGTCTTCCTGGGTGACGAAGCTCATCTCGACGTCGAGCTGGTAGAACTCGCCCGGCAGGCGGTCGGCGCGCGGGTCTTCGTCGCGGAAGCACGGCGCGATCTGGAAATAGCGGTCGAAACCGGCGACCATCAGGAGCTGCTTGTACTGCTGCGGGGCCTGCGGCAGGGCGAAGAACTTGCCCTCATGGATGCGCGACGGCACGAGGAAGTCGCGCGCGCCTTCCGGCGAGGAGGCCGTCAGGATCGGCGTGGTGTATTCGGCAAAGCCCGCCTCGCCCATGCCCTTGCGCATGGCCGAGATGATCTGCGTGCGCTTGACGATGTTCCTGTGCAGCGTCTCGCGGCGCAGGTCGATGAAGCGATACTTCAGGCGGACGTCTTCCGGGTATTCCGGCTCGCCGAAGACCGGCAGCGGCAGTTCCTTGGCGGCCGAGAGAACCTCGATATCCTGCGCGTAGAGCTCGATCTCGCCCGTGGGCATGCCCTTGTTGACGGTGTCTTCCGTGCGCGCCTTGACGAGGCCGTCGATGCGGATGACCCACTCGCCGCGGACCGTCTCGGCCGTCTTGAAGGCCGGGCTATCAGGGTCGGCGACGACCTGGGTGATGCCGTAATGGTCGCGCAGGTCGATGAAGAGCACGCCGCCATGATCTCGCACGCGGTGGACCCAGCCGGAGAGACGGACAGTCTGGCCGACGTCGGACTTGCGGAGGGCGGCGCAGGTGTGGCTGCGGTAACGGTGCATCGTGGTATCCTGAAATGCTGACGGGCCACGCGGGAACATCCCGGCGCGGCCACCCAAGAAAAATCGGGCGGACAAGCGCATGACCCGACCCGTTTGTCAAGGCTTGGCGGGCCTTGCGACGGCCCGGCAGGGGCTGGAGGGCCTGCCTTGCCGCGGTACCGGACATCGGCCGACAACGTGGCGCGCCGCCCTTCCCGCTCACCGGTCACGCGGCGGCGAATCGAAAGCCGCCATGCCCAGCCGCGCCACCCTGTCTCCCCAGCACCGCACGGCGGCGCGGAAGGCGGCGGCCGGCGGCGCGTCGAGATCGGTCACGCAGAGCGGCAGGAGAAGCGCCGGCTTGCCCGCGACCGGCCGAAGGGGCCCGAGGCAGATGCCGGCGCGGCGGCAGCGGCGCAGCCCGCACCAGTGGCGCGGGCAGGATGCCGCAAGCGCCGCCAGCCGGCAGAGCGTTTCGTGTTCGAGGCTGTCGGATGCGGGCAGGCTTTCGGTTTGCGATGCGGTCATGGAGACGGCTCCTGCGACAGTGCCCACGCGACGCGTCGCGTCCGTGGTTTGGCTCTCTTCTCAATGGCCCGGGCCAGCCGGGATCGGACGGGGCGCCGGAGCTGCCTCATCTGTAAGTGTATTTAATGGCACCTTCCGGCACCCCGTTCGGTGTCTTTTGCCCGGCAACTGCGGTTTCTCTGCAAGAACCGGCGCCTTCTCCAGGGCGACCGCTCACCGGCAGGCGCCGGGGCGGTGCGAAAGGCCGGCAAGGCTACGCCATTGCGACCAGTCGCCGGTTCCCTTGTGTGCCACACAGGCACGCCCCTGCTGCCAGGAGCCGGGAGGGAAACCATTTTCTGCCGGGCCCCTTGCCTGCGACATGCGTCGGTATCGACAGACAAGGGCACCGGTCCCGCCTCGCCGGCAACGCACTCCGGTGTATCCGCGGCGGGACACGCGCATTATCGGCCGGCTGCGAAGAGCGGGGACGTTTCGCGGCAACATTTTTCGTCGCGGAAGGGCTTAGATATTGAAATCGCTGCGGTTCAGCATGAGCCACTGCAGCATCATAATGGTCTTTGCATCCACGATTCCGCCGGTCGCGATGAGGCCGACAGCCTCCTCGACGGGCATTTCGACGACCTCGATATCCTCGCCTTCATGATCGACGCCACCGCCCTTGCCGTCACGCCTGTTGGCATCGATGCGGGCGGCAAAGCAGGAGACGCGCTCGGTGAGCGTGCCGGGGCTGGAATACATGTCGAAGACATGACGCAGGCCGCTTATGGCATAGCCGGTCTCCTCCATCGCCTCGCGGGCGATGGCGTCTTGCGGGCTGTCATCATCCAGGAGGCCGGCGGGCACTTCCAGCAGGAAGCCGTCCGGATGGCCGCCGAAGAAGGCGCCGGGGCGGAACTGGCGCACCAGCACGACCGAGCGGCGGTCGGGATCGACCAGCAGGATGGCGGCAGCTGCACCGTGATCGTGCACCTCGCGGTCGAGCCGCTCGACGCGGCCATCGGCGCGGGTCTGCTCGACGACGATGGTGCTGAGCCGGATGAAGCGCTTCCACACCGTCTGCTGGTCGACGATGCGGATGGCGGACGAAGCGGGGGCCGTCATGGAAAGTCCTTGCGATGTGTGGGCGGTCATGTCCTGCGCAGCCAGACACGGTTATCGTGGAAGGCGGCGCCGCCATAGGGCGCGACGGGATCGGCGCCGGTCAGCACATTGATGCCCTCGCCGTCCAGGTGGGCGGAATTCGGCCAGATGCCCTCGGCGATCAGCACGCCGGGCTTGACGGCATCCGTGACCTTCGCATGCAGGCGGATATCGCCGCGTGCGTTGCCAAGCTGCACGACATCGCCTTCCGCAATAGCGTTGGCGCGCGCATCCTCCGGGTGGATCATCACCTCCGGGCGGCCTTCGCGCTCGCGCGAGCTCTTCATCTCCGTGAAGGAGGAATTGAGGAAGGTGCGGGCCGGCGAGGTTGCGAGGCGGAACGGATGTTCGGCATCCGGCGTCTCGATGATCTCGACATGGTCAGGAAATTCCGGCAGCGCCTCATGCGGCCCGAAGGCGCCCAGCGCCCTGGGCGGCCGGTTCGGGGCGGGCGTTCCCGTCCAGTCCGGCCGGAAACGGAACTTGCCGTCCGGGAAGCCGAAGCCTTTCACGAAATGCGCCGTCTCGAAATCCGGCTGGCAATCGATCCACTTCTCTTCCTTCAGCCCGTCGAAATCCATGTCGTAGGCGGGCAGCATGCGGGTGATGTGCTCCTGCTCGGTGAGGCCGAAGCCCGGCTTGTCCGCGACGCCCAGGCGCCTGGCCAGTTCCTCGATGACGAAGAGATTGGTGCGCACCGTGGCCGGCGGCTCCACCAGCTTGGGGCCGAGCAGGATGTGCTGCTGGCCGCCGCCGCGATAGATATCGTCATGCTCGACGAACATGGTGGCGGGCAGCACGATATCGGCCAATTTCGCCGTATCCGTCATGAACTGCTCGTGCACGGCGACGAAGAGATCGTCGCGCAGGAAACCCTGCTTCACGAGGCGCTGTTCGGGCGCGACATTCACGGGATTGGTGTTCTGGATCAGCATGGCCGTGACGGGACCGCCCTGGCGCAGGGCGACCGCGTCGCCCGTCAGGATGCGGCCGATCTGCGACTGGTCGAGCGCGCGGATATCGGGATCGGCATAGGACAGGCCCATCAGTTCCGACTTGCGCAGACGGAAGATGCCGGAATTGCTGTGGAAGGCCCCGCCGCCCTCATATTGCCAGGAGCCCAGCACGGTGGCGATGGAGAGCGCCGCATGCATGGCGACCGCGCCGTTGCGGCTGCGGGTGAAGCCGTAGCCGAGACGGAAGAAGCTCTTCTTCGTCTGCCCGACCAGCGCGGCGAAGGCCTCGATCTCGGCGACACCGAGGCCGGTGATGCCGGCGGCCCATTGCGGCGTGCGGGTGGCGAGATGCGCCTCCAGCCCGGCCGGATCATCGGCATACTTGGCCATATAGGCGCGGTCGGCATGACCATCGCGGAAGGCGACGTGCATGACGGCGCAGGCAAGCGCCGCATCCGTGCCAGGGCGCAGCTTGAGCGCCAGATCGGCCTGCTTCATCGTGGGATTGTCGTAGATATCGATGACGACGATCTTGGCGCCGCGCTCCTTGCGGGCCCTGACCGCGTGGGTCATCACGTTGACCTGCGTGGCCACCGCGTTCGTGCCCCAGATCACCACGCAATCGGACGCGGCCATCTCGCGCGGATCGGGGCCGCGCAGCGCGCCGGCGCCCATCACGAAGCCGGTCCAGGCGGTGTTGGTGCAGATCGAATCGAAGAAGCCGGAATAGCGCTTGGCGTGGCGCAGGCGCTCGATGGAATCGCGCTGCACGAGGCCCATCGTGCCGGCGTAATAATAGGGCCAGACGGCCTCCGCGCCATGGGCCTGCTCGGCCTTGACGAAATTCTCGGCGATCGCGTCGAGTGCGGCCTCCCAGGAGATGTCGCCCCATTCGCCGCTGCCCTTCCCGCCCTTGCGGACGAGCGGCTTCATCAGCCTGTCGGGATGATAGAGGCGCTCGGCATAGCGGGCGACCTTGGCGCAGATGACGCCGGCCGTGTAGCTGTTGTCGGCGCTGCCCTTGATGCGGCCCATGCGTCCATCCGCGCCGATCTCGACATCGAGCGCGCAGGTGGAGGGACAGTCGTGCGGGCAGGCCGAATGGACGGTCCGCGGTTTTCCGAGATTTGGTGTCGCAACGTTCATGGCTTTTGTATATTGCAGGGCGCGAACGGCCAAAAGGCAAATCATTCTACCATCGCAACAATTCATCGTCGCATCAGAGCGCGTGATCGCGCGGGAACGCCATGAACTATCGCCACGTCTACCATGCCGGCAATTTCGCGGATGTGCTCAAGCATGCCGTGCTCGCGCGCCTCGTCACCTACATGCAGGGCAAGGACAAGGCGTTCCGCGTGCTCGACACCCATGCCGGCATCGGGCTCTACGACCTCTCGGGCATCGAGGCGCAGAAGACGGGCGAATGGCGCGACGGCATCGGCCGGCTGCTTGCCGGCGACCTGCCGGCGGATGTGGCCGATATCCTGGCGCCCTATCTCAAGGCCGTTCAGGAACTGAATCCGCAAGGCGGGCTAACCTATTATCCCGGCTCGCCAAAACTGGCCCGCATGCTGTTTCGCCCGCAGGACCGGCTCTCGGCCATGGAGCTGCATCCCGACGATTACGAAACGCTGCACCGGCTGTTCGACGGCGACTTCCAGAGCCGCATCACCCATCTCGACGGCTGGCTTTCGCTCGGCGCGCATCTGCCGCCCAAGGAAAAGCGCGGCATCGTGCTGGTCGATCCGCCCTTCGAGATCGAGGGCGAATACGAGCGGCTGGTGGACGGGCTGGAAAAGGCCGTGCGGCGGTTTCCGGGCGGCGTCTACTGCTTGTGGTATCCGCTGAAGAAGGGTGCGCCCATCGCGCAATTCCATGCCGCGCTGAAGGCGACGGGCATTGCCAAGATGCTGTGCGCGGAGCTTTCGGTGAAGAGCGACCGCGAAACGACGGGCCTGACCGGCTCCGGCCTCGTCGTCGTCAACCCGCCCTTCACGCTGAAGGCGGAACTCGACGTGCTGCTCCCCTTCCTCAAGGCGCGGCTGGCGCAGGACCGCTTCGCCTCGGCGCGGTCGTTCTGGCTCGCCGGCGAGAACAAGGCCTCTTGACCTTTGGCACGCGGCGACAACAATCGCGCGCCGAACCGGGAGACCGCCATGCCCTCTTTGCCTACCGCCGCCGCATGACGGTCCGGCTGCCCTCCTCCATACCGCTGCGCACCGTGGCGTTGCTGCTGTCAGGCATGGCGCTGCTTGCCGGTTGCGGCGAGGACAAGCCTGCCGAAAAGCCGAAAGGTGAGACGAGTCGCAAGGAAACAGCCGCACCGGCGCGCGTGCCGCTCGGCAAGGGTTTCGACTTCTATGTGCTGTCGCTATCCTGGTCGCCGACCTGGTGCGCCGACAATGACGAGGGCGGCCGCACGCAGCAATGCCGGCGCGGCGAAAACAACGGCTTCATCGTGCACGGGCTCTGGCCGCAGAACGATCGCGGCTATCCCGAGTATTGCGCGACGCGCGAATCGGATCGCGTGCCCGAAAACCTCGGCCGCACCGTGCTCGACATCATTCCCTCCATGGGCCTGATCGGCCATCAATGGCGCAAGCACGGCAGCTGTTCGGGTCTTTCGCAGAAGGACTATTTCGCGGCGACGCGCGCGGCATTCGAGCGGGTGCGCATTCCCGCAAGCCTCGACGCCGGCAAGGGACAGCGGCTTTCGCCCGACGGGGTGGAGGCGGCCTTCATCGCCGACAATCCGGGGCTGTCCGCCCAGGGCATCGCGGTGACCTGCGAGGCCGGGCGGCTGGAGGAGGTGCGCATCTGCATGACGGCGGACCTCGCGTTTCGCACCTGCCCGCAGGTCGACCGCGCCGCCTGCCGCGCCAAGAGCATCGAACAGCCGCCGGCTCGCTGACCTTTCTTTCTTCAACGACACAGGACCCGCCATGAAGATCTTCTATTCCTCCACCTCGCCCTATTCGACCAAGGTGCGCATGGCCGCGCAATATGCCGGGCTTGCCGCCGAAGCGGTCGTCGCCGATACCGCCAAGGACCCGGCCGAGCTGCTTGCGGCCAACCCGCTCGGAAAGATCCCGGCGCTCGTGACGGACGACGGCCTTGCCGTCTTCGACAGCCGGGCGATCATGAACTACATCGACCGCCAGTCGCGCGGCGCGCTCTATCCGCGCAATGCGGTCAAGCGCACGGAGGTGGACGTGCTGGAGGCGACGGCCGACGGGATCTGCGACTGCCTGCTCGCCATCGTCTACGAGCGCCGTTCCCGCCCGGAGGACAAGGTGTATCAGCCCTGGATCGACCGGCAGTGGCAGAAGGTGGAACGCGCGCTCGACCATCTCGAGGCCAACATGCCGCGGCTCGGCAAGAAGCCGAATGCCGGCCATTTCGCGCTCGCCGCCATGCTGCGCTACATCGAGCTGCGCTTTGCCGGGCAATGGCAGCGCGGCCGGCCGAAGCTGAAGCGCTACCTCACCCGCTTCGAGGCGGTGTTTCCCGATTACGCCGCGTTCAAGGATTGAGCGCGGAGCCCCAAACACAAAAAGGCCGCAGATCGCTCCGCGGCCTTTTTTCATTCCAGAGCCCTGGGGCTTAGAACTTCACGCCCATACCGACGCGAACGCTGTGGTCTTCGAAGCCGCTGCGCTGGCCGGCACCGTTGAAGGTCTTCTTGCCGTAGTCGCTGTAGCGGTATTCGACGCGTGCGGTGATGTTGTCCGTCACCATGGTTTCGACACCGGCGCCGGCCGTCCAGCCGAGCAGGGTCGCATCATCCTTGGCGCCGGTGGCGTTGTTGGTCACCTTGACGCCCGAAGCGGCGACACCGGCCGTACCGTAGACGAGAACCGGGTTCAGGTCGACGCCGACGCGGCCGCGGATCGAGCCGTTGACGCCCTGCTTGGCGGTGAAGCCGTTGGCGGTGTGGTCGACGCCCGAGTAGTTCAGGTCGGCTTCCGGACCGTAGACCAGCTGGCCGTTCTGCATGTTGTAGCCGCCGTAGACGCCGCCGCCGAGAGCGTGGCCACGCTCGCTGCCCTGGTTGTTGAACTTGCCCTTCTGCCAGGTGGCGTTACCACCGACATAGGCGCCGGACCAGTTCTTCACGACCGGCTCGGAATATTCAGCAGCCGGAGCCTGCGGGATGTCATCGATGGCATCCGCAGCGTGAGCGGCCTGGAAGGCGACCATGGAAACGGTCGAAGCGACGAGGGTGGCGATAAGTGTACGCATGTTATTCTCCTTTTACTAAACGACGCCCTCTTGGGGAGGCTGTCGGGCGCCGTCATCCAATTCAGTCCCGCCCGGTTGAGGTGAAATTGAATAAAGATTGAGGAAATGAAAGAGCCAAAATGTGAAATCATTGTGGCAGACGCAGGGCGAAATCTGGATGTGACTTTTCCGCACCAGGTAATTCATTAACCATAATTTCAGTTGTGAAGAAAACGATGAAAATATACTTCAAATTACTTCGAAGTCTCTTTTGCGGTTAATTTTTCCGCAACCAATTGTCCGGGGGAGTTTAAGCCTGCGCCCGGATGTCTATATCTTTGGCCGGTTAATCAAATGAATCGGCAGGACGGACATTTCTTGAAAAAACCCCTGAAGACGGCCCTGGTGACGGGCGGGGCCAAGCGCATCGGCAAAGCCATCGTCGACGATCTCGCCGCCAACGGCTTCGCGGTCGCCATTCACGCCAACACATCGCTCGATGAGGCCGAGGCGCTCGCGGCCACAATCAGGGCACGCGGCCAGACCGCGTACGCGGTGCAGTGCGACCTTGCGGACGGTGCGGCGACGGCCGGCCTGATCGCAGCGGCCCGCGCGGCCGTCGGCCCGCTCGACCTCCTCGTCAACAACGCCTCCCTCTTCAAGCCCGACACGGTGGCGGATTTCGACGACGCCCTGTGGGACCGGCATTTCGCCGTGCATGTGAAGGCGCCCTCCATCCTGGCGCGCGATTTCGTGCGGCAATTGCCGGAGGGCGTGGCCGGCTCCATCGTCAACATCATTGACCAGCGCGTCTGGAACCCGACGCCGCGCTACTATTCCTACACGCTCTCCAAATCGGCGCTGTGGATGGCGACGCGCACCATGGCGCAGAGCTTTGCGCCCGGCGTGCGGGTCAACGCCATCGGCCCCGGCCCGTCCCTGCCCAACGAGCGCCAGGACGACGAAGCGTTCCGGGCCCAGATCGACGGGCTGATCCTGCGCCGCGGGCCCGATCTCACGGAATTCGGCCGCACAGTTCGCTTTTTGTTCGACACGCCGTCCATTACCGGGCAAATGATAGCGCTCGACGGCGGGCAGCATCTCGCCTGGGAAACCCCCGACGTCGCGGAGAATGCGGAATGAACGGCCGGAAGGTGGAGGATGGCGGCATCCTCTATGACGAAAACGAGACGGACGAGGACGACGAGCTGCTGGAAGGCGCCGCACCGGCCGCCGATTCTCCTGCCGTCGCGACCGGCGGCATGGACTGGAACGAAGGCGGCGACGTGCCGGAAGGCCTGACCGGCGCCGACCTGATCCAGCATTTCGTCAAGCGCCTGCCCAACAGCCCCGGCGTCTACCGCATGTTCAACGCGGCAGGCGACGTGCTCTATGTCGGCAAGGCGCGCAGCCTGAAGAAGCGCGTGAGCAACTATGCGCAGGGCCGCGTGCATTCGAATCGTCTCGCGCAGATGGTGCGCCAGACGGCCAACATGGAATTCGTGACGACGCGCACGGAGACCGAGGCGCTGCTGCTCGAGGCCAATCTCATCAAGCGCCTGCGCCCGCGCTTCAACGTGCTTCTGCGCGACGACAAGTCGTTTCCCTATATCCTCCTGACCGGCGACAGCCGGGCGCCGGCGATCTTCAAGCATCGCGGCGCGCGCTCGCGCAAGGGCGACTATTTCGGTCCCTTCGCCTCGGCGGGTGCGGTGGGCCGCACGATCAATTCTCTGCAACGCGCCTTCCTGCTGCGCACCTGCACCGACAGCGTCTTCGAAACCCGCACGCGGCCCTGCCTGCTTTATCAGATCAAGCGCTGTTCGGGCCCCTGCACGCACGAAATCCGTGACGCCGACTATGCCGAACTGGTGCAGGAGGCGAAGGACTTCCTTTCGGGCAAGAGCCAGAAGGTGAAGGCGCATATGGCGGACGCCATGAACGCGGCCGCCGAAGATCTCGATTTCGAGCGCGCCGCCGTGTTCCGCGACCGGCTGGCGGCGCTTTCCCACGTCCAGAGCCACCAGGGCATCAACCCGGCCGGGGTGGAGGAAGCCGATATCTTCGCCATCCATCACGAGGGCGGGATTTCCTGCATCCAGGTGTTCTTCTTCCGCACGGGACAGAACTGGGGCAACCGCGCCTATTTCCCCAAGGCCGACCCGCAGCTTTCCGGCGCGGAAGTGCTCAACGCCTTCCTTGCGCAGTTCTACGACGACAAGCCCTGTCCGCGGCAGATCCTGCTGTCGGAGCCGGTGGAGGAAATGGAGCTCCTGTCGCAAGCGCTTTCCGAGCGATCGAGCTACAAGGTGACGATCTCGGTGCCGCAGCGCGGCGAGAAGAAGGACCTCGTGGACCATGTGATGGCCAATGCCCGCGAGGCGCATGGCCGCAAGCTGGCGGAGACCGCCTCGCAGAGCCGGCTGCTCGAAGGCTTTGCCGCGACCTTCAAGCTGCCTTATGTGCCGCGCCGCATCGAGATCTACGACAACTCGCACATCATGGGCACCAATGCCGTGGGCGGCATGGTGGTGGCCGGGCCGGAAGGCTTCGTGAAGGGGCAGTACCGCAAGTTCAACATCAAATCGACGGAGATCACGCCCGGCGACGACTTCGGCATGATGAAGGAAGTGATGACCCGCCGCTTCTCGCGCCTGATCAAGGAAGAGGGCCTGCCGGACCGCACCGCCGCCGACACGGGCGCGGATGCCGCCGACCTGCCCTTTCCCGCCTGGCCCGACGTCATCCTCATCGACGGCGGCCAGGGCCAGATGACGGCAGTGCGGGCGATCCTGGAAGAACTGGGCATCACCGACCAGGTGATCGCCATCGGCGTCGCCAAGGGCGCGGACCGCGAGGCCGGGCGCGAGCGCTTTTTCATGCGCGGCATTCCCGATTTCTCCCTGCCGCCGCGCGACCCGGTGCTTTACTTCGTGCAGCGCATGCGCGACGAGGCGCACCGCTTCGCCATCGGCTCGCACCGGGCGCGCCGCAAGAAGGAAATGGTCAAGAACCCGCTCGACGAGATCGGTGGCATCGGCCCGACGCGCAAGCGCGCGCTCTTGCAGCATTTCGGCACGGCGAAAGCCGTTTCCCGCGCGGCCATGTCCGACCTGATGGCCGTCGCCGGCATTTCGGAAAGCGTGGCGCGCATCGTCTACAACCATTTCCACGACGATTCGGCGGGATAGGCGGCGTCCCCCCGGCCGGCCACTCGACATCGATGTTTCCAACCGACAGCGAGATCCAATGACCGTCTTTCCCGCAAGAGCGCTCCTGGCCGCCGGCACGACCCTGCTGGCCACCGCCGCCGGCGCGCAGACGACGACGGGCATGGCCCAGATGCTGAGCATGACGGGCCATTGCGACCGGCTGCGTCTGGGCGAACGGGACCTGACCGCCACCTGCTCGGCCAAGCTGGTGAAAATCATCAATCCGAACGGGCGCATCAGCGTCTATTTCCTGCTGGCGGACAGTCGGGCCGTCAGCTTCTCCGGCATGGACGACAAGGACGCGGCGCCCGATACCGACGTAATGCATCTCGACAAGGTGTTCACGACGCGTCTGGACACGCTCGACGCACCGGATGCCTTTCCGGCGAGCGGCACGTGCCGCTTCGGCAATACAATGAAGGGGCCGATGACCATCGCCTGCGAGGGCACCTTCACGGAAGGCGGCACCTTCTCGGCGTTGTTCACCACCGACGGTTCGCCGCCGACATGACATGGTTTTGCGCGCCGGCAGGGCTTTCGCGCCGCGTCATTGTGCCCTGCTCCGTAAATTCGCCAAGAATTGCCGGAAACAAAGGTTGACGGCACTCTCACAAAGACCTCATCTAGCAGAAATCGAGAGACTGAGAATCCATGGCTTCCCGCGCATACAGCATACCCAACCTGCTCACCTACGCCCGCATCGTCGCGGTGCCGCTGATCGTTCTGTGCTTCTTCATCGAAGGGCGGCTCGAATCGTCGGATTTCGCGCGGTGGACGGCGCTCGTCCTTTTCGCCGTGGCGTCGATCACGGACTATCTGGACGGCTATCTCGCGCGCATCTGGAACCAGACCTCCAATATCGGCCGCATGCTCGACCCGATCGCCGACAAGCTGCTGGTCGCCTCGGTGCTGCTGCTGATGGCCGCCGACGGCACCATTGCCGGCTGGACGATCTGGGCGGCGATCATCATCCTGTGCCGCGAGATCCTCGTTTCGGGCCTGCGCGAATATCTCGCCGACCTCAAGGTCAGCGTGCCGGTGACGCGCATCGCCAAGTGGAAGACGGCCATCCAGATGTTCGCCATCGCCTTCCTCCTGGCCGGCCCCGCCGGCGAGCAGGTGCTGCCCTTCACGACGGAGATCGGCATCACGCTGCTGTGGATCGCCGCAGCGATCACCATGTATACGGGCTACGACTATTTCCGCGTCGGCCTGAAGCACATCGTGGACGAGTGAGATGACGCGGCTCGTCTATTTCGCCTGGGTGCGCGAGCGGATCGGCAAGGGCGAGGAAGACATCGACCTGCCCGCCGACGTGACGACGGGGGCAGCGCTCCTCGGCTATCTGAAGACGCTCGGCGACGGCTATGCCCATGCGCTGGAGCATGAAAGCGTCATCCGCATCGCCATCAACCAGGAGCATGTCGAGCACGACGAGCCGATCGCCGGCGCGCGCGAGATCGCGCTGTTTCCGCCGATGACGGGGGGCTGACCAGTGGCCGGCGCGGCCCCTGCCCCTGTCGTCGTTCGCGTGCAGCGCGACGACTTCGATGCGGCGGCCGAAACGGCGCGGCTCGTGGCCGGACGCGCCTCGGCCGGCGCTATCGTGAGCTTCACCGGGCTTTGCCGCGACGAAGGCGGCCGTCTCTCGGCGCTCGAACTGGAACACTATCCCGGCATGGCGGAGGCGCAGATCGAGCGCATCTGCCGCACGGCCGTCACGCGCTTCTCGCTTTTGGGCATCGCCGCCATCCACCGGGTCGGGCGGATCGCGCCGGGGGAAAACATCGTGCTGGTGATTGCCGCCGCACCGCACCGCCACGCCGCCTTCGACGGCGCATCCTTCGTGATGGACTATCTCAAGACCGCCGCGCCCTTCTGGAAGAAGGAGCACTTCGCCGACGGGTCCGAAGGCGGCTGGGTGGCGGCGAAGGACAGCGACGACACGGCGCTGGAGAAGTGGTCGTAACGGCGGCCGTGCGGTCCGCATCTATATAACGGGCCGCTCGCGCCGGAAGATGATCAGGAGCAGCACCAGCGCGGCGATGACGACCACGTCGCGCCAGAGGAAGGAGCCGTAGGCGCTCCACAGGGTTTCCGTAAGGCCGATGGCGGCCCCGCCGAGGGCCGACCGCAAGGGGTTTCCCGCCCCGCCGAGCGCGGCGATGAACAGCACCTTCACGCCGAAGACCAGCCCCGCGCCGAAATCCATGTTGCCGTAATAGGAGACGGCCAGCATGCCCGTGAGGCTGGCGAACAGCGCGGCCAGCGCATATGCCGACAGGTAGACGCTGGCCGAATCGATGCCGCAGAGTTCCGCCGCCCGCCTGTCCTGCGAGACCGCGCGCCAGCGGCGGCCCCAGCGGGAGCGGGCAAGGAAGACCGCGCCGAGCGCGATCATGGCCAGCATGGCAAGCGTGTTGGCCAGTTGCAGCACGGTGAGCGCCACCGGGAAAGCCGCATCGTTCCAGAAGACGACGGGCGTGGCGAGGAGCGGCGGCAGCCACAGGCTGCGCGCATCCGACGCCAGCCGCGCCGTTTCCATGAGGACCAGCACCACGCCGAGCGCGGCGACCACGACCGTATTGTCGGAGGAAAAGGCGAGCGGGCGCATCACATGGCGCCCCACCAGAACGGCGGCGCCGAGGCTGTAGACCAGCGCGCCGAGCGCGCCGAAGCCGAGCGCGGCGGGCAGGACGAGCCAGAGCTGGTTCCAGCCGTAGCCGGCAAACAGCACGAAAAGCTGGGCGGCGAAGGCGAAGAGCGCGCCATAGGCGATGTCGGCGCGCCGGGTCACGGCGAAGGCGATGGAATAGCCGAAGGCGAGCACCGCATAGAGCGCGGCCACAGGCACGGCATTGGCGATCTGCTGAAGAAAATAGGCCATGGCGCTTTCCCGATCCGCCAAAATTATAACTGGCAAAATTGCTTTTACCAGTTAGAATATCGCATGACCTTTTCCTGGACCCCGCATCGTTTTTCCGGTGGCGCGCTGGCGCTCGATGTCGCCAACTCCGTGGTGCTGCGCGACGACCCGGCGCGGCGGATCGACCGGTTCGCCGATCCCGCCGCCATGGACGCCTTCTGTGCGGGGGCGAGTGCCTACGGGGCCGAGCGCGACCTGTTCGGCGCGCTCGCGCCGGTGCACGACGATGCACGCAGCGGGCTCGTCGCGCTGCGCGAGGCGATCGACGCGCATTTCCGCGCCGAAATCGAGGGCACGGCAAGGCCGGACCTGCTCGCGGACCTGCTGGAGGCGATCGCCGCGACGCTGCGCCGGTCCGGCACGCGCGCGCAGGCGCTGGATACCGCCACGGCGCGCTCGGCGCTGATGCTGCTGGCGCAGCCGCAACCGGACAGGCTGAAGATCTGCCCCAACTGCCGCTGGCTGTTCATCGACCGCAGCCGCAACCGCTCGCGCGCCTGGTGCGACATGGCGGTGTGCGGCAACCGGGTGAAGGCGAACCGCCACTATCGCCGCCGGCGCGGAGACCCCGGACCATGAAACGCCCTCTGCTTGCGCTGCTTCCCCTCGCCCTGCTTCTCTCCGCCTGCCAGCGCGAGACCGGCCCCGACCCGCTGAAGCTGACGGGCAAGATGTTCGTCTTCAACTACCGGCTGGCCTATGCGACCTATCTCGTGACGCTGGAAAAGACGCAGCCCCTGCCCGACGGATCGGTCGTGCGGGCGTCGTTCGAGAACCCGGCCGGCGGCGCGCCGCTCACGCTGGAGCGCAAACTCTTCGCCAGCCTGCCGCGCGTGGTGCTGGAAAGCCCCGACGTGACCTGCGTGAAGAAGAACCACCCCTACAAGGTGTCGATCCGCGTGCTGGGACCGGGCGGAGAGCAACTGCAATCGCTGGAAACCGAGGTGACCTCCAGCCTCGACCAGGACATCCTGCCCGCCAAACCCCTCGTCATCGGCCCCGCCTACGAGAAGAACCCCGCGGTCTTCAAGGACGGCAAGGCGCCCGCGCATTTCGAGACGGCGACGTGCGCGGGATAGGCGAAAGAGAATGCGGATGCGGTCATGCCGCAATCCCGACAAGAACAACGCAATGCGCACATCAATCGGCGGGTTTCCGACGCGGTCCCTTCCGAACCGGGGCGGCATCGTATATTGACGCTCCCGGCGGCGTGCCCGCGCGGCCGGCCAAAAGTTTCATGCCCTTACCGGTCGGAGTGCCGTCTTCATGTCACCAACCCCCGCTCTGAACTATGGTGCGATTGCCTGCGCCGACGCCAATATGCTGCCGGCCGCCTGCTGCGCTTTGCTGTCGATCCACACCAACCTGAAGGCCATCAACGCAAAACTTCTGCTGCTGGCGCTCGGCGCGGAGGAAAAACAGCTCAAAGAGATCGCCGCCTTCGCAGAACGGCATTCGATCACCATCGACGTGCTGCCCGACCCGACGCCGAGGGTGGATGGACCCGCCTTCGGGCGGTGGTCGCGCGCAACGCTGGCGCGGCTTTACATGGATCTCATCGTCCCCGACACTATCGACCGACTTCTCTACATCGACGCGGATGCGGTCGCCGTGGCATCACTGGATGAGCTTTTCCAGGCGGACCTCGGCGTCAAGGCGCTCGGTGCGGTCGACGACTACGTCATGGCTTTTCCGGAGAAGATCGAGCGCCGGCAGCAAAGGATCGGACTGAAGAGCGGCGGGCGATATTTCAATGCCGGGGTTTTGCTGTTCGACTGGAAAAGAAGCCTCGAGGACGGCCTGATCCGAAAGGCGCGCGAGACGTTCGAACGGGAACCGGAGCGGTTTCCGTCGCACGATCAGGATGTGCTGAACATCGCCTATGATGGGAACTGGCATCGGCTCGACGCGCGCTACAACGCGCAGACCGGTATCCTGCCCTTCATCAAACAGCCGGCCATCGTGCATTTCACAGGACGCAAGAAGCCGTGGCAGGCCGTGATGCCATGGACGCACCGGCGTATGAAGGCGCTCTACCGCCAGGCGCTCGAAGGCACCGCATGGGCGCCGTTCTGCAAGGCCTCTTCTCTTACCGATAACATGGCGAGCTTTGCCGGCCACTATTCCACGCTGCTGACGACGCTATCGAAGACTGCCAGGGTTCGCGCCCATTTTCGGTGATGATGCGCGCGACAGATAAGGCCAGCCCAAACACCACCACCGCAAACGAAAACCGGGACCTTTCGGTCCCGGTTTCATAATTATTTCAATATCTTCCGGCCGGGGCCGGAGGAAGTGATTCAGCCGACGATTTCGGTGTCGGAGAACCAGTACTTGATTTCCTGGGCGGCGGTTTCCGGGGCGTCGGAGCCGTGGACCGAGTTCTCGCCGATGGAGAGAGCGTGGGTCTTGCGGATGGTGCCTTCGTCGGCGTTGGCCGGGTTGGTGGCGCCCATGATCTCGCGGTTCTTCAGGATGGCGTTCTCGCCTTCCAGGACCTGGACGACCGTCGGGCCCGAGGTCATGCCTTCGACGAGCTCGCCGAAGAAGGGACGCTCCTTGTGCACGGCGTAAAAGCCTTCGGCTTCGCGCTTGCTCATCCAGACGCGCTTGGACGCCACGACGCGCAGGCCTGCGTCTTCGAGCATCTTGGTGATGGCGCCGGTGAGGTTGCGCTTCGTCGCGTCCGGCTTGATCATCGAAAAGGTGCGTTCAATCGCCATTTTTAGGTTTCCCTTGGTTTTCCGGTGAAAGTGGCGGTTCAATAGCTGCCAATGCCCGGCAAAACAAGGGGGTGGCGATGTTTGGCGCCTTCAGGATGAAAGTTTCATGCCGCCGTCACGCGCCGCCCCGCGCCGTCGTGCAGATCAAGGCAGCGCTCGAACCACAGGGCAACCGGATCGTCCGCCTCCAGCACCTTCGTGCCCGCCGTGGTGCGCAGCCATTGCAGCGCACCGAAGACGATATAGTCGGCGAAAAGCGGGCCATCACCGCCGATGAACGGCTGCACGTTCAGCATATTGCGCAACGGCTGGAGCTTCTTCGCGAAGCCCTCGATCTCCTGTTTTCCGGCCGCGGCGATATCCTCCAGCGACGCGCCGAGGCGCCCTTCGCGGCTGCGGCGGAAATAATCGCGGTCGACGGGGCCGAGCAGGTCGTGAATATCCAGAATGGCGATGCGGGTGACGGCCATGTGCAGGGTCGACTGCGACCATGCCTCGATGAAGCGCGCCATGGCCTTGCCGCCCTCGCCGCCGAACAGCGTGGGGCGATCCGGGTAGGCCTCGTCGAGATAAAGGGCGATATCGAAACTGTCGCGCACGAGCCTGTCGCCATCGCGCAGCAGCGGCACCGTCGCGGTCGCGCCGTCCTCGATTGCGGGTATCTCGGTGAAGCCGACGGGGACCGTCCGGTAATCCAGCCCCTTGTGGGCAAGCGACATCACCGTCTTCCACACATGGGGCGAAAACTGGCGGGTCTTGTCGGTACCGGCAAGCGCGTAGAGCAATCGGGTCATGGGAAGCCTCCGTTCAGCGCATTGAAACGCACGGCGGGCGCGGCTTCAAATCAGATAATTTCATGCGTCGCATTCATCCACGAAATGCACGGCGCCTTATACTGGCCGATCCAAGGAGAACCAGATGCACGATCACTACCGGATGTTTTGCGCCTATAACGGCTGGGCGAATGCCAAACTCTATGACGCGGTCGCCAAGCTCGACGACGCCGATTTTCGCCGCGACCTCGGCGCGTTCTTCCGCTCGCTGCACGGCACGCTCAACCATCTGCTCGCCGCCGACCGCATCTGGCTGAAACGCTTCACGGGCGAAGGCGACGCGCCGACCAGCCTCGCCGCCATCCTATACGAGGATTTCGAAGGGCTTCATGCGGCACGGCGGAAGGAGGACGAGCGGCTTGGCGCCTTCATCGATTCGCTCAGCGAAGCGCAGATCGCCGCCGACGTGACCTACAGTCCGCTCAGCAATCCGGGCGAGATAACCCACCCGCTCGGCCTTGCGCTTACCCATGTCTTCAACCACCAGACCCACCATCGCGGACAGTGCCATGCCATGCTGACGGCGCTGGGCGGACCGAGCGTGCCGCTCGACCTCACCTATTTCGTCCGCAGCGAGGGAAAGGCTTTTCTGCACATCTGAGGTGCGGAGACGGGTCGACTCCTGCAATAGTAGTGATACAGTTGAGGAATATGGAAGCGCTCGACACCGATTTCGGGGGCTGCGGCATGCGTGTCACCCAGGTGACAGCCATGCGGCGATCGGTGGCAGCATAGTCGCTTCCGTTGGGGCCACGCTCATGGCGCGTGCCTCGCCCGATGAGAGGAAAGCTTATGGCAAGAACGAACGAAGAGTGGGCAGCCCTGCTCGGCAGTACGCTTTGCAAGATGGCGCGTGTGTATGGCACCGATGCCCCGAACGCCTACCTGCCGGAGGAGTGCTACCCGGTCATTGAGAAGACCTTCGAGGTGGCGCTGAAGGATGCGCGGGCGGAGGGCTATGCCGCCGCGTTGCGCGACCTGCAGCAGAACCGCATCGCGCGGGCCGCAAAGAAGCAGCGCCTGACGGTAATCGGCCAGGTGATGCGGGCCCTGCCCCTTGCGCGGCGCACCGCCTGACGGAACGGCCGGCGTCCATAGCGGGTGTCGCACAGCGATACACCCGATGGACCCGGCAATCGTCAGGAGACGGCCCATCGTTCGTGAGCGAACGTAAAATTAACCGCGCAATCCGATAGTTACGCCGACAATTCCTGCGCGTGGGCAAACCTGCCCGCGCCGAACCCGACGGCGTTTCATGAACAGCAAGGCGTCCACCGCTTCAAAGGACACACAACAGGCCGTTCCGCCGATCGCGGCGCGCATCGCGCAGCTGATGGCGAACCTCGGCATCGCAGCGCTTCCGCGCAATTACGAGCTGTTGTTCGAAGCACTGAACGGCAATGCCGGCGTGGCGCGGGAGATCGCGGCGCTGGGCAAGACGCCCGACCAGCTTTCGCTCGATGCCATCGCGCTACGGCATGCCCTGCCCAGCCACAATGCGCTGGCGGCCGGCAAGGCGGCCGACGACGCCGTGCGCGTGCTCTGCGAAATCGCCAAAACCGCCGAGGAGAGCCAGCGCCAGCGCGCCGTCGCCGTGCAGGAACTGGAGGAAATCGCCGCCCGGATGAAGCGTGACCCGGTGCTCGGCATTTCCGACTTCGCCAGCGATGCGACGCGGCTTCTTTCCCTCATGCAGGATATTCTCGGCACCGACCGGATGGCGTCCGCCCGCATCGGCGACCTGCAATCCCATCTCGACAGTCTGCGCTCAGGCCTCGTCACAAGCCGCGAGGCGCTGACCCACGACGCGGTGACGGGGCTTGCGAACAAGGCCGCATTGCTCGGCCATCTCAAGGGTATCTTCGAGGACAAGGCTGCGGCGGGCACATGCGCACTGCTGGTGTTCCGCGTCGAGCAGCTGCGCGAATTTGCCGAAAGCCACGCCGCCGGGGCGGACGAGAAGACGGTGAAGCGGCTGGCCACCCTCTTCCGCCAGTCGGTGAAGAAGAACGACCTCGTCGCGCGCACCGGGCCGGACCTCTTCTGCTTGCTGCTCAGCGACGTGACACGCGAGATCGCCACCGGTATCGCCCGGCGGATGGCCGACAAGGTGGCGGACATGCCGTTTCCCTTCCTCGACCGCGAACTGCCGGCGGGCTTCCTGACGCTGACGGCCGGTCTCTCGATGACCGATTCGGCAAAGACGCCCGTAATGCTCTGCGAACAGGCCGACCAGGCGCTGGCCTATGCGTCGGAGACGGGGATGGCGCTGCGCATCTACTCCGCGGAGGTGGCCGAGCGGGCCGGCCGCACCTATCGCGGCGGCGCGGCCGCCTGAGACGGTGCCGCGCGCGCAAAAGCGCTTCGCACTTTCGCGGGATTTGGTTATAGACCCGCCATGATCACGATTTCCGGCCTCACCGCCCGCATCGCCGGGCGTCTCCTCATCGACAACGCGTCGCTTTCGCTGCCTTCGGGCACGAAGGCGGGTCTCGTCGGGCGCAACGGCACCGGCAAGTCCACGCTGTTTCGCATCATCACCGGCGCGCTCTCGCCGGAGGCCGGGACGATCACGCTGCCGAAGAATGCACGCATCGGCCAGGTGGCGCAGGAAGCCCCCGGCACGGACGACGCGCTGATCGAGATCGTGCTGGCCGCCGACAAGGAACGCGCCGCGCTTCTCAAGGAGGCGGAGACGGCCAGCGATCCGCACCGCATCGCCGAAATCCAGACGCGGCTCACCGATATCGGCGCGCATTCGGCCGAGGCGCGTGCGGCGAGCATTCTTGCCGGTCTCGGCTTCGACCACGAGGCGCAGCAGCGGCCGGCGAAAAGCTTCTCCGGCGGCTGGCGCATGCGCGTGGCGCTGGCGGCCGTGCTGTTTTCCGAGCCGGACCTGCTTTTGCTCGACGAGCCGACAAACTATCTCGACCTCGAAGGCACGCTGTGGCTGGAAGACTATGTGCGGCGCTATCCGCACAGCGTGATCATCATCAGCCACGACCGCGACCTGCTCAACACGGCCGTCAACGCCATCGTGCATCTCGACCAGCAGAAGCTGACCTTCTATCGCGGCTCCTACGACCAGTTCGAGCGCCAGAAGGCCGAGAACGACGAATTGCAGATGAAGGCGAAGGCCAAGAACGACGCCGCGCGCAAGCACCTGCAAAGCTTCATCGATCGCTTCCGCGCGAAGGCGACGAAGGCGCGGCAGGCGCAAAGCCGCATCAAGGCGCTGGAGCGCATGGGCACGGTGGCCGCCGTCATCGAGACCCAGGTGCAGCCGATCACCTTTCCCGAGCCGGAAAAGCAGCCGGCCTCGCCGATCATCGCCATCGAGGGCGGCGCGGTGGGCTATGCGCCGGGCAAGCCGATCCTCAGGCAGATCAACCTGCGCATCGACAATGACGACCGCATCGCGCTGCTCGGCTCGAACGGCAACGGCAAGTCGACCTTCGCCAAGTTCATCTCGGGCCGGCTGGAGGCGGAATCGGGCGTGGTCAAGCGGGCGCCGGGGCTGAAGATCGGCTTCTTCGCGCAGCACCAGCTGGACGACCTCATTCCCGACCAGTCGCCCGTCGAGCATGTGCGCCGGCTGATGCCGGAGGCGCCGGAAGCCAAGGTGCGCGCCCGCGTGGCCCAGATGGGGCTTGCGACGGAAAAGATGTCCACGCCCGCCAAGGACCTTTCGGGGGGCGAAAAGGCGCGCCTCCTCATGGGCCTTGCCGCCTTCGACGCGCCGAACCTGCTCATTCTCGACGAGCCGACCAACCACCTCGACATCGACAGCCGCCGCGCGCTGATCGAGGCGCTGAACGATTACGAGGGCGCCGTCATCCTCATCTCGCACGACCGGCACCTGATCGAGGCGACCGTCGACCGGCTGTGGCTGGTCAACAACGGCACCGTGAAGGCTTTCGAAGGCGATATGGAGGATTATCGCGGCCTCATCGTGCAATCCGGAAAGCGGGACGACAAGGACAAGCCGGCGGCGAGCGGCGATACCGCCAACAAGGCCGACCAGCGCAAGGCCAATGCCGACCGGCGCGCGCAATTTGCGCCGCTCAAGAAAAAGATCAACGAAATCGAATCCCTGACGGCGAAACTGAACAAGCAGATTCAACTGCTTGATGCGGAACTTGCGGACCCCGCGCTCTACGAGAAGAGCCCGGCCAAGGCCGCCGAGAAGGCCAAGCTGCGCGCCATGGCCGCCGACAAGCTCAACGAGGCCGAGGAGCAATGGCTGGAGCTTTCGGCGGAATACGAAGAGGCGATGGCCGGGTAACAAACCCGGCCGGCCCGGCACAACGCCTGCAAAACCAGCGTGTCGCGCGCGCCGTCCTCTAAGACGAAAGTCGTAGCGAGCGGGATTTATCCTGCCCCATCTTCGCTTGAAACCCGCATCCCGGCATGATTAGCTTTCCCCGGTCACACAGGGTGGGGTTGAGGAGCCCTGCCCGCCACTGGGAGGAAACCATGGATCGCCGTTCGTTCATCAAGAAAGCCGGTGTCGCAGGTGTGGGCGGCGCAGCCTCCGCCGTGCTCGCTGCGCCGGCCCTCGCGCAAAGCAACCCGAAGGTCAACTGGCGCCTCGCCTCGTCGTTCCCGAAATCGCTCGATACGATCTATGGCGGTGCGGAGGTGCTGTCGAAATACCTTTCCGAAGCCACCGACGGCAATTTCCAGATCCAGGTCTTCGCGGCCGGCGAAATCGTGCCGGGCCTCCAGGCCGCCGACGCCGCATCCGCCGGCACCGTGGAAGCCGCCCACACCGTGTCCTACTACTACTGGGGCAAGGACCCGGTCTGGGCGCTGGGCGCGGCCGTGCCCTTCGCGCTCAATGCGCGCGGCATGAATGCCTGGCAGTACCACGGCGGCGGCATCGACCTGTTCAACGAGTTCCTGGCGACCCAGGGCCTGATCGGCTTTCCGGGCGGCAATACCGGCGTGCAGATGGGCGGCTGGTTCCGCAAGGAAATCAAGACCGTCGCCGACCTCCAGGGCCTGAAGATGCGCATCGGCGGCTTCGCGGGCAAGGTCGTGGAAAAGCTCGGCGTCGTGCCGCAGCAGATCGCCGGCGGCGACATCTATCCTGCTCTGGAAAAGGGCACGATCGACGCCGCCGAATGGACCACGCCCTATGACGACGAGAAGCTCGGCTTCGTGAAGGTCGCGCCCTACTACTACTATCCCGGCTTCTGGGAAGGCGGCCCGACGGTGCACGCCCTGTTCAACAAGGCGGCCTACGAAGGTCTTCCGAAGAATTACCAGTCGCTGCTGCGCACCGCCTGCCAGGCGACCGACGCCGACATGCTGCAGAAATACGACTGGCTGAACCCGCCGGCGATCAAGCGCCTCGTCGCGGCCGGCGCCAAGCTCAGCCCGTTCAGCCAGGAGATCCTGTCGGCCTGCTTCGACGCGGCCAACGAGGTCTATGCGGAGATGGAAGCGGCAAACCCGATGTTCAAGAAAATATGGGATTCCATCAAGGCCTTCCGCGGCGAGTATTACCTCAACCTGCAGATCGCAGAGTACAACTACGACACCTTCATGATGCTCCAGCAGCGCGCCAACAAGCTGTAAGGGAAGGTATCGGACGGGATATGAGAAACCCCGGAGCGGCGACGCTCCGGGGTTTTCGTTTGTTTGAGTGTCGCCGGATGGGCAGCGCTTTGCGGTGCCCATCCGGCTGCCGCC